>NZ_VLNR01000003.1 GCF_007489275.1 Aquimarina algiphila
AATCCTTTTAAAACCTTGAGTATTTTATCGTAATTTGCTTGAAAGTTGTGCATATGAATTATAGTGTCGTAACTACAATTTACTGCCTTTTAGCAGTTTGCGCAACTTTTTCTAAATGCACAACGGGTTTCTTTAGTTCTTATGTATAAGGAAGAAGCTTGAAAAAACCTGATAAACCTGTTTTTTCTGTAATTAATAATGTTTTAGTTTGGCATTTTTTAGTTCTGAAACTCAGTTTTCAATATCATTTTTAATGAAAAACTACTTAGAAAAGAATGGTTTAAAAAGGTATAAAGATTGAGTTTATTTTCGATCTCTACGAAGCAACCATAATTTTACATACCTCATAAAGACAGTGTACCCTTGTATGTAACCAATAACCAAACCAGGAAGTCCATCTCTAAACCCACTTTGAATAATATAATGTTTAAAGAATCCCCAGAAAGGTTTGATAACAAAATGATATGGAGTTAATTTACCAGTTTTTTTATCATAATCATTTGCTTGCCACGCCGCATATCTATTCATTTTTGTATAATAAGCATCAAGAGTTGTATATGTATTGTGATAAAATTTGTTTTTTAAAAATGCTATTTTTCCATCTGTTTTTATTTCAGCATGTACTTGTTTGTCTTGGTATGAGCACCGATCTCTATGAAAAAGGCGGATTACTTTATCGTTTCTCCACCCGCTATAATTTATGCGCTCTCCCATAAAATGATTCATACGCTTTATCCAGTATCCAGTTATATTATCAACTCCTGGATTTTCCAAAGTTTTTAAAATTTCATCTTTTAGCTCTGGTGTAACACATTCATCGGCATCAACAAGTATAATCCATTCGTGATTAGCTTGTGGGATAGCCCAGTTTTTTTGTGAAGCAGAATATTCATATTCCCGTTGGATTATAAAATCGGTATACTCCTTAGCTATTTCTATAGTTTTATCTGTGCTAAACGAATCAACCACCATAATCTCATCAGCAAATGATACAGATTCTAATACTTTTCTGATATTATGTTCTTCGTTATAGCAAGGGACAATAGCCGTAACTTTTTCTCTATGTGAAGCTTTTTTTTCTATGATGATTTGGTTTTAGAAATGCAAATTACAAGTTTTTGTTCAAAAAGTTATATAATTGATCAATGAATAATTCTGGTTTGAAATAAGGGTAAAGTTCTAATGATTTCTTTTTAAGTTCTTTACCGTTTTTATGTAAAAATAATCCTGGTAAATAATCTGATAGGTGGACAGATATTTGTGTTTCTCCATCTTCAAACATATTCCAATCTTTTTTATGAATCCAAGGAGAGAAAATAGTAAATGTTGGTATGTCTAACGCTTTTGCCATGTTTACAGCTCCGCCTTCATTACCTATTAAAGAGTCGCAATGCGATAGAATAGCCAGAAATCCACGTAAACTTTTTGCAAACACATCAAAATGAATATGCCTTTGCGTTTTTGGCATAGTAAGGTTGTAAACAGCGCGAGCATCTTTTTCTTGATTAGGGATATAATTAAAAAGGATATTTGCTCCAGTTGTGTTCACTATTACATCAATCATTTTGGCCATATAGGCAAAAGGGAGTGTTTTTTTTGTTTCGCTTCCTAAAACGCTGATCATGATTAAGGGAGTTTTTGATTTGATTCCGTTGGATTCTAAAAACTCCCCTGCTTTTTGTTTTTCTTCTTTCGTTAAAAATATTTTAGGCCTTGTGATTTCGGCGGTAATTCTATTTTCTGGAAAAATTAAACGAAGCCTGTTTTCTATTGCTATACTAGCATTTGTAATAGAGTCAGAACTTCTTTTAATCGTTTTTGTATATAAAAATTGTGTATACCATTTGTGGAAAGACACTTTTGTTGGAGCTCCAGTGAATAGTGTGATAAGATTACTTTCTAACTTCCCGTAAACATCAATGACATGATCATATCTGGTTTCCCGAATCTTTTTTAAAAAAGCGTAGAAAGCCTTTTTACTATCTTGATATTCTTTTTTAAATTCTACAATATGGTCAAAAAAAGGATTTTCTGTTAGAACCGGTTTTGTATTTGAGTTTACTAAATAATCAATAGTCGCATCAGGGTATTCTTTTCGCAATGCTTCACAAATAATAGTGCTTGTGAGCACATCTCCAATCATTTTTTGTTGAATAACCAAAATCTTCATAAGTCGGGGTCAAAAATAATAGAGCTTGCCTAAAAAAAATAAAGACAAGCCCAAAATCTTTATGTATTTTTTACTATACAGCTACATCATACTCTCTAAGCGCTTCATTAAGAGAGGTTTTTTTGTCGGTGCTTTCTTTTCGTTTTCCAATAATTAATGCGCAAGGTACGTTATATTCTCCAGTTGCAAATTTTTTGGTGTAACTTCCTGGTATTACCACAGAGCCAGCAGGAACTATTCCCTTTCTTTCTACAGGAGTATCCCCAGTCACATCGATAATCTTAGTTGATGCTGTTAATACCACGTTAGCTCCAAGTACAGCTTCCCTTTCTACACGAACACCTTCAACAACAATACAGCGAGATCCAATAAATGCATTGTCTTCAATAATTACAGGAGCGGCTTGTAATGGTTCTAATACTCCACCAATACCAACACCTCCACTTAGATGCACATTTTTACCAATTTGTGCACAACTACCTACAGTTGCCCATGTATCTACCATTGTTCCCTGATCAACATATGCGCCAATATTTACATAACTAGGCATTAAGATAGTACCTGGAGAAATATAAGCTCCATGACGTGCTACAGCATTTGGCACCACTCGAATCCCTTTTGCTTCATATCCCTTTTTTAATGGGATTTTATCATGATATTCAAAGATTCCTGCTTCAAGAGTTTCCATTTTTTGAATGGGGAAATAGAGTACAACTCCTTTTTTAACCCATTCATTAACTTGCCAACCTCCTTCAATAGGTTCAGCAACTCTTAGCTCTCCGGCATCTAATAAATTAACAACTTCTCTTATCGCGCTTTGCGTATTTGATTCTTTTAAAAGCTCTCTGTTTTCCCAAGCTTTTTCTATGGTTTCCTTTAGTTGGTTCATCGATTAAAAAATTTTGGTAAAGATAATAGCTTAGTTGGAAAAAAATACTGATTGAGCATATTTTAGGAATCCATTAATAAATAAGGTGTTTTTATAATAATGTTATATTTTTGCAGAAAAATAGATATGGGGCGAATTTTGGCAATAGATTATGGAGGAAAACGTTGTGGGATTGCGGTGACAGATGAATCTAAAATTATAGCTTCTGGTTTGACTACTGTTGACACCAAGGATATATTATCTTGGTTAAAAGAATATATATCTAAGGAAGAAGTCGAACTTTTTATAGTAGGAGAACCAAAAAGATTACATGGAGCTCCTTCAGAAAGTGAGAAGTTGATTCAACCATTTTTAAAAAAAATAAGTGAAGAAATTCCTAATATTCCTGTAAAAAGAATTGATGAACGTTTTACTTCAAAGATGGCTTTTGACACAATGCTTGCTAGTGGGATTTCAAAAAAGAAACGAAGGAATAAGGCGTTAGTAGATCAAATTAGTGCAACGATTATACTGCAGGATTATCTTTATAATCAGTAAATTAATAGAAAATAAGTAAGAAATATATGATACTTCCAATTGTAGCATACGGAGATCCGGTATTGAAAAAAAAAGGAAAAGAGATAACAAAAGATTATCCTAAATTATCTGAATTACTGGATAATATGTTTGAAACTATGTATAATGCCCATGGAGTAGGGTTGGCTGCTCCTCAGATTGGACTTCCGATACGTTTGTTTTTGGTAGATACAGAACCTTTTTCTGAGGATGAAGAATTATCTGAGGAAGAAGTAAATCAATTAAAAGGTTTTAGGAAAGTTTTTATTAATGCTCAAATTTTAGAAGAAACTGGAGAAGAGTGGGCCTTTACAGAAGGTTGTTTGAGTATCCCTGATATTAGAGAAGATGTTTTTCGAAATGAAACTATAAAAATTAATTATTTTGATGAGAATTTTGTTGAGCATACAGAGGTTTATAGTGGATTAGCAGCAAGAGTAATTCAGCATGAATATGATCATATAGAAGGAATTTTGTTTACGGATAAACTATCTAGTCTTAAAAAAAGGTTAATAAAAGGAAAACTGGCGAATATTTCTAAGGGTAAAATTAATTCTGAATATCGAATGCGTTTTCCTTTAGTGAAAAAAGGGAGATAATTTACTTTTAAATATTTATGTTGGTTAATGTTTGATTTTTTAAAACGAACTACTGATATTTGCCAACTTTGAAACGAACATATATGAGCTTAGATAAAATATTAGCAATTTCGGGTAAACCTGGTTTATATGAGTTAAAAACGCAAACACGAAGTGGGTTTTTGGCTGAATCCTTATTAGATGGGAAAAGACTGTCTGTAAGTATTAGACATAATGTAAGTGTATTAAGCGAAATTGCGATTTATACATTCACAGAGGAGGTGCCATTGCGAGAAATCTTTAAAAAGATTCAGGAAAAAGAAAATGGAGAGCAAGCAATAAGCCATAAAGAATCAAAAAATAAATTAGAAGCTTATTTTAGTGAAGTCTTACCAGATTATGATGAAGATAGAGTTTATGTGAGTGACATGAAAAAAGTAATTCACTGGTACAATATTCTTCAAGCAAAAGGAATGAATGATTTCTCTGAGCCAGAAGAAGATAAAGCTTCAGAAGAAGAAGAATAAATACACACTTTTTAATTATAAAAATCCCGTCTGATGTCGGGATTTTATTTTTTGAGCTTGTTGTGAATTCATTTTCAGTTTTTTACGTTGTTAACGGAATATGGAAAAGTTATGTAATATTGATTGATTTTCAATGTATGATTTCGTGACTTCTTTGTATTTTTGCGCAAAATTTTAATACAATCTTACTAATATTTAGTTTACATGGCTAATACCAAATATGTTTTTGTAACCGGAGGTGTGTCTTCCTCTTTAGGAAAAGGAATTATAGCTGCTTCCTTAGCAAAGCTATTACAGGCAAGGGGATATAGAGTTACAATTCAAAAACTGGATCCGTATATTAATGTTGATCCAGGAACTTTAAATCCTTATGAACATGGAGAATGCTATGTAACTGATGACGGAGCAGAAACAGATCTGGATTTGGGACATTATGAAAGATTTTTAAATACACCAACTTCTCAAGCTAATAATGTAACTACAGGTAGAATTTATCAAAGTGTTATTGAAAAAGAACGACGTGGAGAATTTTTAGGAAAAACAGTTCAGGTAGTTCCTCATATCACTAATGAAATAAAAGAAAGAATTCAGATTTTAGGTAAAAGCGGGAACTATGATATCGTAATTACTGAAATTGGAGGTACGGTTGGAGATATTGAATCTTTACCATATATAGAGGCTGTACGTCAACTAAAATGGGAGCTTGGAGATTCTAATGCTTTAGTGATTCATTTAACCCTAATACCTTATCTTTCTGCAGCAGGAGAGTTAAAAACCAAGCCAACCCAACACAGTGTAAAAACTTTGATGGAAAGTGGTATAAAAGCAGATATTCTGGTATGTAGAACAGAACATGAATTATCGGACGATTTACGTAGGAAATTAGCACTTTTCTGTAATGTTAAACAAGAAGCAGTAATAGAGTCTATAGATGCCTCGACTATTTATGATGTGCCTAATTTGATGCTCGAAGAAGGCTTGGATGCAGTTGTGCTAAAACAATTGGTACTTAGAGATGATAACGTTCCTAACCTTGATAATTGGAATAGCTTTTTACAAAGACATAAAAATCCAAAACATCAAGTTACTATTGGGCTTATAGGGAAATATGTAGAATTACAAGATTCTTATAAATCAATTCTTGAGGCGTTTATTCATGCAGGTGCAGAAAATGAAGTAAAAGTTAATGTAGTAAGTATTCATTCAGAATATATTACAGATACAACAATAAAGAAGAAAATTGCTCACCTGGATGGAGTTTTGGTTGCTCCCGGATTTGGTGAGCGCGGTATAGAAGGAAAAATAAAAGCAGTGCAATTTGCAAGAGAAAATGGGTTACCGTTTTTTGGAATTTGTTTAGGAATGCAGATGGCCGTTATCGAGTATTCTCGTAATGTTTTAGGGTTAAAAGATGCCTGTTCTGTAGAAGTAGATGAAAATACTCCGCACCCCGTAATTGATCTTATGGAAGAACAAAAGAGTATTACAGATATGGGAGGCACAATGCGATTAGGTGCATGGGAGTGTGAATTAGTAGAAGGTAGTATTGTGTATGAAGCATACGGAAAGTCACTGATTGAAGAACGCCATCGCCATCGTTATGAATATAATAATAATTATAAGGAGCAATTAGAAAATGCAGGGCTTAAAACCACAGGTGTTAATCCCAAAACAGGATTGGTAGAAATTATAGAATTGCCAAATCACCCTTGGTTTGTGGGTGTGCAATATCACCCAGAATATAAGAGTACTGTGGCTAATCCACATCCATTGTTTATAGCTTTTGTAAAAGCTGCGGTAGAATATTCAAAAAATAGTAAGAATGCCAAAGTGTCACAAGAATAGTAATTGGCTAGATAATTGACAACAGGATATAACAATATATAATTTTTGAAATAAGTATAATAGCAAATTTTGATACCAACTAAGAATTACTAGTATACGAATTCTAATCCGACCTTTGAAAAATAAATAAATATAAATAGACAAAAGCCTTTCTGAGTTATCGGATAAAGGCTTTTTATACTTACATAAATGGAAGAAAAGAAATTTGATCTTAACTCGATAATTGGATTTGCACTTATTTTTGGAATCATCGTTTGGATGTTCTATTTAAATCAGCCGACTCCTGAAGAAATTGAAGCAGAAAAAGCTAAAGAAGAACAAGTAGCAAACGAGAAAGAGGCAGATAATAAGGATACAACCCCAGATTTTGTTCAAGAAAGCAAACCTATTGTTGTTAATCCGCAAGATTCTGTGGCACTCTCAAATGCAAAATCTCAATTGGGTGCATTTGCGTACTCAGCTAGTTTAGCATCTGCAAAGGAGGAATTTACCAAAGTAGAAAACGAAGTATTAAGTTTAAAAGTAAATAATAGAGGAGGATACATTTCTGAGGCATTATTAAAAAACTTTAAAACCTATGATTCTGTACCCGTGTATTTGATTAAGGATGGCAAAAATGCTTCTTTAAATATTAATTTTGGCACTACAGATAATAGAATTCTAAATACCAAAGACCTGTTTTTTGAACCTACAGTGACCAAAAATGGAGAGAATACAATCTTATCCATGAAACTTAAAGTTTCTGACACAAAATACCTTGAGTATAGATATGAGTTAAAGCCAAATGAATATATGGTTGATTTTACAATTCGATCTCAAGGATTACAACAAGTAATTAATAGTAGTCAAACGGTAAACCTAGATTGGAAACTTCAAGGGATTAGACATGCTAAAAGTGCAGCTTATGAAAATCGTTATACAGAACTTAAATATGAGTATGATGGTGATAAAGATGATTATTTGGGAGCAGGAGAGTTTACAGATGATGAAGAAGAAAATGTATCTTGGATAGCATTTAATCAACATTTCTTTACTTCTGTTTTGTTAACAGATACACCATTTAAAAAAGCATCTTTTACTTCAAAAAACCTTGCTGGGTCTACAGATTTGGATGATAAAGATATCAAGGTTACCAAAGAGTTTTCTGCATCTATGCCATTAGAATTACAAGGTGGAGAGCTTAATTATGCTATGGATTGGTATTATGGACCAACAGATTATAGAATTGTAAATACATATGACCGTAATTTGGATGAAATAGTACCTTTGGGTTGGGGAATTTTTGGAATCATAAATAAATACTTATTTATTCCGTTTTTTGCATTTTTAAGTAGCTTCCTTCCTTATGGTATTGCTATTATAGTAATGACTATTATTGTTCGTATTGTTCTGTCTCCAGTGACTTATAAGTCATATGTGTCACAAGCAAAAATGAAAGTTTTGCGACCAGAGATTACAGAAATTAACGAAAAATATAAGGACAATGCGATGAAGAAGCAACAGGAAACTATGGCATTATATGGCAAAGCTGGTGTTAATCCAATGAGTGGTTGTTTGCCTGCATTAATGCAAATTCCTGTTTTCTATGCTTTATTTAACTTTTTCCCAAGTGCTTTTCAGTTACGTCAAAAGAGTTTCTTGTGGGCAGATGATTTATCTAGTTATGACAATATAGCTCAGTTACCGTTTACTATTCCTTTCTATGGAGATCATATTAGTTTATTTCCAATTTTAGCATCAGTTGCAATTTTTATTTATATGACGATGACTACTGGACAAACAATGCAAACACAACAACCAGGAATGCCAAATATGAAATTCATAATGTATTTGTCTCCGGTGATGATGTTATTTTTCTTTAATAACTATGCAAGTGGATTATCATTGTACTATTTTGTTTCTAATTTGATTACCATTGGTATTATGTTGGTGATTAAAAATGTAATTATCAATGAAGATAAAATCCATGCTAAGATTCAGGAAAATAAGAAAAAGCCTAAAAAACAGGGTAAATTCCAGAAAAAGATGAAAGAGCTAATGGAGCAAGCAGAACAGCAAAAAAATACCAAGAAGAAATAATTTATTTTTAAATATCTTATAAAAAAGCTCCTCTTTGGAGCTTTTTTATGCTTTCGACTTCATTTTATCATTATGATTTTATAATATTGGTATACTTTTTGGAAGTTACTTTCGTTGAAATAATGTCCCAAATTAAATAGTAGTTATGCGAAGTATATTGTTATTTTGTGTTTTAATGTTTACATGTTTACCCATTTTAGGGCAAGAGTACAATAAATATGATAGTGAAGGTAAACGACACGGTAAATGGCGAAAGAAATATGATAATAGTGATCAAATTCGATATGAAGGTACTTTTGATCATGGGAAAGAGATAGGGAGTTTTAAATTCTACAAACCTAGCAGCGGTGATTCTCCTACAGCTGTAAAAACATTTTCAAAAAATAGTGATACTGTTAAGGTTAAATATTTTACCCAAAAGGGAAAAGTGATAAGTCAAGGTCAAATGATTGGCAAAGAACGAATAGGGTTATGGGAATATTATCATAATAGTTCTAAAAAAATTATGATGACTGAACATTACTTGTCGGGAAAACTTGATGGAGAGCAACGTACTTATTTTGAAAGTGGTCAATTAACAGAGAGTACTTCATATGTTAATGGAAAAAGACAAGGTAAAAGACTAATTTATTCAGAAAAAGGTATTGTTATTAAGGAGTTTATATACGAAAATGACCAGCTTCATGGTATAACCAAATATTACAATACCAACGGTGATTTGATTATAGAAGGAAACTATAAGAGAGATCGTAAGGATGGTATTTGGAGCTATTACACTGATGGAAAACTATCCGAACAAAAATTGTTTCCCGTTCAAAATAAGGGATTTTAATCGTATAAGATCTTTAAAATTACATGATAATTATCTAAAGAGTTTTTTGAAGCTGTTATATAATAATGGTTAATATTTTTGTGCTTTAGTCTGTGGCTAATACACAACTTTTTAAATATGAATTAATACTTCTTATCCTCTTCTTCTCTTCAAAAGCTATACTTGTAAATTGCAATCTATTCGCAGAGAATTAACCATGTGTGGTAATAAATAGGATATATCTTACAAGGCATACGTTAAATTATTTGGATTTTTGTTTGAATGAACATATTTAGATTAAAAGCATTTAAAAATTTAACGTATGATACTAGAAGTCTTAAAAATTGTATTATTCTTTAAAAAGATTAAGAGAAATGCTATTACAATTTCTTTGTTTTGTTTAATAACGATGACATCGATAGGTCAACAGACAAAATATGGAGGCGGTAATAATATGCCAGGAGTTATTGAGGCTGAAAATTTTGATTTAGGAGGAGAGGGCGCTATCAAAGAAAATAATGGATTGTATGTAAGTCATAATAACGGTAGCCTTACAGGTTTTACCTGTGATAAATCTGTAGTAGGTAATCATGAGAAGTTTATTGTAACTGACCTTACTTCAGAGTAATATATATACTCTTAAAAGATTTTTTAATCATTAATTATATCATAAAACCCTAAAATTTACAAGTAAAATGAAGTCAAATTTGTTTTTAAAAACTTTAAAAGAAAAATTTATTATCGTTTTTGTATTTTGTTTAGTAGCTGTGTTTTCTTGCAATGCTAAAATATTATCGATAATCAATCTAACAGATCATAATGTGGTATTACATAATATTAATACCGATATTTTGAATAAAGAAATTTCTAAGTTTTCTCATGCTAAAAGTTTAAAATTTAAAGGTGATGAGAGTTTTATTAGTGCGTATACTATTGTGAAAAATGAAAGTATCGAACTGTCTTCAAATAGTATTGCTAATCACGCTAACATACCCACACCTTTTTTTGGAGCGGATAGAGAAAACGTATTGGAAGAAGATATTCAATTGTTAGAAGTAGCAGATCAGTATCCATCTAAGAGTTATAATTTTAAGTTAAAGTATAAAGCAAAGAAAGAACGAGAAATTCATTTAGAAATCAGAAGTCCAGAAAATGTTTGGTTAGGATTTAACAAAGTAATCGTAAAAAAAGGATCACGAAAAATAGATCTTGCTGTAGGTTTAGTGAATGAAGCCATAATTGGAAATGGTTATAAAGTAATAGCTACATTGGTTCCGCTAGGTAAAGATTGGAAAGAAAAAATCGTAAATAGTGAAAAAGAATTTAATGTGATACCACAAGAAAATGTTGATCACGCAGAGATGGAAGAAAATCTTGAAATAATGCCTTTGCCAGATCAAAAACCAGCTGATCGCTATACTTTTGAATTAAAATACACAGCAAAGAAAGCAAGAGATATTGTTGTAGAGATCAGGAATCAGCGAAAACAATGGTTAGGATCAAAAAAAGTAACAGTACCAGAGGGTTCTGAAACGATTTTTGTTACTGTAAAAATACCTAATACAGCAGAGATTGCTAATGATTATAAAGCAATATCTTTATTATTACCGGTAGGTAAAGATTGGCAAGATAAAATCAAAAATACTTCTCGAAAATTTAACGTGACTAACGGTACTAAATCAGCCAGTACAGAAGGAGTTTCAACGTATATTCCTCCAAAAGAAGAATTTATTGAATTATTAGAGGTGCCCAATCAAAAAAAGTCGGAGAATTTTACTTTTAGCGTAGAATATGATGTAAATCAAGAACGAGAAATCCAAGTAGAAATTAGAGATCCGCAACATAAATGGTTAGATCTAATGAGTGTTAAAGTAAGTAAAGGCTCAGGAAGAACTAGTGTTATAATGAATGTTCCTAAAAAAATAGTAATAGGTAGTGGTTATACAGCAACAGCTTTATTGGTTCCTGTAGGTAAAGATTGGAGAGATAAGATCAAAACAAGTACTCAAAAATTTAGTGTTGTTCGTCGTTAAGTTTTATATGTTATGGATCAATGTGAATTTCGAAATGCTAAGGGTGAAAAAATATTCAGTCCTTTACCATAGATTACGGATTTAACAGGAAAATTGATACAGAGAAAAGACTTAGGTGTATTAAAGTTAGGTGAGTCTTTGATTTCTCTTTGTGAAATGATAAGCTCAATTAAGACGAATGGTTTTTATTAGTAGAAGTTATATTAGGAGAAAATAGTATACTTAAAAAGAAGATGATGGTAGAATTTTAATTAGTTATTGAATACTGTCGTATTTGTTAAAATGGATATTTGATTTGTCAAATATCCATTTTTTATGAACTGAGCTTTTAATTAGAAAGAATCAACTCTTTTGAGTCTATTATAACATTCCAAAATTAGTTAAAGCTGAATATTCTGATAGCTTGTCTCTAAGATATTTACTTAGTACTTTTGTAAAATAATTATAAAGAATAAAATAAAGAAAGGATTTTTTTGATGAAGAGAGTAATCGTAGGATTATCAGGGGGAGTTGATTCCAGTGTAGCGGCATATTTATTAAAAGAGCAAGGATATGAGGTTATTGGATTATTCATGAAGAATTGGCATGATGATTCAGTAACAATTTCTGACGAATGTCCATGGCTGGATGATAGTAATGATGCGTTATTAGTAGCAGAGAAATTGGGGATACCATTTCAGACGGTAGATTTAAGTGAGCAATATAAAGAACGTATTGTGGATTATATGTTTAATGAATACGAAAATGGTCGTACTCCAAACCCCGATGTGTTATGTAATCGTGAAATTAAGTTTGACGTATTCTTAAAAATTGCATTATCTCTTGGAGCTGATTATGTTGCGACTGGGCATTATTGTAGAAAGGATACGATACGCAAAGAAGGAAAAGAAATTCATCGTCTTATAGCAGGAAAAGACTCTAATAAGGATCAATCTTATTTCTTATGCCAATTGTCTCAGGAACAATTAGCAAAAACGTTATTTCCTGTTGGTGAATTATTAAAACCAGAAGTTAGGGATATCGCTAAAGAACAAGATTTGGTGACAGCGGATAAAAAAGATTCTCAAGGATTATGTTTTATCGGAAAAGTTCGTTTGCCCGAATTTCTTCAACAAAAGTTACAACCAAAACAGGGAGATATTATTGAAATATTATCTTCTGAAGAAAAATATCAACGTACAATACCTCAGTTTAAGTCTAAAAGAGAAGAATTAGAGTTCTTGTCCAGTAAATATCAGTATGACACCAGAGATGGCAAGGTAGTAGGAAAACATCAAGGAGCGCACTACTATACCAAAGGGCAACGTAAAGGGTTGGCTGTAGGAGGAACTCCAGAGCCCCTTTTTGTTATTGAGACTGATGTTGAAACAAACACAATTTATACTGGACAAGGCAAAAAGCACCCAGGTTTGTATAGAAAGGCGTTGTTTATAACTAATAAAGAGTTACATTGGGTTAGAGAAGATCTTAGGCTTAATGTAGATGAAGAACTTGAAGTTATGGCTAGAATTCGATATAGACAACCACTAGAAAAGGCTACATTACACGTTATAGATTCTGGTATGTATGTTGTTTTTGAAAACGATCAAAGTGCGATAACCGAGGGGCAGTTTGTAGCTTGGTATATTGGTGAAGAATTGGTTGGTTCTGGTGTAATCTCATAATAAACTAATTATTTATATATTCTGATTTAGAAATTAATGAATAAAATAAAAGAATTATTCAATATTCAGTACCCGATAATTCAAGGAGGAATGATATGGGCAAGTGGCTGGAAATTAGCGAGTGCAGTAAGTAATGCAGGAGGACTAGGTCTTATAGGATCTGGATCTATGTATCCTGATATATTAAGGGAGCACATACAAAAATGTAAAAAAGCTACAAATAAGCCTTTTGGGGTTAATATTCCAATGTTATATCCTAATCTTGAGGAAATTATTCAGATAATAATCGAGGAAGGTGTAAAAATAGTCTTTACTTCTGCGGGAAATCCAAAAACATATACGGCTTATCTTAAAGAAAAAGGTATTACAGTAGTTCATGTGGTGAGTAGTCTGAAGTTTGCTTTAAAAGCCCAAGAAGCAGGAGTAGATGCTGTAGTAGCAGAAGGTTTTGAAGCAGGAGGGCATAACGGAAGGGAT
This sequence comes from Aquimarina algiphila, assembly GCF_007489275.1. Taxonomy (GTDB): domain Bacteria; phylum Bacteroidota; class Bacteroidia; order Flavobacteriales; family Flavobacteriaceae; genus Aquimarina; species Aquimarina algiphila. The sequence continues at coordinate 13,629 of NZ_VLNR01000003.1, forward strand.
GAAACTACATCATTAACATTAATACCAATAGTTAAAAAAGAGGTAAGTATACCTTTAATTGCTGCAGGAGGGATTGCAACCGGATCTGCTATGTATGCAGTGATGGCTTTAGGGGCAGATGGAGTTCAGGTTGGAAGTCGCTTTGTAGCAAGTGACGAAGCTTCTTCGCATATAGATTTTAAAAAAATGGTGGTAGAGGCTAAGGAAGGAGATACGCAATTAACGTTAAAAGAGTTAGCGCCTGTTCGTTTACTTAAGAATAAATTTTATAATGATGTCACAGAATTATATAGTAAAGGACCTTCTATTGACGAATTAAAAGCATTATTAGGTCGTGCTAGAGCAAAACGAGGAATGTTTGAAGGAGATTTGAATGAAGGGGAGCTAGAAATTGGTCAAGTTTCAGGATTAATTCAAGATATCAAACCGGCAAAGGTCATTGTTGATGATATGATTAAGGAATTTCAAGAAACCAAAAAGAGCATGGAACAAGTCGCTATATAAATATTAAAGATGAATTCGAGAAAAGATCAACTTAATGCTTTTGATAGGTTACTAACTATTATGGATGAGCTTAGGGAGCAATGTCCATGGGATAAAAAACAAACACTGCAGTCTTTAAGGCATCTTACTATAGAGGAGACGTATGAACTTGGTGATGCAATCTTAGATAATAACCTCGAAGAGGTGAAAAAAGAACTAGGAGACTTACTATTGCATATTGTTTTTTATGCTAAAATTGGTAGTGAAACTAAAGATTTTGATATAGCAGATGTAACAAATGAAATTTGCGATAAACTGATCCATAGACATCCACATATTTATAGTGATGTTAGTGTAGAAGATGAAGAAGAGGTGAAACGTAACTGGGAAAACTTAAAGCTTAAGGAAGGGAAGAAAAGTGTTCTTGAAGGGGTGCCTCAATCGCTTCCGGCTATGGTAAAGGCAAGCAGAATCCAGGATAAAGTAGCAGGAGTTGGGTTTGATTGGGAAGAACCATATCAAGTGTTTGAAAAGCTTAAAGAAGAATTAGGTGAACTACAACACGAAGTAGAGGTGCAAGATCAGGAAAAAATAGAATCAGAGTTTGGAGATGTGCTTTTTTCTATGATTAATTATGCTCGTTTTTTAAAAGTAAATCCAGAAGACGCATTAGAACGAACAAATAAAAAGTTTATAAAGCGTTTTCAGTATTTAGAATCTAAAGCAAAACAAAACAACCAAAATTTAATGGACATGACTCTTTCTGAAATGGACATTTTTTGGGAAGAAGCTAAAAGGTTATAGAACATAAACTTCTTTATTTATACCTTCATAAAATGGATTTTATATTCTTTTACGAATTTTCTTAATTCTATCAGAATTTTGGTAAAAAATCGTGTTTTTTACTTAAGTTTTACTTGTAAGAATGCTGTTTTATAACTCTTTTTCTACGGTTTTCACTTATGTATTTTTTTTATTTGCACTTTGTTAACCCCTGTTATTGTTGGTTTTTTGAGTAAGATATTATCGGGACACCCTTTTATAACAAAATTTTAAGAAAAACAAATCGTAAATTAGACGTATTAAACATCAATCAATCAAACTGTGCGGCTAACTCAAAGAAAAACAGAATTATCATTATTGTTTTTCGGTCTTATTTTATTAATATCAGTAAAAGGATATAGTTTATCTTTTGGAGTTGATATAAAAAATGAGAGCGAAAGTTCTTATGTCTCTATCTCATCAATAAAGAATCTTTCCAATAATGATAAATCAAAAACAACTTTTCAGCACAGTAAGGTGTTGGAAAAAGATGCAATTGATTCAACCTACATATATAGAGAATTGGCATTTTCTTATGCAAATGCTAATGAATCAGAATTAGCTTGTGAATTTATCGAGAAATATATAGAATCAACGTTAGATGTTACTTTTGTAGGTCATAGTTATTTTGATCAAATTAGTACTTCGGAAGCACATATTGCATTAGCAAATAAATACCTTAAGCAATTTGGATGGTGGGCAATCTTTTGCTTTTATGTTGCTTTTGTTGGCTTTTTCTTATCTGTAGTTATAAATTTTAGAAAACGTTCTGATAGGGTAGCAAATTTGCTAATGAGCTGTTTTGTATTACTTCACTCATGCTTTATGATTCATATGGCGCTTTACTTTATGAATTATGAGTATTATTTACCGCATACATTATATCTATTTACAACATTTTCATATTTATACGGGCCATTAATATTTTTCTATTTTAAAAGAGTGACCGAGCAATATAAATTTAAACTTACTGATCTCTTACATTTATTACCAACAATATTTCTTGTGATATTGTTATTGCCTATCTACCTCTTACCAGGAGAAGAAAAATTACGTATGGTAATATATTATGAGCGACCTTACCTTACGCTAATTTCAATTTCCAAACTAACTTCTTTATTGGTTTATGGTGTTTTGGTGGTTAGATTATATATAAAATCACTTAAAAGTGAATTGTATGTTGCTAAAATAGTTAAAAACTGGCAGAGGAATATAGTGCTTTTTTGTTCTATATACATACTTTCTTATGCCATATATGCAATATTAAATATGAGTCATATTGGTAGTGGCTTTCTGTTTAATTTTCAAGTAGCTTCGATAGCTGTAATGGTGCTGTATGTTAGCTATTCTGCATTTGTGCAACCTTCACTGTTTGGAAATCTCAAAATTATAGTAACACCTCCTGTAATACAAAATACAGTAGTAAGTAATAATAAATATAAAAAATCAGGACTTACGCAAAGTTTGTCTTTAGAGCTCAAATCAAAGTTGCTGTTTCTTCTAAATGAAGAGAAAATCTATAAGCAAAATGATATTACGCTCCAAAGAGTATCTGAGTTGTTAGAAACAACAAGGCATAATACTTCACAGGTTATAAATGAACATTTTGATCTTAACTTCTTCGAATTAATTAATAAATATAGAATTGAAGAAGCAAAGGAGCTATTAAAAGGAGAGAGGTATAAAGGATTTAATATTATAGATGTTGCTTATGAAGTTGGTTTTAATAATAAGGTAACTTTCAATAAATCTTTCAAAAAATATAATCAAATAACACCATCCGAGTATCTAAAACTGTTTGTTGCATAAATGAATGATGGGGTTGAAGATATCTTTTTGTGATATTTCCCGTTTTTAGTCATAATCAATCTTTTGTGATAACAATATAATTACGTGTAGCAATGTAATTTTTGTTTGTTTAAATCGACTACTCTATAATAACAAGGTTTAGAAAATATTATGTAACAATATTTTTTATGTTATATAGATCATCATAATTTCCTGAGAGTAATTATGCGGCTAACTCGAAGAACACAAACTCTGGTTTTGATTACTATCGTTTTGTTTATTTCATCAAGTCTGTATTCATATGCAAATGAAATTGAGGTAAAAAATAAGGATAAAGATCGCTATACCCTTTTATTTTCAGATAAAATATATAAAAAAGAGTCAAATACGCATAGCGTTGACTCTATTTTGATGTTTAAGGAATTGGCACTTTTCTATGCTAAGAAAAATAAAGCAGAGTTAGCATGTGAATACCTCGAAAAATATATAAAAAGTAGTTTAGATGTCGCTTTTATAGGACATAGTTATTTTGATTCTATTAATAGTTCGAGTTCTTATGTTAAATTGGCAGATAAGTATCATAAAAAATTAGATTTTTGGTGGATACTCTGTTTATATGTAGGTTTTGTTGGTGTGTTTATCTCTATCGTTCTGAATTTCCGAAAGAGATCTGATAAAATTGCAAATCTTTTGATGAGTGTATTTTTGTTTCAACACTCTGTCTTTATTATTAATATTAGTTTGTTGCCGACAAATTATGAATTTTACTTACCGCACTCTCTGTATTTATCAACATTGTTTTCGTTTTTGTATGGTCCTCTTATTTATTTTTACTTTAAACGTGTGATTTTAAAATATAGATTTGTTTGGTTGGATGTGTTGCATTTAGTACCAACAGTTTTACTTCTGTTTTTATTGCTTCCTGTTTATAGCCTACCTGTAGAGGAGAAACTAAGGATAATGCTTGATGATAAACGGCCATATATAACTTTAATCTCAGATGTTAAGCTTATATCCTTATTGGTATATATGATTTTAGTTATTAGAATGTATGTTAAATTGGTTGTTGGTAATTCTCTTATATCCAGAGTACAACATAATTGGCAGAGAAATATCGTTGTTTTATGCTCAATACATATTGTTTCTTATGTTGTTTATAATATTTTGATGATTCGTAGAGTAATAGATGGTTTCCCTGTTCATTTTCAAATCATTTCGATTGCATTATTGATTTTGTATATAAGTTATACGGCATTCGTTTATCCTAGTATTTTTGGTGGAGGATTAAGAATGATTAAAGAGGAAGTGCAAAAAGAGCTAGATAAATATAGAAAATCAGGTTTAACAGAGACACTTTCTATAGAATTAAAGGAAAAGCTTTTATTTCTATTGAATCAAGAAAAGGTGTATATGAAAAATGACATTAATCTTCAGAAATTAGCCGAATTATTGAATACTACTAGACATAATACTTCGCAGGTAATAAATGAGCATTTTAATCTTAATTTTTTTGAATTAATTAATCGATATCGAATAGAAGAAGCTAAAAAACTTTTAAAAAGTGAGAAGGATAAGAAGGTAAATATTATAGACGTTGCTTATGAGGTAGGTTTCAATAATAAAGTTACTTTCAATAAATCCTTTAAAAAGTACAACAGAATTACTCCCTCTGAGTATGTCAAATCCTAATTGTTGACGATTACAATAGCTTTAGTAAATCTTCTTCGGAATGAGGTAAAACCTTATAGGGGTTACCTGTTTTTATGCTTGTCCCACGTTTCTTTGATCTTGTAATCATAATTTAGGAAGGGCGAATGTTATTATTTCCATTTAAACTTTGTTCAAGTTTTGTGAGAGTAAATTTGAGTTAGCCATCAAAATATTCCACCCCTTCCTTTTTATGATTATATCTAATAACTTAAGTATAATTTTTTGAAAAATTTTTTATCTATGAAAGTACATTATTACAAGTTTCTAATGTTTTTTTTCTTTGTATGTAGTTTATCATTTGCTCAGGAAAAAAATGTGTCAGGAACTGTCACAGATGACCAGGGATTACCGCTTCCGGGCGTTAATGTTATTGTCAAGAATACTAGTGGGGGAACGCAAACCGATTTTGATGGAAATTACTCTATATCGGTAAATCGAGGAGCAGTAATTTCGTTTAGTTATGTTGGTTTTGAAACCAAAGAAGTAGTTGTTGGGGATAGCGATACAATTAATATGAAATTATCAGCTTCTGCTTCAGAATTAGAAGAAGTTATTATTACAGGACAAGGTTCTGGTATTGCTAAAAGAAAATTATCTACTACGGTAGATGTTTTAAAAGCAGATGAGATTGATAAGTTGCCTTCTAATCAAATAGACCAATTACTTCAATCTACAACACCTAGTGCACAAATTAGATTAAGTTCTGGACAACCAGGTACTGCAGCAATTATTAGAACTAGAGGTGCAATATCTGCCTCAACTTCAGCTACGCCTATTGTAATAGTTGATGGTGTTAGAGTTGATAATTTGAATTCAAATGCTCAGCTAGGTATTGTTACAGGTGGAGCATCTGTATCAGCTCTAGCAGATATCCCTACAGAATCTATTGAAAGGATAGAATATATAAAAGGAGGTGCTGCTACAACATTATATGGTGCAGATGCAGCGAATGGTGTTATTCAAGTTATTACAAAGAAAGGTACTAAAGGAAAATCTAAGATATTTTATGAAGCCAGAGTTGGTGTAATAAAAGCAACTGAAGATTTTTTAAAATATGATAGAACGGCTGAAGCCTTTTTTGAGCCAGGATTATCTTTAGAACATAGAGTTGGTATAAATGGTGGTGGAGATAAGGTCACTTATAATTTTGGAGGAAGTATCTACGCTGATGACTCTTTTAATGATATTAATAAACAAGTAAGAAGAAGTTTGTCATTCGGTCTAAATGCTAATGTAACTGATAAACTTAGATATCAAGCTTCTTTTTCATATGTAGGAACAGAGACTAATTTGGATTTTAATGCAAATAGTGGTAATGCAAGATTCTCAGATTTTGAAGGTGGTGACTTGGGTGATTTGGATGTTATTTCTGATACTGATTTTGCTCCTATTAGAGAGAATTATGCTTTAATAGGTGCTTTAACGAGTAATGAATCAACAATAAATCGTTTTACCAACTCGAATAAGTTTATATATGATGTAAATGATAATTTACAAGTTAATGCTACTCTTGGTATAGATTATAGAACCGTGGTCCAAAATCAAGCTGTATCAAATGCATTACAAATCTCAAGAGGCGCTTTTCCTGATGGAACATCAGATAGAGGTGCTCTTACAAGAGCTACAAGAAATAATTTTATTGTAACTGGAGATTTAAATGTAACTCATAAGGCAGCACTTGATAACTTTTCTTTTGTTACTATATTAGGAGGACAGTTTTTTAGAAATACAGATAGACAGAATCGAATAGAAGGATCGGGTGGTGTAGATGGTACATCTCGAATTGGATTCTTTCCTACTCAGGTAGCTAGAGATTTTGTATTAGAGAATGCTAACTATGGTTTATATTTTTTAGAAAATATAGGAATATATGATGTTGCCTTTTTAGAATTTGGAGGAAGATTAGATGAAAATACTTCTGCAGGTGCTAATACAGACCCGTTATTTCTTCCAAAAGTTGGTATTACTTATAACATATCAGATCACGATTTTTATTCAGAGAGTGGTATGAGTAACATTCTTTCTAGTATCAAATTAAGAGCAAATTATGGTGAAGCTACCAATTTTGCACAACCTTTTTCAGAGGTTAAAACATTTGTACCTGATGTTTTCCTTGGCGGCTTAGCTGTTCGTTTTGATCAGCCTGGTAACACTGATTTAGTGTCTGAAAGAGTTAAAACTACAGAATTTGGTCTTGACTTAGGTTTTTTAAATAACAGAATCAATTTTAGTAGTACAAGATATGATGGGAAAACAGAAGATGCCCTATTTGTTCCTAATGCTTTACCTTCTTCTGGATTAAGAGCTCAGGTAACTAACCTTGGAGAAATATCAAACAGTGGATGGGAATTTGCTTTAAATGCAGACGTAATTAAAACTAGTGATCATTTACTAAGTGTTAATTTTTCATACAATACCAATGATAACTCTGTAGAAGATAGTGGAGGTTCACCTGCTTTCGTAGTAGGAGGGTTTAATGTAATTGGTTCTGTAATAGAACAGGGACAAAGTTTAGGTTATTTAAGAGGAACTTCTGCAACCAGAGCAGCCGATGGGACATTTACTTTTACTCCTAATGATGCTTTAGGTGATACTTTTGCTCCTAATTTTGGATCGTTTGGAATAAATTATCAATATAAAAACTTTAATCTTTTTATGACTGGTGATTATCAGTTTGGAGGTAGCTATGTAGATTTAAATTTCTTGCTAAGACATTTAAATGGAGTTGATAATACTGGTATACCTGATGACCTTGTTGGAACAACAAGTCCATTTAATTATGTTAATTTCTTTGTTTTTGACAATGACTTTGTGAAAATAAGGAATATAGGAGCTACATATTCTTTTGGAGATAAATTAAAGCCTTTTTCTAATGTAATTCTTGGGTTTACAGCAACAAATCCATTCAACTGGACATCTGGACCTGCTGATCCCGAAATTACTGGTTCTGGAATTGCTGCTCAAAATGGTTTCTCCAGTGGAGGTTTTGCCTATGGAACGGAGTCAGCTCCAAGGATATTTTTAACTTCACTGAAGTTTCAGTTTTAATTAACTTAAAAGATGAAGAATACGATGAAAAAGCTATTAATTATATTATTAACAATTACTTTATTGGTCAACTGTACAGATGATCTTAAAGATGCGACAGATTTTACCTCTGTAGAAAATCCAAACTTATTAGAAGATTCGTTTTTAGGACAATCCAATTCTTCTGGTGTTTGGTTAGAGGGTATGGACAGACAGATGTCTCTTTTCCTTAACGAAATATTAATCTTATCAGAACTAGGATCAGATAATTATGTGAATACACAGACTTTCTATAATCAATTTATGGATAATTTGGAAATTAGAATAGATGACCCTGATATGAGAGATACCCAAAATGACCTTGCCAGATTAAGAGAGATGGCAGATTTTGGTTTAGAAGAAGTAGGGCCTCAAGATCCATTATATAGTGAAGATACAGAGGCTGAGTATTATTTCTTTAAAGGTATGTCAAACTTGTTTGCTGGGATGTATTTTTCAAGAATACCTGAAGAACCAGGTGCAGTGCCTTTGACAACAGAAGAAAACTATGCAAGTGCTATTGCTTCTTTTACTTCAGCAATCGAAAGAAATAATAGTCAACCCGAATATTATTTAGCTAGAGCAAGAGCTTATTACTATTTGGGAAGAAAAGTTGAAGCTGTTGCTGATGCTCAAATGGTTATTACAATGGATAGTGATTTTGTAAGATTTGCTAGATTTGATGAAACAGATACTACTACACAACCAGCGGTTAACATTTTTGAAAATGCATTATATGAAAGAGCTATTTTTGATGATTTACAACCATTGCCGACGTTAGATTTTCTTGATCCTAAATATTCTTTTCTTACACCAGAAGAGGATGCTCCTGTATATTATCTTAAAGCAGAAGAGGCATATTTTATATTGGCAGAAGCCAATTTATCAGATGGTAATGCTTTAGCTGCACAAGGAAATATGACAGATTTGTTAGCTTTAATTGGGACTAGAGAAGTTAGAACAATTGATGACACAACAGAAGGTAGAACTCAAAGAGCACCAGGTTCAAGACCAAATAATTCTGGTGTTGTAGTAAATGGTAGACCTAATTTGGTTTTAGATAGAGATACTAGTGTTATGGTATCTTCAGTTTCAGGAACTTCACTAACACAACCAGAAATAGATGCTATGGCTAATGACGATGCAGCTTTAGAACTTCTTTATAGAACAAGACAGGAAGTTTTTATTGCAGAAGGTATTCGTTTTGCAGATATGGGAGTAAAGTTAGTTATGGATCTTAACGAGATTTTATTAAATGAAAATGTTTCTGAAGGAGATGCTGGTACTATAGCTGTAATTCCTCCGTTTGTTGATGCAGTAAAAAATGATTTGGATGCTATAACTTACGATGCTGATGCGGGAATAGCTAATACTACAATAGATTTAACAGCTATTTTGGTAGCAAATAAATCATCTGATCAAGTATTACCATTTCATTAATTTTTGAAATAATTTAATTTTAAAAAATAACCCACCAGTTTACTACTGGTGGGTTATTTCATTTATATAGGGGGCAAAATATAAAGATTTACTGTTTGATTATTTTTTTCAGTAAAGTATGATCATCAATAGTCATTTTACAAAAATAGATTCCTGAACTTTTTGAATTCATATGTTCACTTAGATTAATAGTATGTTTCCCACTAGTAGTTATTTTACTATAAATAGTTTGAGTAACCCCATATACGTCTATAATTTCAATTTTAATTTTGTTGTCATTATTTTTAGTATACCATTGTATTATTGAATTTTCATTAATAGGGTTTGGAGAAATAGTAATTTGTGAACTAGAAATTGAGGTATCTAATTTGTTACGATTTGGTTTGTTATCATACCACGTCCCATTATAATACCAACCATTTTTACATCTTAAAAGATCAGATGTTTGTGAAGCTCCATTATTACTAAAGATCATATTCGCACAAGAAGTATTTGCAAATGAATAACTATACCACCCATCTCCATTATCTGTCATAAGACTACCTGGCCACATTGTATTATTTTGTGAAGGTGTAAGGTCCCAATAATGAATAGTTGGAGAAGAATAAGAATCTGACCTAAAATAGACAGTTAGGTTTTCTGATACTTGTTCTGGATTTGTATCATACCATGTTCCTTCAAAATACCACCCGCTACCACATCGATTAAGATCTTCAGTTTGATTATTTCCATTAGTGTTAAAAATAAGATTAGTACAAGAAACACCGTCTAATGTATATGTAAACCAACCATTGCTTGCTTCGGTCATGTTTACACCAGGCCAATTAGTATTTATTACTGATGGACTTGTATTCCAAAAATATAAATTAGGGTTGTTCAAAGAACCTTTGTAATGTATAGTCATTGATTCTGTTGAAGTTGAGAAGGTAAACGTATTATTAACTGTATTAGATGCCAAACCTTCAGAATCATATGCAATTGCTTGTATTGTTGTGTTTTCAGTAATTATAATTTCCGAAGTATATAGCCTAGATGAGGTAGACGGATCATCTCCATTTAGTGTGTAATATATATTTGTGCCAGGAGTATTATCTGTGGCACTTAAAGTTACTGAAATGGATTCTCCTTGTTTAAATGAACCACCATTAGGAGACATAGTAAGAGAAGGAGGTGTGTTAGAATTATTTCCCGGTTGATTATCAAACCATTGACCATTGTCATACCATCCATCTTTATTTCTAGAAAGGTCATTGGTTTTTAATCCTCCATTATCATTAAACACAAGGTTAATACTTTCTACTCCTTCAAAAATGTAGGTATACCAATCCGAATTTTCAATTCTTGTCATTTGTGGACCAGGCCAATTGCTAGTAGTTAAGACATCTGGGAGTTCATTCCAGTAATGAACGTTTGCTTGCGACCAGTTTGCAGGTTTTTTAAAATGTATTTGTAAACCTTCGATAGGGCCAATGCTATAGTTTTTTGTTGAAATGTCAGATACAAGGCCGTTTTTGTCATATACAATAGCTTTGATTAAAGCGGATTCGGTTATTGTAAAAGTCCCAGTATATCTTGTACTACTATTACTAGGGATTTGACCATTGGTAGTGTAATAAATTGTATAAGGACTTCCAGCACCTCCAATACCTTCTAAGGTTACTTGAATTGGATTTTCAGACCTAGTAATATTTGGATTAATGATAGCAGTAGGTTGTATAGGTCCATTTACGCAGTTTTCAAAAAAACCACCACCACAACTTCCAATTAATCCCGGACCGTTTAAAACATAAATTCCTGCAGAACCTGAAGTTACACTAAAATTCAGATTACCATTAGTAGCGGCAATCTCTCTACCAGTAACAGCATCTCTATAAATACCATTGGTCATTCCAGAAATAGAAAAAGAAGCGTCCCCATCTTTTGCAAGGCCTACTATAACTTCACTATTCTGAAAAACACGGCGATACGCAACGGCATTTCCAGGAGCATTTTTCCAACTCCACGTTCCTTTTTGTAATGCAGGAACAGCTTTACGAATTGCATTCAATTTTTTAATATGTTTATATATTTTGTGCCCCGGAGCTTGATCCATAATATCTCCGTAATAGGCTCTACCAGTCTCATCAATAGATTTTTGAATACCCGAAGCATCGTGAATATCATTAAATTCTCCAGCTTTGAAGCGCATTTCCGTACCATAGTATACCGTGGGAATTCCACGCCAGGTGAACATAAAATTCATACAGGCGGCTAGATTTTCATCAGAACCCCCATAACGTCTGTTCCAGTCGTTGTTAGGTCCAAAATCATGATTATCTAACCAGGTTACTAATGTAGATGGATCGCTATACAGGTTATCATATCTGGCAGCGGCTTTTACTGTAGGAAATGATTGTCCTTCTTCAAAAGTACCATGAAAAGTTGCTTCTCCGAAAAAATCTATTACAGCTAAATCTATAGGAGCAGAATTGTTTACTGCACCTCGCCAGGTATAATAATGAGGATTTGTTTCTTCGACTGGGTGTAACTCATGACGTTTTTGTGCTACTTCGCCAAAGATGAATAGATCTGGATTTACAGCTTTAAAAGCATCATAGAAGTATAAGATATCTTCTTTGCTCATATGTTTTACCGTATCCCATCGAAAAGCATCTACTCCCATATTAATAAATGTAGTATAGGCATTAACCAAGTAATCTCTGACTACTTGATTTCCGGTATTTAAGTCTGGTGTATCCCCAGCTAAAGCACGATTTTGTAGGTTTTCTACATCATCAAACCCTTGAGCGAATCCATTTCCGGAGTGATGATACCAGTTTGGATCAGAAGTATCAACATAGTTTTCTTTACTGGGGAAATTAAATGCTTCCAAATTTTGATTATAGGGAGGGGGCATTTTAGCTAAATTGGCTCTACTCCAGATTAAACCATCTTCTGGATTAGGAGTTAATCCATCATATGCCCAATTAGAGTTGTCGGGAGCGTACCAGGTAGCTGAAGGGTCAGTATTGTATTTGATTTCAGCTACATCTTTTATTCCAAATCTCCCTGAGTGGTTTGTGACAATGTCCAAAACAATTTTCATATCACGAGCATGAATTTCATTAATTAGGTCCTGAAACGTAGCACCAGGAGATTCTAACCTAGGATCAACTTTGGTAAAATCCCATGCATGATATCCATGATAATCCAATGGACTTCGGTTATGGACTATAGGGGTAATCCATATTGCAGTGAACCCTAAATCTTTGATGTAATCTAGTTTTTGTATAAGACCTTTAAAATCTCCTCTCCACGTGACATCATTTGGATCTGTAATTGTAGGATTTATTAAAGGGTCAGGGTTGTAAGAAGACCATTCTGTTGGAGCATTATTTGAAGAGTCTCCATCAAAAAAACGGGAGGTCATTAAGAAGTAAATAGTTTCTTCTCTAAAATCGGTTTGACTGCTAGTCGATAATGGAGACAGGTATATGGCTCCTGTACATACCGTACAAAATAAAGTAAGTAGTAAATTTTTCATTAGTGTGTGTGTTTGTGTGAAATAAATTGGTTGTAACTATTTGTTTTTCATTTAATTTTTTTTTTTTTGTAAAAAGACAATTTAGATAAAATCTTGAAAGCGTTTTACCAGATTGATAGACGAAAACGTTTTCGTGTTAACAAATACATAATAAACACTCTTTTTATACTTGTAAAAAGTGTTATTATTTCAGCTTTAAATATTGTGAATAAGAGAAACTTAATATTACTCTTTTCTTAAAACGATAAAATTATCTGTGATTTCTAAGGATTTGAATTGAAATTTTTCTTTTATCCAATGCAGTGTTTTTGAAGAATAAAAGAATACATGTGTGGTATCATTTTTATACCACCATGTTTTAAAATCAATTGAAGAGTCATACAGATTAGTTTTACAGTATAGAGCTCCATTAGGAAGTAGAATAGAGTGTAAGAGTTTAAATTCTTTACTAGGAGAATAGAAATGCTCCATTACCTCACAACAAACAATGTAATCATACTTTTTTTTAAGAGCATCATCATTGATGTCAAAAAAAGGATCATAGGTGCTTATATGATATTTATTGTTGTTTAATAAATATGTAATGACAGAATTACTTCCAGACCCAAAATCTAAACCTTTATGGTTTGATGAATAATCATTTTGTACTTGCTCTATAATGGGATACACAAAATTTTGATACCCAGAATCAGTTACATCATTTTGATGTAGTTCATAACGTTCTTTTTCTGCTACGACAGACAAGAAATGTGAAGTATGAAGTAAAATACCATCACATGTAGTACACTTGCAATATTTTTTATTTTGTATTTCAGAATATAGTATAGTTTCTGAATTACAGAGTGTACATCGCATGATGATGACTAAAGTTGTTTAATCTTCTTTAGTTTGGCTTTCCAGACGTCTAAATTCTCTTTGTGTTTTTCAATATTTTTCTTAACATCTCTTACCATTGGATTATCATCCTTGGCATGTTTGAAAAATTGAAGGTTATTTTCGAGTTGACGTATTTCACCATTTACTTCTTCGATTTTTTTACGAATAAAATTCTGTTCGTTTCTAAGTGCACGATCATCTGTTTGTCCTGATAATGTATTTAACTTATTTTCATACTTAATAAGTTCTGTTTCTTTACGGCTTAAGTTAAGCTGCTGAAAAAGGCTATCGAGGACTTTATTATATTCTACTTCTATGTTTTTCTTTTTGTAAGGTACTCTTCCCAAAGTTTTCCAAATAGCAATATTGTCTTTTATTGTGCTAAGGTCAGCCTCTGGATCGCCAGAAAGTTTAATTTCTTTAAGAGCTTCAATATGAGCTTGTTTCTTTTCTAGAGAAATCACTTCTTCTTTATTAGCTTCATTTCTTTCTGCATGAAGCTTGTCAAAATAAGTATTACAAGCGTCTTTAAATCTTTTCCAAATTCGATCACTATCTTTTCTAGGAACATGACCTATTTTTTTCCAATCAGCTTGAATTTTTTTCATGAGTGGAGTAGTAACGGAGTAATCATCACTATCCTTGTTGTCTTCAGCGATTTTAATCAGTTCCATTTTTTTATTTAGATTCTCAAACTGATCTTTTTTGAGACTCTTGTAAAATGCATTTTTATTGCGATTAAAATCCCTAACAGCGGTTTTAAATTCACTCCAGGTTTGTTCATTTACATTTGAAGGAACTTTTCCTGCTTTAAAAAAGTCATCTCTAAGAGCTTCAATTTCTTTTATTTTTTGTTGCCAACCACTATGATTATTTGGGTGTTCAGAACTGACCTTGGTTATTTTTGAAATAATTTCTCTTTTTACCTCTAAGTTTTTTTCAAAAACTTTATCGAGATCTTTGAAGTACGCTTGTCGATTTTCATGAATTTGTCTGGTTAAAGCACTAAACTTTTCCCAAATAGGTTCTCTGTATTCTTTTCCTACCGGCCCTAAATCTTCTTTCCACATTTTGTGAAGTAGCTGTAATTCTCTAAAAGCCCTATTCACATCTGTTTCCTGTGCTAGTTCTGTAGCTCGTTCTATAATTTTAAGTTTTTGCTCTAGATTATGCTTAAAATCTAAATCTCTAAACTCTCGGTTAAGGTGCAAGAAATCATAAAAATTTTCGGTATGATGGTGATAAGTGTTCCAAACTGTATTGTATTTATCTCTAGGAATTGGTCCTGCGTTTCTCCACCTTTCTTGTATACTTTTAAAATGATTATAAGTAGTATTTATATTTTCATCTACATTAAGTAAACCTTTTAATTCGTCTATTAATTCTAATCGTCGTTTAAGGTTTTCCTGTAAGTCTTTTTTTAGATTTTGATAATATGAATTTCGTTTTTCTTTATAGTCAAAATATACAGAGTTAAATTCTTTTTTTATAGGTGTAGAATAATAGAAATCAATTATATCTCCTCCATCTGCTAGAAATTCCTCTTTTTTCTGTTCTACTTCTTCATTAAACTTTTCATTAAACTCATTCTTGATTTCGTCAACATGCTCTTTAATTGCCTGAATTTTTTCATTCCTGATCAAGTCTCTAAGTTCTTTAATCAATTCCTCTTTATTCATGGCATGATAATCTTTCTTCTCTATATCATGACGTTCCTGAGTAGTTTCGTCTTCACTATGTTCTGCAACAGCTTCGTTCATTTCATCCTGAATTTCATCAGGATCATTTTCGTTAGTATCATTAGCGTCAACAACTACTTCTGGTTTTGTAGTTTCTTCTTTTTTAGTTGCAGCACTATTAGAAATTATGGCTTCACCCTCAGGAGTATTCTCATTTTTTTCTGCCTCAACACTTTCTTGTTCTGTAGGAGTTTCTGTCTTTTCCTCTTCTTTTTCTTCAGAATTAGACTCTTTAGTCTCATCACTTTGAGACTCAGGTTGTGCTTCTACAGCATCTGTAATTTGCGGATTGACTATCTCAATAGATGCTTCAGGGTTTTCTTCATTAGATTGTATTGATGTTTCAGTAGGAGTTTCATCTGTTGTCTCTGATGAAACTAATTCTTTATTATCATCAACATCTGAAGTTTCAGAATTTACTTCTAAAGCTTTAGTCTTATTTTCTTCATTTCCATCTGCCTTAGGCAGGTTATCGCTTGTGGACATTGTGTGAACGTTTTTGTTTGTCTCGGCTTAATGCCTGACTAAGATACTAACATATTAGAAAACCTCAAAGTTATTGATAGGTTTTAAGAGTAGTAATAACAAATTTTAGTAAGAATTTTATGACAAAATTTACTAAGAAATCAGGTATTCCAGATTTCCCAGGACTTTTCTGCCTGAAGTATTAACATTCGTAATCCATTAGTTACTGTAGCTCCTTTTTCTTTTCCTTTCTGCATAAAAACAGTTTCTGCAGGATTATATATAAGATCATAGAGTACATGGTTTTTAGTAATATACTCGTATGGGATGTCGGGATAATTTTGGACATCGGGGTGTGTTCCTAATGGAGTACAGTTAATTATTAGAGTGTATGTTCGAATAATATCTTCATCCAAATTAGTATAACTTAGCTCATTAAAGTCTGGATTTCGAGATACAAATGTATATTCGATATTGAGTTGCTGAAGCGCATAAGCAATAGCTTTTGAAGCTCCTCCTGTTCCAAGAATTAATGCTTTTTTTACAGTATTGTTTAATAATGGTTTTAGAGATTCAGTAAATCCATAATAGTCACTATTAAAACCTTTTAATCTTTTGTCTTTATCAAATTTGATAACATTTACGGCTCCAATTTCTTTGGCTATGGGATCCAAATCATGTACAAATGAAATTACTTCTTCCTTATATGGAATGGTTACATTTAGACCTTTGACCACAGGATTGTTAATAATTTCTTTTACATCTTCTATTTGAGATATATCAAAATTCTTGTACTCACAATCTAAGTTTTCTTCTTCAAATTTTTCTGAAAAGTAATTTTTGGAAAATGAATACCCTATGTGTCTGCCTAGCAAACCGTATGTTTTTTTCATTGTGAAGTTTTTTGTGTTCGTTGACCATACCACTCTAACCATAGCACAATAGCGATACCTACAATGATATAGAAAAGACCTATATAGGTTTCTAAAATGGTTAAATCAGGAAAGTAACGATCATAGTTGTCTAAAATGGGATTGCCTAATGCATCAATTTGAGTATTTCCTAAAGTATCTGTTTTGTAAATTTTATATTTCCAAGGCCAAACAACACCTAATGAGCCTGTTATAAACCCTATGATAGCAGCAAAAGTTGCACTTTTATAGTGTTTTAATACATATCCTAAGAAGTGCGATAATGTGACAAGACCGGTTAAAGATCCAATACTAAATACAACAAGTACTTTTAGTAACCGTATTCTATTGGTGTTTTCAGTAAAAGAAAAATCCCAACGAATTAGATCTGCAATGGTATCATATAAAGCATTGACAGAATCAACAAGTAATAATACATAATTGCCAAGTAATATGAGAATAAAAGAACCTGATAATCCTGGTAATGTCATACCTGATACTCCAATAATACCACAAATAAATACAAACCATAGATTGTCATTTTCTTTTGCAGGATCTAATAAACTAATACTAATTCCGACTATTATACTTATTATAATAAGACAAATATTTCGTCTACTCCAATCATCAAAATCTTTTACGATATAATAAATAGAACCCACTATCATTCCAAAAAAAGAAGCCCAGACATATAATTCATAATGAATGATGAGGTAATCCAGAATTTTTGAAACACTAAAATAACTAATTAACATTCCTAAAATCAATAATCCGAGAAACCTACCATTTATGTATCTCCAAAAACTTTTAAATCTAAAATTAATAAACAACTTAAAAGCTTTAAAATTAATCTTTTGAAGAGAGTAAATGAATTCTTCATAAAAACCTGCAACAAAGGCAACTACACCTCCTGAAACTCCAGGGACTTTATTAGCAGCACCCATAGCAAGACCTTTTATAACAAGAAATAATCTATCAGTAAAGGTTCGGGTACTTTGTTGCATAGGTATTAGTCTTCTTTTTTCACAGAAAGACGTTCTAAGATAAGAATTAATAAAAAACCTATTGTTATAAAAAGTAAAACCCAGATGATCTGGGCGTCACCTTCATACTGTGTTGGAAGTATACTTTTTTCAATAAAAGGAACCTTAAGTCCTTCAGAGTTTGTTCTCCATGACAACACTTTTTTCCAGGGCCAAAGTTTATTAAGAGAACCTATCATAAACCCGGTAAGTATAGCTAAAGTGGTATTGTTATGATTTTTAAACATCCAGTTCAGTACTTTAGAGAATAACTTTAAACCTGCAATTGCACCAATACCGATGATAAGAATTTTAGAGACAGCTTGCCACAGAAGATCGATATTCATAGTAACTAATCCATCACGTAATTGATTTAAGATGGAGATGAATGTTTGATATGCTCCTAGAAGCAGGAGTATAAAAGCTCCCGATACTCCTGGTAATATCATTGCAATGATGGCTAAAAATCCACAAAATAATAGATACCAATTGCTATCTGGGGAGGCAAAAGGCTCTGTTATCGTTATAAAATAGGAGAGTACAGCTGCTACAACAATACCCAATATTACTTTTGGTTTCCAGACTTTGATTTGTTTACCTATATAAACAATACTGGCAAGGACTAATCCAAAGAAAAAAGCCCAAAGTAAAAGAGGTTCGTTATGGAGTAGCCATTTTATTAATTTGGCAAGAGATAAGATGCTGATTGCTATTCCAAGGAAAAGAGCTGTCAAAAAGGAAAGATTGTATGTCTTCCAAGATGTTAGGAAGCCTTCTTTTTTCCAAACTGAAAAGAATTTAATGTCTAATCTGTTAATGGTTTCAATTAATTCCTCATAAATACCGGATATAAAAGCGATAGTACCTCCTGAAACCCCAGGAACTACATCTGCAGCTCCCATAGCAAGGCCTTTTATTGAGATTATCAAATAGTCCTTAAGACTTCTTTGCATTTGTGTTGTTTTTGATGTTTTTAATCAAAACAAATGTATGCAATTTTACAATCAAACCTAATACAAAAAAAATGGTCTTTTTAGAATTATTTATATTCTGAAATAATATTTTTAACCAAAGTAAGATTAAAAATCTTTTCGAATAGTTCTTCTAAAACAATATGGTATTCATAGTCGAGTTCTAGAGCCTTTCTGATATGGTATTCACCCTTCTCATAATCTTGCATTTCATAATACAATCCTGCAAGTCTGTATTGTACTTCGGGATTATCAGGGTAAAATTCGATAGCTTGATGTAAACTTTGTATAGCAGCATCAGATTCTCCTAAAAACCTAAGTATATCAAAGCGATTTAACCAGGTTTCTATTTCATAGTTTCCTAATTCTAATGCTTTTCTATATCCACGTTCTGCCTCTTCAAAAAAAGCAAGTCTATTGTTAATTTTAGCATACCTTTTCCAGTATAAAACATTTTCACCATCAATGTTTATTGCTTTATTAGTATAATATAATGCTTTTTGATAATCGCGTTTCCTCATATAAAAATCAGTAATGGCGATCCATCCTTTATCGAGTAAAGGATCTTCATGTACAGTTTTAGAATAATGCTGAATGGCTAAATCATCATTTCCTAATCGCTCATGACATTTTCCTATTCTTAATAGTGCAAAAGAAGTGGGATCATCTAATTCTAAAGTGATTCTATAATTTTCTATAGCTTCATTATATCTTTTTAATTTCTCTAATACTTTTCCTTTTTCAAGATAAGCTCCTATAAAATATTCATCGCTTATAATAGCAAAGTCAAACGCTGCTAATGCTTTATCATATTCTTTTAAATCAAAGTATTGTTTACCAACTTGATGCCAAGCTACCTCACAATAAGGATTTTTATTCAAGAACATGTTTAGATACTCAATAGCTTCCTCATGTTGCTCAAGAAAATCAAAACAATATATCACATTATATAAAGCAGAATAATCTTCATCATCTGCTTCTAAACATCTCATAAAATTGATTTTAGCATTTTCAAAATCATCCATAAATAGATACTCCATTCCTACCAAAGAATATATGTCGGCAGAATCATCGGTATAGCTCAGAGCCATAGTTAAAAGCTCTATAGCTTTTTCATGATTATTTTGTTTTGAGAGAATATTTGCTTTCTGGATGTAGATTTCTTCATTTTCTGGCTCTATAGCATGTAATTGTGCCAAAAGATTATCGGCTTTATCTAATCGGTTTTCAAAAACCAATACTTCTACTTGTAATAACTTTAAATTAACGGAAGATGGGTGTTGAGATAAACCTAGAGAAATTGCCTTTTTTGCTTTGGCAATTTTTCCATTTTCCAGATAGTGATGAATTATAGATTCAAACTCATCTGAATCAAAAAATTTAACATCATTAGATCTCAGCATAGACTCATATCGAGTAATTGAGAAATTATTTTCTTCTTCTTCGCGGTTAAATTTCATACACGTTGATTAAAGATGCTTCATAAATTGTAAAACAGTGAAAATACTTTTTTTGTTTTCCCCAACAAAAGAGAGTATTTAATAACTCCATTACTTAATCTATTTTCGCATTATTGATTTCCTCAGTATTAAAATTACAAATGAAATTGAATGATTATACTTCGATGATCAATTGTTTTTAACAAACTAATTAACAAAATACGTACCATTATATTGATAATGGATTAGAGTTTTTCTTTTTTGTAAGCTATTATGTGATACTGAATTTGTGAAAAGATAGGATGAGATACTTCAATATACGATATTTTTAATGATTTTTTAGTGATCAAGTCTTAAAATTTAGATTTTTATAGCTCATCTAGTACAGTAAGAATAATATTGCATCCTTCTCTTATTTCATTCTCAGATATAGTAAGCGGTGGGGTTATGCGAATTGCACGAGTTTCAAAAAGTAACCAAAAAAGAATGAGTCCTTTGTCTTGACATTTTAAAATAACCTGATTTGTGATCTCTGCAGAAGGAGTTATTAACGCAAGCATTAGGCCTAATCCACGTATTTCTTTAATGAGGGGATGAACTAATAAGGATCTAAATAGCTTTTCTTTTTCTAAAGTAGCTGCCATTAAGTCACTTTCTGTAATTTCTCGTAATGTTGCCAAAGCGGCAGATGCAATTACAGGGTTACCTCCAAAAGTTGTAATATGGCCTAGTTTAGGGTTGTCCTGAAGCTGGTTCATTATTTTTGTAGAGGCCGTAAAAGCGCCTATTGGTAGGCCTCCTCCCATTCCCTTACCCATAACAACTATATCAGGAACACTATCATAATTTTGAAAACCAAATAATGTGCCTGTTCTTCCAAATCCCGGCTGGATTTCATCAAGAATAAGCAATGCACCGACATCTGTACATCTTTTTCTTACTTTTTTAAGGTATTCATTTTTAGGTTCAATAAATCCTGCCCCTCCCTGTATGGTTTCAAGAATAACTCCAGCTGTTTTGTTTGTTATATGTTTTAAATCTTCTTCTTTGTTAAAAGATATAAAGGAAACATCAGGAATGAGAGGTCTGAACGCTTGTTTACGTTCTTCATAGCCCATTACACTCATAGATCCCATTGTATTTCCATGATATCCTAGGTTTGCAGCAATAATTTGACTTCGTCCTGTAGCTCTTCTTGCAAGTTTTAGAGATCCTTCTATAGCTTCAGTACCCGAATTAGTTAAATATGTCTTTTCTAATGGAGAAGGTAAATGATTCGCCAAAAGTTGAGTGAGTTCAACTGCTGGTTGTTGAATGTATTCTCCATACACCATTACATGAAGGTATTTATCCAGTTGTTTTTTTATAGCATCTACAACCTTAGGATGTCTATGTCCTAAACTACATGCAGATACGCCAGCAACAAAATCAAGATATTTTTTATTCTCTATATCATAGATATAACTACCATTAGCATGAGAAACCTCCATAGCCAAAGGGTGAGGAGAAGTTTGTGCTTGATATTTGAAAAAATTTTGTTTCAAAATATATTATTAGTAAATCAATCTGTGCTTTGTTCTATTTCTATACTTAATTTCTGATACTGTCTTTTGGTTTCTTATCAGAGTATTGTAGCGTGGTTACAGTAATACTATCTCTTTGTTTAGGGGTGCGAGCAAGGTCTTGATCAATAAAAGAAGTTTTTTTTTTGATTTTTTTTCTTTTCAGTTTTGATTTCTTCTTTTATGAATTTTTGAGATGGAATAGAATCGAGCTCTTCATTAGTTTTTTTAAGTTCTGCATCTTTTAATTCTTGTTCAAGCAATTGTGATTTTTCAGATTTATTATCTTCTAATCGTTTTACTGTTTCTTCATCAAAAAAATCGGCTTCGTCTTTTGGTAAGGGTATTCCAGTTATTTTTATGAGTTTTGGAGGAGATTCTCCTTTAAACAGATCTGCTTTAGTATTAATGCGCTCTTCTCCTCGCCAATTTAATCCAGAAAGTTCACGTGCATTTAATGGTAGGTCAATTTCGCGATATAAGGTGCCATCAACATTCTGATAATAATAAACATCTTCGATTTCTCTATCATTTAAAAGCATCTTAATCGAACTCGATAGTACTTTGTTAATTCCAATAAGTTTTAGTTCTCCATCGCTTTCTCTTTGAAAGAAGATTGTTTCCGTGTTTTTGTCAATATCAACTTGGTAAATCTCATTATCCTTAAACAAACCGTATAAGATTTGACCTTTTACTTGATTAAATCCTGCTTTTAAGGTGTCTTCTTGTGCAAGAAAAGCATTTTGGTATACAATAAGTGAGTCTAGTTTTTCTGTTTTGGTATTAGAAATAATTTTTATCGTATCACCTGTCATTTGATTTCTCTGTGACCAAATAATAGGTTTACCTATCATTTTGGTATATCCTGTAGTTTGATTTACATTTATTGAATCACTTTTACCACTCATATTACTCTTGTAAATCCTTACGTCATAAAAGCCATTCATTATTCTTTGTTCAGGTTTCCCTGTGATCATGAGTGTATCACTATGGATAAAGATAGAATCTTTCTCCTGTAGTGTGGCAGCAAGTGCTCTTTTGGTAATAAATACAGAATCTTTATCCTTAAATACTTCTGCATAGTGGCCAGTGATTAGCGAATTATTAGCTGTATCTAATACCTTGATGTTGTTTGTTGCAGAAGCGAACTGAATTGCGCTGTTATAAAATATACTATCCCCAAATACGGTACGTTTGTCATAATCTATTCGGGCATTTTTTATAGCATATCCTGTTTTAACCTTAGTGTCATAAAATCCACGTTCACAATATAATGTACTCTCTTTTCCTTTAACCGTAGAAGGTCCATAAAGGTAAGCATGTCCATTTTCTGTATAATAGTCCAGACGATCAGAGTCCACTGTATTTTCTGGATTAACAATTTTTACGGCTGTATTAAATGAATATTGCTTTCTATCCATAAAATAACGACCAATTTGACTTGTTAATGTATTTGAAGAATCTTTTACAGTTCCTCCACTTCTATAATATGCTTGTTGCTTTAACCTGTCAAAAAATAAAGTATCTGTGCGTAATGTATTAGACGGAGTTTCCATGAAAACATCATCCCGAGCATATGCAAATTGAGTATTCCCATTATATTCTGCATATTTACTAGTCATTGTCAGCGTATCTCCTTGCTTTATAATTACATTACCTGATGCCTTGACAAATTTATCTGCACCATAGTGCACAGCATTATCACACCAGATTTCAATTCCTTCATGCTGCATGTACACCTGTTTGTTTACCTTGGCTAAAATTGTAGCTCCAGGAAACCTGTTTTCATTTTTTATTGTACGATCTGATTGCACTTTAATTTGTTTTGCTTCTTGAGCAAAAGATGCCAAAGAAAACAAAAGAGCGAATGTTATGTAGAAAAAATTGTTTTTCAAGTGTTTTAAATTTGTATGCAAAATAACGAAAATTGTATCTAATGATTGTGGCGTACAACGTAAAATAAAAACTTAGTTACTACTAATCAATAACCGTTTGTTATACTGTATGTTGCATTTTTACAAGTCAATTCTATTTAATTTCATAAAAACATAGCTTAAAAAACGATCATAAAGCTTATGAAAATGGGAACACGTGTGATATGAAGAGCATTAAATTTGTCTAAAATTATGAGCGAAAAAAAGTTAAATAAATAAATTTTCGATTTTTTTAACACTTGATCTGCTTAAGCATCAGTAAATTGCGATAGAAAACAACAAAAGGGTACGATAGGTGCTATGGGGATAGCATCATTAACTTTTTTTATTTATTAGTTAAATCAGGACTATGTATTCTAGTGAGTGTTATAGAAATCACTTGGGATATTGATGTGCTTTTTACTAAGGAAAAAGAGTATAGATCGGGACACTATTGACAAAAAAATAATAGATGTTTTTGAAAAAAAACTTTGGGGCTCTATTTTTTTTGTTTTTTTGGGGAGCTGTATTTTCTCAGGAAAAGCAGTTAGAAAAAGCAAATAATGCATTTAAAAACTATGCCTTTATAGAGGCTAGAAAGATGTATTTAAAAGCATTAGAAAAGGGATGTTCATCAATGGAGTTATATGAAAAACTAGGAGATTCATATTACTTTAATGGAGAATTGGAAAGAGCTGCAAGATGGTATGAGGTTTTACAATCTTTATATCCAAAACAAATAACACCTGAATATCAGAACAAGTATTTCAATAGTCTGAAAAGTACTGAAAATAGTATTGAAGAGATTGAGGCGCTTCCCTTGTTGTATGCCAGTGATGATAATAACGAAATCGAAGTTGAGATAAGTAATACGACAATAGGTTATGATATTTCATCATCCGAGGATAAATCTGCAAATTTTATTATTGATGTTTTAAATATAAATTCAGAGTACTCTGATTATGCGCCTAGTTTTTATCAAAATGAATTAGTTTTTGCTTCTTCAAGAAATAAGAATAACTATTCTACAATACTTCATGAATGGAATAATCAACCTTTTTTAGATTTATATGCCACGAATACAGTAAAAACCGATGAAAAGAGTATAACTAGATTAAAGGGGGATATAAATACAAAGTTTCATGAATCATCTGCAACTTTTAGTAGAGATAGAAAAACAGTTTATTTTACAAGAAATAACTATTCTAAAAGAAAATCAAAAACAGATGAAAAGGGAACAGTGCTGTTAAAAATATATAGAGCAAGATATGATAGAGGAAAATGGGGAAGTGTTGAAGAATTGCCATTTAGTAGTGATGAATATTCTGTAGCTCATCCCGCACTATCTCCTGATGAAAAATTCTTATACTTTGCTAGTGATATGCCAGGAAGTAATGGTAAATCTGATTTGTATGTAGTAGAGATAAAAGAAGATGGAAGCTTTGGAACAATAAAGAATCTGGGGAAACAAATTAATACTTCTGGGAGAGAAACTTTTCCTTATATAAGTGATAAAGGTAGACTCTTTTTTGCAAGTGATGGACATGAAGGTTTTGGAGGATTGGATATTTTTATGACAATACCTAAAAGAAATGGCTCAATTAAAGTTTATAATTTAGGAAAGCCAATTAATAGTGTTAAAGATGATTTCACTTTTATTATTAATGAAGAAAATAAGAGTGGATATTTTGCAAGTAATCGTAAAGGGGGAAAAGGTGATGACGATATTTATGGATTTAGGCAAGTAACATCGTTTCCTGAGAGCTATGAAGATAGTAGGCCAAAAACCAGATTAAAACTAGAAAGAGTTATCAAACTTAAACCTAGTAAAGTTAGTACAACTTCATTATAAAGATAGCTTTTAAAGCTAAAAAGCTGTTTTAATTTCTTGAAATTCTAAGAGAGATTTATAATATTTTAATAACATTTCGATGTGATATGCAATCACATCGAAATGTTATTTTTTGTAGTTTACTTATGGATAGTTTGTTTTCTATCTGGTCCAACAGAAACTATTGTTATTGGAGTTTCTAGTTCTTTCTCTAAGAAAGTAATATAATCATTCAATTCCTTTGGTAGTTGAGAAGCATCTGTCATTTCAGTTAGATCTTCTGACCAACCTTTCATCTCTGTGTATATAGGAGTTACATTTTCAGGTTCAATATTGTAAGGTAAATGAGTGATTTTTTTACCTTGATATGTGTATGCAGTACATACTTTTAAGGTTTTAAACCCGCTTAGAACATCACCTTTCATCATCATTAATTTGGTTACACCATTAACATGAACAGCATATTTTAAAGCAACAAGATCTAACCATCCACATCTTCTTGGTCTTCCAGTTGTTGCTCCAAATTCATGTCCTACACGAGCCATAGTTTCTCCATCTTCGTCAAATAACTCTGTTGGAAATGGTCCGCTACCAACGCGAGTAGTGTATGCTTTAAAAATTCCAAAAACGTCTTTGATTTTGTTTGGAGCTATACCTAAGCCAGTACAGGCACCTGCTGCGGTAGTATTAGATGATGTAACAAAAGGGTAGGTTCCAAAATCTATATCTAATAATGATCCTTGAGCACCTTCTGCCAAAATTGTTTTACCATCCTTTTGAGCTTGATGTAAATATTCTTCGCTATCAATAAAAGTTAACGTTTTTAATACTTTTACAGCTTCAAAAAATTCACGTTCTAATTCTTCCAAATCGTATTCTATTTTGGCATCATAGAAATCAATCATAGCTTCGTGCTTATTAGCTAAGGTACGATAGCGTTCTTTCCAATCACTTAATTCTAAATCTCCAATACGAATACCATTTCTACCTGTCTTATCCATATAAGTAGGGCCGATTCCCTTTAAAGTAGAGCCTATTTTGGCTTTCCCTTTAGAGGCTTCAGATGCGGCATCAAGAATTCTGTGTGTTGGAAGAATTAAATGTGCTTTTCTGGATATTAATAATTTGGATTTGTAATCCAAATTAAACTTATCAAGATTATCTAATTCTTTTTTGAAAATAACAGGGTCGATTACAACACCATTACCGACAAGATTAATAGCCTTGTCATGAAAAATCCCGCTTGGGATAGTATGGAGTACATGTTTAATTCCATCAAATTCTAAAGTATGACCAGCATTAGGTCCTCCTTGAAATCGTGCAATAATATTATAATCTTTTGTAAGAACGTCTACAATTTTTCCTTTACCTTCGTCTCCCCATTGAAGACCAAGTAATAAGTTTACAGCCATTAGTTGTCTTGTTGATTAGTTGGTTTCTTTTTAGTGCCGTAGAAATACAAAGAGTGATTTGTAATGTCTACATCAAAAATTTCTTCGATTGTTTTCTTTATAGATTGGATTCTAGGATCACAAAATTCTAATACATCCCCTGTATCGGTTAGAATTAGGTGATCATGTTGTCTATCAAAGTATGATTTTTCGTATTGAGCTTGATTTTGCCCAAATTGGTGTTTTCTTACTAATTTGCATTCCAGTAAGAGTTCTATAGTGTTATATAGAGTAGCACGACTAACTCTATAGTTTTTGTTTTTCATTTTGATATATAATGATTCTATATCAAAATGTTCATCACTTTCATATATCTCTTGAAGTATAGCGTATCTTTCGGGTGTTTTTCTGTGACCATTTTCTTCTAAGAAACTGGTAAACACATTTTTAACGATAACTTGATCGTTTTGTGTAGTTGCTTTAGTACTCATACGTTTAAAAAAGCAAAGTTACATTATTTTTTATTAGCGAGACTCTGATTTTTAAAACGATTATTTAAACGTTTTAAAATTAATTAAATATAACTTATATAAGTTGTGGTAATGACCTGAAAAGAACAGAATAGCAGTAGGTTATAAAGTGTTCTTATATAGAATTATTCTCTGACTACTTTATCAATACCACTTATTTTAGAAAGACTTTTCATTACTGTTTTTAAAGTATTTTTATTTTTAACACCTACAGTTATTTTTCCCGTGAAAACACCATCATTAGTATCAAAGTTCATATTGTAAATAGCGAGATGCATATTGTTAGAAATGATCTGGGTCACTTCATTTACAACCCCAATATTGTCGATACCGTTAAGTTTGATTACTGCTTTGAATTCTTCCTGACTAGAATCAATCCATTTAGCAGGCATAATACGATATGCATAGTTACTTTGTAATTGCAATGCATTCGGACAATTATTTTTATGCACTTTTATTCCTTCATTAACAGTTATAAAGCCAAAAACATCATCCCCAGGTATAGGGTTGCAACAATTTGATAGTTTGTATTCTAACTTCTCTGAATCTTTACCAAAAACAAGTAGATCATATTTTGATGTAATTTCTTCTTTATCTACATCTTTAATGTTACCTCTTCGAATTCTGTTTTTAATAAAATTCATAAAGACATTGCTTCGAGTAGTAGCAAATTCTTTAATTTTTTGGTTGTCAATTGTTCCTATACCAACTCTATAAAATAAATCCAAACTTGTTTTAAGTTTAAAATAAAGAACAAGTTCATTTACTACTTTTTCTCCCATTGTAATTTTTTGGGAACGAAGTTTACGTTTTAGGATAACTTTACCATCTTCTGCTATTTGTTTTCTTTCATCTCGTAAAGCAGATTTTATCTTTGATCGTGCTCTTGCAGTAGTAGAGTAATCCAGCCAGCTGGAAGAAGGTTTTGATTTTGTTGAGGTAATTATTTCGACTTGGTCACCACTTTTAAGTTCGTGGCTTAATGGTACCAATTTGCCATTTACTCTTGCTCCCCGAGTTCTTAAGCCAACTTCTGTATGTACGCTAAAACCAAAATCTAAGGCAGTAGCTCCTTTGGGTAAGGATTTTAAATCACCTTCTGGAGTAAAAACAAAGATTTCTTTAGCATAAAGATTTAGTTTGAATTCTTCTACAAAGTCTACAGCATTGGTTTCAGAATTTTCTAAGGCTTCCTGTAGTCTGTTGAGCCAACCATCTAATCCTTGGTCCTCTTGCCTTTCTTCATTGTTTTTATACTTATAATGAGCAGCGTATCCTTTTTCAGCGATTTCATGCATACGATCACTACGAATTTGAACCTCTACCCATTTGCTATCTGGCCCGATAACCGTAATGTGTAAAGCCTCATAACCTGTTGTTTTGGGTTGATTAATCCAGTCCCTTAATCGAATTGGATTAGGCCTGTAGTAATCTGTAACAATAGAATAGATTTTCCAAGCTATGAATTTTTCATTTTCAGTGTCAGCATCGGACTTATAGATGATTCGTATGGCGAATTTATCATAGACTTCGTCAAATGATACATTCTGTTTCACCATCTTTCTGCGAATGGAGAAAATGGACTTAGGCCTTCCTTTTATTTCATAATTTAATCCTTCTTTATCCAGTCCTTCTCTAATTTTATCAGAGAATCTTTTGATATATTCATCTTGCTCTTCTTTACTCTCTTTAATTTTTTCGAGAATATCCTTATAAACCTCGGGTTCGGTATATTTGAGTCCCAGATCTTCAAGTTCTGTTTTGATGTTATATAAGCCAATTCTATGTGCTAATGGGGCATATATAAATAGTGTTTCAGAGGCGATTTTTACTTGTTTGTCTGGTCGCATAGCATCCATCGTTTGCATATTATGTAAACGATCGGCAATCTTAATGATAATAACTCTAACATCATCATTAAGAGTAAGGAGCATTTTTCTAAAATTCTCTGCTTGTAAGGATATATCTCTATCTTTTTTTAGAGAAGAAATTTTAGTTAAACCATCTACAATACGGGCAACCGTTTCTCCAAACATTTGCTCTATATCGACTAATGTATATTCTGTATCTTCTACAACATCATGAAGTAGGGCAGCAGCAATGGATGTGGCATCAAGTCCAATTTCACTGGCCACAATCTTAGCAACAGCAATAGGGTGAAAAATATATGCCTCACCACTCTTACGGCGTTGATCTTTATGTGCATCTACAGCAATATCAAATGCTTGTCGTATAAGTATTTTGTCCTCTTTGGTAAGATCCCTATAACTAATACGAAGCAATTCTTTGTATTGCTTTGCAATTTTTTTGTTTTCCTCGTCTATAGCAGCTTCGGTCATAACACAAAGTTTTTTAAGAAAGCCCTATTAAGCAATATGTGTGATATCCCCTTAGTCGTATTAGTTGTCAAAAATTATGCCTTATTTTAATAATTAAATAACAATTTTTTTCAATAATAATTAAAAGTACAATTAAGAAATGTAACCACCAAGCACTTAAGTGATGGATTTATTTTCTTAGATTTTTAATCCTTTGTGATAGGGTAGGGTGTGAATAATGAATGAATACCATAGCAGGATGAGGTGTAAGATTACTTAAATTATTTTTTGAAAGCTTTTTTAAACTACTAATTAAAGCTTCATTATTATATGTGTTTTTTGCATAGTCATCAGCTTGGTATTCAAATGCTCTAGATACTACATTCATTATTAACCCAGTTATTTCAGAAATAGGACTATATAAAATTCCGAAGGCTATAAGACCTATATGAAATGAAGGAGTTGCGACTCCAAGAGCTTCAGAAAGAAGTGGATTTGCTATGAAAAGAGATAAAAACCATAATGTCAAACCAGTAAGCGCTATAGATAATAGTAAATTAACGATTACATGCCTTTTTTTATAATGACCTACCTCATGAGCAAGTACAGCAACGATTTCTTCATTATTTAAATCTTTAATTAATGTATCATAAAGAGTAATTCTTTTTTCACTACCAAAACCAGAAAAATAAGCATTTGCCTTGGTACTTCTCTTAGAACCATCAATCACAAAAATATCTTTTAATTGAAATCCCACTTTTTTTGAATAAGCTTCAATCGTATCTCTAAGTTCTCCCGGTTCTAAAGGGGTCTGTTTGTTAAATATAGGTACAATAAGTTTAGCGTAGAACATATTCATTGCTAATGTAAAAATAGATACTAATGTCCAGGCATATATCCAGAATGACCTTCCTGTTAATTCATAAAACCATATAATTAATGCTAGTAGTCCTCCACCCACAACAATCATCATGATCATGCTTTTTATCTTATCAATAAAAAAGGTTTTTATAGTTGTTTTATTAAAACCAAATTTTTCTTCAATTACAAAAATTTTATAATAGACAGCAGGTGTAGATAGAATGTCACTACCAATCATAATAATTCCAAAAAAAAGAAGTCCTATAATAATAGAGTTATTAGAAATGCTTCTTGATATAGTATCTACCCAAGCAAAACCGTCTAAGAAGAAAAATAAAAGCATTATAATTAAGGATACAGTAGAAGAAACTAGTTTGAATTTATAATTTGCTTTCTTGTATGCTATAGATTTTTCATATTCTTCTTCTGGGTATACGTCTAAAAGTTCTTTAGGGATTTCATTATTGTAATGTCTGGCATTAAGTATATCTAATAGAGAATCTATTAAGAAAACAATTACAATGATGGCTATCAGTAAGTAAAATAGGTAATAAGGGGTCATCGGTTTATAGCAAATTAGAGTTCAAACATTTGGGACATGTAAGAATTCGTAAGATAATGAATTTTAATTTATTTTTAATATAATATTAAATCTTTTAGTTTGTAAAGCCCCGTTGACGTTTTGCTTCAAAAATCAAAATCCCAGCGGCTACAGAAACGTTCATTGAGTCTATTACACCATTCATAGGAATAATAATATTTTGAGTGGTATTTTCTAAAAACAGATCGCTTATGCCAGTAGCCTCAGTGCCAACAACAATTGCAGTGGGCTTGGTGTAATCTAATGTATTATAATTTACAGATGCTTGTAATGCTGCTCCATAGATATTCACTTGTTCTTTTTTTAGGAAATTTACGATATCAACTGTTGATCCTGTGGCAATTGTATTAGTAAACAGACATCCTACACTGGATCGTATGATATTAGGATTGTAAAGATCAGTTTTTGGATTGGCAATGAGAACAGCATCTAATTGAGCAGCGTCAGCAGTACGAAGCAGTGCTCCTATATTGCCTGGTTTTTCAGGGGCTTCTGCTACCAAAATAAGAGGGTTTTTAGAAGGTAAAGTCAATTTGTTTATATCTGTATTCTTGGATACTACAACGGCCAAGACCCCTTCTGTCGTTGCACGGTAAGCTAGCTTTTGATATATTTCTGATGTAATCTCGAATAACTCAATTTGATTGTTATAAGTTTTGGCTAGCAATGAAACCTCTTTATAGGTAATAATAGAAGAACAATAATATAATTGGGTAATAGTATAGCCGCCTTGTATTGCTAGAGTAATTTCACGCTTACCTTCAATGATAAAAAGTTTTTCTCTCCGACGAACTCGTGCCTTTTCTTTAAGTTGATTGAGAAATTTTACTTTATCATTCTGCAAGCTTTTTATTTGATTTTGCATAAATGCAAAGATAGTAATAGGCAGGAAAAAATGTTTTCTTTTTTTAGGTATTTAAAGAAGTTGGATCGTTTATGTATTGCTGGACTTCCTTGATGATTTTTGGGTAGTATCCATCTAAATCCTGAAATAGTTTTAAAAGCAGAGAGAATTCTAATTTTTCTTTCGAAGAACATTCTATGTTTTCTAGAATACTGGTTTCTTTTTGTAACCCAATAGTTTTAAAACTTGATTTAAGTTTATGAGCAATTCCTTGTATTACGTTTATATTTTTGTTTTCAATAGCCTCTTTTAATTTTTGATATTCTTCAGGAGTTTCTTCTATAAATATCTGAAGCACACTTTTGATAATTTCTTTATCGTCGTCAAAAGTTTTTTTCAGGAAAGATAAATCGCAGAACTTTTTGTTGTCAGCTATGGGATTAGTATCAGTATGAAAAGAAGTTTTATTTTTTATGTTGGATTGTAAGCTAAAGAGTATTTCTTCTAGAGCTTCCTCACTTAATGGTTTAGTTAAGTAAAAATTCATTCCAGATTCGATTGCTTTCTTTTTTGATTCTGGAAATACATCTGCAGAGCATGCCACTATTGGTAATTGGTTAATCCTGTTATTGCTAGATTTTCGTATGATTTCTGTTGTTTCGGGACCATCCATGACTGGCATATGCATGTCCATTAGTATAAGATCATAAATAGATTCTTCTAATTTTTCCAAAGCAATTTTTCCATTATCAGCAATATCTGCTTTGATGTTCCAGTTAGAAAATAATTGTCTCATAAAAAATTGATTCATTTTATTGTCTTCGACTACAAGAACTTTCATTCCTGATAAGCTGCGCTTATTTTCAGCTTGTGTGGTTAGTTTTTCGTTTTCTGAAGATTTATAACTGCTTTTAGCATAAGTAATAGAAAAATTAAAGGAAGAACCTTTTCCGGGTTGGCTTTCGGCCTTGAGAGTTCCCCCTTGTAGTTCTATAAGTTGTTTAGAAATTGATAAACCAAGACCAGTTCCTTCTATCTTGTTTTTGCCAGGTTTATGGACTTGATAAAAACTTTCAAAAATATTCTTTAGTTTGTTTTTTGGTATGCCTACTCCAGTATCTTTTACAGAAAAATTAATAGTAATATGAGTTTCAATAACTTCTTCTGTTTGTACTTGAATTATTATTTCTCCTTTTTGGGTAAATTTTATTGCGTTACCCAATAGGTTAATTAAAATTTGATTTAACCTAAGTTGATCTCCAATAATGAATTTAGGTACTGAAGAATCAATATGCATAATATACTTTAGTCCTTTTTCATCTGCTTTTATTCTAAAACCTCGAGAGATATTAGTAATGAGTTCTCGAACATTAAAATCGGTATTGTGTAATGTTAGTTTTCCTGCTTCAATTTTAGAAAAATCAAGAATATCATTAATAAGAATCAAAAGATTTTCAGCAGAAAATTGTATGCCATCTAGGTTTTTTCTATCGATTTGTGGAGTACTAAAATTACTTTTTTGTAAAATACCTGTAAGTCCCAGAATCACATTAAGTGGTGTTCTGATTTCATGACTCATATTAGATAAAAATACAGATTTTGCTTTTGCAGATTTCTCTGCTATTACTTTTGCTTCTCTAATTTCATTATCTATAATTTTTCTATTGGTTATATCCCTAAAGAAAGCATTAAAAAGATAATCGTTTTTAGTTTTAATAGCAATAATAGTAAGTTCGATATAAACAATAGAGCCATCTCTTCTGTTAATAGAGGTCTCTACTCTTTTATTTATGAGTTCATCTTCTCCTGTTTGTATATAATTGCTAAAACTGGTTTTTAATTGGTGTCTTAATTTTCTGGGTACCAAAGAATACAAATTCTTACCTATAGTTTCTTCTTTTTTTAACTCTAAAATTATTTCAGCTTGTTTATTCCAGTTTAATACTGTTCCTATACTGTTTACTAGGATTACGGCATCCATAGCAGTTTCTAGAATAGTTGTTTTTAAGTGTTCACTGTATTTTAGTTCTTCTTCTACTTTTTTTCTTTCAACAATTTCTTTGGTCAGTCTCTCGTTTATTTCTTCTAAGCTGTATAGCTGCTTTTGCAGCATCTTATGCATTTGTTGTTTGCTTGGGAAATTAATAAGATCTTTTGAAAGAATTTCTTCTGGGATAACATTAAGAGTAGCGGTGAAGGATTCTAGTAAATGATAGGATTGAAAATGCTTTTTATAGATAATGAGGTAGATGTTTGTAATAGCATTTATCCCTAAACTATTTTTTATTCTAAAAAATATTTGATTGGAGTATTCTAGTAGCTTTTTTCTTTCTTTGATCAGATCAATAGAATTAAAATCATATTCGGTGTCTAGATATTGTTTTATTTGCTGGATTTTTTGATCATTATAGTTGCCGACCAGTTCTGAAGATTTCTTTAGTACGTTCGAGAGAAAAACTTTACATAATATTAATTCTTGTTCCTTTAGTGGATCAAATATTAATTTGAAATTTTTGTATTTGAATAGAGGAGCATGTTGTTCGGCAACCTGATTTCTTATAAAATGTTTACTGGCAAGTTTTATTGTGTTTTTTTCGGTAAGATGTTCTTCGAGAAATAAATATACCTCGGGTAGGGACTCAATCTTTTTGGTGAGAGATAGTCCTTTATAAGCTTTAACCTTTGTTTTTAAGTTAGAGGCGTTTGCATGTATATCAACCTCATTCCATAGAAAATCAATAAGATCTATAATTTTCTGTTCTTCTTGGTTTTTTGAAGGATAAGCTTTCTTGGGGCGAAATATTCTTTTAAACCAATTAATGATCATCTAAGGTCATATTTTACTGGCTTTATATATTTTATAAAAACCCAGCGCAGATAACCCCCATGTAAGAATAAGAGCAATAAACCAGATATAATTACCCGCGGTGTCTCCAAATATATTTTTAAAAATATTATAATTAAAAATATGAGCTATTTGCATATGAAGATGTCCAAGAGCCATTACTACAAATCCCCATGCTAATAGTGTCATTCCTGATCCAAATTTTCCTCCCTTTAATCGTGTTGCTGTTAAGAAGCTAAAAACCAAAGCAATGGCAAGGAATGGCATTTCGAGAAGACCAAAAATCTGTTCTGCACCCATATCACTATCTGAGTGTCCAGTATGATCCTGTGCTAACAATTGTTGGCTACTAGAAAATAAAACGAATGTAAGTAAAAAGTAAGCTTTTTTCATATATGTCGAGTTTTCTTAAAAGTAATGAAAAAATACTGATTAGCATCCCTTTTTATAGTTAAAGTACTTGTTTTATCGACAAAATGCATTTTTGTAAAAACTAAATAGAACAAAAAACCCTGCTATATAGCAGAGTTTTTTTATAAGTGAGATTGTATTGTTTTTACTAAAAGAGTTATTTTACTTTTTCTACAATTGCTTGAAAAGCTTCAGGGTTGTTCATCGCTAAATCTGCAAGAACCTTACGGTTTAATTCGATATTATTAGCTTTTACTTGTCCCATAAATTGAGAATAAGACATTCCATGTAATCTAGCACCAGCATTAATACGGGTGATCCATAAAGCACGGAAAGTTCTCTTTTTGTTTCTACGGTCTCTATACGAATATTGCATCGCTTTGTCAACCGCATTTTTTGCTACAGTCCAAACATTCTTACGACGTCCGAAGTAACCTTTTGCTTGCTTAAGAACTTTTTTTCTTCTAGCTCTTTTTGCAACGGAATTTACTGATCTTGGCATAATTTAAATTTTTTAGTAGTAGGCGGTCGATATTTGACTCTTTTGTTTTATAGTATTTACATCTGTATTAGAGAGTTTATTACTATTGGCCTAACTCCTTGGTTTATATTAATTTTAACCTTATTAAAAAGTGATTACTTCAATCGTAATTGCTCTTTAATACTATTTTCATCGCTTTTGTGCACTAATGTTGAGTGCGTCAAAGCAAGCTTACGTTTTTTAGATTTTTTTGTCAAGATATGACTCTTAAACGCATGCTTTCTTTTAATTTTACCAGTACCGGTAAGCTTAAATCGCTTTTTAGCACTGGATTTTGTTTTCATTTTAGGCATTGTATCCTTGTTTTAATAATCTCACTTAATATTATTACAATTTCCTTTTTGTTAGGAATTTGTTTATTTTTTTGGTGCAATGAACATTATCATTCGCTTACCTTCTAGTTTTGGCATTTGCTCAACCTTACCATATTCTTCTAATTCTTGTGCAAGCCTAAGAAGTAAGATTTGTCCTTGATCTTTATATATGATAGAACGTCCTTTGAAAAATACATAAGCCTTTAATTTAGCTCCTTCGCTTAGGAATTTAATGGCATGTTTTTTCTTGAACTCATAATCATGTTCATCTGTATTGGGACCAAATCTAATTTCTTTAATAACAACTTTAGTGGCCTTTGATTTTAAGGCTTTGTCTCTTTTCTTTTGTTCATAAAGGAATTTTTTGTAATCCATTATTTTACAAACGGGGGGTACGGCTTTAGGTGAAATCTCTACAAGGTCGAGTTCTTGCTCTTCGGCAAGTTGTAAAGCTTTTTTTGTTGGGTATACACCAACTTCTATATTGTCACCTACAAGACGCACTTCATCAACACGAATTTTATGGTTGATTCTGTGAGCATCTTCTTTAATTACTCTTAGTGGTTTTTGAGACCTTCTTCTTCTAATTGCTATGACTTAATAATTTTAGTTAAACTTAATTTTTAGTATTCGTTATCCGTTAAACGGTTTTAAAGTTTTGTTAATTTCTTCGGTTACTAATTTAGAGAATTCTTCAATAGGTATTGCTCCTAAATCTTCTCCTCCATGTTTTCGAACAGAAATTGTATTATCTTTTTCTTCTTGTTCCCCTACGATTATAATATAAGGAAATTTATTCATTTCAGCTTCTCTGATCTTTTTGCCAATCGTTTCATTTCTATGATCCGAGAGGGCGCGAATTTCGTCATTTTCTAACAAATTTAAAACTTTTTCAGAGTATTTTTCATATTTCTCGCTGATAGAGAGTATAATAGCCTGTTCTGGCATGAGCCATAATGGGAAATTACCTCCCGTATGTTCTAATAAGATTGCGATAAATCTTTCCAGACTACCAAAAGGAGCTCTATGGATCATTATTGGTCTATGTAATTCGTTGTCGCTACCTTTATATGTAAGTTCAAAACGTTCTGGTAAGTTATAATCTACCTGGATAGTTCCTAGTTGCCAGCTTCTTCCTAAAGCATCTTTGACCATGAAGTCAAGTTTGGGACCATAGAAGGCTGCCTCACCACTTTCTATTACATAATTAAGACCTTTGTCTTTTGCAGCATTGATAATAGCATTTTCAGCTTTTTCCCAATTTGCTACATCACCAATATATTTGTCGGGATTTTCTAAATCCCTAACAGATACTTGGGCTGTAAAATTTTCGAAACCTAAAGAACCAAAAACATATAAAACTAAATCAATTACTTTTTTAAATTCATTATCTAATTGGTCTGGAGTACAAAAGATATGAGCATCATCCTGGGTAAATCCTCTTACGCGAGTTAAACCATGAAGTTCACCACTTTGTTCATATCTATATACGGTGCCAAACTCGGCATATCGCTTAGGTAAATCTCTATATGACCACGGTTCGCTATTGTATATTTCACAATGGTGAGGGCAATTCATGGGTTTTAATAGAAATTCTTCACTTTCAGCAGGAGTATTTATAGGTTGAAAGCTATCTTCTCCATATTTAGCATAATGACCAGAAGTTACATATAGCTCTTTTTGACCAATGTGTGGAGTAACTACCATTTCATATCCAGCCTTTTTTTGAGCTTTTTTCAAAAATTGCTCTAAACGATCTCGTAAAGCAGCTCCTTTTGGAAGCCAAAGAGGTAGTCCTTGACCCACTTTTTGAGAAAAAGTGAAAAGCCCTAGTTCTTTACCTAATTTTCTATGATCACGTTTTTTTGCTTCTTCTAGTAATTCTAGATATTCTTTTAATTCCTTTTGTTTAGGAAAAGATGTTCCGTAAACTCGTGTTAGTTGTTTATTATTTTCATCTCCTCTCCAATATGCGCCGGCAACACTCATGATCTTTACGGCTTTGATAATTCCTGTGTTAGGAATATGGCCTCCTCGACATAAATCAGTAAAAGTATCATGATCACAAAATGTAATTGTTCCATCTTCAAGGTTTTCAATCAGTTCAACTTTATACTCATTTCCTTCCTCTTTGTATTTGGCTAAAGCATCAGCCTTTGAAACAGCTCTCATTTTGAAGTTATGCTTGCCTCTTGCGATTTCGAGCATTTTATCTTCAATAGTCTTGAAATCTTTTTCAGAGATTGTTTTATCCCCTAGATCAACGTCATAATAAAATCCATTATCAATTGCAGGACCAATAGATAGCTTAACTCCAGGGTATAGTTCTTCAAGGGCTTGGGCTAAAACATGAGATGTAGAGTGTCTAAACGCTGTCTTGCCTTCGTCATCTCTCCACGTAAATAATATAAGGTTACCATCTGTGGTTAATTGGGTGGTGGTTTCAATAGTAGTTCCGTTAAACTTTGCAGAAATTACATTTCTTGCAAAACCTTCACTAATATCTTTTGCGATATCCATAGCAGTAACACCGCTATTATATTCTCTAACCGAACCGTCTGGTAACGTAATCTTGATCATGTTTTTCTAATTAAAGGGGCAAAGATAATACGATAATAAAACTCATACAATATATAAGACATATTTAATTGATGAATTCTTTTGATTATGTGAGATGACTACTATAAAGAGGGGTGAAGGTTAAATTTGATCTGACTTCATTATATATACTAAAGCTGCCTATAATTATTTATGATATGGGATAAAGCTTTTTTTGTGCTCATAAGTTGTAGTTTATCAGACTGTTAAAAAAAAGTTTTAAAATAGTTATGAAAATGTGTTGTCATAAAGAAAAAGGGTTCTATATTTGCACCCGCAAAACGGGGTATTGTTTTGTTTAGTTCATTGAGGTTTGGTTTATTTTTTTGGGGGGTTTAAGATGTTTTAAATTTTCTTAATAAATTTCTTGATATAATAAAAAAGGGTTGTATGTTTGCGCCCGCTCAGAGCGGTTATGTTTTTGAGTTTTTTTTATTGGATTTGAGGTTTAGAAAAACTTTTCAAAAATAAATTAAAAAAAGCTTTGTAGAATAAAAAAGGGTTGTATATTTGCACCCGCTTACAGAAACAGAGCGAAGTTCATAAGTTTAGAGATAGTACAGGAGTAGGGTGTTTTTTACGGCATTTATAAGGTTCGATTCCTTATGTATCAACAGGAATTACTAGCGATGAAGATTGCTTTAGTGATTACAAAAAGTTCATAGACATATTGATTGACAGCGCGTATTAAGACTAGAGATAGTTTTATACAAAGAATAAAGACTAGAAACATCATTGAGATACGAATTATAATTCCGTTGTATTGTTTTGAATAATATTTAAAGACAAACGATGAAGAGTTTGATCCTGGCTCAGGATGAACGCTAGCGGCAGGCTTAACACATGCAAGTCGAGGGGTAACATAAGTGCTTGCACTTGATGACGACCGGCGCACGGGTGCGTAACGCGTATAGAACCTACCTTATAGTAAGGGATAGCCCAGAGAAATTTGGATTAATACCTTATAGTATCCTAAGTGAGCATTCACTAAGGATTAAAGATTTATTGCTATAAGATGGCTATGCGTTCTATTAGCTAGTTGGTATGGTAACGGCATACCAAGGCTACGATAGATAGGGGTCCTGAGAGGGAGATCCCCCACACTGGTACTGAGACACGGACCAGACTCCTACGGGAGGCAGCAGTGAGGAATATTGGACAATGGAGGCAACTCTGATCCAGCCATGCCGCGTGTAGGAAGACTGCCCTATGGGTTGTAAACTACTTTTATAGAGGAAGAAACCGCGATATGTATATCGCTCTGACGGTACTCTACGAATAAGGATCGGCTAACTCCGTGCCAGCAGCCGCGGTAATACGGAGGATCCAAGCGTTATCCGGAATCATTGGGTTTAAAGGGTCCGTAGGCGGGTTTGTAAGTCAGTGGTGAAAGTTTTCGGCTCAACCGGAAAATTGCCATTGATACTGCAAGTCTTGAATCATTATGAAGTGGTTAGAATGTGTAGTGTAGCGGTGAAATGCATAGATATTACACAGAATACCGATTGCGAAGGCAGATCACTAATAATGTATTGACGCTAAGGGACGAAAGCGTGGGTAGCGAACAGGATTAGATACCCTGGTAGTCCACGCCGTAAACGATGGTTACTAGCTGTTCGGACTTCGGTCTGAGTGGCTAAGCGAAAGTGATAAGTAACCCACCTGGGGAGTACGTTCGCAAGAATGAAACTCAAAGGAATTGACGGGGGCCCGCACAAGCGGTGGAGCATGTGGTTTAATTCGATGATACGCGAGGAACCTTACCAGGGCTTAAATGTAGATTGACAGGTTTAGAGATAGACTTTTCTTCGGACAATTTACAAGGTGCTGCATGGTTGTCGTCAGCTCGTGCCGTGAGGTGTCAGGTTAAGTCCTATAACGAGCGCAACCCCTGTTGTTAGTTGCCATCGAGTAATGTCGGGAACTCTAGCAAGACTGCCGGTGCAAACCGCGAGGAAGGTGGGGATGACGTCAAATCATCACGGCCCTTACGTCCTGGGCCACACACGTGCTACAATGGTAGGTACAGAGAGCAGCCACTGGGTGACCAGGAGCGAATCTATAAAGCCTATCACAGTTCGGATCGGAGTCTGCAACTCGACTCCGTGAAGCTGGAATCGCTAGTAATCGGATATCAGCCATGATCCGGTGAATACGTTCCCGGGCCTTGTACACACCGCCCGTCAAGCCATGGAAGCTGGGAGTACCTGAAGTCCGTCACCGTAAGGAGCGGCCTAGGGTAAAACTGGTAACTGGGGCTAAGTCGTAACAAGGTAGCCGTACCGGAAGGTGCGGCTGGAACACCTCCTTTCTAGAGATTTCCTTAATTATTTAAGGAGACACAAGATAGTGCGATGGAATTGTATCGCAATTGTGTTTTTAGTCTTTTTGCTGTTAATTAATAAATTTAGTATTGAGTATTAGGTACTTAGTGCTAAGTTTTAAGTATTAAAGTATTATTATTAGAATAGTGATCTTTGTACTTACTACTTTGTACTCATTACTATATGAAAGTCTCATAGCTCAGCTGGTTAGAGCGCTACACTGATAATGTAGAGGTCGGCAGTTCGAGTCTGCCTGAGACTACAAGATTTAAAATGTAAAAGTTTAAATTTACAATGTAAAATTCGTTTTTATTTTAGGATTTTTCGGTTTTACATTTATAAGTTCATTGATTATATATTGAAAAGGAAATTTTAGAAGTTGAGAATTCATTACTTCATCATTCGGGATTCTGGATTCGTAATTCTGAATTTCAAATAATGGGGGATTAGCTCAGCTGGCTAGAGCGCCTGCCTTGCACGCAGGAGGTCATCGGTTCGACTCCGATATTCTCCACGATTCTTTAGATATAAGGATTTAATAGTTTATAAAGCACAGGATTCATTAGATGAAATAGTCTTTATATTCATTGATTTTATATTTATTATAGGAAAAACGTTCATTGACATATTGATTTAAAAATACGAGCATTAATTGTTTTACAATTAATGAAAAATAAAAGATGTTGATACTGATTTAGTTACTTTATTGGTATCGACAAAAACTAAAAGAGCAAGTTAAAGCAAGACGCATAAGCTAATTAAGGGCGTATGGGGAATGCCTAGGCTCTCAGAGGCGAAGAAGGACGTGATAAGCTGCGAAAAGCTGCGAGGACTGGCACATACAGACTGATCCGCAGATATCCGAATGGGGCAACCCACTATATTGAAGATATAGTATCCTTTCGAGGAGGCGAACCCGGAGAACTGAAACATCTAAGTACCCGGAGGAGAAGAAAACAAAAGTGATTCCGTTAGTAGTGGCGAGCGAACGCGGATTAGCCCAAACCAGTATTGTTACGGCAGTGCTGGGGTTGTAGGACTACGATATGAGTTGTGTAATGAATTAGAATCCTTTGGAAAGAGGAGCCATAGACAGTGATAGCCTGGTATAAGTAAAGATCATTAATTCTAGTAGTATCCTGAGTAGTGCGGGACACGTGTAATCCTGTATGAATCTGGCGGGACCATCCGTTAAGGCTAAATACTCCTGAGAGACCGATAGTGAACCAGTACCGTGAGGGAAAGGTGAAAAGAACCCTGAATAAGGGAGTGAAATAGATCCTGAAACCATACGCTTACAAGCGGTCGGAGCGCATTTATGTGTGACGGCGTGCCTTTTGCATAATGAGCCTACGAGTTACTTTTACTAGCAAGGTTAAGCACTTCAGGTGCGGATCCGTAGCGAAAGCGAGTCTGAATAGGGCGACTATAGTTAGTAGTAGTAGACGCGAAACCGTGTGATCTACCCTTGGGCAGGTTGAAGCTTTGTTAACCCAAAGTGGAGGACCGAACCCGTTGACGTTGAAAAGTCTTGGGATGACCTGAGGGTAGGGGTGAAAGGCCAATCAAACTCGGAAATAGCTCGTACTCCCCGAAATGCATTTAGGTGCAGCGTTGGTATAGTTTTATAGAGGTAGAGCTACTGATTGGATGCGGGGGCTTCACCGCCTACCAATTCCTGACAAACTCCGAATGCTATAAAATGTTTACCAGCAGTGAGGGCATGGGTGCTAAGGTCCATGTCCGAGAGGGAAAGAACCCAGACCATCAGCTAAGGTCCCAAAATATATGCTAAGTTGAAAAAACGCGGTTGAACTGCTTAGACAGCTAGGATGTTGGCTTGGAAGCAGCCATTCATTTAAAGAGTGCGTAACAGCTCACTAGTCGAGCGGTTCGGCATGGATAATAATCGGGCATAAGCATATTACCGAAGCTATGGGATAGAAATATCGGTAGGGGAGCATTGTAGTGACGTTGAAGGTGATTCGCGAGGATTGCTGGAGTAGCTACAAAAGAAAATGTAGGCATAAGTAACGATAATGCGGGCGAGAAACCCGCACACCGAAAGACTAAGGTTTCCTCAGCTATGCTAATCAGCTGAGGGTTAGTCGGGACCTAACGCGAACCCGAAAGGGGTAGTGGATGGACAACGGGTTAATATTCCCGTACCTGCTCACACTAAAAGTGACGGAGGCGAAAAGTTAGTGCGTACTGACGGAAATGTACGTTGAAGGGAACAGTAATGTCCCGATAGTACACTAAGGCTACGGCCGAGGTGATAATCTAGCAAATCGACTTCCAAGAAAATCAAGTGAAGCAGCCCGTACCGTAAACCGACACAGGTAGTTGGGATGAGAATTCTAAGGTGCTCGAGAGATTCATGGCTAAGGAACTAGGCAAAATCGACCCGTAACTTCGGGAGAAGGGTCGCCCATCTTCGGATGGGCCGCAGTGAAAAGGTCCAGGCGACTGTTTATCAAAAACACAGGGCTATGCTAAATAGAAATATGATGTATATGGCCTGACACCTGCCCGGTGCCGGAAGGTTAAGAGGAGATGTTATCTTCGGAGAAGCATTGAATTGAAGCCCCGGTAAACGGCGGCCGTAACTATAACGGTCCTAAGGTAGCGAAATTCCTTGTCGGGTAAGTTCCGACCTGCACGAATGGTGCAACGATCTGGACACTGTCTCAGCCATGAGCTCGGTGAAATTGTAGTATCGGTGAAGATGCCGGTTACCCGCTGTGGGACGAAAAGACCCCGTGAACCTTTACTATAGCTTAGTATTGACTTTGGATAAGTAATGTGTAGGATAGGTGGGAGACTTTGATCATGCGTCGCCAGGCGTGTGTGAGTCATTGTTGAAATACCACCCTTTGCTTATTCGAAGCCTAACATCGCGAGATGGACAGTGCTTGGTGGGTAGTTTGACTGGGGTGGTCGCCTCCAAAAGAGTAACGGAGGCTTCTAAAGGTTTGCTCAGTACGGTTGGTAATCGTGCGTAGAGTGCAATGGCATAAGCAAGCTTGACTGAGAGAGATACAGCTCGATCAGGTACGAAAGTAGAGCATAGTGATCCGGTGGTTCCGCATGGAAGGGCCATCGCTCAAAGGATAAAAGGTACTCCGGGGATAACAGGCTGATCTCCCCCAAGAGCTCACATCGACGGGGGGGTTTGGCACCTCGATGTCGGCTCGTCACATCCTGGGGCTGGAGAAGGTCCCAAGGGTTGGGCTGTTCGCCCATTAAAGTGGCACGCGAGCTGGGTTCAGAACGTCGTGAGACAGTTCGGTCTCTATCTACAGTGGGCGTTAGAAATTTGAGTGGATCTGACTTTAGTACGAGAGGACCGAGTTGGACGAACCGCTGGTG
Organism: Aquimarina algiphila; assembly: GCF_007489275.1. Lineage (GTDB taxonomy): Bacteria > Bacteroidota > Bacteroidia > Flavobacteriales > Flavobacteriaceae > Aquimarina > Aquimarina algiphila. Next base: position 58,140 of record NZ_VLNR01000003.1, read on the forward strand.
TATCTGTTGTTCCGCCAGGAGCATTGCAGAGTAGCTACGTTCGGAAGGGATAAGCGCTGAAAGCATATAAGCGCGAAACCCACCACAAGATGAGATTTCTTTAAAGGGTCGTGGGAGACTACCACGTTGATAGGCTATAGGTGTAAAGGCAGTAATGTCATAGCCGAGTAGTACTAATAACCCATAGGCTTATGCGCACACTCCGATAGGCAACTATCGGAGTGGAGAATTGCTTTGATAGCTTTGTTTAGTGTTCTTTTTATATCGTATATTAAATCAATATGTTAACTTATTATGTTAGTATTAAGTTTGTAGAATGAAGTATTAAGAGAACTCTTAGTACTGTTTACTTAACTACTTATGACTCTTTACTAATAACAGCTTAAGGTGGTTATAGCAATGGGGCTCACCTCTTACCATTCCGAACAGAGAAGTTAAGCCCATTAGCGCCAATGGTACTACAATCGTGGGAGAGTAGGTCGCCGCCTTCCTTGAAAACCCTTCAATATCAATATTGAAGGGTTTTTTTTATATCTATTATTTATGAGGGATATAGAGAGATTAAGAGATAAGATTACTGGATTCTCTTATGATTAAATTGGTTTTTAATTCAACAGTTTTAGAAGTTGTTTGGATATAATCATCTGATTTTAAGTTATCCCTTAGTGATTGTGTTAAATAAGAAACAGCGTATTTACCAATATCATATCCTGGCTGTTCAATAGATGTTAAGTTAGGCTCAATAATTGTTGCGTTTTTAGAATTACTAAAACCAACAATCGCTACTTCCTGAGGAATACTTATGCTATGATTTTTTAAGGATTTAATTGCTCCAATAGCAGCATTATCAGTAACTGCAAAAATAGCATCAAAATCTAAACCATTTTTTAGTGCTTGATCTACAATTTCTTTTCCTTCATCAATGGATACATTTTTACATTTTATAATACGTTCTTCAAGAACTTGGATGTCATGTAATTTTAGAGCCTTTTCATAACCTCTTAATCTTTTTCTTGCATTAAAAGAATGATCAGGTCCGTTGATGTATAAAATTTTTCTTCTTCCCTGTTCAATAAGATGTTCTACAGCTTTACAAGCTCCTATTTCATCATCTACAATGATTTTAGTACAGGGTACCTTATCAGAAACTTTATCATATAATATAATCGGACATGTATCCATGGCTTCAAGAACATGATCAATATTTTTAGTAAAATTGGTAAGAGAAAGCAACACTCCATCTACTCCTGATCGAATCATATTTTGTAAAATGTCTTTTTCTAATTCATAGCTGTGGCCAGATTCAGATATAACAAGTCTATATCCTTCTTCTCTTGATTGATGAATCATACCATTGATAACCTTTGAACTAAAATCTAGTTGAAGATTAGGAATAACAACTCCAATCGTTTTGGTACTACTATTTCTAAGATTTTGAGCTAAAGAATTAGGAACATAATTTAATTCTTTAGCAAGCCTTTGAACCTTATCTTTAGTTTCAGTACTGATATCCGGATGATCTTTTAATGCTCTCGAAACTGTAGATATGGATAGATTAAGCGAATTTGATAAATCTTTTAATGTAATACTTCTCTTACTCATTTATAAAATAAATTTCAAACGTTTTCGCAAACGTTTGCGTAGTTTTTTTGTTAAAAAATTGATATTATATTAATAATTGGGCTATACATTTATTAAAATATTATTGAAAATTTTAATGCTAATATAACAGACAAGTTTATGAAAAAACTAATTCTAAGTATGTTTTTTATATTTTCTTTATTTTTTGTTAATGCACAAACAGAGATCACGGGGAATATCAAAGACGCAAGGGGCAATCTAATTCCTGGAGCTAATATTTTATTAAAAGGAACTAGCTTGGGGACAACGACAGATTTTGATGGTAATTTTACACTCACTACCGATGTAACAGGAATATACACAATATTAATCTCATATATTGGATATAGTACTTTTGAAAAAGATATAGTACTAGAGAATAAACCAATTCAAGTGAATGCAATACTTACAGAGGGTGGAGAAGCATTGGACGAAATTTTATTGACCGCTACATCAACAACAAGATCACAAAAAGAAACAGCATTATCTATAACTGCGCTAAATGCTGAGCAGCTATCAAAAGTTAATACTAGTAGTCAAGCTGATGTTTTGAGAAGTGTCCCTGGGATAACTACAGAAGGTGGTGGTGGTGAAGTGGCTTCAAATGTTTTTGTTAGAGGGCTACCTTCAGGAGGACAATTTCAATTTAATCCATTACAAATTGATGGGATGCCTGTCTTAAGCACCTTTGGATTGAATTCATCGGCTCATGATGTATACTTTAGGAATGATATTGGTGTCAAAAGTCTAGAATTTGTTCGTGGTGGAGCATCAATTCTATATGGGGTAGGATCAGTTGCTGGAATTATTAACTACACCAGTATCACAGGTTCAGCGGTACCAAAAACTACGATACGTACAGAAGTAGCATCTAATTCGCGATATAAAGCAGATTTTGTAACTAGTGGACCTTTGGGTAATGAGGATTCAAATACATTTTATGCACTTTCTGGCTTTTATAGATACGATGAAGGTCCTTTGAAAACGGGATTACCAACAGAAGGTTTTCAGTTAAGAGGAAATATTAAACAGCTCACTAAAAAAGGGTCAATCACTATCTCAGGTCAATATATAGATGACCAAGTTCAGTTTTTTCTACCATTTCCACTAGAAGGTGGAAGCAGAGATCGGCCTAATGGGAATGATGGAAATGAGATATTAACTTTACAAACGGCTGATGCTAGTGATATTTCTTATGCAACTCCGGATGGGATTTATAATTCTCCAATAGAAGATGGAGTTTCAACTTCGGGTGGGTATATCATGGCGAACTTCAAACAGGATTATGGAACTTTTAAATTAGATGCCAAAGTTAGATATTCAAAGTATAAGCATCAATTTAATCTCTTTTTAGACGGTAGCGGTGTTAGTGGTGCCCGGCCTGTAGAAACACAACAGCAATACCTAGATACAAGAGGACTTGGGGCAGAAACGTTCACGTATTTAAATGGACAAGCGCTTCCTTCGAATGCACTATTATTTGAGAATCGAATATTAGATAGAAGTAGGCCGTTAAGAGAGTTAATGGCTGATATAAAACTTACAAAGACAATTGATTCTCATAATATTACACTTGGAGCATTTCTGTCCAGATCAGAAGCAGGCGATTTTAATGTAATTACAAGATATTTAAGTGAGTTTAATAATCGTCCGCGACTAGTTAATGTATCTAATCATACTGTTAATGGAGTTTCTAATAGAGGTCTTGGTTATCAAAACCGAAATATATCAAGTAATAAAGTTGCTGTGTTTTTAACTGATGAAATTCAGTTAGAACGTTGGAATTTTGATATTGGTGTGAGAATAGAGAGAGCTTCAGGAGATATAGAGAATGAAGGGACTTCATCTTTTTTAGTTGATAATACCAGTATTGATGGGTTAGATAATGTCATATGGGGTAATGGGAGTTTTACAAGAGGTCATGTTTCTGCGACCGATTTTGCAGTCGCGTTGGCTGGATTGTACAAGGTTAATGATGATATGAGTATATATGCTAACTTCTCAAGAGGGTATTTCTTTCCAGAATTAAGAGGAACAAGCTTTGATGGTAATGGTGATCCATCTTCATATGAAGCCGAAAGCATAATACAAGGTGAATTAGGAGTGAAATATGGGACCAGTAAATTTTCTGGGACACTTGCAGCTTATGCAACAGGACTTAATGATAGAAGATCAATCACTTTTATAAATGCCCCTGGTGGAGGATTTACAGAGGATGTAGATGTGCAAAACACGAGAACTGTTGGCTTAGAAGGAACTTGGAATTGGAAGTTTTATGACGCTTTTAGTTTAAGTGGATCTGTTACTTATCAGGAACATGAAATTACAAAATCAGAGAATGATCCGACTTTAGAAGGTAACGAACTAAGAAGACAGCCTAATTTCTTGGCCAATATAGGTGTTCAATATGATAACGGTAAGTTTGATAGTAGTCTTAGATATAATTATACCGGTGATAAATTCTCTAATCAAACGAACACAATTGAGTTAGAAGGTTTCGGGATAGCGAATTTTGATGCTGGATATACTTTTGATCTTACTGATGATGGCGAAACATTGCGTTTAGGAACACAAGTGTTTAATCTGTTTGATGATGCAGGAATAACTGAAGGATCCCCAAGATTAGGAGATGGTCAAACAGAAGCAGAATTTTTTGTAGGAAGACCGATTCTGCCAATTCGATTATTCTTCAATGCTACATTTAGTTTTTAATATTTTCATGATACCAGTTTAATTGTTTTTTAAGAATTAAAAGCATTAGTGGTGTTTTATATAACATCAATGCTTTTTTGAATATATACTATGGATAAAAGAAATTTGATTGAAGAAGCAGAAAAAGTCTTGAATAATAACTTTCAGAAAGAAGGGTTTACAATTCCTTGTGAAGGGTTGTATCCATTCCAATGGAAATGGGATTCTGGTTTTATTGCAATTGGTTATGCTTATTTTGATGTTGCAAAATCCAAAAAAGAAATAACTACATTACTAGATGCGCAATGGGAAAATGGTTTTATTCCGCATATTGTTTTTCACACAGATAGTGACACTTATTTTCCAGGACCTGATTTTCATAAATCTGAATTACATCCACAATCTTCAAGAGAATTCCGTTCTACAGGAATGACACAACCACCGATTACCGGTTTCATTTTAGAGGAAATGCATAGAATTGTGGAAGATAAAGAAGATATGTTGTCTTTTGTTAAAAGTCATATTGATAGAGTATATAAAAATCATGAATATTTTTATGGGCAAAGAGATCCTCGTAATGAAGGACTAGTGTATATTTATCATAATTGGGAGTCTGGAACAGATAATTCACCTATGTGGGATGATATATGGAAAACTATGAATCCTCCAGAATATGAATTTGAAAGAAGAGATACTACTCATGTAGATCCATCTCAACGCCCTTCAAAAAGAGAATATGATCATTACCTACATATTATAGAAATTGCAAAGAATCATAACTATGATGATAAAGCAATAGCAGAAACTTCTCCGTTTTTGATTCAAGATCCATTGTTTAACGCAATGCTTATTAAATCAAATGAATCATTAATCAATTTATATGAAGTAATAGGAGGTCACTCAAACAAAATTGATCAGTTAAGAATATGGCAAAGAAAAAGTATAAGAAGTTTTAATGAGAAGCTTTTTAATAATGAGTTAGGAGTATATGTTCATTATGACCTTAGAAATGAAAAACAGATTTCATTTGTTTCATCATCATCTTTTGCTCCATTGTTTGCAGGGATTCCAGATATAGATAAAGCAAAAGTTCTTGTCAATACAATGTTAGAACGTTTTGGAGGTGAGGATAAGTATTTGTGCGCTTCTTTTGATCCTGCAAATGAAAGATTTAATCCAAAAAAATATTGGAGAGGTCCAGTATGGATTAATCTAAACTGGATGTTGTATTACGGATTAAAGAAATATGGATATGATGAATTAGCTAAGAGAGTTAAAAATGATTCGGTAGAACTTATTGATAAGGCTGGTTTTTATGAATATTTTGATCCAAGAAAAAATATGTATAAGAATATGGAGCATGGTGGATACGGAGGAAGAAATTTTTCTTGGAGTGCAGCATTATTGATAGACCTTTTAAAAGATTAATTTTATAGATATGCATAAGCAAAAAATAAGATTTAATTTTTCAGATACGTATATTTTGGAGGATGATGTGGTGAAATTGGTTCCGCTAGAAGTTGAACATATTAAAAGCTTATTAGAAATTTCAAATGATCCGAATATTTGGATGTATTTTTTTGAAAAAGGAAACGAAATCAAGAATTTAACCAAATATGTCAAATCTGCAATTGAAAACCGAAGACGTAAGAAAGAGTATCCATTTGTTGTGTTTGATAAAAGAAAAAATAGATATGCAGGCAGTACTCGTTTCTATGAATTTATACCAGATCTTAATACTATTAAACTGGGACATACCTGGTATGGAAAAGAATTTAGAGGTACTGGATTAAATAAGCATTGCAAATATTTATTATTTGAATTTATGTTTGAAAAATTAGGGTTGGAAAGAATAGGCTTTGGAGCTTATGTTGAGAATGAAATTAGTATTGCGGCGATGACAAGTGTAGGATGTAAAAAAGAAGGAATATTAAGAGGTTTTTTTCCATCACTTAATGGAAAAGGAAGAACCGATGCTATAGTTTTAGGTATTCTTAAAAAAGAATGGAATGAAAATGTAAAATACCAATTGAAAAATAAATTAAATAAAGTCTGATTATTAAGGAATACTTGTTTTTAGCTGTTGTTAATACATTATACATAACCATATGAATTACTTGGATTATATCATTATCATTTTATACCTCGTAGGGTTTATTGGGATAGGTTACTTTTTTAAAGAAAATAAAACATCTCAAGATTATTTTTTAGGCGGAAAAAGCATGGGGTGGTTTCCTTTAAGCTTATCTACAATGGCTACACAATTATCAGCAATAAGTTTCATCTCGGCTCCAGCCTTTGTAGGCTTGAAAGATGGAGGTGGATTGCAATGGTTGACTTATGAATTTGGAGTGCCTCTAGCGATGGCTTTTTTAATGATTGCGATAATCCCTCCATTGTATAAATCGGGAATTATCAGTGTATACGAATTTCTTGAAAGAAGATTTGATGCTTCTTCGAGATTATTGATAAGTTTTGTGTTTCAGATTAGTAGGTCAGTAGCTACAGGAGTAATGGTATATACGATGTCTCTAATTTTGCAAGCAACCATTGGAATTGATTTCTGGGTATCCATTTTAATAATAGGTGTTATTACTTTGCTATATTCATATCAGGGAGGAATGAAAGCAGTAATATGGGGAGATGTAATACAAATGATCATTCTCTTTCTGGGAATTGTTATTTGTTTGATTTATGGTATTAGCGAATTGGGTGGTTTAGATAATTTTTTAACAAACGTAGATCAAGATAGAATTACTGCAATTGATTTTTCAAAATGGGGATTTAATAATGCTGATAAACAGGATGAATTTGGCTTCTGGCCAATGGTAATAGGTGGTTTCTTCTTATATGCTTCCTATTATGGTACTGATCAGACACAGTCTCAAAGATTATTATCAGCAAGTAATATGTCTACAATTAAAAAACTATTGTTAGCAAATGGACTTTTTAGATTTCCTATAACACTTACGTATTGTATTATGGGGTTAGTATTGGGAACACTTTTAGTAATGGATGTAAATTTTGCACAAGCAATGGATTCGATATATCAAGAAAATATTACATCATTAGAAGGAAAAAAAGCTGATTTAATGGTTCCAGTATTTATAATCCATTATTTACCCAATGGTATTATAGGAATCCTAATTATAGCAATCATGTCTGCGGCAATGTCTTCGCTAAGCTCCACCGTAAATTCCTTATCCGCCGTGACAATGGAAGATTTTATTAAGAGATACAAAAAAGATATTCCTTTGGATCGATATGTAACATATTCCAGGGTGCTATCGGTATTTTGGGGAATAGTATGTTTAGGTTTTGCATTTTTTGCAGGAAATATAGAAGGGACAGTAATAGAAGTCATAAATAAAATCAGTTCCATATTTTATGGGCCTATCCTCGCAGCGTTTGTATTAGCTATCTTAACAAAAAAGACTAGTGCATTTGGAGCTAACATTGGTATTATCACTGGTGTTTTATGTAATATGTATTTATGGTTATATGTTCCCGAAATATTTTGGTTTTGGTGGAATGCTATCGGTTGTCTCGTTACAATCATTATAGGGTATTCGATAAGCTTATTGTTAAAAAACAGAAATAATAATGTATTGGAGACCGTTTTTTACAAACAAAAAAAAGAAATATTTATTCTTTTGGGATATTTTATACTAATCATTTCTATTGCATGGTTTTTACCAAAACTATTCTAAATACAATTAATACTCGAAAAGATATAAGCGAATGAAATTTGTAATTGCGCCGGATAAGTTTAAAGGATCTCTTGATGGTTTTGAGTTTTGTGATGCTGTTGAAGAAGGTTTGCGGCAAGTAATTCCAAAAGCAAAAATAATTAAGCTTCCTCTTGCAGATGGAGGAGATGGAACAATGGAAGTTATTCGATATTATCTAAAGGGCGAAAAAGTCAGTAGTACAATAAACGACCCTCTTTTTAGAAAGATAAGTGCTAACTATCTCTTTAATTCTCAAGAAAAGATAGCATATATTGAAATGGCAGAAGCTTCTGGATTAAAATTGCTAAAAGAATCAGAACAGAATTGTATGAATACTTCTTCTTACGGAACAGGAGAATTAATAGTAGATGCAATAGACAAAGGAGCAGAAAGAATTATATTAGGAATCGGAGGTAGTAGTACTAATGATTGTGGAATTGGAATGGCAGAAGCACTAGGGTATAGGTTTTTAGATTGTGCTGGCAATAAAGTGACTCCTGTCGGAAAGAATTTGTCTTCAATAACAAAAATAAATACACATCATCTTCATCCAAAATTGGCAAATGTAAAATTTGAAGTGGCGTGTGATGTGAATAATCCTCTATACGGAAAAAATGGAGCAGCAAAAATATATGCAGCACAAAAGGGGGCTTCCAAAAGTGAAATAGAATTTTTGGATCTTGGGTTGCGACATTTTTCTAACCTATTAAAAGTAGAGTTTTCTAAAGATGTGCAAAAAGAAAAAGGATCTGGAGCGGCAGGGGGAATGGGAGCGGCAGCAATTACATTTTTAAATGCAAACTTAATATCTGGAATTGAGTTAGTTAAAAGAATGGCAGATATTGATATACATATTAAAGATGCTGATTGGGTGATTACTGGTGAAGGCAGATTAGATAGGCAAACATTAGCAGGTAAAACAATGAAAGGAGTTGTTGATAGTGCTAAAAAAATGAATATTCCGGTAGCTGCTTTTTGTGGAATTGTGGATATCCCAGATAAAGATTACCATCAATTAGGACTAAGATTCTCGACCTCAATTCTTTTGGATATTGTTCCCTTAGAAGAAGCGATTAAGAATAGTTATCAAAACCTAAGATTTTCGGTTATGAATTTTGCAAATGCGATATACCAAAATGAGGATAAAAAACTTGAAGGTTAAAGAGCATGTAAGCTAAATTCTGTCTGTACTAAATTTTAATTATTGATTTTACTATGTGGTATTATGACAAACGATGAACAAAAAGGATTTTAGAAAAAAGACTTGACCAGTCTATATGAGCATTCGGTTAGAACTTTTTTGAGAAAGACAGTCACATTTACTTCTATATCGAAAAGAAATGGAAGAGTCTTTTGTATAATTGAAGCCTTATAGTCCAATAATTTTATATTTAATTTAAGGAGAGGAATTGAAACAATGGATAAGATTTATTTATATACCCATCTTTAGCTTTCTAATTAAAGTACTAGTTCGGTATCGAACCCTGTACCTACAGGCTCTATACGTCGTTCAAGACCTGATGTGTCAATAGCAGTTACTTTAGGCCTGTCTCCTCCATAAACTTTTTTTAGTTGTTTTGCGTTTATTTTAAATTGCTTTAAATTTTTCATAATTAATTTTTAAGAATTATACCTACTCTATTTTTATTAAGCTTTTCGGTTTTCGCAAACTTTAATACAAAAGGAAACATTACTTTATTGATATGTATGGAACATGCTAGAAGGGATTTTGAAAAAACTCTGAATAGGGATGCATTCTGAGCCAGATATGTATTGGGGCAAAATCAAAAGCTATACGCTATAGAGTGAAAAGCAAGGAAACTTGAAAGTTCAGCTGAACAGAGAAACCGTTACCGCAAATTATATGCTGCTTCAATTTTAAATAGTTTTGAAAGTTAGTCTAAGGTACAGGTTCTTGAGGTTCTGCCTAAAAGTGCTAAGGGAAAAGCAATTGGATGTGCATTAAAATTATGGAACAAACTGAAAAGATATATCACTGATGTCATTTTGAGATTTACAACAATTAGGAGGAGAACATCATCAAACTATGGGCTCTAGGCAGAAAGAATTATCCGTTTTTCGGGTTTTCATAGAGCTGCTCAAAAAACTGTAATGTTATATTCTTTATTTACCAGTTGTAAAATTAATATTATAGCCCCATAGTATATGAAATTATGGAGGATAGTGAGGTGTTTTATCTCTTTACTATTTGTGGGGTTAGCCAATTCTGTAGATTTGCTATTAGTAAATTGAATGTATATTGGTTGCTAAACGCTACAATAAGAAAGAAGGATGTTTGGAAACACGATTTATTAGAAGCTTACAATTAATACCAAGCCCTATTTTATCTTTTCGTAGCGTTTAGCAAAAGTTTATTTTATTCAAGATATACAGTAGCAGATACACCACCTCTATCTCGGCACCAGCGGCTACCGCCTCGTTCTACTGAGCTTTCTGATTCTGCAGATGCGCTAAATGATTCTCCATTACCACAAATTACTAAACCATGCCCACCTGCATTGATTTTTGATAATAATTTCTTGTCAATTCTATACTTAGAAAAATTTTTTAAATACATAAAATGTAATTTTAAAGTGTTATTGAATAATTATCTAATCATAAGTAGTTAACATAGAACTTTTTTCGCAATAATTTATATTAACCGTTTGTTTCCGGAATTTATAAGTTAATATAATTACTTTGCTTATTTAAAGTTAAATAATGCTAACTTAATGTTTAGAATATATGATATACCCCTTCTGAATCAAGATATACCAATCTGTTAAGATCATTAGTAGGTGCGGATCCTTCATAACACCTTCCTATACTATGATCACATATACGTGCCCCGCCGACTATTTTTTGTTGTTGACTTTTGCTTAATGTTTTTCCGAAATCTAAAATCGATTTTTTCATAATATATATTTTAATTATTTGATACCACAATATGTTTAGTGTCGTTTGTGATTCTACGACTAAAATTTTTATACATTCATTTTATAGAAAATGATATGAATATACAGGTTGGCTGCATAGTTTTGAGATACTAAAGTATGTGTAAAAGGAAATTTTTTCAAGAGGATCTGGTCAGCATTTATAAATTTTACCTTATCGATTTATAAATTTTACCTTACCATTTTGTAACTTCTAATCCTTTTTAGAATTGTCATGATAACCTTGTTTTTTTGCATTTCCTTTAATATTCTTTGTATGTTTACCCAAAATTTTGTTAAAAACTAATCCTTGCCCTTGGTTAGAGTACATATGAGAGTTATTAGTTTATTTGTAATAATAGGATGCTTTATATCTACATTGTATTCTATGCAAGAACAGAAAGAAATCTATAATAGTTCTTCTGATTCACTAAAAGAGAAGACACTTCAAGAACTCAATACTCTTTTTTGGAATAGTAAAAATCAGGATTCAATAATCAAGCATGAGTTAGCGAATTTTTACATAGTAAAGGCTAAAAAGAATAAGGATAGAGAAAAGATTGCTGATGGATATCAAATGTTTCTTTCTATTTATGAAAAACAACCAGAGATATCATTACGGTATATAGATTCTATTATAAATGTAACAAAAGACTTAGAAAATAATCATTACCCATCCACGGGGTATATGATGAAAGGAAATTTATTAAGTGGAGTTGAAAGATATGATGAATCTTTAGAGGCATATTTAATAGCTAAAAAGTATGCGGAAATTAATGATAACAGTTGGCAATTGATGGGGTTGAAACATAACATTGCCTTATTAAAGACTATTCTGGGGAAAGAGGAGGAAGCATTATTAGTGTTTAAGGAGAATTATAATCATTTCAAAAAACAAGATGAAGTAGAAAAGCCTAGTCAGATCTATATTGCTACATTGTATGGGTTGTCAAAAAGTTACAATCGTCTTAAAAAATATGATTCGGCATATTTTTATTTGCAAAAAGGTATAAAATCTAGTTTATCTAGCAATCGTAAGTTCTATTATTCAGATTTGTTGTTTGCATTTGGGATAAATAGTTACTACAGGAATGAATACAACCCCGCGATTGATAGTTTACAAAAAGCGCTAAATTTATTTGAAGACGATATTAATAAATCACAGGTAAGAATTAGTTATTTATATTTAGGAAAGATCTATTTAAAGATAAAAGAAGAGCCCCGGGCACTAAGTTATTTACAAAAAGTTGATGCTGTAACCAATGATTCGAATTATAGATTAGAGATAAGAGACGCTTTTACTTTATTAATTGATCATTATAAAAAAAGTAATGATCAAAACAACCAATTAAAAGTAATGGAAAAATTGGTACGATATGATAGTATTTCTGCTATAAAACAGAGTCGTTTAAATAACTCAATTGTTAAAAAATATGATACTCCACAATTGATAAAGGATAAAGATCAATTGATAAGAGAAATTGTTAATAATAATAAGCGTTCAACTTATAGGTTGATAGTCTTAAGTGCTTTTGTAATGGTTGGGATAAGTTTTTTATTCAGATATTTTTATAAGAAAAGGAAAAGTGCTTACAAAACTTTGTTGAACAAGGAATTGAAAAGAGTTGAAGTTTTAGAGAAAAAGAATTCCAAATCTGTAAAGACAAGTTTAGACCTTTCTGTAGAGTTAAAACAAGAGATACTTAAGAAGTTAAGTGATTTTGAAAGTGATCTTGGGTATTTGAAAAATGATCTTACTCTAGCTAAGGTTTCAAAAAGTTTAAAAACGAATTCTACTTATTTGTCTAATGTTATTAATATGGAAAAACAAAAGAATTTTGCAACTTACATTAATGATTTGCGAATTGCATATTGTATTTTAAAGATAGAAGAGAATAAAATGTTTAGACAATATTCAATTAAGTCAATGGCAAAAGAAGTAGGGTTTAATAACATTCAATCATTTGCAAAGGCCTTTTCTAAAAATAAAGGGTGTAACCCTGCAGAATATGTTAAAAGGTATAGGGATTAGTTTGCTGTATATAGTTTTATATAAAAAAAACAGGTTAAAATTTATAAATTTTAACCGCTAAATAATTTTGAATCTATGTTGATCAATATTTCTTTTTTATTTTTAACTACTAATTAAAAGATGTTATGGAAAAAAGAAAAATCGGATTAAAAAAAATTAACATTACAAAATTGGGTATCTCAATGCAATATGTAAATGGGGGTAATGATTTAGAAAGAGCTTCAAGACTTGGTAATGATTGTAGTGGAGGAGGTTGTGTTTCTGATATTAAGCCTTGTGTTGGGACTGCTTTTAAAAGAATTGATGATTATTAATATTACATGATTTAGACTACCTAGAATGAACAACAAAAAGCCCAAATCAAGATTAGTGATTTGGGCTTTTAGATTAGAGAATTTTAACTAATTAATCTCTAAGAATGCTTCGTGATATTACGATCTTTTGGATTTCGCTGGTTCCTTCATAGATCTGAGTGATTTTAGCATCTCTCATTAATCGCTCTACATGATACTCTTTAACAAAACCATTACCTCCATGTACTTGTACTGCTTCTATACTAACATCCATTGCAGCTTGAGATGCAACAAGTTTTGCCATAGCTCCTGATAAGTCATAATTTTCGTGATTATCTTTGTCCATCGCTGCTTTATATACTAGCATACGAGCTGCTTCAATCTGTACATGCATGTCTGCAAGTTTGAAAGCGATTGCTTGATGATTCATAATTTCAGTACCAAAAGCTTTACGAACCTTAGCATATTCTTTTGCTAATTCATACGCTCCTGCTGCAATTCCTAGTGCTTGAGCTGCAATTCCTATACGCCCTCCAGCTAAAGTCTTCATTGCAAATTTAAAACCAAAACCATCTTCTCCAATACGATTTTCTTTAGGAACTTTTACATCATTAAAAATTAGAGAGTGAGTGTCACTACCACGTATCCCTAACTTATCTTCTTTGGGGCCAATTTCAAATCCTTCCCATCCTTTTTCAACGATAAATGCATTAATACCTTTATGTTTTTTTTCTTTATCCGTTTGCGCAATGACCAAATAGTAATCTGCAGATCCTCCATTAGTGATCCAGTTCTTGGTTCCGTTAAGAATATAATGATCTCCTTTGTCTACAGCTGTTGTTTTTTGAGATGTTGCATCACTACCAGCTTCGGGTTCAGATAAACAGAAAGCTCCAATAGATTCTCCTGTGGTAAGTTTTGTTAGATATTTTTCTTTTTGTTCTGGAGTGCCATAGGTGTCAAGTCCCCAGCATACTAAAGAATTATTTACAGATACAATAACAGAACAAGATGCATCTATCTTGGATAACTCTTCCATAACCAAAACATAAGAGATGGTATCCATTCCTCCTCCTCCATATTCTGGAGAAGCCATCATGCCTAAAAACCCAAGTTCCCCCATTCTTTTTACTTGTTGAGTAGGAAATTCTTGTTTGTTATCACGCTCAATTACTCCTGGTAATAATTCAGTTTTGGCAAAATCACGAGCTGCATCTCGTATCATTAACTGTTCTTCGGATAATTTAAAGTCCATATTTCTGTATAATTTACTGTGCGCGCATAACACGCAATTCTTACTTTTCGATGAAAATAAATCGAGATAACCTCGTAAATTTTATTAATCCCACAAATATAAGTGATAATATGATAGTTTTGCTGTTTTTTTCGTTTTTTGATATAATGATTTTTATTAGTGTTGTTTAAGAAATTTTTTGAATATGCTTTACTAAATTCTATGATAATATCTCAAGCGAAACATTCTGTTGTTTATTAGCATAATTTTATTTTTATTTATCCTTTTGACGTATTTAGTTTTTTATATTTGTGAAGTCTCATTTTGACTGTAATTTCAATGTATTGTAATACCTTATAATATGACTCAACTCTAACCTCTGTAATGGAGGGATTATTTTATTAAAAAAAAGACAATTATAAAGGATGTTGCTGCAAAAGCATACAGTTATGTATTCAATGGATTGAAATTTAAAAGAATGAAAGAGTTATTAAAAATATACGAAAATAAAGAGCCTGAAATAATTTTTAATTGGAAAGATGCAGAAACCGAAGCAGAAGGTTGGACGGTTATAAATTCTTTACGAGGAGGAGCAGCTGGAGGAGGAACAAGAATGAGAAAGGGTTTAGATATGAATGAAGTACTTTCTTTGGCAAAAACAATGGAAGTTAAGTTTACAGTATCTGGACCTGCAATAGGTGGAGCCAAATCTGGTATTAATTTTGACCCAGAAGATCCGCGTAAAAAAGGAGTGCTTAAACGATGGTACAAAGCAGTGTCCCCATTATTAAAAAGCTATTATGGAACTGGAGGAGATCTTAATGTTGATGAGATTCATGAAGTGATACCTATTACAGAAGAATGTGGAGTTTGGCATCCTCAGGAAGGAGTTTTTAATGGTCATTTTCAACCCACTGAGGCTGACAAAATAAATAGAATTGGACAGCTACGACAAGGAGTGATTAAGGTATTAGAAAATACTATGTTTTCTCCTAATGTTTCCAGAAAATATACTGTTGCAGATATGATTACTGGATATGGAGTTGCTGAAGCTGTTCGACACTATTACGATATTTATGGTGGAGAAGTAAAAGGGAAAAGAGCTGTAGTACAGGGATTTGGAAATGTAGGATCGGCAGCTGCTTATTATCTTTCAGAAATGGGAGCAAAGATTGTGGGAATAATCGATCATGCCGGAGGGTTAATAAATGAAAACGGTTTTTCTTTTGAAGAAATTAAACAACTGTATTTAAATAAAAAAGGAAATAAACTGTATAGCGAAAACCTTATTCCTTTTGAAGAATTAAATAAAAAAATATGGTCGCTCAAAACAGAAATTTTTACTCCATGTGCTGCGTCAAGGTTAATAACAGAAGATCAAATAAGTCAAATGATTAATTCGGGTCTTGAGGTGATTTCTTGTGGTGCCAATGTTCCTTTTGCTGATAAAGAAATATTTTTTGGACCAATCATGGAATATACGGATGAGAGAGTAAGTTTGATACCTGATTTTATCTCTAATTGTGGAATGGCAAGAGTTTTTGCATATTTTATGGAGCGCAAAGTACAAATGACAGATGAAGCTATTTTCATGGATACATCAGAAACCATAAAAAGAGCTATTCAAAGCACTTACAATAATAAACAAACACAAACTAATATAAGTAAAACAGCATTTGAGATTGCTCTCAAACAGCTGATATAGTATTAATCGCATTAATCAAGTACAACTATGTTTAAGTATTTTTTAGGTAATAGTCCGAAATGGTATAAAACTCTAATGATCGGATTTTTAATTTTTAATGTATTTTCTTATTTCATTTTGGGGCCAACCGTGACAGCTTGGCTATTTATTGGAGAATTTATTTTTACTCTAGCGATGGCACTTAAATGTTATCCATTGCAATCAGGAGGGTTACTGGCTATAGAAATTCTAGCATTAAATCTAACAACACCAAAAAACGCTTATCATGAGGTAGATCAAAATCTAGAAGTTGTGTTACTGTTGGTGTTTATGGTAGCGGGAATCTATTTTATGAAACCCTTGTTAATGTATATTTTTAGTAAAGTATTTACTAAAATAAAATCTAAAATGATACTTTCTTTACTGTTTGTGTTTTTAGCAGCAGTACTTTCTGCATTTTTGGATGCTCTAACGGTTACTGCTGTTTTGATAAGTGTAGCAGTAGGATTTTATGGAGTATATCATAAGATTCATTCTGGGTCTGGAGACTATGATGAGAGTGGAGTTTTAGATAAAAAAGAATTAAGTGGTGAAACTCTTGAGCAATTTAGAAGTTTTCTAAGAAGTTTGGTAATGCATGGTGTTGTAGGTACTGCGCTAGGAGGAGTATGTACATTGGTTGGTGAGCCTCAAAATTTATTAATTGGAGAGCGAATGGGATGGGATTTTATAGAATTTTTCCTTAAAATGGCACCAATTTCATTACCTGTTTTAGGAGCAGGGCTTATTACAACGGTTATTCTGGAGACTACAGGGTCCTTTGGTTTTGGTGCAAAATTACCAGAGGTTGCTAGAAATATTATTGAGAATTATACAGAAAAGGAAGATGCTAACAGATCTGATAAATCCAAATACGGACTAATAGTACAGGCTGTATCAGCTCTGCTTTTGATTGTTGGTCTGGCATTACATTTGGCTCCGGTAGGGTTTATTGGATTAGCATTAATTATTGTGCAGACGGCATTTATGGGGATTACAGAAGAGCACCATTTAGGAAAAGCATTCGAAGAAGCACTTCCATTTACAGGTTTGATTGTAGTTTTCTTTGTCATTGTTGCAATGATTCATGATCAGCATCTCTTTAAAC
Source organism: Aquimarina algiphila (assembly GCF_007489275.1). Taxonomy (GTDB): domain Bacteria; phylum Bacteroidota; class Bacteroidia; order Flavobacteriales; family Flavobacteriaceae; genus Aquimarina; species Aquimarina algiphila. Next base: position 75,505 of record NZ_VLNR01000003.1, read on the forward strand.
CGATTATTGATTGGGCATTATCTCTAGATCCAGGACAGCAGCCTTCCATGTTTTATGTGGCTAATGGAGTATTATCTATGATAAGTGATAATGTTTTTGTGGCTACAGTATATATAGGAGAAGTTAAGCAGGCTTTTGATAACGGAGCAATATCTAGGGAGCAGTTTGAAAAATTAGCAATTGCAATAAATACAGGAACAAATTTACCAAGTGTTGCAACACCTAATGGGCAAGCGGCGTTCTTATTTTTACTAACTTCCTCTTTAGCTCCATTGATTGGATTGTCCTATATGAAAATGGTAAAAATGGCCTTTCCATATACAATAGTACTAGGAGGTATTGGTTTATTGGGAATAATATATATATTGTAAAGAGAAAAAACATACTTAACCTACAGAAATAACGTTAGTATACTAACACTAAATTAACAAAATCAAAATGACGTATTTATCTATGCTTGGTGTTTTAGCCCAAAACACCCCAGAAAATAACCCAGAATTAGAAGAAACTTCATTATCTATTATGGACCTTTTGTTTAGCGGAGGTACCGGTGCTGTAGTTATCATCTCTATTCTTTTTGTATTGCTCTTTGTAGCTGTATATATCTATTTTGAAAGACTCTTTGCAATTAAAGCAGCTTCAAAATATGACGAAGGTTTTATGAGTAAAATTAGAGATAGTGTAGTTAGTGGTAAAATTGAAGCAGCAAAAATTTTATGTGCTCAAACCAATAATCCCGTAGCAAGATTAACCGAAAAAGGAATTTCTAGAATAGGTCACTCTTTAGAGGATATAAATAAAGCTATTGAAAATGCAGGTAGACTAGAGGTATATAAACTGGAAAAAAATGTAAGTATTTTAGCAACGGTTGCAGGAGCAGCTCCCATGATTGGATTTTTAGGAACAGTAATTGGTATGATTTTGGCATTCCATAATTTGGCTTCTAGTTCAGGAACTGCCGATATGGGGGTTCTGGCTGAAGGTATTTATACTGCGATGACAACCACTGTAGGTGGATTAGTAGTAGGAATTGTAGCATATATTGGATACAATCATCTGGTAGTACGTACGGATAAAGTGATTCATAGTATGGAAGCTAACGCTGTAGATTTCTTGGACTTGTTAAACGAACCTGCATAGTATGAATTTAAGAGGAAGAAATAAGGTTAGTCCAGAATTTAGCATGTCTTCAATGACAGATATTGTATTTCTGTTATTGGTATTCTTTTTATTGACATCACCTGCAATTACTCCAGAGGCTTTGGATTTAATATTACCGAAGGCAAAAGGAAAAAGTTCTAATGCGCAGAACATATCGGTTAGTATTACAAATAAACTACAATACTATATTGATGAAGAACGTATAAGTCAAAGTAGGTTAGAATCTGAATTATTATCTAGATTACAAGGAAACAATGAGCCTACCATTATTTTAAGAGCCGAGGAAGGAGTTCCGATAGAGAAGGCGGTTGGTGTAATGGATATTGCGAATAGAAATAAATATAAAGTAATACTTGCGGTAAGACCTGAATAATAATATGATAAAGCTTGATACAAAACATAAAAGAAAATCCTTTATACTGACTATAATAGTTCACATTGGGATTATATTTTTATTGTTTTATCTAAGTTTAAGTTATATAAATCCTGAGGAGGAAAGTGGTATTGCGGTGAATTTTGGAACTACAGAGACGGGATCAGGTAATATTCAGCCTAATAAACCAATCAAATCTACGCCAAAACAAACCACACCAGAAACAACCTCATCTACTCCAGAACCACAAGAAGAAACACCCCAAATCGAAGATAAGGTGGTTACTCAAAATCTGGATGATGCTCCGGTAATTGAAAAAAAACCAAAAAAGAAGCCTAAAAAAAAGGTGGATGAACCTAAGAAAAAACCTAAGCCTTCTGATCAGAAACCTTCAAAGAATCAGACAGAAGAAAAACCTGTTAAGAAGGTAGAGGAAAAGAAACCAGATCCAAAACCAGATAAATCTACTCTGGATATATTGAATAGTTTTTCTAATGGCCCCAAAAGTGATGGTAAAGCCAAAGGAGGGGAAGGTGATGATAGATCACCTGGAGATAAAGGTCGTCCAGATGGAGATCCTAATGCTAAGTCATACTATGGCACAGGTAAAGGACTGGATGGCGATGGGAATTATCGATTAGGAGGAAGGAAAGCACTTAACAAAGAAAAATTTGTTCAGGATTGTAATGAATCTGGTATTGTTGTAGTGAAAATAGAAGTTAATCAAAGTGGTAAGGTAATACGAGCTACTCCTGGGATGAAAGGAACAACGAATAGTGCTTCATGCTTAATGGAGCCGGCAAAGAGAGCTGCTTTGGCTACACGATTTAATAATGATTCTAAAGCTCCCGCAAAACAAGTAGGAACTATTATCTATCAGTTTAAACTTTCCGAATAATATAGCATATGAATTATAGGGAAACTCTCGATTGGATGTTTGCCCAATTGCCAATGTACCAGCGTGATGGCGCTAGTGCATATAAAGTTGATCTTCATAATACCATTAAATTAGCTGCATACTTAGGAAACCCGGAAACCAAGTTTAAGAGTATTCATGTTGCAGGAACCAACGGAAAAGGATCCTCAAGTCATATGTTGGCATCGGTTTTACAAGAAGCAGGATATAAAGTAGGGTTATATACATCTCCGCACCTTAAGGATTTTAGAGAACGTATTCGTATTAATGGTAATGAGATCCCAGAACAGTATGTTGTTGATTTTGTTTCTACATATAAATCCTATTTCGAGGTAAATCAATTATCCTTTTTTGAAATGACAGTTGGGATGGCATTTCTTTATTTTGCAACATCAAAGGTTGATATTGCAATAATTGAAGTAGGGCTTGGAGGGAGATTAGATTCTACTAATATTATTATTCCAGAAGTTTCTGTCATTACTAATATAGGAATGGATCATGTTAAATTTTTAGGAAATACGCTAACAAAGATCGCAGGAGAGAAAGCTGGAATTATTAAAAAAAATGTACCTGTAATAATTGGGAGAACTACACCTGAAACAAAAAAAGTTTTTACAGAAAAGGCTAAAAAATGTAATAGTGATTTACATTTTGCAATAGAATATGATGGTCAGATGTATTCTTCAGATTTACTTGGGGTTTATCAGAAAGAGAATATTAGAACCGTACTGCAAACAATTTTGATCTTACAAAGACAAGGGTGGAAAATTAATGAACCTGCTATTTCAAGAGGTCTTACTAAGGTTGTAGTCAATACAGGATTGTTAGGAAGATGGCAAATCATACATAAAGAGCCTAAGGTTATATGTGATACTGCTCATAATAAAGATGGGTTAACCAAAGTTTTGGAGCAATTATTAGAAGAAAAATACGATTGCCTTCATATCGTTTTGGGAATGGTTAATGATAAAGATTTAGATAGTGTTATGTCTTTATTTCCAAAAGAAGCTCAATATTATTTTTCTAAACCTGATATCCCAAGAGGGTTGGATGCAAAAAAATTAAAGAAAAAGGCTTTAGAGTATAATTTGTTTGGCGAAGAGTATGGTACGGTAAAAGAGGCGTATGAAGCTGCATTACAGGTGGCTACAAAACGTGATGTTGTATATGTAGGAGGAAGCACATTTGTTGTTGCAGAAATAATTTAAATTTTCTTTAAAATTCTTTTGGTAGACTGTAAAACTGTCTTATATTTGCATCCGCAATCGCAAGATAGCGGGCGCTTAGCTCAGTTGGTTCAGAGCACTTGGTTTACACCCAAGGGGTCAGGGGTTCGAATCCCTTAGCGCCCACTTTAAATTAAAAACCTATACAATTTGTGTAGGTTTTTTTCATTTCCAGAAGAAACTCCAAATCAAAAATAAGAGTCTGATACTACCTTTTGAAAGTATAGATAATTTTTCGGGCTATAAATAGGTGATATAAATCAGAATTCTATGAAAGAGGTGTGCACTTGTGTTAGGATCGAATTATGAAGCTTAAAAAAGCTTAAAGAAAGGTAATTTATGTATTTACTAACGATTAAAAGTGTAATCTATCTCTTTAAATTGTATAGATTTGTATAGTATCGCTTATTTGATGTGATAATTGTGTTGTGGTACAAATTGATTTGAACAATGATATATGGAAAACACACATCATTTCTATTAGGTAAATTAGAGTATATTAAATATCTGCATGGCAAATTCATTATTGTTTATCCCTGATATTTCAGGTTTTACATATTTTGTTCAAAATACAGAGGTAGAACATAGTCAACACGTAATTTCTGAGCTGTTAGAAGTTCTTATTAATGCGAATACTCAGGATTTAAAACTGGCCGAGGTAGAGGGTGATGCTTTGTTTTTTTATAAAGAAAATGAGATTCCATCACAGGAAAAGCTTTTAGCACAGATAGAGACTATGTTTACTGGTTTTTATAGTCACCTAAAGCTTTTGGAGAAAAATCGTATTTGTCCTTGTAATGCTTGTGCTACTGCACCAAATCTGCAATTGAAAATTGTAGTACATTGTAGTGAATTGCAGTTTATTACTGTACAGGAGAAACGCAAACCATTTGGACAATCGGTTATTGAGGCTCATAGATTACTTAAAAATTCTGTTCCAAGTGATAATTATGCTTTATTAAGTAGTGAGGTTTCAAAGTTTATAGGTCTTCCGGTTCATTATAAAAGCAAGTTGTATAATTTTGTAGAAGGAAGTGATGTATATGATGGTAAAGAAATTAGGTATGTGTTCTCTGAGATAGATAAAGCCAAATTAAAACTTAATCCATTTGCAATTCCTGAAGTGGTAGATTTTAAATGTGCTCCGAGTGTTGTTTTGACTACAGAGTTTGGTATTTCTGGACAGCAGTTGTTTGAGTACATTACTAATTATAGTTATAGACACTATTGGGTGAATGGAGTGAGTGAATTCGAATATAACCCTGAAGAAGTTACCCGGTTGGGAACAGAGCATGTATGCGTTATTGATGGAAAACGATTGAACTTTACAACAGTTACGAAAGCAGCAAATGGTAATGAAATTGTGTATGGAGAACGTACAACAGATGTCCCAGTTGATGCTCTTTATAATTTTTTTATTATAAGACCTCTATCCGAAAATTCATGTTTATTAACCGTTGAGCTGTATCCCAAGGCTAAATCATTACTTAATAAGTTCTTGTTATGGCTTTTTATGAAAAGAATTTTTAGGAAATCTATGAGTACAACAATAAAAAATCTTGAAAACTTTGTCAAAAACGGGGCTGTTAATGGCTAAAGTAGCTCAAGTATTCTTTCTAGTTGCATTCCTCGAGAACCCTTGATGAGGATCGCATCTTTCTTGTTTTCTAAACTCCAATTGCTCATTAAATCCTCATAAGATTTGAATTTTTTAATTCGAGGATCTTTACATTGAGTGAGAAAAAAATTACTTCCAATTAAGTATATTTCATTAACATTTGTATTACTGATTATATCGGCAATGTTTTGATGTTCTAATGCTGCTGCTTCTCCAAGTTCAAACATATCGCCAAGAAATACAACTTTGTGACTATGGTTTAGTTGGGTAAAACTACTAATTGCAGCATCCATACTGGTAGGATTTGCATTGTATGCATCCAGAATAATAGTGTGATTTCCTTTTTCAAGAATTTGAGAGCGATTATTTTTTGGGATATAAGACTCGATAGCATTTTTAATGAGTTGAATATCTATCTCAAAATAACGCCCAATGGTTATTGCGGCTGCAATATTGGTGAAGTTATAAGCACCTACTAAATTACTGTTTATTGTTAAGTTTTGGTAAGTGGCTTTAACGTTGGGATTAGTTTCTGTTAATTGAATAGTAACATCGGTTTTAGAAGATGTAGAAAAAGTATAAGTATTAATGCCTAAAGAAGCATTTTGAAGTTTTTTGTCGTCAGAATTAAGAAAGACAAGTTTGTTGTTATTTTTTAAATAAGTGTATAGCTCGGTTTTACCTTTTAAAACACCGTCGATACCTCCAAAACCTTCTAGATGTGCTTTTCCTATGTTAGTAATGTAGCCATAGTCTGGGCTGGTAATTGAGGAGAGGAACTCGATTTCGCCCTGATGATTTGCTCCCATTTCTACAATCCCTATTTGCGTGTCTTTAGACATTGATAAAAGAGTAAGGGGGACTCCAATATGATTATTGAGATTGCCGATCGTAGCAGTCGTTTTGAAGCTAGAAGAGAGTACGCTGTTGATGAGTTCTTTTGTGGTTGTTTTTCCATTACTTCCAGTTAGAGCAATAATGGGAATGCCTAAATACTTTCGATGATAAGATGCTAGTTCTTGTAATGTTTTTAAAGCATTATTTACTAGAATGTGCTTTTCAGAAGTCTTGAACTCTTTTTCATCTACTATAGCGTAGGATGCACCTAATTCTAATGCTTTTTCAGCATATGTATTTCCGTTAAAATTCTCTCCTTTTAGAGCAAAGAAGATATCTTTTTTTTTAATTTTTCGAGTATCAGTGCATACGGTATTGCTTTCTAGAAACAATTGATGTATTTGGGCAATAGTCATTAAGTATTGATATTAAAAAAAGCCCTGACAAAATTGTACAGGGCTTTAATATTTATAACGAACTTTAAATAATCTTAATTTCTTGGTTTCTGATGTCTAGGTGTTTTTTGTTTTCTTGCTTTCGTACCAACACGAGACATAGCATTTCTGAAACCGATATAATCTGTAGCCATATATTGAGGCATAAATCTTCTTTGTGCTGGATCTAACCAGTACGCTCTGTCTTTCCAGGAACCTCCTTTGTAGACACGTACTTTATCATCAACGATTGTTGTTCTTTTGCTAGATTCATCATATTTTTTATCCATTTTTGTGCTATCTTCTGCACTAGGGCCTACATAATGAATCGGAGCATTATACATTCTTCTGTTCGGAAGATTTTCGTCTTGATATCCTTCATAGTATCTAGAAGAACTCTTGTCACCATCACGATAGTTCCTGTTATCACTATCAGTAAAGTTAGTTCTCATATAGGTTTCATTATCATCGATAGGAACCTGTAAAATACCACCAGGTAAAACTCTAGATATTATTCTACCATTACTTAAGGTGTCATATACTATAGAGTCTGTCATAACGATTTTTACAGTTCCATCAGGATTGATAGCATTTTTAGTATATACATTTCCTCTGTAGTAGTTAAAGTCATTGTACTCATCATCTACTATAGGTCTGTATACATCAGCAACCCATTCTGCAACATTTCCTGCCATGTCATATAATCCGTAATCATTAGGGTCATAAGACTTTACTGGGGCAGTAATATCAGCACCATCATCACTCCATCCTGCAATACCACCATAATCTCCATCTCCTTGCTTAAAGTTAGCTAATTGATCACCTCTAGTTCTTCTTTGTCCAGAACGAGTGTATTTTCCACTCCAAGGGTATTTTTTTCTACCTCTATAGATGTTATAGCTTCTAATTTCAACTAAACCTAAAGCAGCATATTCCCATTCTGCTTCTGTCGGTAGTCTATACTTAGGTAAAAGTAATCCATCTTTACGTTGAATGTATAAACCTGTAGAGTCGTTGTTTTTTTCATATCTTTCTGAAGCTCTTCCGCCGCGAATAGCTTCATCATTACCTCCGTATGTTTGAGAAGGAGCATTTAAATAAGTATCTGTGTCAAATGTACTTTCTGCAGAAACATCTTCGAAAGGAGCATTTTCTTTAATAACTTGTTCTTCTTCAAGAATTCTTTCATTAACGCGGTTAGTTCTCCAGTTACTAAATTCGATTGCCTGAATCCAGTTTACTCCAACTACAGGGTAATTAGCATATGCCGGATGACGTAAATAGTTATTTGTCATCATTTCATTAAACCCAAGTCGGTTTCTCCAAACTAAAGTATCAGGAAGAGCACCATAGTAAATGTTTCTGTATTTTGGTTCAGTAGGAGGATAAACACCTTTTAACCAATCTAAGTATTCCAGATACATTACATTAGTTACTTCTGTTTCATCCATATAAAAAGATTGAACATGCTGTTGAGTTGGAGTATTATTCCAGTCATGCATTACATCATCCTGTACACGTCCCATAGTAAAGGTACCACCTTCTATAAAAACTAAACCAGGTCCTGTTTCTTGCTCTTTATAATTTGTCTGTACCTGAAATCCACCATCCTTGGAATTGTATTTCCAACCTGTGGCTCTGGAATTGTCACCATAATTGTTCTTCGAACAACTAAATAGTAAAACACTAACGGAAAGTGCCATTAGCGACTTAAAAATAAACGCGTTTCTCATAATCTTAAGTTCGTTAAAGTAGAAATTAGGGCTTGCAATATAAATAATAAACGTTAAAATTACCCTAATTTTTTCAAAATATTATCAATTCACATTTTTTTATGAATTTATAACGACTTTGGATTAACGCAATATTTATAAATTTATTATTATTTTTTTTATAAAACTTGAAAGTTAGAATGAATTTAGAACCGTGTTCTTTTTTGGTTTTTTAATGTAATGAATTTGTTTTCAGTGACTAAGGGGTTGGGTGTGCGATGCTGCTTTTGCTGAAACAAATAGTCTTACAATTGAATAATAGTAAAATTTTCATTCTGAGTTTTAGAGAAAAAAATATGCAAAAAATAAACTCTTAAAATTTTATTTTTTTAAAAAATGAATACCTACCAATGTTTAAAGGTTAATTTTTACTCTAAAAAGCCCTGTGCAACCAACTTTTTTTAATAATTATGTCTGTGAATACTTCAGAATACCTTTTTTTGGGATTAAAAATATATTCGAATTTTATTCTACACGTTTTTAAACAACATTGATATTTATGAAAAATAAAAAGTAGTTGAATTATGAGTTCATATGTTAATATGTTCAAATTAAGGTTAAACAGTAATAAATAACTAAAAACCATATGTATTGCTAAAAAATCTTGTTATATATACATAATTATGTGCAACAGTGTTATTTTAGCTTAGAATTTGGTTGATATTTGAAAGTGTGATAAAACCAACAAATAATGAGTGGTTTGTTTTAATTAAAACAATGAGTGTAAGTGGTTGGTTTTTATTACTTTATGAAAGAATACGGTGGTTGTTGATTATGAAGAAGAAGATATTTTATTAAAATTAAACCTACCGAAAATTGAATGATATATAAGATATCTCTAAATTCGACGTTAATTAATCAGCAACTTGAAAAAATTAAGAACTCAATTATTCTTAATCACTAAATAACTATATATTTGTCAAACTCAATTTTAATGGATATGAAAAGAATATTAATCCTTAGCCTGGTATTTGCAACAATTTTTACTTCAAAAACAAGGTCTCAGGAACAGAACAGAGCGATTACTACAGCCACACCGTTTTTGTTAATTGCTGCTGATGCACGAGCAGCGGGTCTTGCAGATCAGGGGGTTGCAACGTCTGCAGATGCGTTTTCGCAGCAGTGGAACCCTGCAAAGTATGCCTTTATTAAAAATAAGCAAGGCGTAGGGGTTAATTATACTCCGTATCTTAGTAATCTGGTTAACGATATATTTTTAGGGAATGTAAATTATGTTAATCGTATAAATGAAAGAAGTGCTGTTGCGGCAAGTTTTAGATATTTTAGTTTAGGTGATATTGAGTTTAGACAAGGTCCTACAGATGCACCCAATGTGCAAAAGCCAAATGAGCTAACTTTAGATATTTCATATGCATTAAAACTGGATGATCATTTCTCTATGGCAGTAGCAGGACGTTATTTACGTTCTGATTTAAGACTTCAGGGTACTGGTGCCGATGCAAGTGCAGCAGGTAGTTTTGGAGTTGATATCGCAGGTTTTTACCGAAGTGATGAAATAGCTTTTAATTCTTTTAATGGTAGATGGAGAGCAGGTGCAACAATTTCTAATATTGGTCCAAAAATAAAATATGATGATGCAGGACAAGAGAATTTTATACCAACAAACTTTAGATTAGGTGGTTCTTTTGATTTTATCTTTAATGAAGATAACCGAATTACTCCATCGTTAGAATTTAGTAAACTTCTTGTTCCAACTCCGCTGGATCCTGATGCGGATGGTGATGGAACTATTACTCCAGAAGAACAACAAGCTGCAAATCAAGAATATAATGATAAAAGCGCTTTTGGATCTATATTTTCTTCATTTGGTGATGCACCAGATGGATTTAGTGAGGAATTAAAAGAAATTACATGGTCATTGGGAGCAGAATATATGTATAAAGAAGTATTTGCTTTTAGAGCTGGATACTTTAATGAAGCCGAAGAAAAAGGTGCTCGTAAATTTTTATCACTAGGTGCAGGTTTTAAATATAATATTATCAATTTAGATATTTCATATTTATTCTCTACATCTTCTGTTAGAAGTCCACTTGATTCAACGCTTCGTTTTGGTCTTTCGTTTAACTTTGGAGATGAATATTATGATTAAATCATAATATTGTAAATAATATCAAAAAAAGTATCAACTGTAAAGTTTGATACTTTTTTTGATTGTGGTACATTGTGAAGCTCTATTGGATGTTTAATAGGTGTAGAACTAGATGATCAAAAAATCATAAGACAAAAGTATAGATGAAGGAAGTAGAACTAAAATCTATTCTACAGGTATATGATTCATTTGATGAATTACCTGTAGATATACAAAAACTGATGCAACAATCTTTTGAGATTAGAGATAAAGCATACGCTCCTTATTCGGAGTTTCTGGTAGGAGCAGCCTTGTTATTAGAAAATGGCGAAGTGATTTTGGGGAATAATCAAGAGAATGCTTGTTATCCATCTGGATTATGCGCAGAACGTACAGCTATATATTATGCTGGAGCTAATTATCCAGGAATTCCCATTGTTACAATGGCATTATCTGCTAAATCCTTAAAACATCAATTGGTTACTCCAACACCTCCGTGTGGTGCCTGTAGGCAATCAATAGCAGAGTATGAGATAAAACAGAACAAGCCAATAGCTATTTATTTTATGGGAGAGACAGGAAAAGTGGTCAAATCTTCTTCTTTAGCTAATTTATTGCCGCTTATTTTTGATAATTCGTATTTATAACGTTTTCGTTGATTTTATGCGCAAACTCCTTTCTCCTTAATTCCGAATATGTTATTTTTGTTTTTCGTTCTCTTAATAAATAAGGAGGAAAAATTAAATAATTACTAGTTTTTAAACTGGTTTTTTATATATACATCAGCACACAATTATAAATGAAAAAGATCACTAAAGAAGTTTACCTAAATTGGTACGAAGAAATGCTTTTCTGGAGAAAGTTCGAAGATAAGCTGGCTCAGGTTTATATCCAACAAAAAGTAAGAGGCTTTTTACACTTGTACAATGGGCAAGAAGCTATTTTAGCAGGAGCCTTACATGCAATGGATCTTACAAAAGATAAAATGATAACAGCTTATCGTAATCATGTACAGCCTATAGGTATGGGTGTTGACCCAAAACGTGTAATGGCAGAGTTGTATGGTAAAGGAACTGGTACTTCTCAAGGTTTAGGAGGATCGATGCATATATTCTCAAAAGAACATCGATTTTATGGAGGACATGGTATCGTTGGAGGACAAATACCTTTGGGAGCTGGTTTGGCATTTGCAGATAAGTATCATAAAAGAGATGCAGTGACACTTACATTTTTTGGTGATGGAGCTGCTCGTCAGGGATCGTTGCATGAGACTTTTAACTTGGCGATGCTATGGAAATTACCAGTAGTGTTTTGTGTAGAAAATAATGGATATGCTATGGGTACTTCTGTAGAAAGAACAGCAAACCATACTGATATCTGGAAACTAGGACAAGGATATGAAATGCCTTCTGGTCCTGTAGATGCAATGAATCCTATAAAAGTTGCGGAAGCAATGGATGAAGCTATTACTAGAGCAAGAACAGGAGGAGGGCCAACATTTTTAGAATTAAAAACATATAGATATAGAGGGCACTCTATGAGTGATGCTCAAAAATATCGTACAAAGGAAGAAGTAGCAGAGTATCAAAAAATAGACCCTATAACTCAGGTTTTGGATATTATTAAAGATAAAAAATATGCTACAGATGAAGAAGTTGCTGAGATCGATAAAAGAGTAAAAGATAGAGTTGCAGAATGTCAGAAATTTGCTGAGGAATCACCATTCCCAGAAAAGAATGTAATGTACGATGTTGTATATGAACAGGATGATTATCCATTTTTATCACACAAACCACAATAGATTATGGCTACAGTAATTAATATGCCGCGATTGAGCGACACCATGGAAGAAGGAGTTGTTGCGAAGTGGCTTGTTAAAAAAGGAGATACAATTAGCGAAGGAGATATCCTGGCTGAAATAGAAACCGATAAAGCTACAATGGAGTTTGAGTCTTTTTATGATGGAGTACTACTTCATGTAGGAATCCAAGAAGGAGAAACAGCACCAGTAGATCAGTTATTAGCAATTATCGGAGAAGAAGGTGAAGATATTTCTGGTTTGTTGAATGGAAGTGCAGCACCAGCTGCTGATGCTCCAAAAGAAGAAAACACTGAAGAATCGGCGGTTCCAACGTCATCTGAATCTACAGCAATACCAGACGGAGTTGAAATTATTACTATGCCTCGTCTTAGTGATACAATGGAAGAAGGAACAGTAGCAACCTGGTTGAAAAAAGTTGGAGATACTGTAGAAGAAGGAGATATCTTAGCTGAAATAGAGACAGATAAAGCTACAATGGAGTTTGAATCCTTCTATAACGGAACTCTACTATATATAGGTATAGAAGAAGGGCAAACTGCAAAGGTTGATGTGCTGTTGGCAATAATAGGGCCTGAAGGCACAGATGTTTCAGGTTTAAAAGATGGAGTGACTGTTGCTAGTTCAACGGGTAGTGATCAAAAATCTGAGACAGAAGCAAAACCCGAAATAAAAACAGAAACGGCTCCTGTCGCAACAACTAATGGAGGTAGAATATTTGCTTCTCCTTTAGCTAAGAAAATTGCAGCGGATAAAGGAATTGATCTTTCCCAAGTCAAAGGAACTGGTGAGAATGGACGTATCGTTAAAAAGGATGTGGAAACATTTACGCCTTCTGCTCCTACTAGTACTCCAGTATCAACTAACGAAACAACCCCTACACCAATAGTACAAACATTTACTCCTGCAGGAGAAGAGAGTTTTGAAGAGGTAAAGAATTCGCAAATGCGTAAAGCGATTGCAAGAAGTCTATCAGCTTCTAAATTTACTGCACCTCACTATTATTTAACAATAGAAGTGGATATGCAGAATGCAATGGCTTCTCGAAAAAATATTAATGAATTACCCGATACAAAAGTATCGTTTAATGATATGGTGGTAAAAGCATGTGCAATGGCACTTCGTAAACATCCACAAGTAAATACGCAATGGACAGATAATACTACTAAGTATGCTAAGCATATTAATATAGGTGTTGCAGTAGCTGTGCCTGATGGTTTAGTCGTTCCAGTATTACCTTTTGCTGATCATATGTCTCTTACTCAAATTGGAGCTAAGGTTAAGGATTTAGCAGTTAGAGCTCGTGATAAGAAATTAACTCCACAAGAAATGAGTGGTAGTACTTTTACGGTGTCAAACTTGGGTATGTTTGGTATTCAGGAATTTACTTCTATTATTAATCAGCCTAACTCTGCAATATTATCAGTAGGAGCGATTGTAGAAAAACCAGTAGTAAAAGATGGTCAGGTTGTAGTAGGGAATACAATGAAAGTTACTTTAGCTTGTGATCATAGAACAGTAGATGGAGCTACAGGAGCTCAATTTTTACAGACACTAAAACAGTATTTAGAAAACCCGGTTACTATGTTGGCATAGTTTCAAATACTTTAAATAATATTCACAATTAATCCTGTCTCAAATGAGGCGGGATTTTTTATCTTTATCAAAAACATATTCTTATGCAGAAAAATATTTTTATCATTCTGATTGCGATCTTATTTATGAGTTGTAATCAAACTACTACTGCTCAGTCTCAAGTAAAAACAACTGAAGATGGTGGTTTAGGAAAAACCAAGGTTTCAGACGTTGCAGATATTATGAATTTTTTAGCGAGTGATGAGTTAGGTGGCCGGGATACAGGGAGTGAGGGTTTAGAAAAGGCAGCTCAATTTATTGAAGGGGAGTTTAAGAAATATGGTATTGCTCCTTATTTTGATACCTATAGAAATGCTTTTGATGTTAAAGGAACGGCGACATATAATATGGTAGGATACCTTAAAGGAACAGATGCTACTTTATCAAATGAATTCATCATTTTGGGAGCACATTTTGATCATATAGGAACAGGTAAGGAGGTTAATGGTGATACTATTGCTAATGGAGCTAATGATAATGCTGCTGGTAGTAGTGCGGTTATTTCATTAGCCAAGCAGTTTGCCCAATTAAAAAATAATAAAAGAAGTATCCTTTTTGTTTTATTTGGAGCTGAAGAAAGAGGGTTATTGGGTTCTGCACATTTGGCTGAAGTCCTAAAAGAAAAGAATATTAACCTATACACCATGGTTAATTTTGAAATGATAGGTGTGCCTTTAAATGATAAATCCTATAAAGCATATATTACAGGGTTTGAAATGTCTAATATGGCTCAAAAAATAAACGATTATGCTGGATCAGAATTGATAGGGTACTTGGCTAAAGCTAAAGAGTTTCAATTGTTCAGAAGAAGTGATAACTATCCTTTCTATGAACAATTTAAGGTGCCTTGCCAAACCATTTCTACCTTTGATTTTACAAATTATGACTATTACCACCATGTAGATGACGAAGTATCTGAAATGAATTTTGAATTTATGGCAGAACTGATTAATAATTGTGTTCCTGTTATTGAAAAAATGGCGAATACAACTGATAAAGAAATTAAGTTAAATTAACTAAGTACACCTCGCAGATTTTAAATCTATAACGTATATTCATATAGAATGAAAAACATTATCATAACCGGCGCTAGCAGAGGTATAGGCTTCGAACTGGCAAAATTATTTGCCGAAGAGGGACATCAGGTTTTAGCTTTATCCAGAAACGAAAAACCTATTGCTGAACTGCGACATAAAAACATACATTCGTTTTCTTTTGATATCTGTAATACAAGGGATTTAAAAAAGATGACAGATTATATTTCATCCACTTGGAAACAGGTAGATGTTTTGATAAACAATGCAGGTAAATTATTACATAAACCTTTTAGCGAAATTTCTACACAAGATTTTGAGGAAGTATATAAGGTAAATGTTTTTGGAGTAGCCGAAATTACACGTTTGATTTTACCTTTTATGACATCAGGTAGTCATGTGGTTACCATAAGTAGTATGGGAGGGATACAAGGAAGTATAAAATTTCCCGGACTGGCTGCGTATAGCTCTAGTAAAGGAGCAGTGATCACATTAAGTGAATTGTGGGCAGAAGAATATAAAGAAAGTGGTATTGCTTTTAATGTTTTAGCACTTGGAGCAGTTCAAACAGAAATGTTAGAAGAAGCGTTTCCTGGGTATCAAGCACCTCTAACCGCAATAGAAATGGCAAGTTATATCAAAAACTTTTCATTAACCGGGAACTCCTTTTATAATGGAAAAGTTCTTCAGGTTTCTAATAGCACTCCTTAGTAAAGTGAAAAAAGAGTTTTGCATTACATTTACAGTGTTTGGTGGTAAATTTTATCTTTTATCTGCTTTTTTGTTTAAAAACTCTGTTTTATAACTTAAGTGTTTTTTAATAATCTTCAAATTAGAAATCAGAAGCTGTAGTAATGATCTGTTAACTCTTGTAATATTATTTCGAATGATATGTATACCTGTTGTGGTTATGATAAACCATATGTGCTATAGATTTATCCAAAATATTTTTTTAATAGACGACATTTAATGATTTTTATATCGAGTTTTATTGATTGTTGAGTATGTCAATATAACTTAAGTTATACTTAAATTCTAATATAATTAGTTTGGTTATAGAATCCGTCAATAAATTTGACGGATTCTGTTTTTTAACTACAAGTCGGATGTGGATTTAGTTCCTATAGTGTCAAAAGTAATTTTTGTAGTTTTTAATAGTTCTCCTTCAATTTCTATGTTTGAAGTTTTGATAGTAGTGATGATTGTATCTATAGTAGTAGCAAAGACAACTTCTGTTTTTACTGTTTTTATAGAATCCGAAACAGTTTGAAAAGCCCCTATAAAGTTAACTTCTTTGATATTAGTATCTTTAATAGACAGCACACTATTTTGTTTACTTCTTGAACTAAAGTCTGGATGAGATTTTTCTAACGTTTCTTTGTCAATAAATTCCTGTAGTTTTTGTGTAATTAGGATGATATAAGCTTCATTTTCTGAAATGATAGGACGACTATCTTCTTCTAATGCTTCAATAGTTTCTGAAGCTTCCATGTCTAATTCTTTTGAAGGAGCTTTAGCGCAGGCAAATACTAATGTCGATATTATGATGTACACAAACTGTTTCATGATTTTACTTTAAATTTAAGTTTAACAATTTGTCCGTTTAATCTACGAGATTCTATAATTTCAATATTCTTTAAGCTTTTTGTAGGGGTAGTTAATTTATTTATAAATTCATCTTTTGTATGTATTTCAATACCTAATCCATAAGGCAAAACCTGAAAAATAGTTGCGTTATTTGCTATTATTCTGGATAGTTCTTTTTTCCTGTTTTTCCAATCTTTTACCTTTCCGTTAGCATAATAATGTAACATCAGCGCATAATCATCTGTTTGGATTTGTAATTCCTCTTGTGTGTCAGAAGAAGCTATTCTGTATATGGTATCTGTCTTATGATATGGAGACTGTATAATGAAATGAATAAAATCATCTTCTGTTTTCCAGGTGAAACAACCCAAACTATCGCTTTTTGAATGAAAAGGAGATTCTTTATCATTTAGTATGATAATATCTATAGGTATTTTGGTTAGAGGCTGATTTCTATCTTGATCAATAAAACAAAAGGTAAATGTTCTTTTGGTAGGGATTAAAAAGTAGATAGAAATGAATACACCAAACCCAAAAATTACTATCCAAAACCATTTGGGGATAGTAAAGGGTTTTGCAGGGTTGGAATCGATATTATGATTATTTTTAAAATCATTCCAGTTGATATAACCACAATATCTAGAAAGTAGATTTAAAATATCTACACGGGGTAATTTCTCTGAGGAGTTTTTGAAATAACTATAAAATGATTTTTCACTAATAGTCGCTTTAACTTGTTTTTGCAAATCTTCCTGAAAAACGACAATATCTTGCCCTTTCCACTCAGCAATATCCACGCTCGAAGCGTTATTTGCAGTTAAAAAATGTTGTGTAACTGCTTTTTTTAAGAGATCGAATAGTATTTTTTCTTCAGAAGTAATAATTGTATGATTTTGATAATAAGGTGTTTGTGTTTTGTAAAATGATTTACAATTGCTTTACAAGTGTTCTACAATAGATTCATCTGGTTAGCTTTTAAGTTTGTTTTCAGATAACAATATAAAAAGTATATAGATGAAAACAAAGGTGATTAAAAAAATCAAAGTAGTATTTATGGGATTATTAGTTTTAAGTATTGGTTCTTGTAATCAATTACCTAAAAGAGTCAACCATATTAATGAATCTGGTATTACAGAAGAAGAAGTTGATTTCGAATACAAATTAGAATATTTAGAGGGAGTAGATAAGAATTCAGAGGAGTATCAAGAAATACTAGAGAACAATTTTAAAAGGGTGAGTTTTTCGCCGGTCTCTACTTTTTCTATAGATGTTGATAGGGCATCATATAGTAATATTCGTAGAATGATAAATAATGGACAAGAAATCGAAAAAGATGCTGTTAAAATTGAAGAAATGATCAATTATTTTAAATATGAATATGATCAGCCAACCGATAAACATCCATTTGCAATTCATACAGAATCAGGAGCTACACCATGGAACAATAATACAAGATTGGTGAAAATTGGATTAAAAGGTAAGGAAGTACCTGTAGATTACATTCCAGCTTCTAACTTGGTGTTTTTGATAGATGTTTCAGGATCCATGGGGGAAACAAATAAATTGCCATTATTGAAAAGCGCATTGAAGCTGTTGGTCGGTCAGCTTAGAGAAAACGATAAAGTTTCTATTGTGGTATACGCAGGAGCAGCAGGAGTTGTTCTTGAACCCACTTCTGGTGACGATAAACAGAAAATTATACAAGCATTAGAGGATCTTATGGCAGGAGGTTCAACAGCAGGTGGAGAAGGTATTGAGTTAGCCTATAAAATAGCTGAGGAAAATTTTATTAAAAATGGGAATAATAGGGTGATTTTGGCTACAGATGGAGATTTTAATATAGGTGAAAGTTCGGATAAAGAAATGAAGAGGCTTATTGAAATTAAGAGAGAATCCGGAGTGTTTTTAACTTGTTTAGGGTTTGGGATGAATAACTATAAAGATAGTAAACTTGAAACATTGGCAAATACAGGTAATGGTAATCATGCATACATTGATAGTATGCAAGAGGCACAACGTGTATTAGGAACCGAGTTTGGCGGTACGTTGTTTACCATTGCTAAGGATGTAAAAATTCAAGTCGAATTTAATCCAGCAAAGGTTACAGCATATCGTTTAATAGGATATGAAAATCGATTGCTTGATGACGAAGATTTTATTGATGATACCAAAGATGCTGGTGAGTTAGGAAGCGGTCATACTGTCACTGCTCTGTATGAGGTAATACCTAAAGGAGTAGAAAGTAGATATCTCAAAGATGTTTCAGATTTAAAATACGCCAATAAGACGGAGAAAAACAACTATGGTAATGAAATGTTTACCGTTAAGGTAAGGTATAAAAACCCAAAAGAAAATCAAAGTATAGAAATGTTACATGTCTTTACGATGGATACAGAAATAGAAATGTCAACAGATTTTCAATTTGCTTCTTCTGTTGCTTGGTTTGGAATGAAGTTAAGGGATTCTAAATACCTCCAGAATCAGAATACAGAAGATATCATATCTCTAGCTCAAAATAATAAGGGTAAAGATGTTTTGGGTTATAGAGCAGAGTTTGTAAGGTTAATTAGTAGTTATGAAGGAGCAAAGTAATATTAAAAGTATGGGATTTAGATTCGCGAAAATATATTTTTGTTTAAGTGTTTTTATGTGTTCAATCTTCTCTTGTTCTAAATATGAGAACAAATATGATGAAAGTATCGCATTAGAGGAAACAGGAGAAACTGCTCTTTTAAATACACATCAGACTGAAGATGCTGGAGGGATAGAAGTAAAAAATAAAAATGTTATAAATAATCAGATAAAAATCATCAGAAATGCGAATTGCAGAATCAAAGTTGCAAGCGTTGAAAAAGCAACAATATTAGCAAAGAAGATTGCTTCAGAACATAACGGATATATTTCTGATGAAAGATTTACAAATACAAATTATGCTAAAGAAAATCGTTTCACTATCAGGATTCCTCAGAATGAATTTGATGTGGTGCTTGATGGTGTTTGTGGGCTGGCAGAATTTGTGGATTATAAAAATATTTCTACTGTAGATGTAACAGAAGAATATGTAGATATAACTTCTCGGTTAAAGACAAAATTTGAAGTAAAACAGCGTTACGAAAACATTTTAAGAACCAAGGCTAAGACAGTAGAAGATATTCTAAAAGCAGAAGAAAAACTGAGTAAACTTCAGGAAGAAATTGAGTCAGCACAAGGAAGATTAAATTATTTAACCAATAAAGTGTCTTTTAGCACAATTCAAATAGATATTTATGAGACCATTATCCCTAAAGAAGAACCAGCAGAGTATCGCCCAGGTTTCTTGGACAAAGCAAAACAAGGCATGTCATTTGGTTGGTCTATCATAGAAAATCTAACGTTGCTATTATTTTATATCTGGCCATTATTAATTTTAGGAACTTTGATTTTTGTGTATTTTAAGTGGATAAGGAAATAAAAAATAATAAATTAAGCGTACTATTCTGGTGCGCTTAATTTTGTATTTTGCAAAAGCAAAAAGGAAGATTAATAATTTTATACGCTTGAAAGAAATATTAAGGAGATATATTCCAGAACGATCTGTAGATAGGGCATTTGATTTGGTTGTAAAATGTAATGTACATCTTAAAATCGTTAATGAACGAGTTACCAGACATGGAGATTACCGCAAAATGCCTGATGGAAGACATCAGATTACAGTAAATGCCTCTCTTAATAAATATCGTTTTCTCATTACACTAATTCATGAAATTGCTCATTTGGTCGCTTTTGAACAGTATGGGAGATTCATAAAACCTCATGGTGTAGAATGGAAAAATACTTTTCAGAAATTGATGCTACCTTACATTAATCCAGAGATTTTTCCATCTAAGCTATTACCTGTCATAGCGAATCATTTTAAAAACCCAAGAGCAAGTAGTGATACTGATGAGAAATTAGCATTAGCATTAAAACAATTTGATCCTGCTAATGATAAAAATTATATCTTTGAATTACCCCTAGGAAGTGTTTTTCGATTATATAATGGAAAAATCTTCAAAAAAGGTAATAAGAAAGTAAAGCGCTATGAATGCGTAGAACTTGATACAGGAAGAGTTTACCTTTTTAATCCAAACGCAGAAGTTGAATTATTAAACTGACTTATGAACAA
This sequence comes from Aquimarina algiphila, assembly GCF_007489275.1. Taxonomy (GTDB): domain Bacteria; phylum Bacteroidota; class Bacteroidia; order Flavobacteriales; family Flavobacteriaceae; genus Aquimarina; species Aquimarina algiphila. The sequence continues at coordinate 96,150 of NZ_VLNR01000003.1, forward strand.
AAATTATTATGCTATTCTTATGGCGGGCGGAGTAGGCTCTAGGTTTTGGCCAGTAAGTACAACAGAATTTCCGAAACAATTTCATGATATGTTGGGTACAGGAGAAACTTTAATTCAACGTACTTTTTCTCGTTTAACTAAGATTATTCCAAAAGAGAATATATTTATTCTTACTAATCAGCGTTATAATGATTTGGTTTTAGAACAATTGCCAGAAGTACAACAGAAGCAGGTAGTTACTGAGCCAGCGATGCGTAATACAGCACCATGTATCCTGTATGCATCATTAAAAATTCAAAAAGATAATCCTGATGCAGTAATGGTTGTAGCGCCAAGCGATCACTGGATTGAGGATGAAACCGCCTTTATAGCAAATTTAGAACAAAGCTTTATAGCTTGTTCTAAAAGCGATATTCTCATGACTTTGGGGATTCAACCAACATTTCCTAATACAGGCTATGGATATATTCATTATGATAAAGAAAGCAAAGTTGCAAGAAAAAAAGTAATTCAGTTTACTGAGAAGCCAGATTATGATACTGCAAAACAGTTCTTGAGTACTGGGAATTATTTATGGAATGCAGGAATATTTATTTGGAGTGCTAAAAGCATTATAACAGCATTTAGTAGATTTCAAAAAGAAATGACTGCATTATTTGAAAAAGGAATACAGGTGTATAATACCAAGGAAGAAGGTGATTTTATCAATACTAATTACCCGCTAGCAGAAAATATATCTATTGATTATGCCATTTTGGAAAAAGCAGAGAATGTATATGTATTTCCTGCAACATTTGATTGGAATGATTTAGGTACCTGGGGATCATTATATGATAAACTAGATAAAACAGAAGCAAATAATGCTGTCGTTAATGCTAACGTTTTGGCAGTAAATGCGTCTAATAATATGATTAGAACTTCAAGCGATAAAATTGTCGTAGTTGATGGTTTAGAGGATTATATCATTGTTGATAAAGAAGATGTACTCTTGATTTACCCTAAAAGCAAAGAACAGGATATTAAAGTAGTACTTAAAAAAGTAAAAGAAAAATACGGAGAACAATACGGATAAATTTATTATGGAAGAGAATACCAACCAACCGATTCCTGATCAGGAAGAGATGGCAGAATCAGTAAAAAGAGATGCAAAAGGGCTTTTTGAAAGTATAAGCCAATTTCTTTCAGAACTTTTGGATATTCGATCAGAAACAGACAAAGATCAAACAATTGAGGATGTTAAAAATGATATTCCATTTAAAGGACATACTGCTTGGATTCTTATTTTTTCGGTATTTGTAGCATCTATAGGTCTTAATGTAAGTTCTACTGCTGTGGTTATTGGAGCGATGTTAATTTCTCCATTAATGGGGCCTATCGTAGGAGTAGGTCTATCTATTGCTATTAATGATATAGATACATTAAAAAGATCTATGGTCAATTTAGGAGTGATGGTAGGCTTAAGTGTAATTGCCGCTACACTTTATTTTTGGGTTTCTCCACTAACAGAATTAACTCCCGAATTAGAGTCACGAACAGCTCCTACTATTTTGGATGTATTGGTAGCAGTTTCTGGAGGCCTTGCATTAATTATCGCAAAATCCAAGAAAGGTACAATGCCTAATGCTATAGCAGGAGTAGCAATTGCTACTGCTTTAATGCCTCCTTTGTGTACTGTAGGATATGGTATAGCAGAGTGGGAGTTAGAATATGCCATAGGTGCTTTGTATTTATTTTCAATCAATGCGATATTTATAGCATTGTCAACATTTACGGTTGCAAAATTATTACGTTTTCCGATGATTCGTTATGCAAATTCTGCAAAGCGAAAACGTATTGCTCAACTTGCTTCTTTACTAGCTATATTTGCTATGATTCCTGCAAGTTATACATTTTATGTAACTCTTAATGAGAGTAATGCTAAGAGAGATTATAAAGCTTTTATGCTAAATGAGATTGATGCTAATGAAAACTTATATCTACGAAAAGATTTCTATGATTATGATAACGAATCTATAAAACTATATTTTGATGGAGAAATCACAGAAGCAACAGTAAGCGATTTGCAAAATGAAATTAAAAAGTATTCGAGTATTAGTGATTTTACATTAGCTATAAATGGAAATAAATCAAGAGGGATTGACCAGATCTCAAAAGCTTATGATCGTTCTATTGAGCAATTAAATCGTTTAGAAAAAGATAATGATAAACTTCTTGATGAAATTGAAGATCTAAAAATCCAGATAGCCGGATTAGAAACTCAACTTAAAGAGGCAAATAAAGTAGTGCCTGTGGATGTAATGCCTTATAGTAGTATTGCAAAAGATGCAAAAATCAGATTTCCAGACCTGGCAGAACTTGGATATGGTGAAGTGTTGAAATCGAATTTTTTAAAAGTAGATACAGTACAGGTTATTTTTCCTAGATGGAAATTTAAAGTATCAGATAGTCTGAATCAAATTAGGGTGAATGCATTACAAAAATGGATAACCAAGGAAATGAAAGCTGATACGTTACATATAGAATAAGTAAGAAGTGTAAATGGAAATTACATTATTACTTACATACATCAGTATCTAGAACGGCATCAGAAATACCACTTATAAAATCGCATTGTGATATAGATAAAATATCTAAGGAATTGTTTTGTAGATCTACGCTTCTAAGTGCCGTAAGATTTTCAATACTGTCTGGCAGTTTTGTTAGCTTATTGTCATTTAAATACAATTCTGCAAGTGTTTTAAGGTTTCCAATACTATCAGGAATACTTGCTAATTGATTATTAGATACACTTAATGTTATAAGTGCTTTAAGGTTTCCAATACTAACAGGAAGCCTTGTTAATTGATTCCAATATAAAACAGCATCTTCAAGTGCTGTAAGATTTCCAATACTATCGGGAAGACTAGGTATTTGATTATTAGATGCATTTAATGACATAAGTGCTTTAAGGTTTCCAAAACTATCTGGGAGAGTAGTTAATTTGTTGTTAGATACATCAAGGTATTCAAGCGCTACAAGGTTTCCAAAACTTTCAGGAAGACTTATTAATTTATTATGATTTAAAAATAAGTGTGTAAGTGTTTTAAGGTTTCCGAAACTTTTAGGAAGACTTGTTAATTGGCCTAGACGCAGCCTATTAGATGCGTTTAATATTTTAAGTGATTTAAGGTTCCCAAAACTATCCGGAAAGCTTATTATTGGATTATAATCTAAATATAATTTATAAAGCATGATAAGGTTTCCAAAACTATTTGGCAGCCTTGTTAATTGATTATCAGATAAAACTAATTCCGAAAGCATTGTTAGGTTCCCAAACTATCTGGGAGTTTTGCTAATTTATTATTATGTAAATCTAATTTGGTAACTCTTCCGTGCACTACAGTCACACCTTTCCAATCCTCTATGGTATTTGTAGTAATGTCCCAACCTAAAGTATTATCTTGATTTGCTTTATAGATATCTATCAATATGGAACGATCGTCTTGAGCAACGCCAATACCATATAAAAATAATCCCATCACTATAGATAGGTACTTAACAAAACATGTGTTTTTCATAAAACAGTATCTATTTTTAAGGACAAAGATGATAGTTTCAAGATCTGGATACTACCCTTTTTTCAGGGTTTTATCCATAAGTATAGCTACTATGTGTTCGAATGGTATTCTTTATGAAAAATGAAGAACATGAAAAATATGTATTGTACACGATTAAAATTAAAAAACCTAAGTAAATTGTAAAAATGACGAAATACTCAATGATATTTTCTTAGATAAATTAAAAGATTAAAAAGAGTCTATACAACAGGAAAAAAAAGAATAAATTAGATGCGTATTTCTAGTCTTAAAGGTTTTTAAAACCTTTGAGTTTTATGTTAATTATGGTAATTAATACAATACCAAAAAATAAATGATAATTTCAGAAAACGAGATTCGCAAAGATTATATTAATCGAGTTAACAAAGCTCTAAGATTTATTGATGATCATTTGGACTCAGAATTATCATTAGAGTCTGTTGCTAATGCGGCTCACTATTCGCCATTTCACTTTCATAGAATCTTTAAAGCGATGGTTAATGAAACTCTTAATGCTTATATTACAAGAAGGCGAATTGAAAAAATGGCTTCTATTCTGATGCACAAAAAAGAAGTACGTATTACAGAGCTTTCTCTTCAATATGGTTTTAATAGTAATTCTGCATTTACCAGGGCTTTTAAGAATTTTTACAGTGTATCTCCTTCAGAATTTAGAAAACTAAATCCAGGAAAATTTAGCAAGATAAGTAAAGTAGAAAGCAAGAATGGTCAAGAAAAACTGATCTTCGAAAAATATATTTGCAATATTAATAATCATTTAAATTGGATTAAAATGAATGCAAATATTGAAATTAAAGAAATACCAGAATTACATTTTGCCAGTAGCACTCATATTGGAATAGATGGAATAGAAAATGCCTTCGAGAGAATGTTAAAATGGGCTAGATCAAAAAGGTTATTGGATAATCCTGAGACTAAAATGACAAGAATTTTTCATGATAGCTTTAAAATAACAGCAGAAGATAAAGTGCGTATGAGTATTTGCGTACTCACAAATGAACCTTTTGAAGAAGAAGGGGAAATAAGTAAAGTTCAAATCAAAAAAGGAAGTTGCATCGTAGGCCGTTTTGAAATTACACCTGATGATTTTGAAAAATCCTGGAGCGGGATGTTTGTTTGGATGAGTAATAACGGATATAAAAGAGCAGAACAAAATCCATTTGAAATTTACCATAACGATTTCCGTAAACACCCAGAAAATAAGTGCGTAGTTGATTTATATATTCCGATCGAAAGGTAGAGTGTCAATATCATGTGTTACAATTATATGTTAGAAAACACATTGTTTTGTTTTACATTTTGTATTGGATTGAGATATGAGATAATAAGATTTTTGTATACCCTCGATAAAAAAGAAATTATGAAATTTGCATACACCATTATTTATGTAGAAAATGTTCCTGAAACCATTGATTTTTATGAGAAAGCATTTGGATTTAAAAAGAAATTTATAACACCAGAAAATGATTATAGCGAATTGATTTCTGGAGAAACAACAATTGCATTTGCATCAATAGAATTAGGAAACTCTAACGTTAAGGACGGATTTATAAAAAGCTCACTTCTAGAAAAGCCATTTGGAGTAGAATTGGCATTTACCACAGAAAATATTGATTTTGATTTTGAAAAAGCAATTAAAGCAGGTGCCATCGAGGTAGAAAAACTTATAACTAAACCTTGGGGACAAAAAGTTGGATATGTTAAGGATAATAATGGGTTTTTGATTGAGATATGTACTCCAATCAAGAATTGATAATTATCGACATTCATACGATTTATTTATATCTTCATTTTTGAATGAAATTTGAAACATGAGTGCATACCAGAGAAAAACCCCGTTAAAAAGTGATTGCGCTATAGAAAAGGCATTACATGTTATTTCGGGGAAATGGAAGCCCGCAATACTCAATGAGCTTTTGAAGAGAAATACTAGGCTTAAAGATATTCAAAAAGGCCTTCCCGAAGCTTCAAAAAGAGCATTAACGCAACAGTTAAAGGAAATGATTGATGATGGACTAATTCAAAAAAAGGATTTTAATGAATTTCCTAAACGAACCGAATATTCAATTACTGACTTAGGGACCAAACTTTCTTCAGTTTTTGAAGAACTTTCAAAATTTGGAAATACTTTATAGGGTAAAAATTACCCCTTATTTGATAATTGCTTTAAACAGAATAGCTTTGCTTTTTAATTAAATATATTCAAAATGAATAAAAAAGGAGTGCTTATTCAGGGAAGTTCGAGAAGCAAAGGAAACACTAATATAATTGTATCTTATATTAAAGAAAGGACAGGGTTTGATGTTATAGATTTAAAATCAAAACGCATTAGTGCATATGATTATGAATCAGAAAACATTGATGATGATTTTATTCCTTTAATGAAAGAAATTGTGGACACCTATGATATTATAATTTTTGCTACTCCTGTGTATTGGTATGCTATGAGTGGTGATATGAAAATATTTTTTGACAGAATAACAGACTGCTTGAAAATTGAAAAAGAGATCGGAAGAAAATTGAGAGGAAAAATAATGGGTATGGTAAGCTGTGGTTTTGATGCAGAGCTTAAGAATGGATTCACTATGCCTTTTATAGAATCTGCTAATTATTTAGGTATGCATTATCTTGGGGATATACATACCTGGATAGAGGGGGGAGCAATTTCTGAATCTTTGCAAAAAAAACTTAATAGTTTTATTGAAGAAAAAATAAAAATTATATAAAATTACTTAGTACATTTTTTTATGTATAAGATTATTTAAGATATACTGAATGAATAAAAAAGAATGAAACTAGAAGGTTTGTAGACTATAGCTTTTAAAACATTTACTATTTTATTGAAATTTTAGAAAATAAAACTTTTCTGAATAAGACAAGAGCTAATTACTACTAAAAAAGATAGACTTACTTTTCTTAAAATTTATAACCTTTTTATCTGCGCGTCACGTACTTTTTTGAAAAGGTTAGATGAATATACAAAATCGGTTACAGCTTTGTTATCAGTTTTGAAAATCTGGCTTTTGTCACCTTCCCATTCTAGGTATCCATTTTTAAGGAAAACAATCTTTTCTCCGATTTCCATTACAGAGTTCATATCGTGAGTGTTAATCACAGTAGTGATGTCATATTCTTCTGTGATTTCTTTAATGAGATTATCAATGACAATTGCTGTTCTTGGATCCAGTCCAGAATTAGGTTCGTCACAGAATAGATATTTTGGTCTGGTTACGATAGCTCGAGCTATAGCAACTCGTTTTTGCATCCCTCCACTAATTTCAGAAGGAAGTTTGTTATTTGCATTTTCAAGATTAACTCGATTCAAAACCTCATGAACTCTCTCAAGCATATCATCTTTTTTCTGCTTGGTAAACATCATCAAAGGAAACATTACATTCTCTTCTACTGTCATAGAATCAAATAATGCACTTCCTTGAAAAACCATTCCCATTTGTTCTCTTAAATCTCTTTGTTGTTCTTCGGATAGTTCAGAATATGTGCTGCCATCATAACATATAGCGCCTTGTTCTGGAGTAAAAAGACCAAGTAGACATTTTAAAAAAACAGTTTTTCCACTTCCACTGGTACCAATAATAAGATTGGTTTTACCTCGATCAAAGGTAGTAGTGATTCCTTTTAAGATTTCCTCTCCGTTAAATCCTTTATGTAGGTTTGTAACTTCTATCATTAGCTTAATAATAACTGTGTGAGTACATAATTAGAAATAATAATAACTACTGTAGTCCATACAAAAGCAGAAGTACTTGCTTTACCAACTTCTAATGCACCACCTTTCATGTAGTATCCATGAAATGATGGTATTGTAGCTAGTAAAAAAGAGTATAAAAACGTTTTAATAAATGCATAGACAAGATGATATGGGATGAATTCTTCTCTAAGCCCAGTTAAAAAATCTGATGTAGAAACAAATCCACCATAGACTCCAGCAACATATGCTCCAAATATACCTGTAAACATTGCAATTGCAATAACAAAAGGATAGGTGAGCATAGCAATGATCTTTGGGAAAATTAAGTAATTAAGAGAATTAATACCCATAACCTCAAGTGCATCAATTTGTTCTGTAACTCTCATTGTTCCTATGCTTGAGGTGATAAAAGAACCTACTTTACCGGCCATAATTACAGAAATAAATGTCGGCGCAAATTCGAGGATAACCGATTGTCTTGAAGCAAAAGCAATAAGTTTTTTTGGTATTAAAGGATTTGTAAGATTAAGTGCAGTCTGAATCGCAACAACAGCTCCGATAAAAAATGCAAGAAATACAGTTATACCTAAAGAACCAATAATGAGATCATCGATTTCTTTAAATATTAGATTTCGTATCACAGAACCTTTAGTCATTCGACTAAAAACTCCTTTTAACATTAAAAAATATCGACCAATATCGTCTAAGTAAAACATGCTGCATAATTAGAAAGGCTAAAATAGAAAAAAAAATAGCTACAGCATTTAACCTTCTATTAAAGTTTTACATTTGTACAAATAGTACTTTAGCGACTTAAATTTATAAAGTAATGACAAAGAAAGTATTTCTAATAACATGGTTAGCCTTACTGTGTATTCCTTGTAATTCGCAGGAGAATAAGATTAATAGTTCACCAAAACTTGTTGTTGGTATAGTAGTAGATCAAATGCGATATGATTATATCACAAGGTTTTATGGTAGATTTGGAGAAGATGGATTTAAACGTATGATTCGAGAGGGGTATAATTGTAAGAATAACCATTTTAATTATGTACCTACATATACAGGACCCGGCCATGCTTCTGTTTTTACAGGAACAACACCGCAAAACCATGGTATAATCTCTAATCATTGGTATGATAAGTTTAGTAAAGAGATGGTGTATTGTGCTAGTGATGCTTCAGTTAAGGCAGTAGGTTCAGAGAGTGATATGGAAAGAATGTCGCCTCATCGTATGAAAACCTCCACCGTAACCGATCAAAATAGATTACATACCCAGTTAAAGGGAAAAACTATAGGAATTGCAATAAAAGACAGAGGAGCTATTTTGCCTGCAGGGCATTCTGCTAATGCGGCATATTGGTTTAGAGGGAAGGACGAAGGAAAATGGATCACAAGTACATACTATCGAAATGATTTACCAGGTTGGGTTGAAAAATTTAATAACTCTGGTCAAGCCAAATCTTATTTTAAGGTATGGAATACATTGTATGATATTAAAACATATACCGAAAGTGGTGAGGATCAAAATAAATTTGAAGGAGGGTATAAAGGAAAAGAGACAGCTACATTCCCTTATGACTTGGCTAAATTAAAAGATGAAAATTCTGGATATGATATTTTAAAATCATCTGCATTTGGAAATAGTCTAACGGCTGATTTTGCAATAGCAGCGATTGAGGGAGAAGAATTAGGTGCTGATGAGGTTACAGATTTTCTAACGGTTAGTTTTTCTAGTACAGATTATGTTGGACATAATTTTGGAGTAAATTCAAAAGAAATTCAGGATACATATTTACGATTAGATAAGGATTTGGGACGTTTCTTTACTGCATTAGATACAAAAGTAGGTAAAGGAGAGTATACAGTTTTTTTAACAGCTGATCATGGAGCAGTTCATGTACCTTCTTACTTGCAGTCGGTTAAAATTCCTTCGGGCTATTTTGATAGAGATGCTTTTAAAACCAAAGTGGAGACATTTGTGAAAGAAAAGTTTAAAGTAGACGGATTGATTGAAAATATTTCTAACAATCAAGTGTTTTTTAACTATAAAACATTGTCAAAAAATAATGTTGTGTCAGAAGAATTGCAGAATGCAATAGCTCATTTTGTATTACAAGAAGATCAGATAGACAAAGTTTTTACCAGAAGTCAATTGCAAAATGGAGAGTTTTCTTCTGGTATTGTAGCTTTGGTACAGAAAGGATATAATCAAAAAAGAAGTGGAGATGTGGTTATTGTTTTAGACCCCGCTACGATTTCGTATTCAAAAACCGGTTCTACTCATGGAAGTGGCTTAAATTATGATACCCATGCTCCATTATTATTTTTTGGTCATGGTATTAAAAAGGGGAGCACAACAAGAAAAACACATATACCAGACATCGCTCCAACAATTTCTGCGTTGCTAGGAATTACTTTTCCAAATGGAGCGACTGGAGATGTATTGTCATTTGTTTTAGAATAATTAAATCAATACATACAATCGTAATAGTAAAAGGCTAAATCTTATTATCAATAGGATTTAGCCTTTTAAGTATGTCTTGATTTTTAATCAGAATAACTTCATTTATATTTTTAATTCCTTGAAAACATCAAGAAGTTTGGCATCAGATGGTCTAGGAGCACTGGCACTTACAATTTTACCGTTTGGGTCTATTAAAATGAACCTAGGTATTCCCTGTATCCCATAATCAACAATAAATTGAGAAGACCAATTGTTGTCGGCGAATAATTGAATACCGCCTAACTCTTTTTCTGTAACCATCTTTTTCCAAGCATCGTGTTGTGCTTTTTTATCAATAGATATACTAACGAATTCGATATTTTTATTATGAAATTCTTTTTCTTTTTTTTTAAGATGTGGAATTTCAGCTTTACACGGGCCACACCAGGTTGCCCAAACATCGATATATACGTATTTTCCTTTAAGGTCGTTTAGCGAAGTAGTTCCACCTGCAAAATTTTCATAATTATTAAATACAGGAGACTCATTTCCTTTAACTAATTGCTTTACTTTTTCGAATTGTTGTGTTAATTCACTTTTAAACTCTTCATCATCAGAGGCCGCCATAATCATGTTGTACAATTCAACAGCGTTATCATTCCTAGGAGAGACTTGATAAGCAATATTTTTAATCAAAATATTTCTAATATTTTTACTTTTAATCTTTGATAAGCTTTCCATTTGAGCTTTGTCAAACGGGATGTTATCTGCATCAGCTTTTTCGCTAGAGATTCTGTCAAAGACACTCATTACTAATCGTCTGTATGCTTGAGAAGATTCAAAATCTTTAGAATTATCAATATCAAAACTTGTTAATTCATCAAGGAAGCCTGCGGGAGTCTTATATCCTGTTTTTTTTGTGTAATATGCATGATTTCCTTTAAAATCATTAATCATAGATAGATATTCATAATGATTATCACTGGTTTGGATTGAGACAAATTCGGGGTTTATATTGGTAAACTTTTTCAAAAGTTCATTTTTAGCTTGCTCTTGTTTTAATGCTTCATTTTTGAATTCTTTAGCATCTTTGCTAAATAGATTTTTATATCCTTCAGGTCCTTCAGATAAAAAGCTTTCCTGTAATAAAAGTTTTTCTGCTAAATAGTTGTTTTCGTCTGAGCCAGCCCCTGTATATTTTATACTTTCATCAAATTCTTTAACATCAATTGATAAATTTAATTGATTTCCAAAATCTAAATATATACTAGAACGTTCTTGACCAATTATAAAACCATAAGTACCTTTAGTATCTATTTTTAAGGTGTCAGAAAATGTACCATCTTCTTTAATTACTATAGTTTGACCGAAATTATTACCATCTCCATATATTTTAATTTCATTTTCTACGGCATTCTTTACTGTTCCTGAGAAAAGAACATAATCTACTTTTTCAGTTTTGTTTTCTTTATTGCAAGAAACTAAAAATAGTACACAGCCTAGTGATAGAAGAAAAGATTTGATTTTCATGAGTCTATATTTTGAATGAGTTATGGGTTGAATATAAGAATTTTACAATGTCAATTTCAAAGCGTTAGCTATACTTTAAGATTTAAATAATGCTAGATCAATTTTTTTTTCATCTTTTTCCAGCGCAGATTCCTAATAAACTTTCCTTCAATTGGTGAAACGAGAAATGTTTGCTTTTTCTTTTTAGCTTTAAAATATCCTGCCAAATAATCTTTGATGAGTTTGGGTTGTCCTTTCCGTAACGCTAATTTGACAGAAGCTATTAAAGTAATCAAAAGACCATATCGCATACGGTAAAAAGCTTCTCCTTGTTTATATTTTGATTTTGAGTTATATGTGTTACCGGTAGGCTTTAGATGTTTTACATGTAGTGATGCATCTGTTTTAATTTTCCAATTATGGTATTGAGCTAATAATTCGTCTACGGTATCCCATCCCATTGCGGGTCTAAGACCATTAATGTCTTTAAAACATGCTTTTCGATATGCTTTTAATGCTCCCCGAATATGATCTTTGTTAGTTAAGTTTTCTAATTTCCATTCCTGATTTTTTTGGACGTAACAAAATCCTCCTGCAATTCCTATGCTACTATCTTTTTTAAAAAGTTCTATGATTTGTTCTATATAATTTGAAGGGAAAATCAAGTCAGCATCAAATTTACAAATGATATCATAATCAGTGTCAAGTGTTCTATAGCCTTGATAAAAAGCATTGATTACTTTACTGCCTGGCATATGTTCTTCTGAAGAATTGGTATCGATTAAACTTATGAAATCGTATTGATCAATAAATTTATTTACGATATCTACCGTAGTATCTGTGGAGTTGTCATTAACGATAACTATTTTTTGAGGTAAGACAGATTGTGATACCAAAGACTCAATAGTTTTAGCAATGAATTGTTCTTCGTTATGCGCTGGTATGACAATATATGTTTTCAAGAAATAGTATAAATTTAAATTTATAGAAGAAGCATACTAATTACTTTTGATTCTTTCTGCGTATACAATATAATACCTTGGTGTAAAAAATCGTAAAAGTGGGCGAAATCCAATTTTTTTAATAGGATGTGTCCATTTATCTCTGGCTATGATCTTCCACCCGGCTTTTTCAAGAAGCCAATCAAATTGCCAGTCTTCAAATTCATGATAATGTCGATCCCAAGGGTCGGTCTTACTTCGATAGGCAGGGGAGAACCATAATTTTAAGGGAATGGAGGCTACAAGCTTATCTGCTTTACAATCTCTTAAGACGTTAAATGGGGCGATAAGATGTTCAAAAATTTCAAAGGCCGTTAAGACTTCAACGGTATCAGTCTGGACAGCTTTGGTGTCAATGTCTAAATCTTCACCAGAAGTGTTTGAAACCGTATAGCCTTCCTTTTCCATGAAGTCCACAAAAGGATTTCGAACTCCTAAATCTAAAATAGTAGCGGGAGCAGGGACATTGTCTCTTAAAAATTCTAATGTTTTTTGATATCGTTTGTGAGGAAAAGTTCCTTCGTACATAATAATTAGGTCAATAATTATGATTGTAAAAATAGACAATTACATAGATTACCGAGATAGATCTAAAAGAATTTTATCAATGGATTAAAATTGATATAGGAAAGCATTAATGTTCATACCGGCTCCAACACTGGCGAATAATAAGATATCTCCTTTGAGAATAGATTGATTTTTTATTTTCCCCTTTAGAATCAGGTCATATAGTGTTGGAATTGTAGCAACACTACTATTTCCTAATTTTTGGATACTCATAGGCATAATATGATCAGGGACTTTTTGTTCGTAAAGGCTATAAAACCTTTTTACAATGGCCTCGTCCATCTTTTCATTTGCTTGATGGATAAGTATTTTTTTGACATCAAAGATATTAAAACCTGTCTTGTCAAGACATGCTTTCATTGCATTAGGAACATGGTTTAAGGCAAATTCATATATTTTTCTTCCATGCATCTTGATATATTTATTATGGTCTGAAGAAGTGTTGTTATATGTTTTTCCAAAGAACAAAAAATTACTTTCTTCAAAGGTGTAAGAAGCACTAACGGAAGATATGATCCCTCCCGATTCTTTTGTGTCTTCTAATATTACAGCACCTGATCCATCAGAATAGATCATAGAATCACGATCATGTTTATCGATAACTCGAGATAAAGTTTCTGCTCCAATGATAAGACATTTTTTTGCCATACCACTTTTAATGTATGATCGGGCTTGTATAACACCTTCTATCCACCCAGGACAACCAAAAAGGACATCATAGGCAACACAATATGGGTTTTTTATTTTTAATTTGTGTTTTACTCTTGCGGCGAGACTAGGTACGGCATCGCCTTGTGCAGAATTTTTGGTTACGTCTCCAAAGTTATGGGCTACAATAATATAATCAAGCGTTTCTGGGTTAATTCCAGAATTACCAATAGCTTTTTCGGCAGAAAGAAATGCTAAATCAGAAGTATTTTGTTGAGCAGAGGCATATCTACGCTCTTCAATACCAGTGATTTTTTTGAATTTGTCTATGACTGTAGTAGTGTCATGTTCGATTTGAACGCCGTCATTATTAAAAAACTGATGATTAACAAAATCCTCATTTTTCTCAATTTCACTAGGGATATAGCTTCCCGTGCCCGTTATTTTGATATTCATCGTTCCCAAATTGTATGTTGTACAAGGTAAGGTAAACATATGGGATTACTTTATTATGCGTGCATAATATTTTTTACAACGCCCAAACTTACTTTTGAAGTCAGAAATAAATATAAATTACTCAATTTTCAGTTGCATAACTGTGGCAATAGATAGCGCTCTTGTTTTTATAAGTTCTGCTTTTTCTCCTTCGAAATTAATATCTACTGTGTTACGAAATAGGGATAACCAAGTATCAAAATGAACTTTTTTAATTTTTTTTTGATTGTCTAAGTTTTTATGAATCCGGATTACATTTTTTTTATATCCTCCTGTTCTAAATAATTGTTGTTCCCAAAAATCTGTAATCTGCGGAATATGTTCTTTAAGATTGATTTTTGCGATTTCGGTAAAGTAAATACCTATCATAGGATCAGCAAATGCTTCCTTGTAAAATGTTTCCATTAGAAATATGATATCCTTTCGTGATGTAATATCTTTCATAGAATTTTGAGTTTAATCAAAAAGAGGCAACTATATAGTTGCCTCTTTTATAATTTGTATAGCTTAAATGTTAAGCTTCGGCTTCCATATATTCTTCAATAGGAGTACAGGTGCAAATTAGGTTTCTGTCTCCATAGGCATCATCTACACGTCTTACGGATGGCCAAAATTTATTTTCTGCTATATACGATAATGGATATGCTGCTTGCTCTCTTGAATATGGGAAATCCCAATTATCATCAGTTAACATTGCCAACGTATGAGGAGCATTCTTCATAACATTATTTGTGTTATCTGTAGTGATCTCTGCTATTTCCTGACGAATTGAGATCATTGCGTCACAAAAACGATCTAATTCTGACTTACTTTCACTTTCGGTGGGCTCTATCATCATAGTTCCTGCAACAGGAAAAGAAACTGTTGGGGCATGAAAACCATAATCCATAAGGCGTTTTGCTATGTCTGTTACTTCGATACCATTGGCTTTAAAAGGCCTGCAATCAATAATCATTTCATGAGCAGCTCTTCCTTTTTCGCCTACATAGAGCACACTATAATGGCCATCTAGTCTTTCTTTTATATAATTTGCGTTTAGGATTGCATATTCTGTAGCTTGCTTTAACCCTCCAGCTCCAAGCATGGTTATGTATCCATAAGATATTAAACATGCCAATGCAGATCCCCAGGGAGCTGCAGAAATTGCAGTAATGGCCTGATCTCCTCCAGTACTAATAATTGGATTACCCGGTAAAAAAGGAGCTAGTTGTTTGGCAACGCAAATTGGTCCAACTCCGGGGCCACCTCCACCGTGAGGTATTGCAAATGTTTTATGTAAATTAAGATGACATACATCGGCTCCAATAGCCCCGGGGTTGGTTAAACCAACCTGGGCATTCATATTAGCTCCGTCCATATATACTTGACCGCCATTATCATGGATAATTTTAGTAATCTCTTTGATTGCTGACTCATATACACCATGAGTTGAAGGATAAGTTACCATTAAAGCAGCAAGGTTATCCTTATGTTTTAAGGCTTTTTCTCTAAGATCCTCTACATCAATATTTCCTTCTTCGGTAGCTTTGGTAACAATTACTTTCATTCCCGCCATTACGGCTGATGCAGGGTTAGTTCCATGTGCAGAAGAAGGAATTAAGCATATGTTACGATGATGATCACCTCTCGATTCATGATAAGCACGAATGACCATTAAACCAGCAAACTCTCCTTGTGCACCAGAGTTAGGCTGCAAAGATGTAGCTGCAAAACCAGTAATCTCTGTAAGTTGATCCTCAAGTTTATTTAATACCTCTTGATATCCAATAGCTTGATTTATAGGAGCAAAAGGATGAATGTTACCCCATTGTGGATCACTGAGTGGCAACATTTCTGAGGCAGCGTTGAGTTTCATGGTACAAGAACCTAACGGAATCATAGAATGATTTAAAGAAAGATCTTTACGTTCTAGTTTTTTGATATAACGCATCAATTCTGTTTCAGAATGATAAGCGTTAAATACTTCGTTTGTTAAGAATTCGGTATTACGTTTTAAGTTTTGATCAATAGAATTTATATCTTCTATTTGTTCTATCTTATCAATAGTCTTACTATTAGTTACTTGTGCAAAAATTTTGATAATTGTATTTACATCTTCAATCGTCGTAGCCTCATTAAGAGAGATAGAGACTGTATTTGCGTCTGGATAGAAAAAATTAACTTCAAGGGTTTCGGCAGCTTTTCTAACTACGTTAGCATCTGCTTTTATACGTATAGTATCAAAATATGTTGCGTTAAGTTGTTCAAATCCTAAATTTTCTAGAGATTTAGCTAAAGTATTGACAGTTGCATTAACTTTTGAAGCAATATAGGTCAACCCTTCTGGACCATGATATACTCCATACATTCCAGCCATAACAGCAAGTAGTACTTGAGCTGTACAAATGTTTGAGGTAGCTTTATCTCGTTTGATATGTTGTTCTCTGGTCTGTAATGCCATTCGCAACGCTCGATTTCCATTTAAGTCCTGTGTAACTCCAATGATTCTACCGGGGATATTTCTTTTAAATGCTTCTCTTGTAGCAAAGAATCCAGCGTGTGGTCCACCATATCCTAAAGGAATTCCAAAACGTTGTGTAGTCCCTACTACAACATCAGCATCAAAACTTCCTGGTGATTTGAGCATTACTAAACTTAAAATATCTGCAGCAACCGCTACTTTAATTTCAGATTGATGTGCTTTTTGCACAAAATCGGCATAATCATAGACTTGTCCAGATTTACCCGGATATTGCACAATAGCACCATAGAAATCAGTAGAGAAATCAAAGTGTTGATGATCACCTATTACTAATTCTATACCTAAAGGAATTGCTCTTGTCTTTAATAAAGAAAGTGTTTGAGGAAGTATTTCTTCGGAAACAAAAAATTTATTAACCTCATTTTTTTTCTGTGCTCTAGAGCGAACTGCAAATAACATTGTCATGGCTTCTGCTGCTGCCGTACTCTCATCTAGTAATGATGCATTAGCCAATTCCATACCGGTAAGATCACAGATCATGGTTTGATAATTTAACAATGCTTCTAATCTACCTTGAGCAATTTCTGCTTGATATGGAGTA
The DNA here is from genome assembly GCF_007489275.1 of Aquimarina algiphila. Taxonomy (GTDB): domain Bacteria; phylum Bacteroidota; class Bacteroidia; order Flavobacteriales; family Flavobacteriaceae; genus Aquimarina; species Aquimarina algiphila. The sequence goes on from NZ_VLNR01000003.1 coordinate 113,183, forward strand.
TAAGCTGTATACCACCCTGGATTCTCAAGGATATTACGTTGAATAACTGCAGGTAAACATGCTTCATGATATCCTAAGCCTATATATGTTTTAAAGACTTTATTTTTTGCAGAAAGCTTTTGCATATGTGCGGAATATTCTTGTTCACTCATAGCAGAAGCAAGATTGAGTGGGTTTTTTAGAAGAATATCATCAGGAACAGTTTCATAGATAAGTTGATCCATAGAATCAACCTTTATTGTATTTAACATATTGCCTAAATCCTTTTCTGATGGACCAATATGGCGCAGTTTAAAAGAGTCAGTTTTCATAGCGAAAAAAACAGTTGAGATTAAGACCGCAAAAATACATATTTAAACCATAAAAATTTCACAATAAATTAACCATAAGGTATCAAGTTTTTAACCAATTTCGGGGTGTTATTAACACATACCCCTAAATTTATAACGTGAAAACCTTAAAAAGTATATTTAGATTTTACATCCATGGTAGTATACATGTTGCTTTAGCAAGTGTTTCTTTGGTTCAGATTACTTTAATGAAATATGGTATTTCGAGTGCATACATGTTTCTTTTCTTTAGCTTTTTTGGGTCTGTTACTGCTTATAATTTTGTGAAATATTCTAATGCATCCAAATTGTATCACAAAAGATTAACAAAATCAATGAAGGGGATTCGTGTATTAACGATTCTGAGTAGTTTGTTATTCACATATCTGGCATTTAAATTTTCTATCGAAATTCTTTTGTATATGATCCCACTTATTGCACTTACAGTGCTTTATATTGTACCTGTTTTTCCAAATAAGAAAAACTTGAGGAATGTTGCGGGGGTGAAAATTTTCATTATTGGTTTAATTTGGGCGGGTACTACTGTTATGATTCCTGTAGTTTTTGCAAAAGGGAGTTTTAATTTGGATTTTTGGATAGAGATGGTACAGCGTTTTCTTTTTATCATAGTAATGATGTTACCTTTTGAAATAAGAGATCTTCAATATGACGAGGCCACTTTGGAAACGGTACCACAGAAAATCGGAATAACAAGAACAAAAGTTTTTGGGAGTATATTACTAGTCGTTTTTTTGTTGCTAACGGCTACAAAGGGAGGATTGCTTCCCTCTGTAGAGATTTTAAGTACAATCTTAGTAACTACAATTAGTTTATTGTTTTTATGGGGAACAGAGAAAAAACAATCAGAATATTATTGTTCTTTTTGGGTAGAAAGTGTTCCTATTATGTGGTTGGGTATAGTAATCCTTCTACAGAATTTATTTGGTTAATTGTTCCTGTAGTTTTTGTTTCATAACTTCCTTGTCAGTAGAAGGTATTGACTGAATATTAGATTTATCCATTGCCTTAGTAAGCTTTCCATTCCTCTTTGAATATGCTCTCGTCATTTTACAATACATCAACCTAATATTAAGTTTGATAAGTTCTATGAATGTAGCTTCACCATACTGGTTTTTATCACAGATATACTTCGCTTCTTCACAGGATACAAATAGTCTAGTAGTTTTTTCCATTATACTATTATCGTAATTCTTTTATTTTGGGGTATTATATTTATGTATATGTCTTATGTTATTCAGACATTTTTTGTTTTAGTCTTTCTTTCATCGATTCTTTTTCTGATCGATTAATACTGATGACTTTTGGATCTTTTACTAATTTTGTTAATTTCATGTTTTTTGCAGTATATTTTCTGCATGCTCTACAATATATCAAGTGTATATTAAGTTTTACTTTTTCCCAAAAAGTAGCCTCTTTATACTGATTCTTATCACAGAAGTGATTTGCTTCTGAGCAACTGACTAAAATTCCCTTTTCTTTACTCATTTTTTATTAAAACCAATTTTTTTCTAAACATTCGGCCATTGCCGTACGGGCTCTATGAATGATAACCCATAGGTTAGACGCAGTAATATCAAATTCATTACAAATAGCTTCTGTATCGAAACCTTGTATTGTTTTCATTTTAAAAATAATGGATTGTTTTTCGGGTAGTTTTTCCATACAGTTATGTATTGCTAAACCCAATTCATCATTTTCTATTTCGCTTTCTGCATTACCGTCAAAAGGATCAGCAACTCTCTCTTCTAACCAATCACCTTCAGTTTCAGAATCAGTGCTATAATTAATTCTTACCTCTGCTTTACCTTTATTACTATTAATTTTTCTGTAATGATCAATGATTTTTCTTTTCAGGATGGAAATCAGCCAAGTACGTTCACTAGCTTCTCCTTTGAAATTTTTCATGGATTTAAGCCCGGCAAAGAACGTTTCTTGCACTAGATCTTGTGCGATTTCTTTATCATCAACTCTGACAATGGTATAGTTAAACAGATAATCACTGTACTTATCCACCCATGTGTTGGGGTCTATGGTGTTTGTTGACATGGTCTTTTCTATTGTTATGATCACCAAAAATAGGATAAAAAGTTGAATCTTATAAATGCTTTACCGAAAGAATACTCTATACGAATATTTATTTAATCTATACTAAATAAAGATCTTAGTCTTATTTTTTAGATTTCCTTACGTTCTAAGTGTAATTTTATTGATCTATTACGCGATAATAAGAATTTTGTAAGATGATTTTTTATGGCAATACTGTTTAGAATTCTTCCCAGAAAACCTAAAGGGACTTTATATTCTATTATGTCAATCATCTTTGTGCCTGATGAGGTTGTATTAAAAATATGCTGATGCCTAAAACTTTTAAAATGCCCATTAACCATTTGGTCTGTAAAGTGATTGGGGTAGTTATAGGCTGTGATTAAACTTTGATGTTTAAGATAGAAACCAAAATGTTTGCCTTTCCATGTAACGGTTTCATTTAATTCTATTAATCCAGAAATTCTTCCAGAAATTGCTTTTTCTTTTGTTTTGCTGGCAGATTCTACATGAAAATCTATACTTCTTGCCAAGTCAAACACTTTTTCAATAGGAGCATTTATTTTAGTAGTAAGGTGTATTGTTGTCATAAATAGTATTATGTAAGAGAAATTAAAGCGAGTTCGAGATCTGGATATAAAAACTGAAAACCATTATCTATAAGTTTTGAAGGAATTACATTTCTACTTTTGAGTATAAGTTCTGTATCTGTCCTTATAATTCGGGCTCCCAGTTCTAGTATTGGTTTTGGGATCGGAATTGCGATAGGGTTTTTTACAATTTTATTAAGTGTATTCATGAAGACCAAGTTAGTTGATGGTTTGGGAGCTACAATATTGATTACATCTTTAATATGTGAATTGTTTATTATAAACTCTACACTTCTTGCAAAGTCTACTTCGTGTATCCAGCTCAGTTTTTGATCCCCAGGACCTTGTTTTCCTCCTAAACCGATTTTTGTCAATCTTAGAATTGGGGGGAAAGCTCCTCCTTTTTTACCTAAAACAATAGAGGTTCGTAGTGCAATTTTTCTGGTCTTAAGAGTTTGTTGATTAAAAAAAGTTTTTTCCCATGATGTAGCGACATCAACAGAGAATCCACTACCAATTTCTCCGTCGGTTTCATTCATTTCTTTATCCAAAGAATGTCGATAGATGGTAGCCGTAGACGAATTTAACCAAGTTTTAGGTGGGTTTTTACACTTATTGACAGCTTCTCCTAAGATAGCGGTTGATGCTACTCTCGAGTTTAGAATGAGGTCTTTATTTTTTTGAGTGTATCTACAATCTACTGATTTGCCAGTCATATTAATAAGAACATCAGCATTTTCTAGTGTTATTGCCCAGTCTCCAATAGTTTTGGCATCCCAATGCACAAATCGAATATTATTTTCTGTGTTACTTTTTCCACGGGTTAAAATTATAATGGTTTCTGCTTTTGATTTAAAATACCTTACCAGTACTTCTCCAAGGAAACCTGTTCCAGCTGCGATTACTATTTTTTTCATTTCTTTTCTAATTTTATTTTTCTGCAGTGATTAGGTAATACCCAAAACTTCTCATGTGCAAGCCAGAGAGTAATGCGAATAAAGACCCTTTAAGGTTTTTCCAGCTTTGTGGTTTTAATGATTCTTTTCTAAAAAGTTTTTTGAACATAAAACCAGTGATAGCAAAAGGTACATGAAGTACAGAGGGAGCTACTCTTGCAGAAACATCTTCTATAACTATATTCTTGAAACCAATCTGTTCTAAAGTAAGCTTTATTTTATCCATACTTCCTAAGCCTTCTAGACTCCATCCTTTACAAAGTTGTTCATAACAATAGTTGCTTCCGACACATAAGTCTTCTTCATCTTTTTTTAAGAATGCATCTGCAATAACGAGTTTAGCACCTGGTTTTAATATTCGATATGCTTCTTTGAAAGCTGCTGCACTATGTCCAGAATGACAAAAGCTCTCTATAGCATAAGCACCATTTACGCTATTAGTTTTAAAAGATGTACGCGTATAGTTTTCTTCAAGAATCAATCCGTTCATATTCTGTAATCTTTTGTTTCCCTCACTAACCTGAAAAGGAGATACTGTTACACCAATGATACGTAGTAGAGGATATTTTCTAAGTGCATATCGCATAGCCCCACCGATTCCGCAACCCAGGTCAGCAATTAGTGCGTTTTGTTTTGAAACTTGTAAACGATCAAATACCTGCCCATTCATCTCGTTTAGCATAGTATCTCTTTTGAAAATACTGGTTTTAAACGGGATATAATACCCAAAATGCATATTGAAATCTTTACTCCAGAATTCATAATCCTCGGTTGCTTCATCATAAAACCTGATTATTTTTTCTTTGGTAGCGGATCTTTTGAGTTTTAGTTTATGTAATATGGTAAGTGTACTCATAACATTGCTATTTAACAGAGTGAAAAAAATACTCTTTGATTAGAACTAATTAATTTATAATCGAACTTCTGGACCTTGAGGCCTGGATACCTGAGATGACATTGCCATTCTTTTATTTGCTTTTTTTCTTCCTCTGAAAAATAAAAAGAGATTAAGGAATAACATGATGCCCAAATAAATGGAGAAACCTCCTATTTTAGAGCTTAAAACCTCGACTAGGTTTTGGTAGGTATTCTGAAATTGATAGGCATTAATTTTAAGGATTAGTAGAGCCCAGCCAATGTTTAAGAGATAAAAACCAACCTCAAATAATCGATTTGTAGCCAAAGCAATATCTTCTTTACCTTTAAAAATATCAATCATAAATGTTTTTCCGTTTTTGAATAGTGTTTTTGAAACGAAATAGGTTAGAATGATTGTAATAGGTAGATAAATCATATATCCGATAAAAATCTTAGAAGTTTCCATAAGTGTTGTATTTATAGTTTTTTACTAGTTTTAATAAATTTTGTAATCCAAAACAGATTGAAATAATGTAATGAAGCCAAAGCACATATAATGATGGCGGTATGATATGATATAATTTCTAGCATTTGAGGTAGATTGAGTATAGTTGACCAATTGGATAAAGTAACTACTGCGTATCCAATATTTAATAGATAATACCCCGTTAAAAGTAAATTGTTGATTCGTATACCATATTCTATATCATCGGGAATAAGATTAGAAATAAAAATATTTCCATTACGATGACAGATAGAACCCACTTTAATAATAATGATTAAAGTTATGAGTAAATAAATACTATATGCGATTAAGTTTAGGTTCATAGTTTTAATTGTGATTAAAAAAACCAATACAATTGTGAATAGTTAATAAGCTGTATACCAGGGTAAAAAGAATAAATAGACCATTCATAAAGTATCCGCCAATTTTAAATATTTGCTTTTTCGGGATTTCATACATGGGATAATAAGCTATTTGAGTAGCTACTTTTCCAACCCAGTACGCTGCTATTAATCCCGTTAAAGCAATTGCAAGGGGTGATTGTTCTTTTAAGTATGATGGGATCAGAATTGCAATTAATCCAAAGGAAAAATTAAGCCCCTGTATGTATCTTCCGTAAGTTTTTGCTATTTCTTGATTAAGGGGCTTTAGTTGTTTTACATCATTATACCAATCAAACACTCTATGCCTGATATAAGGGTAGATTAATGCGGTAAATATTTGGCCGATTCCTCCTATGACTATTAACCAGATTGGGATATTGAATTTCATATTTCGATTATTTTAAAGTTTCAGAAAAAACTGAAAGTATAATTGAAAATAAAAAGGAGTCTCCTCCTTCTTACTTTAGAATATTATTTTTATTTAATTAATTTTACCAATGCTTTTGTAATCCAATTATGATCCTGACCAACCACCTTATTCATCATAATGTCAAGGGTGTCTGCCATTTCGTGCAATGCTTTGGTTTGCTTTATTAATTCTTTTGTTTTGGCGGTGCCATCTTCATCAATATTCGAAACATCTTTTAAAATCTTGATGGTTGGTTTTAATTCTCTTCTACTTCTTTCTTTAGCAATTTGTCTTGCCAACTCTTGTACATCCTTCTCAGAAGTGAAATATTCTTTTCGTTCTCCCATTTTGTTTTCTTTGAAAACAATTCCCCAATCCATTAATTGGCGTAAATTCATGCTTGTATTCCCTCTGGAAATCTTTAATTCTTCCATGATATCTTCCATGGACATCGGTTCTGGTGAAACTAATAATAAGGCGTGTATTTGTGCCATGGCTTTATTAATTCCCCATAAAGATCCTAGAGATCCCCAAGTAGAGATAAATTTGTTTTTTGCTTCATCATAATTCATAGTACAAATATATAAAAAATTCTAAACTTTCAAAAAATATTGAAAGATATTTATGTTTATAATGAAAATTCACTTAAGCTTAAGTGTATACAGTTATTATTTTGCGGGGATACCATTTTTGTTAAAGGTTGATTTTGTGTAAGTTATAAGTCTAACACAAACTCATATAATAATGAAAAAATTTAATCGAATTATTTCAACACTTTTGCTATGCTTTTTTATGATGCATAGTTTTGGTCAAGAGGCAAGCAACATGTTTTTTGCTACAATGCAAACCAAAGATGCCCAAGGGCTCAAAATTAATCATCCAGAGGACATTAAAATCATTGATTCTGCTAATGGATATAGTGCAGTAATGCTTAGTCCTAATGCTGCAGAAGAATTACATCACAAAGTATTAGTTCATGGTCCCGGGTTTATTTATGAGACCTCAGAAAAGGCTGCACTTCAATCTATCCAAAACATTAATAAAAGAGAGGTTCAGAAGATGAGCACCAATTTTTCTATTACACAAGATGCTTTGGTACGGCAAAGTCTTGATTTGGTGAATAATGTTAATATTGCTAATCAGATTCAGGAGCTGGAGAATTATGGTACACGGTATCATACAACAAATAGTGCTCGTCAGGCTGTTTTGGATTTAAAAACAAAATGGGAAGGTCTCGCGCAAGGAAGAAGCGATGTTTCTGTACGCATTGTAAACCATAATAGTACAGCAATGCCATCTGTTATAATGACAATAACCGGAACGGAGGAGCCAGGTGAATTTGTCATCATTGGAGGGCATATTGATTCTACAACAAGAAATAATAATAATTCAAATGCTCCGGGAGCTGATGATAATGCTTCTGGGATATCAACTATTACAGAGGCAGCCAGAGTATTATTTGCAATGGACTTTAAGCCTAAACGCACTGTAGAATTTATGGCTTTTGCAGCAGAAGAAGTGGGACTTAGAGGATCCAAAGAAATTGCAGAAGATTATAAAAGTCGAAATGTAAATGTAGTAAGTTATATGCAATTAGATATGACTAATTATAAAGGCTCGACCAATGATGTATATGTTTCTACAGATTCATATAATGATGATACCTTGAATGATTTTCTTATCCAGTTAATGAATTATTATAATGCTTCAGGAACTCATAAAATTACTTATGGTACATCACAATGTAATTATGGCTGTTCTGATCATTATAGTTGGGCACAGCAAGGGTACGATGTAACTTTTCCATTTGAAGCGACATTTAACGAGAGTAATCCAAATATCCATACAACACGAGATACGTTTGATAGATCTCCCACACCTAATGCAACACATGCGGCTAAATTTGCAAAGTTAGCTTTAGAATACCTGATCGAAATATCTAATGGAGTAACCACAGGAGGTGGGGGAGGTAGCCAATGTACATCTAATATTACTGCATTTCCATATCAACAAGGATTCGAAGGTACTATTGGAGCCTGGTCACAATCAACTTCAGATAACTTAAATTGGACTATAGATTCAAATGGAACTCCTTCTAATGGAACAGGACCAAGCAGTGCGATAGAAGGGACTTCATATATTTATGTAGAAGCTTCAGGAAATGGAACAGGATTTCCTAATAAGAGAGCAATACTTACTTCTCCATGTTTTGATTTCTCGGGACTATCAACAGCTACGCTAAGTTTTCAATATCATATGCTAGGTAGTGCAGTAGGAAGTTTATCTGTAGAAGCTAGTACTGATAGCGGGACTACATGGACAAGTATTTTTAGTAAATCAGGGTCACAAGGAAGCAACTGGAATATAGCAACAGTTAATCTTGATGCATATACTGGAGGTGAAGTACAATTAAGGTTTAATGCGTTAACTGGTAATAGTTGGCAAGGAGATATTGTTATTGATGATATAAAGATGTCTGAAACCTCTGGAGGAGGGAATACAGATATTTGTGCCGGGGTCGCTCCATATAACTCCTCTGTTAGCTATCAACCTGGGGATCAAGTAACGTATCAGGGTAGTTTATATGAAAGAACCAATACAGGTTGGAATCGTATTGGTGAATGTGGACCATCTGCAAGAAGTTCAACAACGACAAAACTTATAGGTGATACTGCATTACTTGAGCTTTTTCCCAATCCGGTAGATGGGGAATATGTCACGGTTACTGTCAATAATGATTTATGGAAATCAGGTAGTATTCTTGTTGTGGATATTAAGGGTAATATTTTACAAGAGTTGAAGCTTCAGAACAAAATTACTCAGATCAATACCTCTAAGTTTTCTTCAGGAATTTATTTTTTGACACTTTTTAATGGAGCAAAGAGTTATACTAAACAAATGATAAAGAAATAATGTAACTAGTCATAAGGAGCGTAGTTGAGGTAAAATATACTTTTTCAACTACGCTCGATATGACATAAGATTTTATTTAATCAAACCAGCACGTTTTAAAAGTGCTTCAGGTTTAGGATCCTGTCCACGAAAACGTTTGTATAATGTCATAGGGTTTTCGGTTCCTCCCTTTGATAATACATGTTCCTTAAACTTGCCAGCAATTTCAGTATTAAAGATTCCGTTTTCTTTAAAATATTCAAAAGCATCAGCATCTAATACTTCAGCCCATTTATAAGAATAATACCCAGAAGAATAACCGCCTTGAAAAATATGTGAAAAAGCAGTACTCATACAGTTTCCTGACACATTAGGATATAAAGAAGTTTCGGCAAAAATCTTTTTCTCATGCTCTTTAACATTTTTAATAGCACTTGGATCTCCGGCATGCCATGACATATCTAATAATCCAAAACTTAGTTGCCTTAGTGTTGTCATTCCTTCCATGAAAGTGGCAGATTCTTTGATTTTTTGTACCAGTTCCATAGGAATAACTTCTCCTGTTTCATAATGTTTGGCGAATATTTCAAGAGCTTCCTTTTCGTAGCACCAATTTTCCATTACCTGGCTCGGCAGTTCTACAAAATCCCAATATACACTAGTTCCTGATAATCCCGGATATGTTGTATTGGCTAACATACCATGTAATGCATGACCAAACTCATGAAATAAAGTAGTAACTTCATTAAATGTCAATAATGAAGGTTTACTTGGGGTGGGTTTTGTAAAATTACAAACGATAGAAACATGTGGTCTTATGTTTTCATTATTTTTTCGCATTTGAGATTTATATGAAGTCATCCATGCTCCATTTCGTTTTCCGGGTCTAGGATGAAAATCAGCGTAAAATAATGCGATAAAATTGCCTTCTAGATCAGTTACGTTATAGGTCTTAACTTCTTCGTGATATTTATCTATAGTATTGATTTCTTCAAATTGGAGTCCAAATAATTTAGATGCTATTGTAAAGACACCATCAATTACATTTTCTAGTTTGAAATATGGTTTCAATTTTTCATCATCAAGATCAAAAAGTTTTTGTTTCAATTTTTCAGAATAATATGCGCCGTCCCATTTTTGCAATTGATCAATTCCATCAAGATCTTTAGCAAATGATTCGAGTTGACTAAATTCTCTTTTTGCTGCTGGTTTTGCTTTATCTAAAATTTCGTTTAGAAAAGAAAAAACAGTATCAGGAGTTTCTGCCATTCTTTCTTCCAGAACATATTCTGCATGAGAAGAATACCCAAGAAGTTGAGCACGCTCATGTCTAAGTTTGACAATTTTTAAAACAATTTCCTGATTATCAAGCTCATCATTGTGGAATCCTTTTGCACCAAAAGCAAGAGCTAGTTTTTTGCGTAGTTCACGATTATCGGCGTAGGTTATAAAAGGAATATAGCTGGGATAATCAAGAGTCACTAACCAGCCATCTTTGCCTTTTGCTTCTGCCATTGCTTTAGCAGCTTCTTTAGCTCCTTCAGGCAAGCCAGCTAAATCAGACTCAATAGTGAGTAGCATTTCAAATTTGTTAGTCTCAGCAAGTATATTTTCACCAAACTTTAAACTTATTGTTGAAAGTTCTTTATCAATTTCTCTAAGCTTTTCTTTCTTTTGATCAGGAAGATTGGCTCCATTTCTTGAAAATGATTTATACCTCTTTTCAAGTAATCTAGATTGTTCGGGAGTGAGTTGTAATATATCTTTCTGTTGATAAACAACTTCAATTTTTTTAAATAAATCAAGGTTAAGTGCAATATCATTACTAAACTCAGAAAGTAAAGGAGATGCTTCTTGTGCTATTTTCTGAATTTCCTCATTTGTTTCAGCACTATTTAAGTTAAAAAACACACTGGTAACCCTATCTAATAATTCTCCAGAATAATCAAGGGCTTCTATAGTATTGGAAAAAGATGGCTTTTCTGTATTAGAAACTATGGCATCAACTTCTTTTTTTGCGATATTAATACCGTTTTTGATAGCTGGTAAAAAGTGTGATGATTTTACTTCTGAAAATGGCGCTGCATCAAACGAGTTTAATAATGGATTTTTCATTGTTATATTGATAATTTCTTTTGTTGTTAATTATTTATGTTCTTATATCGAAAAAAATGACCTTTTGTCGAAGAACGTCTCTTAGTTATATCGATTTTAAACCAAACTAATTTTTATACTAATAGATTTGATCAGGTTTATTAGTATGGTCAAGTATTAAAATGGAATGTTATTTTTATTTGGGGTATGAATATTAATAATTGTTTTAATACGAAGACCAAATATATCGAAAGGGCTGCAATTTTTGCAGCTCTTTCTTTCTATTTTGAGCCAAAAAGGAGGTTTTTTTAAAGAAATTTTATGATTGTGTCTGTTTTTTCGATCAAAAAAGTGTTCTAAAAACGACAAAAAATGCAATTCGTCGACAAAAAATGCAATTCGTCGAAAATTGTATAAATTTTATGACTACTTTTATTGTGTAATTAAAGTAAGGTTTTACCTTTGTTGTAGGTTTTAAGAGTAATGGTCTTACAATGAATTTTTTTGTGTAATATATTTAAGTTGGTTAATAAATATTGTTATATTCTTTTGTGAGACCTGATATTCAAGAGAGCCACTGAAAAGTGGCTCTTTTTTTATTTCTTTATTTGCTTCGCTCCTTCGATTACCTTCTGTTTTAATCCTTCTTTATATACTAAAACCTTATCCAGAACACAAGTGTCACCTGTCCCTATGATCTGAGCAGCCAAGATACCTGCATTTAGAGCTCCATCCAATGCTACCGTAGCAACAGGAACCCCACCCGGCATTTGTAAAATTGATAATACAGAATCCCAACCGTCTATAGAGTTACGTGATTTAACGGGAACACCTATAACAGGTAAAGGAGATAATGATGCTACCATACCAGGAAGGTGAGCTGCGCCACCTGCACCAGCAATAATAACTTTAATACCACGGTTATGTGCATTTTTGCCGTAGTCAAAAAGTTTTTCTGGGGTACGATGTGCCGAAACGATATCTACTTCGACTTCAATGTCAAAACCTTGTAATATTTCTATAGCTTTTTCCATTACAGGCATGTCACTTGTACTACCCATTATAATTCCCACCTTGCTCATTATGATATGTATTAATGTTGTTGTCTTTATTATTTAATTTTGATAAGCCAATTTATGTTTAGAGATAAAATAGATTTCCCTAAAGTTATTATGTGTTACTAATCACTTTGATTGTATTTTTTACTTTTTGGGCAATTTCTCTTGCTTTATCAATGTCTTGATGAACAATAGTGACGTGCCCCATTTTTCTGAAAGGGCGTGTTTGTTTCTTACCATAAATATGTGGTGTCACCCCTTTCATTTTCATGATATCCTCTATGTTTTGGTATACTACATCGCCTGTATAGCCTTCGGCACCTACCAAATTTACCATAATACCAGCTACTTTACTTTCAGTGGCTCCAAGAGGTAAATTCAGGATTGCTCTTATGTGTTGTTCAAATTGATTTGTATAACTTGCTTCTATACTGTAATGCCCACTATTGTGAGGTCTGGGAGCAACTTCATTAACAAGAATCTGGTCGTCTTGGGTTTGAAACATTTCTACAGCTAAAACACCTACGTGTTCAAATGCCTGAGATACTTTTTCTGCAATTTCAACAGCTTTTCTGGCAATTTTTTCTTCTATTCTAGCAGGACATATTACATATTCGACTTGATTAGCTTCTGGATGAAATTCCATTTCTACCACAGGATAAGTTTTAATTTCGCCACTTACATTACGAACAACAATTACTGCTAATTCATTTTTGAAATCAATTAGACTTTCAGCAATACATTCTGTGTCAGGTAACTTTACCAGGTCTGCGCCATATTTTACCACTGTAACTCCTTTGCCATCATATCCACCTTGCGTACTTTTCCATACAAAGGGAAGTTTGATTTTATTGCTGGTGATTCCTTCAGTAAGATGGGCTTTATTAGAAAACCTGGTAAAAGCAGCTGTAGGGATTTTATGTTCCTGATAAAAAAGTTTTTGCCTGCCTTTATTTTGTATTTTTTCTAATGTTTTAGCACTGGGATATACTTTCTTCCCTTCTTTTTCAAGTTGAACTAAAGCTTGTAAGTTTACGGTTTCAATTTCAAATGTTAAGATGTCTACTTTTTTTCCAAAGTTATAGACGGTTTCATAATCCATTAAATTACCTTGTTGAAAATGATCACACGCTATTTTGCAAGGGGCATCAAGATTGGGATCAAGAACATGAGTTCTAATGTCATACTTTCGAGTTTCATATAACATCATTTTGCCTAGTTGACCGCCTCCTAATATTCCTAGCTTAAAGTTCGATGAGAAAAAATTTGTCATTGTAGGGTTTCAAATTTGCTTTAAAATGACAAAAATAATTTTTTCAAAAGGAATAACCATAATATTGTAAGGTAAATGCAATAGCTAAACTATTATAAGTCTTATTTGTAATTACTATCTTTGCGCCTTTAAATCAAAAAATAAGTAAGGGTAATTACAGAAAAGCATGATAAAACTGCACGACTTAGAGTTTGTTCCCTTTATTAGCGAGGATGAAATTGCAGTTGCAATAGATAAAGTGGCTATAGGATTAAACGAAGATTTAAAAGATCAAAACCCTTTGTTTATAGCAGTGTTGAATGGTGCTTTTATGTTTGCTTCAGAGGTTTTGAAGCGATTTAATTCTAATTGCGAAATTAGTTTTGTAAAACTGGCATCTTATGATGGTACCAAAACTACACATCAAGTTAACGAATTAATTGGGTTAAATGAAGATGTGTCAGGTCGAACGGTTGTCATTCTGGAAGATATTGTAGATACAGGTAATACGGTAGAGGTATTGACTACATTGTTAAAAGATAAAGGTTGTGCTACTCTTAAAATAGCTACTTTGTTTTTTAAACCCGAGGCTTATCATAAAGAAAATACTATAGATTATATAGGGATTGAAATCCCAAACAAATTTATTGTGGGATATGGATTAGATTATAATGGATTAGGTCGTAATCTCACTGAAGTTTATCAACTAAAATCAAGAAACATGACAAATTTGGTGTTATTTGGCCCTCCAGGAGCAGGAAAAGGAACACAAGCAGAAGTTTTAAAAGAGAAATACAATCTGGTGCATATTTCTACCGGAGATGTTTTTAGATATAACATAAAAAATGCTACAGAACTAGGTACGTTGGCCAAATCTTATATAGATAAAGGGCAACTTGTACCAGATGAAGTAACTATTGATATGCTTAATGCCGAAGTTGATAAAAATACTGATGCTCAAGGTTTTATTTTTGATGGCTTTCCCAGAACTGAAGCTCAAGCAGAGTCATTAGCGTCATTATTAGCATCAAAAGGTTCTGAAGTGAGTGCTATGGTAGCCCTTGAAGTCGATGATGAGGTATTAGTGCAACGATTGTTAGAAAGAGGAAAAACATCAGGGCGTCCAGATGATGCTGATGAAGGAGTGATTCGTAATCGTATTAAAGTATATTATGATGAGACCGCAATTTTAAAAAACTACTACCAGAAAGAAAATAAATATTTTGGAGTTAATGGAGTAGGTGCCGTAAATGAAATTACTATTCGCTTAAGCGAAACTATCGATAATTTGTAGTCCAGAGTTTAAGAGAACTACAATTACTATAGATGGAAAGTTAAATTTTACCTTTTCGGGCTATATACTGTAAATACCGAACAAACGAGAAAAGAGAATTATGACAGAAGGAAATTTTGTAGATTATGTAAAGTTGCATTTGACTTCCGGAAACGGAGGTAAAGGTTCTGTGCACTTACACCGTGAAAAGTATATTACCAAAGGAGGACCTGATGGTGGAGATGGAGGACGTGGAGGACATATTATTTTACGTGGTAATTCTAATATGTGGACATTACATCATCTTAAATTTAAACGTCACTTAAGAGCCGAGCATGGAGGTCATGGTAGTAAAAGTAGAAGTACAGGAGCTGATGGAGAAGATATTTATGTGGATGTACCTCTAGGAACCGTAATACGGGATACCGAGACCCAGAATGTTATTCATGAAATTACTGTAAATGGCCAAGAATACATAGCCGCTGAAGGAGGGATGGGAGGCCGAGGAAACTGGCATTTTAAAAGCCCAACAAATCAAACTCCTCGTTATGCTCAACCAGGAATAGAAGGCCAGGAACATAATATCACCTTAGAACTTAAGATATTGGCAGATGTAGGTTTGGTAGGGTTTCCTAATGCAGGGAAATCTACATTGTTGTCGGTAATCACATCAGCGAAACCTAAGATTGCGGATTACGAGTTTACTACCTTAAAACCAAATTTGGGTATTGTAGAGTATCGTGATTTTCAAACCTTTGTTATGGCTGATATCCCGGGTATTATTGAAGGAGCTGCAGAAGGAAAAGGTATTGGTCATCGTTTTTTGCGTCACATTGAGCGTAATTCTACTTTATTGTTTCTGGTTCCTGCTGATGCTCCAGACATCAAAAAACAATACGAAATTCTATTAGATGAATTAAAGCGTTATAATCCCGACTTATTAGATAAAGAAAGGCTTTTAGTGGTTTCTAAATGTGACATGCTTGATGAAGAGTTACAAGAAGAGTTAAAAGCTGAACTTGATGAACAACTTAATATTTCTTACTTGTTCATTTCTTCAGTTGCTCAACAAGGATTACAGGAATTAAAGGATAAATTATGGCAAATGTTAAATACTTAATCTTGTTATGAGTTGAGTGTTCTTATTTATGGTTAGTGAGTCATATTTATTTTAGAATTTAGAATAATAGTTTTTTTAATATTATATCATAGGCTGATTCTTTGCGAAAAGAAAGAATCAGCCTTTTTTATTAGAAATAACTTTAATACTCTAATCACTATTTTTTTTATCGAATAACATATCGATTTCAAGATACTTTTCGTTGATCAAGCTTAATCCAAAACCGGCTGCTGCTGCAGAGAATACAGAGTAGTCCAAAGGAGCTTTAATCCCTGTGGTAATGGTCATTGCTACTCCAAAAATGAGAATCAAAAAACCGCTTAATTTTCCGGATAGAGAGGTTTTAAAACCGATTAACAGAAATATAGCTAATACAATTTCAGCAGCAGTTGCTACAACTCCAGTAAAATTTATAAAATTTTCCGGAATCCATGGATTAAGTAGTTTGGTGTATTCGATAAAACTGCTCCAATTACCCCAGGCTGATTTTTCCTTTGGCCACATTCCAAAACGATCTGCCACTGCAGATAAAAACCCTATAGCAATACTGACTCTTATAAAGAGTTTGATATAAATAATCTTCATGTACTACATATTTACAATTAACTTTGAGAGGGTTCAGGAGTCAATAAAGTAGCTCTGCCTATTCTGTTCCACACGTTGATGCAGCAAATGGCCATTATAATATCAGCGACTTTTTCTTCTCCAAATGTTGTGATAGCTTTTTGATATAATTCATCACTTAATCCTGATAGAGAAATGTTAGTTACCTGTTCTGTCATTGCAAGAATAATTTCTTCTTGTTCTGTAAAAAATGGAGATTCTTCCCAAAATGGTAATGCATGAATTCTATACTGTTTTTCACCCTTTTCAATGGCTTCTTTGATATGCATTTGTACGCAATATGCACATCCGTTTATCTGTGAGCCTCGTATTTGTATTAAAAGAAATTCTGAATTGGTTAATGAACTCTTTGTTAAATTATGATGTAAAGCAAAAATTGGTTCATAAGCTTTTGGACTAACCTTATTAATATTAATTCTGTCTTTTTTCATGATATATGATTTTATGTATTTAAAACAAAATTCGGGATATGACAAGACTAAAAAATTAATCTTGATTAAGAAATTTTAAATATCTACAGAATAAAAACGAATACTAAAAGAAGCTCTACAGATAATAAATTTAGATATGTAACTAAGCAATCTCAACTATATTTATGGCATAATGATGATACGAAATGCCTTTAGGTTTAAAAAAACAGAAGCAATGATTTAGGATTTTATTAAGATTTATTTAACCAAAGATTACCAAAGGAAATTATACTTGTCGCGTTAGAAAACTCTAAAACTGAAAACTCTTTATAATGAAAATTAGAAATATATTACCTTTTTTTGCCTTATCTATAATAGTGCTAACCGTTTCATGCAATGAGTCTGAGAAATATAAAGTAACAAAAGATGAAAATGGGAAATTAATAGCCCAAAAAATCTCTGAGATAAAGGAAATAGGAGAGGTAGAAGAAACATTGCCTACTATTATTGAATTTACATCGGTAGATAAAGGGTTTTCTACGTTATCAGAAGCTATTAAAACAGCTGAGCTTACAGAAACATTTACACAAGATGGAGGATTTACAATCTTTGCACCGATAAATATGGCGTTTGACAAATTGCCTCCTAAGTCAGCAGAGAAATTGTTGAAACCAGAAAATAAAGAACGATTAGCAACAATATTAAAGTATCATATCATCCCTAGTGTAATTTCAAAAGAAGATATTGTTAAAGCGGTACAGGAAGGAGGAGGAAGTATTCCTTTAAAAACTCTTGAAGGATCTCGTATTACTGCTTCTTTAAAAGGAGGCACGGTATACCTAATAGATAAAAGTGGTAATGGAGGAAGATTAATCACTACTAATGTTGAGGCTTCTAATGGATTTATTCATACGGTAGATGCAATCATGATGCCTAAAGAATAGCAAATACCCGTCAGTTTAGTGAAATAAAAAGAAACGACTTTGTATTCAAAACAAGGTCGTTTTATTTGTTTTTATACATAGCTATTAATCCAAAATCATATGGAGTCCATAGACAAGCTTTCATATTACTTTGTTTTAATCCAGTATTTATCCAACTATTACAGGTGTTGAGACAAGTATAGTTTCCAAGAGCCTCATAGAAATCGTCATTTTTGGTGTAGCCTAAACCAGGTAACAGCACTTTTTTATTTTGAAAATCTAATCGAAATGTGTCACTTATATAGAGGTTAATTTGTTTTAATTGTGCTTGATTTATTTTTATTGCCACCCAATTTTTTTGAACTGAAGAATATCTAGTAACATGTAATAATGCTTGACTATTAAGGAACAATGCTTGAAATCCGTTCATAAAAGTAAAATCAGCCCAGGTAGGAGTCTCTACATAAAAGTTTTTATCTCCCCATCCAAATGAGAAATACCGAGTTTGGGAATTGTATACCTGATCCTTTAGGATAGTTTTGTTTAAATCGTTTTTTGCAATAATGATTTCCAGATGTATACCATTAGAGTTTAGATATACAGTATGTGTCATTTTGTTCTTGTTTTCTTGTTTGTTTACAGGTATATAGGTAAGGATTAATGATATTATAATATATAACATCGGAAGAGCGAGAAATACTCCTATAGATTTAAATACTTTTTTAATGATCTTCATATTAGGGGATGTATACTATAATTAGACCTCACAAATTGTGAGGTCTATAAAAATACTTAAAAAATAATTTTACATTATTGTATGTTTACTCTCACTCCTTCAGAATGACTAGAGAATTCTGGAGCATACATGCTTTGTATTGTGGTAATACCATTAGAAAAATTCCCTTTATTGTTTACTCTTAAATCATATTCAAAAACATAGACTCCTTTAGGTAAATAGTCAAAGAAAAAGTTAGTCGAGGCATCTTTAGTACTTTCGTAATACCCAAGACCATCTTGCCATTTATATTGTGAAATCACATTAATGGGTTCTAAACCAGAAGCTCTCATGTCTTTCATATGTACAAATTCCATAGTACGATCAGATCTCAATTCAATTCGTACCCGAACCAAATCACCTAATTCTAATTTGGTTTTAGAAGTAATTTCTGTAATTTCTTCTCCTTTATCAGTATTCTGCTTAACAAACAATTTTTTCTTTAAAGATAATGGAGTTTTAGCGGGAGTGATTTTATCTAGATTCTCAAAATATTGCCAGTATAAAGCTCCCCAGGCAATACCTTTCCCTTTTTTAGAGATTTTGGCCGTAGCCATATTCGGTTGTATTTCACTTCCATTCCACGAAGTCTTAAAATAACCGGTTCCAGCTTCTACTTTTACGTCTTCTAAAGTAGAAGGATCGATTTTTTGATCACCTAAGACAATATCTACCATATCGGTAACAGATAACCAATCGCTTCCTTGGAGTAACAGTGCATATACAGCTTCAGAAGTAGCTTTAGTGGTTTTCCATCGATTAGTTTGTTTATTCTTAAGTAACCATATTTTTAGATTATCAATGATTTTCGTTCGTTTTGGTTCTGTTTCGACTTCGGCAAAGACTTCAATCATAAGAGATTGTGTTTCAATAGGTGCTTGATACCAATACCAACTATTGGTGTTTGATTTCCAGTACATTCCTAATTCTTCACTAGAAACACTTGTCTCATCCAGAGATCGGATAATTTTAGTAGCGCTATTGCCTTTGTCATTACGATGTAATATAAGAGCAAGCATTCCTTTTGCATATAGTCCCTGACTTAGCCAGTATTTTTCTGATTGTCCCAGATAGTAAGTCCAAGCCTCATTAGTATTTTTGGCTCTTTTAATATCGGGGAAGAAACTTCGCATATATAAATAATGAATTTGCGTATAGCTCAAGTGATTTTTGTTGATATCAATTTTATTCCTTTTACAATAGCGTTTAAGCTCTTCATATTCTCTCACAAATTCTTGATCAAGAAAACGAACTGCATTTTGTAGCATGTTATTTGTATCTCCATTAAATTGCTTGATGCCAAGCTTCTTTAAATGTCCAAAACCAGAGGCAATATGTTGAGTGATATATCGATTTTCTCGACCTCCCTTAAACCAGGGGAAACCTCCAGAAGGATATTGAGACTGCTTTAATTTATTAAGAGCAGATTGTAACTCATTATTCATTTTATTAAGGTCAAACAGTAATGCAATTCTCTTCTTTTGCTCTGTTTCACTTTGTGCATCACGTAACCAGGGAGTCTCTTGGATCATAAGAGATTTTAATTCCTGGTTTTTTTCTAAATTACTTAATAATGCATCAGTCGATTTCCATTGATTAAATACTTCCTGAATCCTTGGGTTAGAGTTGGCAATGTGACTTGCCAGCGTATTTGCATAATACCTAGAAAAGGTTTGTTCTGAACATTCATAAGGATATTCCATCAAATATGGTAATGCCTGTACAGCATACCATGCAGGATTAGAAGTCATCTCTAATGTGAGCTTATGATGTTTTAACGTACTAGAAGTATTATCCTTTAATTTATTTAATGTGAATGTTTTGGTTTGATCAGAACGAATCCACATAGGCAGTGTTTCTGTAACTAGCATGCGATTAGTTAAGACAGGCAATACATTTTGTTCTCCATCAGAGAAATCTCCTGCTTTAGCAATAATTTTGTATTGTACTGTTTGTATATTATCCGGAATTTGTAATTCCCAGGATACATTGGTATTTCCTTTTGTTTTTACATTAAAGTCTTGTCGAACATTATTGTTTTGTAATTCTGTATCTATTGCAGTATTGGTCATTGCATCGAATAATTGTAATTCGACAACACCGCTAAGGTCTTTTGTCGCTAGATTAGATATCTTAGAGCTCAAAACAATTTTATCCCCTTCTCTCAAAAATCTTGGAGGATTAGGAAGAATCATCAATTCTTTTTGAGTTACAGCTTCCAGAGTTGTTGTAGTTGCATTGAGTTCTTTGGTATGTGCTAATAATTGTAGTTTCCATTTGGTTAATGCTTCTGGAGCAGTAAAATTGAAACTTACATTACCTTCGGCATCCGTAGTCAAGTTTGGAAAGAAAAAAGCAGTTTCCTGAAGGTTTTTTCTAATCTTTACTCCTTCCAGAGAAGGCTCTTTTTTATCTTCTTTTGCATCCACAGAATCCTCTTTTTGTTCACGTGCGAGTCCCCCAAGAGCTTTATCATCATTCTCAATTGAGTTGAGTTCAGCTTCTTCAGCTACAATTTCATCGGCCATTCCTTCTTTTTTGGACATGGAGGCCATCGGTGATGGGGCAGAAGCAGATTTCATCATTTTGTTTCTACTTCTAAAATAATGTTGTTGTCCAAAATATAAGCCATACCAGTTAAGCTGGTCATATCCCTGAGTTCTAGAATAGAAGTAGTTACTACTTTGGTTTTCTATTCTAAAACTTTCTATTTCAAAACCCTTTGTGGCCAGTCTTCTCGATTGCGTTCTGTATATTGGTCTGTTTATCGGGTTGAAATACCATTGATGTGGTCTAAATTGATCTAAAGATGCATCGTACATACTTGCTAATAGTTCTGCACTTACTTTATCTCCTTGGGGTCCTTTTATAGTAAAACTCCATGTCTCTTGTTGACCAGGAAGTAGCTTATCTCTAAATGTTTTAGTTTCTATACTAAGTTCTGTTGCTTCATAAGGCACAGCAATTGTGATTGCTCCACTTTGATAACCGTTATAGTTTAGGTAACTATAACTTACAGAGAACCCTCCAAGATCTTCTTTTTCAATAGGAATCTTGATGGTTTTACTTCCGTTAGAAAGTTTGATTAGTCTCGTCTCAATAATTTGATAATTTTTTTCAATATCTACTGTAATGGTTATATCTTTTGAGGCAGAGCTTAATTTTACAATCGCTTCATCTCCAGTTTTGTATGAAGCTTTGTTGGTAGTGATCTCAAACAATTGCTGATCACTAATACTTTTATCTCCTTGGTCATATAAAGTAATATATTGTATGTCTTTTACTTCTTGTCCGAATCGATCTTTAGTATTTAGTTCTACAGCGTATTTACCTGATTCCCATTTTTTGATGGTACCAAGATCAAGTTGTTGTGTTCCTTTTTCATTCTTTTCTGTTTTAGAAGTATTAAAGGTTTTTTCTAATACAACTTTTCCTTTTTGCCATTGTCTATAATCATGTTCATTCTTAAATGCATCATGCGGAAACAGTTTTTTGAACTCTTCTTCTTTAAACCCTTCATAATCTGGAGATTTCCAGGGGCGAATACGTATAGGTGTAGAAGGAGCTTTTAGTTTAAAAACTTTGATTGTTCCTTTTGCCGCAATTGGTTCATTATTTAAGTTTAAAGTGGTTACTGTGAATTTATGATCTTTTTCAGTTTTGTCAATTTTATTTTGAATAGTTACAGCAGCGGTCAATGCATGATAACCGACATTAACTATCGTAGAGGAACTTCTTGTTTCTCCATTGATATCGATAACATCTGCAGTTACTTCATAATTAAAGATAGGAAGGTTTTCCTTGGATACATTTAGATCAGGAATTGCAGCAAAATCAATCGTATATTCTCCTTTTTCATTTGTTTTGGTTTCGCCGTGTGTGATTTCTTGTGATTGTGTTGAGTACCTTGGGTACCAATAGCACCAACTAGGGTATTGCACCTTACGATGTACACGATATACTACTTTGGCATCAGTAATTGAGCTTCCTGCATAAGCTGTTGCTACTCCGGTAAGTGTGATAGAATCATTTACTTTATAAGTCTTGGTAACAGGATTAAATTTAGTCTCAAATTTAGGGCGTTTATATTCTTCGACCGAGAAAGAAGTACTATGGTAATTATTCGTCTGAATAGTATAATTACCTGTTAATCCTGAGGAAGGAAGTATGAATTCTCCATTAAAAGAACCGTAATCATTTGTTTTTAGAGTTAGGGTTTTTACTTCTTGATTATTTACATCTCTAAGAGTTACAAAAGTGGTTTGATTTGACTGCACGCTAAAGTCTTCCTTACCCGAAGAGGACATCATAATCCCTTTAAAATATACCGTCTGTCCAGGTCTATAAATACTACGATCAGTAAATAGAAAGGTAGAGCTAATATTTTCATTATTACGATTAGGGTTATATCCTTGATTTAGGTAATACCCTTCAAATCGGGCTTTATCATTTTCATACGATACGGTGATGTTAACATCATAATAGTAGGTGTTTAATGTTAGATAAGCTTGACCTTTTTCATCGGTTACTAAAGTTTTGTCGAGCTTGTTACCGTATCCTCTCTGGTTATCTGTTTTGAAATGTATTTTTGCATTAGGGATTGGAGCTCCGTTATTACGATCTAAAACCTGAAATATTGATTTTTGTGGAGTTCTATTTTCTATTAATGCTAAATTAGTAATCTGAGTCGAGCCAAAAGAAAACATACTTTCTTTAGAAAGCTCTTTTGTAATAGTACCTAGAATTAAGTATGAACCTTGATCTAATTCTGGTAATAAAACCTCTGTAGTATGACTTTGGTAATCATACTCGTTACATATTTCAGATTCCCATGTTTTACTAACTTTTAATGCGCTTAAGAATTTTATTTGATCTTCTGTTTGATATAAATCATTTAAGTTTTTAAGCTGTTTTGGAGTAATTTTTAAAGCTTTAAAATAAAGTTTGTCTAAATTCTTATATGTAATTAATAATCGACCTGAAGTCTGAATTGGAATATATTTTTCTGTCTTAATATCAATCTGATATTGAAGAATTTGACTCTTTAATGATTTACATTTGTTAGCAGCTCTTGAGTCTGGGAATTTTTTGCTTACAGCATCGCATAAATCGATAGCTTCTTTTAATTTCCAACGATGTGTTTCATTTTCTTTTGGAATATAAGATGAGGCTTGTTCTTTATAAAGATTTGCAATTTCATGATCATATAAAGCAGAAGCTTCGTGAGAAGAGAAAAATGTTTTTTCTGATTTCAGAGACTCCAGAAGAATAGCTTCTTTATCATTAAAAACGGCATTTTGATATATAAAATTAATACGCTCAATGTTTACTTCGATAAGCGCCTCGGGTGTTGTATCTTTTTTATGAAATTGAATTAAATTTTGAAACAATTTCAAAGCATTAAACTGCAATGATAAAGAGTCTTTGGTTTCTATTTTTAAAGATGAAAAAGTAGTGTGTTCTTGTAAATATTTTTTATCGTCTATTGCAAAGGCATATGCCGGTTTTGTAATATTGGTTTCAGAAGTTTTGTAAAAATCTAAAGCATTATGCGTTAAAAAATCATAAAGCGTGGGTCTGTATTTTTTTGAGCCAGATGAGGTGCTTAAAATTTCATCAAATTTCTTTAGTTCTGTTTGTTGTGCTAATACTCCATTCTGAAGAGATTTTTGATAATATGTATGCACTTCTGCGAATAAAGTTTCTAAATCCCAGGTCCTGAAATCTTCTTCATCGACTTTTTCAGAAGTTTGAGTTCTGTTGTAAAATTTCCATCTATTTTGTTGAAAATATTGCCAGTATAAGTTAGCAAGGATACTTTCTAAGATATTTTGTTTAGGAAATACACTCTGACTAATTTCATTTTTTAAATCCTTAATAATAGTAAGCTGCGCATTTTCTTCAAGAGTAAGCATGTATTTTGCCTTATGAATTAAAGCCTTTATGACCTGATTGTCATTATTTTCTTTTTTTGCATTACTATATATTGCTTCTACTAATTCTACCGCAGATTTTGGTAGTCCTTGTTGATCAAAAGCTTTTACTTTTTTCCAATCATTTTGATAATCATTTTGACTATTCATAGTATATAGGTTTAATATACATAGTATAATAAGGATGATATGTTTTTGCATCATAATGGTTTTAGGCTGTTAAACAAACGTAAACAAGTGTTATGCCATTGTGTTTGGTAACGTCTTATAATTTGTAAATAACATTATAAAGCTACGTATTTGAAATGAGCCATAACAATTTTGTTGATATAAATTAAAAATCATCGTTGTACTGATTTGACCACTAATAAAATAGTTAATAGTATTATATAAAATGACTATTGAGGGAAATCCCCGTTTTGTTTAGGAATCCTCGCTTAGAAATGAGGAAAAGATTTAATATGTGTGTGTTTGTTGTCTTTTTGACGTGTTATTTTTCATGACTTCATTATTTTATAAGCTCGTTGTTAATTGTATCTTTACCCTTAGATTTAAGAGTTAATTATGCGAGTACATTTTATTGCAATAGGAGGAAGTGCCATGCATAACCTAGCCATTGCTTTGCATCAGAAAGGATATCAGGTAACAGGAAGTGATGATACTATTTTTGAACCATCAAAATCGAGATTAGATCGGTATGGTTTACTTCCTGCTGAATTTGGCTGGTTTCCAGAGAAAATCAGTTCTGATCTTGATGCAATTATTTTAGGGATGCATGCCAAGGGTGATAATGCAGAGCTTCTTAAAGCACAAGAATTAGGACTAAAAATCTATTCATATCCAGAATTTTTATACGAACAATCAAAAAATAAAACTCGTGTGGTCATAGGAGGATCACATGGAAAAACAACTATCACCTCCATGATTTTACATGTATTGCATTATCATGAAAAAGAAGTTGATTATATGGTAGGAGCACAATTAGAAGGTTTTGATACTATGGTTCACCTTACCGATGAGAATGATTTTATAGTTTTAGAAGGAGATGAATACCTGTCATCACCGATTGATCGTAGACCAAAATTTCATTTGTACCAACCTAATATTGCTTTAGTGAGTGGTATTGCATGGGACCATATTAACGTATTCCCGACTTTTGATAATTACGTTGATCAGTTTAAAGTTTTTATGAACTCTATTGTTAATGGAGGAGCATTAGTATATAATGAAGAAGATGTTGAAGTAAAAAAACTAGCCGAGTTAACAGAAAATCCAATCCGTAAGTTTCCATATACTACACCAATGTATAGAGTAGAAGATGGGGACACTTTATTAGATACTCCAGAAGGAGAAATGCCAATTGAAATTTTTGGAGGACATAATTTAAGTAATCTAGCTGGAGCCAAATGGATATGCCAGCATATGGGAATTGATGAAGATGATTTTTATGAAGCTATTGCTTCTTTTAAAGGAGCTTCAAAACGATTAGAAAAAATTGCAGAAAGTTCTAATGCGGTCGCATATAAAGATTTTGCACATAGCCCGTCTAAAGTAAGTGCTACTACCAAAGCTGTAAAAGAGCAATATCAAAATAGAAAAGTGATCGCTTGTTTAGAATTACATACGTATAGTAGTTTAAACGCAGAGTTTTTAAAAGAGTATGAAGGTGCTTTAAATTCGGCTGATGAAGCTGTGGTCTTTTACTCTCCACATGCGGTAAAAATCAAGCAATTAGATGAAGTTTCAGAATCTCAAATAGCTCAAGCCTTTAATCGTAATGATTTGGTTATTTATACCGATCCAGAACAATTTCAACATTATTTGAAACAAAAAGATTTTACCAATTCTGCATTATTATTAATGAGTAGCGGTAACTATGGAGGGTTAGATTTTGATGAGGTAAAACAACTTGTTGAAGACTAGAAGTGATTTTTAAATAATTGATTCACAAAGTCTTCAATATTGTTTTGATTGTTTTTGATTAATTCTTGTTTTGCATTTTCTATATCTGCAGGAACTTTATCCTGACTCAATTTAAATTTCCCTTCCCAATGTTGTATGTCAATTTCAAAACCGTGAATATAGTTAATAAGACGATTCATCCTTTCGTCATTGTGATCCAAAACAAATCTATGATTCGGAGCTTCTAGGTATTCGGTCATAGTCACTATGGATCTTTTAATAATATCAGAGTCTTTAATCTCTTTTACAATTCCTCTGGCATGAGCAATGATGTAGTTCCATGTCGGTAATGATTTGGTGGTATAGATTGAGGGAGAAATATATGTTTGAGGTCCCTGAAAAATAGCAGTGACAGGATAATTGTCTTTTAATAATTCTACATGAGGGTTATTTTTATCAATGTGACCTACAAGTTTATCATTGTGGAACACTAAAGGAACATGTGTCACAAAAGGTGTTTTTTCTTTAGCAGAAACTAAAGTTGCAAAAGGATACTCTAAGGCTACTTTTTTAATATTTTCAATATTATACTCTTGGTGATGTTTTGGTGGATACACAGTAATTATACATTAAATTGTTGAAGATGATGATCAAGGTGTTTGTATTGCATTTTTCCCCATTGTTCGTTTGTGAAATTTCCAAACATGGGATGCGGATCCCATTCTTTTTTATCTTTTTGATTAGAAAACTCGGTTACTAAGCTTAAGAGTATTTCTTTTTCTTTTTCAAAATTCTTTTGTTCAATAACTTTGAGTTTAGAATGTGTAGGCAAATTTTTCCTCCAAGGCTTATCATTGTACATTGATTTCTTGAAGAACAATTTTGCAAACAGGTTGGGTTTAAGCTCTGGATGTTCTTTTCTTAATGCAATTTTTAAAGGAAATTGACAATGATGAAACATCTGTGAAATATTCATTTTCCCCCAAACTGGTCTACTCGATACAGATAATTGATGAATGCGATTTTCAATTTCATGTTGAGTAGATTCTTCAAACAAAGATTTCATAGGACTTAATTTTTAAAATGATCATACTCAAAAATAATATATTTAAAAAAAACAAAGGCTAATCGTTACGATTAGCCTTTGTTAAAATATGTATATATATGTTTTTTAACTTACTTCATCAAAGAAAAGACTTAAGAAACCATCTAAATCATCATTGGTTGCAATGTCTTTTGGAGTACCCAAATTGATCATTAAAGGTTGATCTTTAATAGTACCATATAGAAAGTACTGAAACGTAGTTCCCATTTTAAACTTATATCCTTTTAACTGAGATCCAAAAGAAGTAAAAGTTACTTCACTTTTAGAACTATTACTTTCAGCAAAAGCACTTATCGTAGCATCAAAAACTGCAGATAACATATCATCAGTATAATAATCCCACTTTATAGATGTTCCATTACAAGCTTGCAATTCATACTCTGATTGAGCTTGGCAACCATTAGGCACTTGTATGTTATTTCCTACTAAATTAAGAAACGAAATCTTCTTATCCTGCCCGTAAAAACTCAATGTTGCAAGAAGTAAAACGAAAGTAAAAATATTCTTCATAAATAGGTTAATTTGAAGTTGTTAAAATGTTCATTTTTCAATTAAGGGTGCCCAAATATAGTAAAACTTTCATTTTCAAACAAATAAATGGGGTGAATTTCTAAAGAATTGTTAAAAATACCACTTGGTTTTTATCATATTTATTCTTCAATAATACATTGTGTTTGAGATAAATAGTTTATATTTTTGGACAGATAGTCCTACTTTTTTTAACTATTAAATTGATGACATGAGTAAATTAAATGCTTCATTTTCTATCAAGGAATGGAGTGAAAATGATCGTCCAAGAGAGAAATTAATCGCTAAAGGGAAGAATGTATTAACAGATGCAGAACTTGTGGCTATATTAATAGGTTCGGGCAATCGAGAAGAGAGTGCAGTGGGATTAAGTAAACGCATTTTGGCTAGTGTAAATCATGAGATAAATGCTTTAGGTAAATTGTCTTTAAAACAGCTGATGAGCTTTAAGGGAATTGGTGAGGCAAAAGCAATAACTATTGTTGCTGGGCTAGAACTGGGTAGAAGAAGAAAAGATGAAAGTGTTGCTAAAGTTTCAAAAATCACATCTAGTAAAGACGCTTTTCATCTATTTCAACCTATTATTGGTGATCTTGAGCACGAAGAATTTTGGGTGTTATTTTTAAATAATGCAAATGATGTAATTCGTAAAAAACAAATTAGTGTAGGAGGAAAAACAGGAACCTTGGTGGATGCACGTATTGTTTTTAAACTAGCCTTAGAATATGGAGCTACTAGCTTAATAATTGGACATAACCATCCAAGTGGTTCTTTACGGCCCAGTCAATCTGATAAAAACTTAACGCAGAAATTAAAAGCAGCTGGTTCAACATTGGATATTAAATTATTAGATCATATAGTTGTTACAGAAGATCGTTATTTTAGTTTTGCAGATGAGTTAATATTATAATTGTGTTATTTTAATTAAATAAAAAGTAGGGTATTTCTGGACCTGTTTGTTGTAGGTATAGAATAGTTTGAAAAATAAAAACTTACTTTTAAGAATATTAAAAAGTTTGGAATATTAAAATAGAACATTCTATAAAAAATATATGTTACTAATTCACGTACAGAAAATTACTCCTAGAGTATCCTATACTTTTAAACAAATTTGCAAGCGAATTTTGGGACTTAATGTTGATTTGACTTCCAAAATAGAAACTTTTATAGCGCATGAAGGTCCTAAACTGTCGTATGGAAAACAGCCTTTAGGTAAGGAATTGTATTTTCAAAGTGCAGATTTACTCTTTGAACATGGGTTAAACGATCTTGATATACAGGTTTTTGATTGGGAAGAAACGAAATGTTTTTTTGAAGTAAAACATAAAGACTCGGCTTTACCATTTGATATTTTTGCTGCTACTTTTTATTTGCTAACTCGATATGAAGAATATCTGCCTCATGTAAAGGATGCTATGGGACGTTTTCCAGCAACAGAGAGCATTGCATATACTCATGATTTCTTACACGATCCTGTTGTAGATATTTGGTCTTATAAATTTAAAGAAGTACTTCTTGAAAAATATCCCGATATTATGTTTCAAGAAAAGAAATTTACAATTATACCAGTCATTTCTGTACATCAAACGTTTGTATATAAAAACAAGGGTATTCTGCGATCTGTAGGTGGAGGTTTAAGGGATTTATGGAAATTAAGACTTGACAAGTTAGGGGATAGAATAAAAGTGCTGATTGGCCTTAAAAAGGATCCTTATAATACATTTGATTTTATAATAAAGCTTCAGAAAAACAAAAGGAGAAAAGCTAAAGTATTATTTGGATTAGGAGATTATTCTAATTACGAAAAAAATGTTGGCTACAATAGGCCACAACATCAAACCGTTATTAAACATATAGCTGATTATATGGATGTAGGTCTTAAAGCATCTTATGAGGCTGTTTGTGATTTATTGGTTTTAAAAAAGGAAAAATTACGTATAGAAACGATTTTAAACAGGAGATTACGGTATACAATGTGTTCTTTTTTTAAAATAAAATTACCAGAAGCATATCGTAATTTTATTGAATTAGAAGTCGGTGAGGATTATTCAATGGGGTATTCTAAGTATGCAGGATTTCGTGCAGGAACATGTTCTCCATTTATGTTTTATGATTTAGATTATGAAGTACAAACTCCTTTAATAATAAACTCCTTTTGCTATGTGAATTTAGGGACTAAAAATGATATCAGTGATTCGTTATCTGCTAAAAAAGAAATTATAGATTATATAGAAAAAGTTAAAAAGGTGAATGGAGTTTTTATTCCGATTTTTAGTAATGTATCTCTTAGTGACCTTGAGCAACAACCTTTTTGGAAATCAATTTTAGAATTTATTTGGAATATAGAGGATGAAAAATAAAATAGAACATATCTTTTTTGATCTGGATCATACGCTTTGGGACTTTGATAGGAATTCGTTATTAGCGTTTAAACTGATTTTTGAGAAGTTTGATATTGATATTGATATCAATATTTTTTTAAAGACGTATCAGCCAATAAATATGAAATATTGGAAATTGTATAGGGAAGAAAGAGTAAATAAAGAGGAGTTACGCAGAGCAAGACTTATAGAAGCTTTTATGTGCTTTGAGAAGAATTTTTCTATAGGAGTAATTGATGATATATCTGAAGATTATATAAATTTCTTACCACTTCATAATTATTTGATTGATGGTACTCAAGATTTATTAGAATATTTAAACCCAAAATATGAATTACATATTATCACCAATGGGTTTGAAGAGGTGCAAAACCAGAAGTTGTTAAATTCGGGTATACGTCATTATTTTAATACAATTACTAATAGTGAGGAAACAGGAGTAAAAAAACCAAATCCATTTATTTTTGAACAAGCAATACAGAAATCTGGTGCAAAATTTGATAACAGTATTATGATAGGGGATAATTATGAAGCTGATATTAAAGGAGCTGAAGCAGTGGGTCTAGATACCATCTGTTTTAATTATCACAAAGAAGAGTTGCCTTTTCAGAATATTCAAGTTTCTGAATTGAAAGAAATTAAAAACTATCTTTAGTGTAAGTATTTGTATTTTAACTAATTATAAAAAAAAAGAACACGCCCCAGAATGAAGACTAAAAAAAACTATGTATTGCTATACATTATATGCTTGATTGCTTGCATGACTTCTTGTGTAAAAGATGTGGATTTTGATCAAGCAGAGGATGTGGTGTTGACTCCAGTTTTTGAAGTAGATTTTGTGTATTCTAGATTTGACACCGATCGATTTATAGATCCAGGTATTGATCCAAGTATTATAGTGCCCGAAGTTATTGTTAGGGATACATTAAATTATGATCTTCTAAGCACTGATTTTATAGTTGATAATCTGGAACGGGTAGAATTAACTTTCGAATTCAGGAATACTATTGAGAGGGATTTTGAATTTACTCTTGGGTTTCTGGATGATAATAACGTCTTAATAGGACCTTCTTATACCATTACAGCCAATGCCGGTAACGGCGAAGGTACAACACCAATTGTAACTACACAGATAATTACGTTAGATAATGCTACGATTAATATATTGGCAACTACGGCAAAACTAATTTCTGCAATACGTGTTCAGAATTTAAATAGCTCTTTGCGTGGAATTCTCGAATTGAGGTCTAAGGGTACTTATTTCTTTAATTACGACTTATGAGAGCTATCCTATTATTTGCTATAAGCTTGTTAAGTCTTTTTGGGTATTCTCAAAATAAAGAGACTTTATATGATTTTACAGATCTTCCTCAATCCTTGTTGCTTAACCCAGGAGCAGATGTGAGGTTTAATTATCATCTTGGAGTACCTTTTTTATCTCAAATTCATGTCAATGCTGGGCTAAAAGGGGCTTCGCTTTATGACGTTTTTGCAGATGATGGTAGGGATATTAATGATAAAATAGAAACTACACTTAATACATTGACAAGTAAAGACTATCTAACTGCTACGCAACAATTAGAAATTGTAAGTTTTGGTTGGAAGAGTAAAAAAAATGAGAAAATCTATTTTTCTGGAGGGATTTATCAAGAATTAGATGTTATCGGTTATTTTCCCAAAGATTTTGCTGTTTTGGCTTACCAAGGTAATCAGGATTTCCTTAATCAGTCATTTCGTTTTTCTACTATAAGTGGTTCTGCAGAGCTACTTGCTGTATATCATTTTGGATATACTAAAAAAGTCAATAAAAGCATGACTTTTGGGGCAAGAGCAAAACTTTATTCTAGTATATTTCATGCTAGAAGTGCCAAAAACAAAGGAACTTTTACAACGTTAGAAACGCCGCAAGGAAGTAATATCTACCAGCATGTAATAAGTAATGCAGATGTCACACTTAGAACATCTGGGTATAGAGGTCTTAAGGATTTGGAAGGGAAAGAAATTGCAAATAAGTTGATTGGCAGAGCTCTTTTGGGAGGAAATTTAGGGCTTGGTATTGATTTAGGATTTACTCATAAAATAAATGAACAACTTGCAATTACAGGTAGTGTGAACGATTTAGGAGTCATTGTATATAATAAGGATGTAGAAACCTATCGCGCACGGGGTAATTATGTGTTTGAAGGTTTTGAAACTCCAATTCAATTCTCTGGTCAAAATCCTGAAAACTTTTTGGATGAACTAGAAGAAGCTATTCCTTTGGATACATTAAGTACAACGTATGTGACGATGCGACCACTAAAATTTAATGGATCAGTTAAATATTCTTTTAATAAATATGATGATGGAACATGTAATTGTTATCTCGAAGGAGAGCAACCTCCTTATCTGGATGCTTTTGGAATACAGTTGTTTAGTCAGTTTAGACCCAAGAGACCGCAATACGCAGCTTCATTGTTTTATTACAAGCGTTTCTTTAGTTTCTTAAGAACAAAACTAACATACACGATTGATGATTATTCATATAATAACATAGGATTTCTATTATCTACCCATATTGATAAAATTAATTTTTATATTTCGGCTAATAATTTACTAGAATATACTAATCTTGCAAAAGCAAGAGGTGCTTCTTTGCAACTGGGGTTTAATATTATAATGTGATACATATGTTACGTACTTTGTTTTTAGGGCTTGTTTTAATTTTTACGCTCAGCAGTAATGCTCAAAAAAATATTAATGATTATAAGTATATAATTGTTCCTGAAAGTTATGGTTTTCTAAAGGGTAATGATACATATCAACTTAATTCGCTCACGAAGTTTTTATTTAATAAATATGGGTTTAAAGCCTTTTTACAGAGTGATAATTTGCCTGATGAACTTAGAAGGAATGGTTGTTCTTCATTAAGAGCTGATGTTAAAAAGAGAAACGGTGTTTTTGTTACAAGGCTTACTATTGAATTAACAGATTGTAGTGGTAAGGTGGTGTTTTCATCTTCAGAAGGAAGCACTAGGGAGAAAGATTTTAAAAAAGCGTATCAATTAGCCTTAAGAGATGCATTTAAAGATGTAGAGGCTCTAAATTATACGTATAGTGGTTATAAAGAAGAAATTGTAGCCCAAAATGAAAATGCACCTACGAAAGAAGAAGTAGTAAAGAAAGAAGAGCCTAGGGTAGAGGAAGTAATAGCTAGTGCTCCTGTTTCAAAGGAAGAAATTACTTATTTATTTAATGATACCGGTTTTGTTTTTAAGAAGCAAGAATATGGATTTGAATTATTCCAAAAAGATGAGAAAGTTGCTATAGGGAAACTTTTTAAATCCACAAATGGAAAGACGTATATCGTGAAAGCGGGAGATTTAAGCGGAAATGGATATTTTGATGCATATGGTAATTTCATTTTGGAACGCATCAACCCCGTTACGAATAAATTGATCACTGATACCTTTGCAAGACAATAATCTATTTATGATCAAGAGGTAGTTTTGATGTATTTTATGGTTCAATAACTAGTATTTATACTTATCTCCCCATCTTGTTTTTAGAAATGTTCTAAAACCATTTTCTCGCTGATTATCTCCTGGATTATATAATTTGGTATTCGTAATTTCTTTTGGTAAAAATTCTTGTTTAACAAAGTTATTCTCATGCTCGTGTGCATATTTGTAATCTTCTCCATAACCTAATTCTTTCATGAGCTTAGTAGGAGCGTTTCGTATGTGTAAAGGAACAGAAAGATCTCCTGTTTGTTTTACTAATTGCTGCGCTTTATTAATGGCCATATAAGAAGCATTGCTTTTTGGAGAGGATGCTAAATACACAGCGCATTGACTTAGTATTATTCGGGCTTCTGGGTATCCAATAGTGTTCACTGCCTGAAAGGTATTGTTTGCCATGATTAAAGCTGTAGGATTAGCATTTCCAATATCTTCAGAGGCTAATATAATCATCCTTCTAGCGATAAATTTAAGGTCTTCTCCTCCTTCAATCATTCGCGCAAGCCAATAAACAGAAGCATTAGGGTCACTACCGCGAACAGATTTGATAAATGCTGAAATAATATCATAATGCTGTTCTCCAGTCTTGTCATATCTAACTGTGTTTTGCTGAACTAGTTTTGATACAAGATCATTCGTAATTGTAATTTTATCTTGATCCTGACTTGAGATTATCAACTCGAAGATGTTAAGTAGTTTACGTGCATCGCCGCCACTTAGCCTAAGTAAGGAATCCGTTTCTTTAAGGTTGATGTTTTTAGGTTTAAGAAACTCATCCTCGCGCATTGCCCTTTTTAACAAAGCTTCTAATTCTTCTCTCCCAAATGGATTAAGAGTGTATACCTGACAGCGTGATAGGAGTGCAGGTATTACCTCAAAACTTGGGTTTTCTGTTGTAGCACCTATAAGAGTAATCCACCCTTTTTCTACTGCTCCTAATAAAGAATCTTGTTGAGATTTGCTAAAACGGTGAATCTCATCAATAAATAAAATAGGGTTTTTGGCAGTAAATAACCCTCCGCTGTTTTTTGCTTTGTCAATGACTTCTCTTACTTCTTTTACACCGCTATTTATTGCACTTAGTGTGTAGAAAGGCCTTCCTGATTCATTTGCAATGATATTAGCCAAAGTTGTTTTCCCTACTCCAGGAGGGCCCCAGAGTATAAGGGAAGGAATGAGTCCTTTTTTGATCTGTTGAGTCAACGACCCATCATTGCCAATTAGATGTTCCTGACTAAGGTATTCTTCTAATGATTTGGGACGTATACGTTCTGCCAAAGGTTTGTTTATATCCATACGTACAAAGTTACGAAGCTTCCATCAATCTAAATAGAAAATAAATCAACAGACAAATGAGTTAATATGTTTAAGGATGTAAGACTAAAGTTTAAAAATACTGCCATTTTAACCGAACTTGATGTTTTGGAATTTTTTTTGATATATTATAGATGTTATGAATGAAGAAAGTGATCATTTTAGATTTAATACCGGGGTGATAGGGTATCCTTTATTATTCGTATTGCTAATCTGGATTGTGTTTTGGATTGAAGTTAGATCAGGGATTAATTTTAATGATTTTGGAGTTTATCCAAGAACGGTTGTTGGGTTGCGAGGTATTATATTCTCTCCTTTTATTCATTCAGATCTTACTCATTTATGGCATAATACATTGCCGTTAATGATATTGTCAGCAGCATTGTTCTTTTTTTATCAAAATAACGCCTGGAAAGTATTGTTTGTAGGAGTGTTCCTAACGGGCTTTCTTACATGGTTATTGGGCAGGCCAGCAAATCATATTGGAGCAAGCGGAGTAATTTATATGCTTTTTGGGTTTTTATTCTTTAAGGGAATTATTGCAAAGCATTTTAGATTAATAGCTTTGTCCTTTATTGTTGTTTTTATTTATGGTAGTATGGTAATGTATGTGTTGCCAATTGATCCCAAAATTTCATGGGAAGGCCATTTATCTGGTATTATATCTGGTGCTATATTAGGTTTTTTTGTAAAAAGAGGGGTAGTGAAAAAACAATTGTATACTTGGGAATCTGAAGATTATAATCCTGAGGAAGATGAATTTCTAAGGCATTTTGATGAGCATGGTAATTTTATAGAAAATATAGAACAAGAAGATGCAGAAGAAAGTGTGGAAATAATTTATGAGTACAAAACCAGAACCGAAGGAGATAATAAACCACCAACGCCAGACGTAGAATGATGGACTAGTTGTTATAAGCGCTGTCTAATGGCTTCGTACAGAATTACACCGCAAGCAACAGAAACGTTTAAAGATGCAATGTCACCATACATTGGTAATTTTGCACTTTGGTCCACTAATTTTAATACTGAAGGAGATATGCCTTTTCCTTCACTTCCCATAATAATTGCAGAAGGAATAGTTAAATTTGTGTCATAAATAGTAGACTCTGCTTTTTCTGTAGCAGCCACTACTTGTATGCCAGATCCTTGTAAATAAAACATAGCATCTTTGATATGATCTACTTTACAAATTGGGATTTTAAAAACGGCACCAGCAGAAGTTTTAATGGTGTCTGCATTCACAGGAGCTCCCCCTTTTTTCTGTATGATGATACCATCGACTCCTGTGCATTCTGCTGTTCTAATAATAGCACCAAAATTACGAACATCAGAGAGTTGATCCAGAATTAAAAACAAAGGTGTTTTTCCTGATTCTATTACATTCATTACAAGGTTTTCAAGATCATAAAAATCAATAGGGGAGATGTAAGCTACAACACCTTGGTGATTGTTTCTTGTCAGCCTGTTTAATTTTTCTACAGGAACATAGGTAAAAGTGATGTTATTTTTTTTTACCAAACTCATGAGTTCTCTAGATAGTTCGCCCTGCAACCCTTTTTGAATAAATAGTTTGTCAATGCTTTTATTGGCAGTTATTGCTTCTATAATGGCTCTAGTGCCAAAAATAAGAGATTCATCTTTCATATGGATCAAAGATATATATAATAGAAATTAGTTTTGAATATTATATATAAAAAAAGAGGTTATCCACAGATAACCTCTTTTAAATTTTTAATAGTCTGACTTTTATTAGTCAAAAGCCCAAGTTGCACCATCTAATAAATGACTTCCTTGTCTAGAAATAGCTTCCTGATAAGGACCAGGGTTAGATACCCTTTCAGAAATTGGATACAACCAACGTCTTGGGATTACACCTGACGGGTTAAATCCATTTGATCCATTTGCATTTGGTGTCAAAGCAGGATATCCTGTTCTTTTATAGTCATTCCAAACTTCAATAGGTGTGTTGCCATATAAAGCTTTATATTTTTCAGCAATAATAGCTTCGATATCAGCTTCAAGAGTTCCTCCTAATGCTAAACCAGCAGTATATGTCGTAATATCTCCAGCGGCAACACCGATGAATTCCATATTAGCAGTCACAGCAGCAACTAAGGCTGCAGTACCATCTCCACCAGTTCTTTCTAAAGCTTCTGCTTCAATAAATTTCTGCTCGGCATAAGTCATTAATAAACCTGGAGCATCAAATCTTGACCAGAATAAATCTGTACCACCATCTACATAGAATAATGGATTTGCACCAGAATTATCTATGTATATTGGTTTTCTTGGATCACCAGTCATCAATGCATCAAATTGTGGATCAATGATCATAGTATTTGGTCTTCCTTGTCCAAAAAGTCCTAAAGCATTACCACCATTTTGAGTATTCTCAAAGTTAAATTGAGCTTGATCAGCATTGCTATCCATCGCATTTGCAATCGCAGTAAGTGCGCTATTTGCTGCATTTGGATCTCTTTTTGTTAATTGGATATAGTAACGAGCTTTTAAAGCGTTTGCCACTTTTATCCAACCAGCATTACTAAGAGTCACTAAACTTCCTTGAATTGAACCAAGATCATCAGTAGCTAATAAATCTGCTTCTGCCTCATTTAATAATCTGAATATTTCAGCATATATAGACTCTTGAGTATCATATGCAGGGTTTAGGTTTTCTTCTCCAACAAAAGCTTCAGAGAAAGGCACATCACCCCAAGAGTTTGTAGTCATACCTAAGTTAGCCGCAAGATATATTTTTGCAACACCTCTACTATTTACTCCTTCAGTATCAGTACTTCTATTAATGATGTCAACACAATCTCTCATAGAACCTGTATAGATACCAGTATCCCAAAAGTTATCAGTATCAGTTTCACCAATTACATAACTGGTATAAGCTACCTGTTGTGCATCAAAACCTATCCATTGTTGCATTACAATTCCTGATAGACGACCTAGTCCTGCTGTAATATTTCTATGTGATTGCGTTTGCATAATTGGCATAACCGCATTTATAGGAATAATATCACCACCTGGACGGGTAGGGTCTTCGTTTGTAGTACCATATTCACATGATGTAAGCGTTAAAGCTAATGCCATCATGAAAATAAAAACCTTATTGATTTTATATATTCTTTTCATTTTTACTTTTTTTAGAAATTAAGTTTAAGTGAAACGGCATAACTTCTAGTATTTGGTTGGTTAAAATATTCCAGACCAATACCATTAGAATCTCCAGTTAGGTTAGTTTCAGGATCGATACCAGGGTAATCAGTATCTAACCATAGGTTTCTTCCAGAGAAAGTAATAGAACCAGAAGTAATAGGAGTACCATTTAATAACTTCTCTCCTAAGTTATAGCTTATAGAAGCTTCTCTTAGACGAACCCAAGATGCATCATATACACTATCTTCTCCAACTCCTCCAAAACCATATCTAACCCATCTGTTAGCACCTAAACCTCCGGCAGGATCAGCTAGAGCAACTTGCTGAGTATTTGGTTGACCTGTAGATTGTACAACTCCTTCAAATACGAAATCTGTAATTCCTCTTTGATCTGCTGTAGTTTGACCAACTCCGAAGTAATCAATGATACCACAAGTACCACACCATACATCACCACCCTCTCTTATATCAAATAAGAACGATAAAGAAAGGTTTTTATAAGAAACAGTGTTTTTAATACCCATTTGCCAATCTGGTATTGGATCTCCAATTACACCAGATGTAGGGTCAACAATTGGGAAACCAGTATCGTCAATTAATACATTACCACTATCATCTCTTAAGAATCTGTCACCAAATATTGCTCCATAAGATTCTCCAGGAAGTACTCTAGAAGAAACTGAAGTAAATCCAGCTAAAGTAAATGATTCAACTCCAGGAGCTAATTCAATAACTTCAGAATCATAAGCAGTCCAGTTTACATTAACATCCCAAGAGAAATCATCTGTACGAACAGGTGTAAAGTTAGCACCAATTTCAAAACCGTTATTTTCAATCTTACCTACATTAGCATTACGACCATTAAAACCAGTAGAAGGAGCTACATCAACAGCAAATATCTGCCCGGTAGTTTCTTTATCGTAATAAGTAATATCTAAACCAATTCTATTGTTGAAGAATTTTAGCTCTCCACCGAATTCTAATTCAGTAGTTTCTTCTGGCTCAATTTGCTGACTTCCAGATTGTCCACTTCTTTCTAAAGCAACAGCTCCAAATAAAGGAAATTGATTTCCAGGGTTAATAAAACCGTCACCACCAGCAACACCACCTTGATAGAAAGTTTGCGTAGCATATATTGGTGCATCATTACCAGTTCTACCGTAAGATGCTCTTAATTTACCATAAGTAAATACGTCACTTTCGATAAGTTCACTAAATACAAAACTTAAACCCGTACTATAAGATAAGAAATCGTTGTTGTCTTCAGGTAAAGTAGAAGACCAGTCATTTCTAACAGAACCATTAATAAAGATCATGTCTTTGATTCCAAACTTAGCGTCGGCAAAAATTGCATCTGTCTTTTTCTTAAATACTGAATTTGTATTAACCTGAGTTGAAGAGTTTGAAACATCAAAGAATCCAGGTATAGTTAAACCATCAGCTTGTACACTTCTTCTTAAGAAATCACTTTGGTAGTTTTCATAACCTAAAATACCATTAAAGGTAATGTTCTCAGAAATGTCTTTATTAAATAAGGCTAAGAAATTAGCTGTAATATCTTCATTAAAAATATTATCATCAAATACTCTACCTCCAGGATTTGCAGCTGAGTTGATATCTTGAGATGCTTTTCTAACATCACTATATCTGTCATACGAATATCTTCCTTGTAATGTTAACCAATCCATAGGTCTGTACTCAAAAGATAATCTTCCTGTAAATCTGTTTACATCATCACTAGATGGGTTTTTTGCAACAGTCCAGAACGGGTTATCATATACACCAGCTCTATAGCTTCTTTGAGTACCGTCAGGCAATTGGAATACAGAATTAGTTTCTGCAGCATCTCTACCTGTTAATCCGTTACCATTATCAAAAGTTGGAGTTGTTCTTAACAAACCTAGCATAATACCAGAGATGTTAGATCCTCTTTGCACTCTTCGTCCACCTGAGTTTACGAATGAACCACTTGCAGAGATTTCGAATTTTTCAGAAAGATCAGCAGTAATATCTGCTCTGAAAGATCTTTTGTCAAAGTTTTCAGTTGGAGCAACACCTGTTTGATCTAATTTACCAGCAGATAAATAATATCTTACAGTTTCAGTACCACCTCTTACAGATACGTTAAGATCTGTTAATAAACCATTAACAAAGAAGTCATCTACATGATCATAAGATTCAGCAGCTCTCCCATTCCCTGTTCCAGCTGGAACTAATCTTCCGAATCTGTGGTATGGGTAAGAAGTGTCTCCGTCGTACTCGAGACCAGAGATAGCTGGACCCC
Organism: Aquimarina algiphila; assembly: GCF_007489275.1. Classification (GTDB taxonomy): domain Bacteria; phylum Bacteroidota; class Bacteroidia; order Flavobacteriales; family Flavobacteriaceae; genus Aquimarina; species Aquimarina algiphila. The sequence continues at coordinate 153,813 of NZ_VLNR01000003.1, forward strand.
AGCTAAAACCTTCTTGTGTTTCAGGTCCTCTGTAAGTAGGAACTCCACCTACTGGTCTACCTTGAGCAAATTGTCTTTGTAAATCTGGTGTTTGAGTAATTTCACTAATTTGAACAGTTGAGCTTACAGAAACAGTAGGAGCACCAATTTTACCTTTTTTCGTAGTAATTAATACAACCCCGTTAGCGGCTCTTAAACCGTATAATGTTTGTGCAGCAATACCTTTAAGGATTGAAATACTTTCAATATCGTTTTGATTGATATCGATTGCTCTGTTCGAGATGTCAACTCCATTAGTAGCATTTCCTGTACTTGTATTATCAATAGGGACACCATCAACAATAAATAAAGGAGAGTTACTTCTTGAGATAGAAGTATTACCACGAATTCTAATGTTAGCGGATGCACCAACAGAACCTGAAGACGTTACAACCGAAACCCCAGGAGCTTTTGCTGTCAAGGAACTTACTAAGTTAACCTCACCTGTGTTTTCAATTTCATCATCTGCGACTGTTGCAATTGCATAACTCAAGGATCTTGGTTTTGCCTTAATACCTTGTGCAGTTACAACAACTTCTTCCAATTCTGAAGCAGAAGCTGATAATTGAATATTGATGGAGTCACCATCCCCGATTACAACTTCTTTAGTGTCAAAACCGACATAACTAAAAGAAAGTACTGCACCCCGATTCGCTTGAAGGGTATAATTACCATCAAAATCAGTTTGCGTACCGCTTGCTGTATTTTTTACAACAACATTAACCCCAGGAAGAGGTAACCCTTTATCATCGGTTACAGTTCCTGAAATTGTTTTTTCTTGTGCAAAAGTGAATTGCACAACAAACGCTAGTAGTAGCGTTAAAATTCCACTAAACTTTGTTCTCATTTTACAATTTATTTGAATTAGCCAGTTCCAAAAATCATAATAATATCTTTATAAAACAACTTTTTGTTATTAAAATTTAAATTGCAGCTATTTGGATATATCCAAATTGTTAGATGTTGTTGTAGGTAAGTTATACGGTGGTTGTGAAGTTTTTTGTGTTTTTTAATTTGTTTAAGTGTCAGATAATGAACAACTTCTTAAGAGGTTGTTAAATATTGAGTTGTATTTGTTTTGTTGGTCTTGTGTCAAGTTGTAAAAAGAGGAGATTTTTAATTGAAAACCTCCTCTTTTTATAAGAAAAACTGTATTCTGATAGCTTTTTTATGAAGATTAATCGTCTTCAGCCTTAAAAAGTACAGGCCATGTTTTGCTATCTGGGCGAGTCAATACGACCGTTCCTCTATCTCCTGCAGAGTTGCTGAAGTCTATGGTAATATCTGTTCCCATTATCTGTGTTATTTTATAGGTATAGGTGAATTCTTCTTCATCATTAGTGTCTTCTTCTACTATGATTTCACCATCAGCCACTAGTTTAGTGCAATCCCAAATAATTGTTCCTTTTGAGAAATTAATTGTGTTAAATGTTCCTGTATAGCAATTATCAAATTGCCCAAAACTTAAATCGGTGGTGCTATATTCGCCTCTATCTTCATCTTCTGTCCAGGTTACTTCTCCACTCGGAAGCGACATGCTGTTGCATTGACTTCTTCCGCCTGGTGCAGGAATCAAAGAGGTTACATTATAAGTATATGTACCTGCAAGAGTCTCTGTGATAGTACATCCAATTGTTGTTCTGTAAGTATATGGTGAAGAGAAATATGAACCTCCTGATACATTCCCATTGGCATCATCAACAGAAAATGTCCTTCCATCTTTAAGTTTAAGTACAAATCTAATTGCAAAATCATCTTTTCCTTGAAGTTTACTTTCATCTACTCCTGTAAATGTTAAAAATTCATCTGCAGTAAAGGTAATTACAGAAATAGGCACCCCTCTTTCTCCAGGTTGGAAATCAGAAGCTGTTAATGTTCTTATAAGTCCTTCTTCGGTTGATAAGTCATCGTCGTCATCGTTTATTACTCCATCCATGTTAGTGTCGATTCGCGTATTTTCAACAAATCTAGCATAGATTTCAATTTGGTCTAGCAACTCTCCATTTTGATTGTCTTGTTCTTCTAAAGTGAGTGTGTAATTGGCTCCTTCGTCAAATTCTAGCAATAGGTCATTATAAATAAGGTTGTTGTTAATGTCAATTGTTCTTAATACTCCACCGCTTGTAACGCTTTCAAGTATTACGTCCACCGTTTTGTCATCACTGCCACACCCAAGGATTAAGCCTGTAAGGAACAGTATATTTAGATATTTGATTATTCTTTTCATTTTTCTATATGTTTTGTTTTAATCTTTTAAGTTTTAATTAGATTAAAATTAGTTAGCGATTGGAAATAATGGCGAATCGGCATTGTTGTCCCAAAAAACCTTTTGATCCAAATTTTGTTTAGGGTCTACAGATGAATTGTTGGTTGTTAAATCTGCTGGATAAGGAAATGATCTGATAAAATTACCTGTAGCAGGAAATGGTTCTACGTTTGGTTGTAGGGTTGTTGGGTATCCTGTTCTTCTGTAGAAGTTGTATGCATCTATTCCATTTCCAAACAAAGCAATCCAATATTGTTCTGCTATAACATTCCATCTATCAACTGGTGTTGCTGCTGCATCAAAATCTGCAAGGCGATTATTAATGAAGGTATTGATTTCGGTTGCATTGGGTTCGAATACTAGATTGGCAGAGCTGTCTAAAGATCCGAATGTGGTTACCTTGCTTATTGATTTTGTTATAGCGTTTGATAAAGCTGTTCTTGCAGAAGAAGTGTTCATTTGTTCCATGGCAACTTCTGCTATCATAAAATCAACCCAAGATGATAGTAGTATAGGTGTAATTCCTGCTCCTTGGCCCCCATCACCTTGTTGAGTTCCTTTAAAGCTACTATCGTCGAAGCGACCAGCTGCAGGATAGACACCAAAATTTGTTCTTAAAAAACCGTCTGGTGGTACTCCGTCATCATCACCATGATCACGTCCCCAATACCCATTATTTAAATAACAAAACGTAAATCCACCATCAATGTAATGCTGGGGAGCACTTTCTAATGAACAGCTTAGTGTTTCTTCGTTTGGGGCTGTTTCTGCTCCTGGAACAACATTTGTTTGTCTATAATAATAATACCTTATTCTTGGGTCATTTTCATTAGGGTCGCTCGGAATGGACATTAGGTTCATTAACCAGTTTGACATATATTCATCAGCACCATCTCCTTCGTAGTTGTTGGCGTATCTAGGGTGACGATTGTCAGGTTGAATTTCGTTTGTCCCCCAAGAGAATTGAAAGTCTTCATCAGCACTTTGGATATAATCACCATCACTAATAATGTTATTGAAGTTTGTAATAGCTTGAGCATCAACTAATCTTTTCTGAAGGTAAATCTTCATTTTTATTGTATTGGCTGCTGTAATCCATTTTCCCCAATCACCATTATAATAGAAGTCGTTATCGGGTTCATCGGTAACGTCTTTATTGAAATTTGAAATAGCATTGTCTAATAAGTTTAGTGCAGCATCATATATTAAAGCCCCATCATCTACTTTAGGATTTAGATTTGTACTTCCCTGAAGAGCTTCACTATAAGGGACATCGCCAAAAAAGTCTACTAAGGTTACGATAATATATGCTTCAATAACTTGGGATATCGCCAAATGGTGATATAAGTTGTTTTGAGTAGCGATCGGTTCAAGTGCTCTTGCGTCTGCTAGAATTCCATTAAATCTTTGACTATGGCCATTTTGATCAGGAAATGATACTCCGGTGGATTGATATGATCCACTCCATAAGTCATTAAAATCTGAAGGGGAGTATACGTTTTGGTAGTCCCTTCCATTCATGTTGTCTATTCTTGTGACCTGACTACCAATGGCGCCAAAGCGTTCAACGACCTTTCCAAAATCTACTTGAATTGAATTTAGAAATAGATCAGGGTTGGATTGAGAAGGGTCTAATAGATTAGGGTTCTCAGTAAGGTCTAGCTCTGTGCTTTCACAGGCGGTAAATAACATTCCTATAATCAGAATGATAATTACTGATACTTTATATGATATTGATTTTAGTATATTCATGATTGTTTTTTTTATTAGAAAGAAGCTTTAATACTCATACCATACCTTCTTGAACTCGGTCCGTTTAAGAAATCAAATCCACGACCATTACCAACACCAAGTCCGGCAACGTTAGGGTCAAAATTGGTTCCATCAGGTATGTTAAAAGCATCGAACCATAAATTATATCCGGTAAGATTTATACTTACTGCTCCAAAAGGAGTTTTATCTAAAAATTTAGTTGGGATGGTGTATCCTAATGATAGTTCTTGTAGTCTAAGTACGGTTCCGTCAAACACACCCAATTCATCCGGGCCAAACAATACATTCGAAAAGTAAAAAGTGGAATTGTTTATTTGGATATTGTTTTGGGAGCCATCATCTCTAACTCCTGGCAAAATAAATGTGTTTTCACGATCTACTGTGTCGGTTGTTAGTCCTCTGCCTAATAAAGTAGATACGGTTCTAGAGTAAATGTCTCCTCCTTTTACAAAGGTAAATAAGAAACTTAAGTTGAAGTTTTTGAAGGAAAATGAATTATTTACATTTAACAAATAGTCTGGGTTAGGATCTCCTATTACAAATGTTCCTTCTTCCTCTCTATAGTTACCAGCATCATTTACTAAAAATTCTCCATTATCGTTTCTTTGAATTCGACTTCCTACAATTACTCCAAGTGGTTCTCCTTCAATAGCGGCATTACCTAAGTTAGAAAATCCAGAATATACTATGATATCTGTATCTGCACCAAGATCTTCAACTGTTGTTTCACTGGCTGTAAAATTGATATTGGTGTTCCAGGTGAATCCATTGTTGACCTGTTTAACAATGTCTACACCTAAATCTACTTCAAATCCATCGCTTTTTATTTCCCCAATATTTTCACTTCTTATGGTGGCTCCAGTAGAAGGATCTAAAGGCCTGTCTATAATAAGGTCTTTGGTTGTTCTGTTGTAATACGAAGCGTTTAGGTTAATGCGATTCTTGAAAAACCTAGATTCTATACCAAATTCTATTTCATTTAATCTTTCAGGTTTTAAATTTGGATTCCCTTCTCTTGGAGGAATCGAGTTGGTTACAACATCATTCCCGCTATCAGAATTCTGAAAGTTTTGAGTATCTAAATCTAAAGTAACAGCTACTGGGAAGCCAGTGGGAAAGTTTGCAGATGTACCGTATCCGGCTCTGACCTTTAAATAATTTATTCCATTATCAGTCCTTAGTCCTTTAAATGCGGTAGTTGGTAAGAAAGAAACACTTGCGCTAGGGTAAAAAATAGACCTATTTTCTGTGGTTAAATTAGAAACCCAATCATTTCTTCCGGCTAAAGCAAGATAGAGCATTTTTTTATAGTCAAAATCAGCTTGACCATATAAACCGACTATGTTTCGTTCTTGTTTAAATTCAATCTCATCTTGGTTGAGAAAGTTAACGTGTCTAAATACGTCAAACTCTACTTGACTGCTGCTCGCAACACCGTTACGTTCGAAGACTTCTCTTCTGCTGGTTCCTCCTACATTAAATGTCATGCCAATGTTGTCGTTTAATGCAAAATTTCCATTAATGATAATATTGTGATCGAAGATGGTATTAATGTTGGTCCAGGTTTGGTAAATTCCACTTCGTAAGGCGGCGTCATCACTAACCCCTCCTTTGTTTTGTTGGTTGATGTTTGATTCAGTGTAGTTGTCAATTCCGAATCGATAGATTAGATTTAGATTGTCGGTAAAGTCATATTGTAACGTTCCGTTACCAAATACTCTATTTGTTGTTTGTCTGTTTAGGGCATTGTTAACCGTCCAGATAGGGTGTTGTATGCTATTGTTTTGTCGATAATATACGCTTGATCCATCTTGAGGATTCTCAGATGGTAGTCCAATTAAGTCTACACTTCTTGGAGTGAAGAATAATTCTCCAAAAACTGAAGAGCCTGTTCCGAATGATCCATTACCTCTACTTGCAGAGACAGGTGGTGATCTGAAATCTGTTTTAGAGTAATTTAATGTATTAGAGATTGTAAATTTATTAGACAGGACGGCTTTTCCTCCAAATCCAAGTGTATTTCTTCTTAGTGTGTTTCCTGGGGTGAAACCTTCATCTTCTAAATAACTGTAATTAGCATTGTAGCTTAGTTTGTTATCTGTTGATGTGCCTCTAAAATTAATTGCTGTATTAGCGACAGTTCCGGTTTTGAAGAAATTTTCAACGCTATCATATGGTCTCCATTCATAACGAGCTCCTGCAAATTCTGGAAATGCTGCGGGGATACCTGTAGCTGAAGCAGCTGTACTATATGGATGCGCTAAGGTGCCATCTTCATTAAAACCTCTATTGGGGTCGCTGTCAATACCATTTCCCCATCCGGCAACTCCTTCTCTTTCAAAACTTGGTCCCCAGTTACTAAAGAACCATCCGAATGCTTGGTCGAAACCGTTTCCATATTGATTTTGATAATCGGGGAGAGATGCGATTTCATTAAAAAATAATGATGAAGTTATCGTTACTTCATTCTTTTTAAGTGCATTTCCGGCAGATCCATTTTTTGTGGTGATTAGGATAACTCCATTTCGTCCTGCTGTACCATATAGTGTTGCGGCCGCAAGACCTTTTAGTACATTAACGCTTTCAATACTGTTAGGGTCAAGGTCTAAAAATCTACTTGAACCGGAGTTTCCGTCTACAAAATCGTTCTGACTGTTTCCGTCATTTGACCCTTGTGAATTGGTGTCGCTACTAAAAGGAACTCCGTCAACAATAAATAATGGTTGGTTGCTTCCGCTAAAAGAACTTAATCCTCTAATAACAATATTGGTTCCTGATCCAGAAAGACCATTTTGTTGAGTGATGTTAACTCCAGAGGCTTTTCCGAATAAGACACGACCAATATCTCCTTCGGCTCTTTGTTCTAATTGTTCGTTTTTAACCTCTGCAACAGCATATCCAAGAGCTTGTTTCTCTCGTTTTATACCTTGAGCTGTGACAATAACTTCTTCTAATTGAGAGGCAGAAGATTCTAATTGAATATCAACTGTGTCGCTGGTTCCTACGGTTACTTCTTTGTTTGTAAAGCCGAGATAACTAAAGACCAGTATGTCTCCCTGGGATGCTTGAAGGTTGTAGTTTCCATCAAAATCTGATTGGGTACCAGTGTTCGTGTTTTTGACAATAATGTTTACTCCTGGTAAAGGTGAGCCAATGTCGTCTGTGATTTTACCTGTTATGGTTTTTTCTTGTGCAAAAGAAAATTGCACGACTAATGCTGTAAAAAGCATTAGAATTTGCTTCCTTGATGATTTCATTGTGTGTGATTTATTTAAATTGGTCAATTTCAAAATTCACAATAAAATAGCATTAAATAGGTGTATTTTTGATTATTTTAACTTTTATTAAGATTTTTAAATGTTAAATTATAATAATTTAATAATCATTTTCTTTTTTTTCTTTAAAATGATTGTTTCTTTTTTCTACTTTGATTTTAATGCTTAAAAAAGGGGCTTGTGTGTTGTGGTTAGGTCTTGTTTGATGTGTTATTGTGTTGTGTTTTATGTAGTATAAGGTTGACTTAAGTGGCTATAATGATGTGTCTGTAGTTTAATGTTGTGTTTAAGATTTTGTTTGATTAGATAGTGTTAGTTTTGAAGCTTGGAAATAATCATAATCTCATTGTTTTTGTTCGATAAGTTTTGGGTGATATATTTAAATGAATAAAAATTAATCAATTAGGATTTGATTTGCTGAAAAATATTTCTACCTTTGCAGCCCTTTTAAAGGGAATGTTATAAAAATTATTTAATATATAGTGTAAAGCAAATTATGCCAACAATTTCACAATTAGTAAGAAAAGGTAGAGCCAAAATAACTAAGAAGAGTAAATCGGCTGCTTTGGATTCGTGCCCGCAACGCCGCGGTGTTTGTACGCGTGTTTATACTACTACACCAAAAAAACCAAATTCAGCTATGCGTAAAGTAGCTCGTGTTAGGTTAACAAATGGTAAGGAAGTAAACGCATACATCGGTGGTGAAGGTCACAATCTCCAGGAGCACTCGATAGTATTAGTTAGAGGTGGAAGGGTAAAAGATTTACCAGGAGTTAGATATCATATTGTTCGTGGAGCTTTAGACACCGCAGGTGTTGAAGGTAGAACACAACGTAGATCTAAGTATGGTGCAAAACGCCCTAAGAAGTAATTAAAAAACTTTAAGAAGAAGACATGAGAAAAAGAAAGGCTAAAAAAAGACCAATTTTGCCAGATCCACGTTTTAACGATCAATTAGTGACTCGTTTTGTAAACATGATGATGTGGGATGGTAAAAAGTCAACTGCTTTTAAAATTTTCTATGATGCTATTGACATTGTAGAAGAGAAAAAACAAAATGACGAAAAAACGTCATTAGAGATTTGGAAAGATGCATTATCTAATGTAATGCCACATGTGGAGGTTAGAAGTCGACGTGTAGGTGGAGCTACTTTCCAGATTCCAAATCCAATCAGACCAGACCGTAAAATATCTACCGCTATGAAGTGGTTGATTCAGTTTTCTCGTAAAAGAAACGAGAAATCTATGGCTCAGAAACTAGCAGCAGAGATTATTGCAGCAGAAAAAGAAGAAGGAGCAGCGGTTAAGAAAAGAGTAGATACTCATAAGATGGCTGAAGCAAACAAAGCATTCTCACACTTTAGATTTTAATCATTAAGAAATGGCTAGAGATTTAAAATATACAAGAAATATAGGTATTGCTGCGCATATTGACGCAGGAAAAACTACAACTACAGAGCGTATTCTTTATTATACGGGTGTAAGTCATAAGATAGGTGAAGTGCACGATGGTGCTGCTACGATGGACTGGATGGAGCAAGAGCAGGAAAGAGGTATTACAATTACTTCGGCTGCTACTACATGTGAGTGGAAGTTTCCAACAGAAAATGGTCAGCCGATAGATGATACCAAAGGTTATCACTTTAATATTATTGATACTCCGGGTCACGTTGATTTTACGGTTGAAGTTAACCGTTCTCTTCGTGTTCTTGATGGATTGGTATTCTTATTTAGTGCGGTTGATGGCGTTGAGCCACAATCTGAAACTAACTGGAGACTTGCTGATAATTATAAAGTACCTCGTATAGGTTTTGTAAATAAAATGGACCGTCAAGGATCTAACTTTATGGCAGTTTGTCAACAGGTTAAGGATATGTTAGGGTCTAATGCAGTGCCGATTGTAATGAATATTGGTGATGAGGCTGATTTTAAGGGAATTGTAGATTTGGTTAAAAACCGTGCTATTGTTTGGCATGATGAAACGCAAGGGTCTACATTTGATGTTATTGATATCCCTGAAGAATTAAAAGCTGAGGCTGCTGAATTAAGAGGTAAGCTTATTGAAGAAGTTGCTGCTTATGATGAAAACCTTTTAGAAAAATTTATGGAAGATGAGGATTCTATTACAGAAGATGAAGTGCATGCTGCTCTTCGTGCTGCTGTAATGGATATGAGTATCATTCCAATGATTTGTGGATCTGCATTTAAGAATAAAGGAGTACAATTCCTTTTAGATGCGGTATGTCGTTATTTGCCTTCTCCAACGGATAAAGATGGTATAGTAGGGGTGAATCCAAATACAGATCAAGAAGAATTGCGTAAACCAGATGTAAAAGAGCCTTTTTCGGCACTTGCATTTAAAATTGCTACTGATCCTTTTGTTGGTCGTTTGGCATTCTTTAGAGCGTATTCTGGTCGTTTAGATGCTGGTTCTTACATTTTGAATAATCGCTCAGGTAAAAAAGAGCGTATCTCTCGTATTTATCAGATGCATTCTAACAAACAAAATGCAATAGATTATATAGAGGCAGGAGACATTGGAGCTGCAGTAGGGTTTAAGGATATCAAGACTGGTGATACTATGTCTGATGAAAAAAATCCTATTGTTTTAGAATCTATGGATTTTCCTGATCCTGTAATCGGTATCGCGGTTGAGCCTAAGACTAAGGTAGATGTTGATAAATTAGGATTGTCATTGGCTAAGTTAGCTGAAGAAGATCCGACATTTACAGTAAGAACTGATGAAGCTTCTGGTCAGACTATTATTTCTGGAATGGGTGAGCTTCACTTGGATATTATTGTTGATCGTTTAAGACGTGAATTCAAAGTGGAGGTGAACCAGGGTCAGCCACAAGTAGAGTATAAAGAGGCTATTACAGCAGCAGCTGATCATAGAGAAGTTTATAAGAAACAATCTGGTGGTCGTGGTAAGTTTGCAGATATTGTATTTACTATTGAGCCAGCTGATGAAGGTCAGGTGGGACTTCAGTTTGAGTCTACAATTAAGGGAGGTAATGTTCCTAAGGAATTTATACCGTCGATTGAGAAAGGATTCAAAATGGCAATGGTGAATGGGCCGTTGGCAGGATATGAGGTGGATGCTATGAAAGTAACATTGAAGGATGGTTCTTATCACGATGTGGATTCGGATCAGCTATCTTTCGAATTAGCTGCTAAATTAGGTTTTAAAAATTCAGCAAAAGCTGCTAAAGCCGTAATTATGGAGCCAATTATGAAGTTAGAGGTTATTACTCCAGAAGAAAATATGGGTGATATCGTAGGTGATCTTAACCGCCGTAGAGGGCAAGTGAGTGATATGGGAGATCGTGCAGGTGCAAAAACTGTAAAAGCTACTGTTCCACTTTCAGAGATGTTTGGGTATGTAACAACATTAAGAACATTGTCGTCTGGTAGAGCAACGTCTACAATGGAATTTTCTCACTATGCTGAAACTCCTTCTAATATTTCAGAAGAAGTAATCGCAGCTGCAAAAGGAGTTAACGCTTAATTATTACAGAAATGAGTCAAAAAATTAGAATAAAACTAAAATCTTACGATCATAATTTGGTGGATAAGTCTGCTGAGAAAATCGTAAAGACGGTAAAGAGTACTGGTGCTGTAGTAACTGGGCCAATTCCATTGCCAACACATAAGAAGATTTTTACAGTATTACGTTCTCCGCACGTTAATAAGAAATCTAGAGAGCAATTTCAATTAAGTTCTTATAAAAGACTTTTGGATATTTATAGCTCGTCTTCAAAAACAATTGATGCGTTGATGAAGCTAGAATTACCAAGTGGAGTAGAGGTTGAGATCAAAGTTTGATACAGCTTTTAAGTAAGAAGGTCTTACGATAAATGTCCCAAGCTGCGCGCAAGGGAAAAACGGCAAAAAAATACATTCAGGGTTGAAGTATTTTGACCCTGTTTTTTTGCAAAAATAAAAATGAATACTAATTAATAATTAATAAATATGTCTGGGTTAATAGGAAAAAAGATCGGTATGACCAGCATCTTCGACGAAAATGGAAGGAATATTCCATGTACAGTTATCGAAGCTGGGCCATGCGTGGTTACCCAAGTCAGAACTAAAGAGGTTGATGGTTATGAGGCTATTCAGCTAGGTTTCGATGACAAAGCAGACAAAAATGCTACTAAAGCGGCTTTAGGTCACTTTAAAAAAGCAGGAACTGTTGCTAAACGTAAAGTTGTCGAATTCAAAAGTTTTGAGGAGGAGTACAAATTAGGAGATACAGTAACAGTAGAGCATTTTGCTGAAGGAGAATTTGTTGATGTTTCAGCAACTTCTAAAGGAAAAGGTTTTCAAGGGGTTGTGAAAAGACACAACTTTGGTGGTGTAGGTCAAGCAACTCATGGTCAGCATAACCGTTTAAGAGCTCCAGGTTCTATAGGTGCTGCATCTTATCCTGCAAGAGTTTTCAAAGGAATGAAAATGGCAGGAAGAATGGGTGGAGATCAAGTAAAAATTCAAAACTTAAGAGTGTTAAAAGTAGTTCCTGAAAAGAATTTGCTTGTTGTTAAAGGATGTGTTCCTGGACATAAAAACGCTTATGTAACGATTCAGAAGTAATGAAAGTAGCGGTAATTGATATAAACGGAAAAGAAACAGGAAGAAAGGCAGACCTTTCTGATACTGTTTTTGGTATTGAGCCAAACGATCATGCTGTGTACTTAGATGTGAAACAATACTTGGCTAATCAACGTCAAGGAACTCATAAGGCTAAGGAACGTGCAGATATCGCAGGTAGTACTAGAAAGATAAAGAAACAAAAAGGAACAGGTACTGCCAGAGCAGGTAGTATTAAGTCTCCTATTTTTAAAGGAGGGGGTAGAGTATTTGGTCCAAGACCACGTAACTATTCGTTCAAATTGAATAAAAACCTGAAAAGGTTAGCGCGTAAATCAGCATTGAGTATTAAGGCAAATGACAAGGCAATTACGGTTGTAGAGGATTTTACTTTTGATACTGTAAAAACTAAGAATTTTACTGCTGTTTTGAAGTCTTTAGGGCTTGAAAACAAAAAATCTTTGTTTGTGTTGGCTGAGTCAAATAAAAATGTATATTTGTCGTCACGCAATTTGAAAAGTTCGGAAGTTGTAACTGCTTCAGAATTAAGTACTTATAAAATACTTAATGCTAATAGTGTTATACTTTTGGAAGGTTCTTTGAAAGGAATTGAAACGAATTTAAGTAAATAGAAGCCATGAGTATCTTAATAAAACCTATTATTACGGAAAAGGCTACTGCAGATAGTGAAGTGTATAATCGCTATGGTTTTGTAGTAGATAAGAAAGCGAATAAGGTAGAGATCAAAAAAGCAGTTGAGGCTGCTTACGGTGTATCTGTTACTAAAGTTCGAACATTAAATGTCCGTCCAGACCGTAGTACACGTTATACAAAAACGGGTATGGTCACTGGTAAAACAAGTGCATATAAAAAAGCAATTGTACAGGTGGCGGAAGGTGAAGTAATTGATTTATATAGTAATCTTTAAGACTAAAAAATGTCAGTAAGAAAATTAAAGCCAATTACCCCAGGTCAGCGTTTTAGAGTAGTAAATGGATTTGACGCCATTACTACTGATAAGCCGGAAAAAAGCCTATTGGCTCCGAAAAAAAGATCTGGAGGTAGAAACAGTCAAGGAAAAATGACCATGCGCTATAAAGGTGGTGGTCATAAAAAAAGGTATCGTATTATTGATTTTAAGCGAGATAAGCAAGGAATCCCTGCTACAGTTGCTACAATAGAGTACGATCCAAACAGAACTGCATTTATAGCGCTTGTTAATTATCAGGATGGTGAGAAGCGTTATGTTATAGCTCAAAATGGTTTGCAAGTTGGTCAAAACATAGTTTCTGGTAGTAACGTTGCTCCAGAGATCGGAAATGCAATGCCATTAAGTGATATCCCTTTAGGAACTATTATTTCTTGTATAGAATTACGTCCAGGTCAAGGTGCCGTTATGGCTCGTAGTGCTGGTTCGTTTGCTCAGCTTATGGCAAGAGATGGTAAGTTTGCTACTGTAAAATTACCTTCTGGAGAAGTAAGGATGATACTAGTTAATTGTATGGCTACTATTGGAGCGATATCAAACAGTGATCATCAGTTGATCGTTGGTGGTAAAGCAGGTAGAACAAGATGGCTAGGTCGTCGTCCACGTACTAGACCTGTAGCGATGAACCCTGTCGATCACCCAATGGGTGGTGGTGAAGGACGTTCTTCTGGAGGTCACCCACGTTCTAGAAAAGGTCTTCCTGCAAAAGGATATAGAACCCGTTCTAAGACGAAAGCGAGTAATAAGTATATTGTAGAACGTAGAAAGAAATAATAAGATATGGCACGTTCATTAAAAAAAGGACCTTACGTTCACTATAAGTTAGAGAAAAAAGTGGCTGCAAATGTTGAAGCTAACAAAAAATCAGTAATCAAAACGTGGTCAAGAGCTTCGATGATAACACCTGATTTTGTAGGTCAAACAATCGCAGTACATAATGGTCGCCAATTTGTACCTGTATATATTACAGAAAACATGGTGGGACATAAATTAGGAGAATTTTCGCCAACACGTTCCTTTAGAGGCCACGCTGGTGCTAAAAATAAAGGTAAAAAATAATTTAAGTCATGGGAGTTCGTAAAAGAGAAATGGCAGATAGAATTAAGGAAGAGAAAAAGCAGATTGCTTTTGCTAAACTTAATAACTGCCCTACATCACCTCGTAAGATGCGTTTAGTAGCTGATCTTGTACGTGGTGTAAAAGTTGAAAAGGCGCTTCAGATTCTTAGATTTAACCCTAAAGAAGCATCACGTCGTTTGGAGAAGTTATTGCTTTCAGCAATAGCTAATTGGCAGGCGAAAAATGAAGACGCTAGCATCGAAGATGCTGATCTTTTTGTAAAAGAGATCCGTGTAGACGGAGGAAGTATGTTAAAAAGACTTCGTCCTGCTCCACAAGGTCGTGCACACAGAATAAGAAAACGCTCTAATCACGTTACAATTGTGGTTGCAGCAAACAATAATACACAAAGCTAATAATAGATATGGGACAGAAGACAAATCCAATCGGAAATCGCCTTGGTATTATCAGAGGATGGGAATCCAACTGGTATGGAGGTAATGACTACGGTGATAAACTTGCCGAAGACGATAAGATTAGAAAGTATGTACACGCACGTTTATCAAAAGCTAGTGTATCTAGAGTAATTATTGAGCGTACGCTTAAACTTGTAACCGTTACTATCACCACTGCCAGACCGGGTATCATTATCGGAAAAGGTGGACAGGAGGTAGACAAGTTGAAAGAAGAGCTTAAGAAAATTACTGAAAAGGAAGTTCAGATCAATATTTTTGAAATCAAAAGACCAGAACTTGATTCATTTTTAGTAGGATCTAGTGTAGCAAGACAGATTGAAAGTCGTATTTCATATCGTCGTGCTATCAAGATGGCTATCGCGGCTGCAATTAGAATGAATGCAGAAGGTATTAAGATTCAGATTTCAGGACGTTTGAATGGGGCAGAGATGGCACGTTCAGAGTCTTATAAAGAAGGTCGTATTCCTTTATCAACATTTAGAGCTGACATAGATTATGCTTTAGTAGAAGCTCATACTACTTACGGTAGATTGGGTATTAAAGTGTGGATCATGAAAGGTGAAGTATATGGTAAAAGAGAACTTTCTCCTTTAGTTGGTTTATCCAAGAAACAAGGAAAAGGTGACAACCGTGGAGGTGGACGAGGAGGTAATAACAAATCTCGTCGTAGAAAGTAATTTTTTAAAGTAAATTAACAATGTTACAGCCTAAAAGAACAAAATTCCGTAAACAACAAAAAGGACGTATGAAAGGTCTTTCCCAAAGAGGACATACACTTTCTAACGGTACCTTCGGAATTAAATCATTAGATTCAAGTTTTGTTACTGCTAGACAAATAGAAGCAGCTCGTATTTCTGCTACTCGTTATATGAAAAGAGAAGGTGCTCTGTGGATTAAAATTTTCCCGGACAAGCCTATCACTAAGAAACCTCTTGAAGTACGTATGGGTAAAGGAAAAGGTGCTGTTGAGTATTGGGCAGCAGTAGTAAAACCAGGAAGAATTTTATTTGAAATAAGTGGTGTGTCTTATGACGTTGCTAAAGAAGCATTACGTCTTGCAGCACAAAAACTTCCTGTAAAAACTAAGTTTATCGTAGCTAGAGATTATCAAGCTTAATATTTGAGAGACTATGAAACAATCAGAAGTAAAAGAATTATCTACAGCTGAATTACAAGAGGAACTTGGTAAATCTCAAAAAGCGTATTCAGATTTAAGAATGGCTCATGCCATGTCACCGCTAGAAAACCCTTTACAATTACGTAAAGTAAGAAGATCTATTGCGAGAATGGCTACAGAGCTAACAAAAAGAGAATTAAACGGTTAATTCTGCTGAAAGATGGAAAAAAGAAATTTAAGAAAAGAACGTATAGGTGTTGTTACTAGTAACAAAATGCAGAAATCAATTGTGGTTGCTGAAGTTAAAAAGGTAAAACACCCGATGTACGGAAAGTTCGTGTTGAAAACGAAAAAATACGTTGCACACGATGAAAAGAACGACTGCAATATTGGTGATACTGTAAAGATCATGGAAACAAGACCTATGAGTAAAACCAAATGCTGGAGATTAGTAGAAGTAATTGAAAGAGCGAAGTAATTATGGTACAACAAGAGTCTAGATTAAAAGTAGCAGACAACACAGGTGGTAAAGAAGTTTTAGTCATTCGTGTTTTAGGTGGTACAAAAAGAAGATACGCCTCTGTAGGAGACAAAATCGTTGTCAGTGTAAAAGAAGCAACTCCAAATGGAAACATTAAAAAAGGAGCCGTTTCTACTGCAGTTGTAGTTCGTACCAAGAAAGAAGTGCGCAGACCAGATGGTTCTTATATTCGTTTCGATGATAATGCATGTGTTCTTTTGAACCCTGCAGGAGAAATGAGAGGAACACGTGTTTTTGGTCCTGTTGCAAGAGAACTTCGTGACAAGCAATTCATGAAGATTGTTTCACTAGCGCCAGAAGTGCTTTAAAACATTTGTAAAGATGACTAAGCTAAAAATAAAATCAGGAGATACAGTACGAGTTATCGCTGGAGACAATAAAGGTCAAGAGGGTACGGTGCAAAAAGTATTGAAAGATAAAAACAAGGCGATCGTAGAAGGTGTTAATTTAGTTTCAAAACACCAAAAGCCTAGTGCAACAAATCCACAAGGAGGAATTGTAAAACAAGAAGCACCTATTCATATTTCTAATTTATCGTTGTTAACTTCTAAAGGAGAAACTACAAGAATTGGATATAGAGTAGAAGGAGATAAGAAAGTGAGATTTTCTAAAAAATCTAATGAAGTAATATAATTATGGCTTATATCCCAAGATTAAAACAAGAGTACAAAGACAGAGTAATGTCAGCTCTTACAGAAGAATTCAGCTATGATAATGTAATGCAAGTACCAAAGCTTAAAAAAATTGTTTTAAGTAGAGGTGTTGGAGCTGCAGTAGCTGATAAGAAGTTAATCGACTATGCAGTAGACGAATTAACAACTATAACTGGTCAGAAGGCTATAGCGACAATTTCTAAAAAAGATGTTGCTTCTTTCAAATTACGTAAAGGAATGCCAATTGGAGCAAAGGTTACGTTAAGAGGAGAAAGAATGTATGAGTTTTTAGATCGTTTGATAACTTCTGCCTTACCACGTGTTAGAGATTTTAGCGGAATAAAAGCTACAGGTTTTGATGGTAGAGGTAATTACTCATTAGGTATTCTGGAACAGATTATTTTCCCTGAAATCGATATTGATAAAGTAAATAAGATTTCTGGAATGAATATTACCTTCGAAACTTCGGCAAAAACCGATAAAGAAGCAAAATCATTGTTAACCGAACTAGGATTACCTTTTAAAAAGAATTAATTATGGCTAAAGAATCAATGAAAGCCCGTGAGGTGAAAAGAGCAAAAACTGTAGAGAAATATGCTGAAAAACGTAAAGCTTTAAAAGAAGCTGGCGATTATGAAGCATTACAGAAGTTGCCTAAAAATGCTTCACCAGTTCGCAAACATAATCGCTGTAAGCTAACAGGAAGACCAAAAGGATATATGCGTCAATTTGGAATTTCTCGTGTTACTTTCAGAGAAATGGCGAATAAGGGATTAATTCCAGGTGTTACAAAAGCTAGTTGGTAATAATAAATTAAATTAATTGGTTTAAGGTTCGATTAAACAAATTGAAAACCAATACCAAAAATTAAATACAATGAATACAGATCCTATAGCAGATTATTTAACCAGAATTCGTAATGCAAATAGTGCTCAACACAGAGTGGTTGAGATCCCTGCATCGAAGGTTAAAAAAGAGATCACTAAAATATTATTCGATCAAGGATATATTTTGAGTTATAAATTTGAAGATAATACTACACAAGGTACTATCAAGATAGCACTTAAGTACAACAAGTTAACTAAAGAGCCAGTTATTAAAGAGTTACAGAGAATCAGTAAGCCAGGTTTACGTAAGTATGCTGGGTCAAATGATATTCCAAGAATTCTTAATGGATTAGGTATTGCGATAGTTTCTACTTCTCACGGTGTAATGACCGGTAAGCGCGCTAAGCAAGAGAACGTAGGTGGTGAAGTGCTTTGTTACGTATATTAACAGTATAAAAGGACAAAAGAAATGTCAAGAATAGGAAAAAATCCAGTAACTATTCCGTCTGGTGTCACTGTTGAAGTGACAGGTAATGTTGTTACTGTTAAAGGAAAATTAGGAGAGCTTTCTCAAGATATCGATAGTATCGATGTGAAAGTAGAGGAAGGCCAGGTAGTTTTAGAAAGACCTACTGAAGCTAAAGATCATAAGGCAAAGCACGGTTTGTACAGAGCTTTGATTAATAATATGATAGTTGGTGTTTCTGAAGGATTTACTAAAGAGTTAGAATTGGTAGGAGTTGGTTACAGAGCTTCTAATCAAGGTCAGAAATTAGATTTGGCTTTAGGATTCTCTCATAATATAGTTTTAGACTTAGCACCAGAAGTTAAGGTTGAAACAATTTCAGAAAAAGGTAAAAATCCTATAGTAAAATTAACTTCTCATGATAAGCAATTGGTAGGACAGATAGCAGCTAAAATTAGAGGCTTCCGTAAACCAGAACCTTACAAAGGGAAGGGAATCAAATTCGTAGGAGAACAATTAAGAAGAAAAGCAGGTAAATCTGCATAATAACTAACGTTATGGCATTCTCAAAAGATTTAAGAAGATTAAAGATAAGAAAGCGTATCCGCGGAAGTGTAAGCGGAACAGAACAACGTCCTAGATTATCTGTTTTTAGAAGTAATAAAGAAATCTATGCTCAGGTTATAGATGATGTAACTGGTAAAACTATCAGTGCTGTTTCTTCAAGAGATAAAGACATTGCTTCGGCAACAGGAAATAAAATAGAAAAAGCAAACTTGGTAGGGAAAGCGCTAGCAGAAAAAGCTAAGAAAGCTGGTATCGAGACTGTGTCCTTTGATAGAGGAGGATATTTATATCACGGTAGAGTAAAATCATTAGCAGAAGGTGCTAGAGAAGCAGGACTTAAATTCTAAGAAATTATGTATCAGAAATATAAAAACGCAGAATTAGTAAAACCAAGCGGACTTGAACTTAAAGATCGTTTAGTTGGTGTGCAACGTGTGACTAAGGTAACAAAAGGTGGTAGAGCATTTGGTTTCTCTGCAATTGTTGTTGTTGGTGATGAAAATGGTGTTGTAGGTCATGGTTTAGGAAAGTCTAAAGAGGTAGCAGAAGCTATCGCTAAGGCAGTAGAAGATGCAAAAAAGAATTTGGTTCGTATTCCATTACATAAGGGTACTTTGCCACACGAACAAAAAGGTAAGTATGGTGGAGCAAGAGTATTGCTTTTACCTGCTGCAACTGGTACCGGGGTAATTGCTGGTGGTGCTATTCGTGCAGTATTAGAATCTGTAGGAGTACATGATGTACTTTCTAAGAACCAAGGATCGTCTAACCCACACAATGTGGTGAAAGCAACATTTGATGCTCTGTTACAGATGCGTAGTGCGCAGCAGGTAGCAGCTCAAAGAGGTGTTTCACTAGAGAAAGTGTTTAAAGGATAAATCAGGAACGATGGCAAAGATTAAAATTACTAAAGTAAAAAGTGCAATTAACCGCACTCAAAGACAAAAGAGAACCTTAGAAGCTCTGGGTCTTAAAAAGATCGGCCAGGTTGTGGAGCATGATGATACTCCGAATATCCTTGGGATGGTAAATAAAGTTAAACATTTAGTTTCTGTAGAAACAAAATAATTAAAGCAAATGGATTTAAGTAACTTAAAACCTGCTGCAGGTTCGGTAAAAAATAATAGTAAGCGAGTAGGTCGCGGACAAGGTTCTGGTAAAGGAGGAACTGCTACTCGTGGACATAAAGGAGCGAAATCAAGATCTGGTTATTCTAAAAAGATCGGTTTTGAAGGAGGACAAATGCCACTTCAAAGACGTGTGCCAAAGTTTGGTTTCAAAAACATTAACAGAAAAGAATATCAGGGGATTAATTTAGACACACTACAAAAGTTAGTAGATGATGGAAAAATTAAAGATATTGCGGATCTGGATGTGTTTTTAAATACACGTCTTGCTGGGAAAAATGATTTGGTTAAAATATTGGGAAGAGGTGAACTGAAGGCTAAATTAAAAGTCTCAGCTCACAAATTTACAGCCACTGCAAAAGCTGCGATAGAAGCAGCAGGTGGTGAAGCAGTAACCTTATAATAGACAATTCATGAAATTTATTGATACAATAAAAAACATTTGGAAAATCGAAGAGCTAAAGAATAGAATTTTAGTTACACTAGGACTTCTTTTAGTATATCGATTCGGAGCACAAGTAGTACTTCCAGGAATAGATGCCTCAGAACTAGCAAACCTTGGTACACAGACCCAAGACGGTTTGCTGGGACTCCTTAATGCATTTACAGGAGGAGCTTTTGCTAATGCTTCAGTATTTGCACTAGGTATTATGCCATATATATCTGCTTCTATTGTAGTGCAGTTAATGGGAATAGCAATTCCATATTTACAAAAATTACAAAAAGAAGGAGAGAGCGGTAGAAAAAAGATTAACCAAATTACACGTTGGTTAACTATTGCTATTACTTTGGTTCAAGGGCCTGGGTACATTTATAATTTATTTGCTACACTTCCTCCCTCTGCATTTAGTGCTGAAATAAGTCAAACAGTTTTTGTTGTATCTTCTGTAATCATAATATCTACTGGTTGTATTTTTGCAATGTGGTTAGGTGAGAAGATTACAGATAAAGGTATAGGTAATGGTATCTCCTTATTGATTATGGTAGGTATTATCGCTACACTTCCGCAATCATTTGTACAGAACTTTTCTTCAAGAGTTTCTGGTGATGGTGGTGGAATGATAATGGTTTTAATTGAGCTTGTTATCTGGTTTGTAATCATTTTAGCTTCTGTTCTGTTAGTAATGGCTGTTCGTCAGATACCAGTTCAGTATGCGAGAAGAACAGCAGGTGGTGGATATGAGAAAAATGTTTTTGGATCTCGTCAATATATACCATTAAAATTAAATGCTTCTGGTGTAATGCCAATTATCTTTGCTCAGGCAATTATGTTTGTTCCTGCGGCGGTTGCTGGTCTTTCAGATTCAGACGCTTCGCAAGGTGTGGCAGCTGCTTTTAGTGATATTTTTGGACTTTGGTATAATGTTCTATTTGCGGTGCTTATTATTGTGTTTACATATTTTTATACCGCAATTACAGTACCTACAAATAAAATGGCAGATGATTTAAAACGTAGTGGAGGTTTTATTCCGGGTATTAGACCAGGAAGTGAAACTTCAGAATACTTAGATAAGATAATGTCACAAATTACATTGCCAGGTTCAATTTTCTTAGCTTTAATAGCAGTATTCCCTGCAATAGCGGTTAAGTTATTAGATGTGCAACAAGGTTGGGCGTTATTTTTTGGAGGAACATCACTACTTATTATGGTAGGTGTAGCAATTGATACGATGCAACAGGTTAATTCATATTTGTTGAATAGACATTATGATGGATTGATGAAAACAGGTAAAAACCGTAAAGCAGTAGCATAATGGCAAAGCAACCGGCAATAGAACAAGACGGAAGTATTATAGAGGCATTGTCTAATGCAATGTTTCGAGTTGAGTTAGAAAATGGTCACGTTGTGACTGCCCATATATCTGGTAAAATGCGTATGCATTATATAAAATTATTACCAGGAGATAAAGTGAAGTTAGAAATGAGTCCTTATGATTTAACTAAGGCTCGGATAACATATAGATACTAAATAAATTAAGAATATTGTAAATTAAGATTTTTTGTGTACTTTTGCAGGCTGAAAAATCTTGTTACTGATTCATTTTAAAATATGTTTCGACGTGTTTTAGAAATTAAAAACAAAGAGATGAAAGTTAGAGCATCAATAAAAAAGAGAAGTGCCGAGTGCAAGATTGTGCGTAGAAAAGGCCGACTTTACGTGATTAATAAAAAGAATCCTAGATTTAAACAAAGACAAGGGTAATTATGGCAAGAATTGCAGGGGTAGATATACCTAAACAAAAGCGAGGAGTTATAGCATTAACCTATATCTTCGGAATTGGTAGAAGTAGAGCTAAAGAGATTTTAGCAACTGCCAAAGTAGATGAGAGTATAAAAGTTTCTGATTGGAATGATGACCAAATTGGTCTTATCCGTGAAGCCGTTGGAGCCTATACCATAGAAGGAGAATTACGTTCTGAAGTACAGTTGAATATCAAACGTCTTATGGATATAGGATGTTACAGAGGTATTCGTCATAGAGCTGGTTTACCGCTTAGAGGACAACGTACTAAGAATAACTCTAGAACACGTAAAGGAAGAAGAAAAACAGTTGCTAACAAGAAAAAAGCGACTAAATAATAAGTAGTATGGCAAAGTCAACTTCAAAAAAACGTAAGGTAATTGTTGAGTCTGTTGGAGAAGCACACGTAACAGCTTCTTTTAACAACATTATTATCTCACTAACAAATAAAAAAGGAGACGTTATTTCATGGTCTTCTGCTGGTAAAATGGGCTTTAGAGGTTCTAAAAAGAATACTCCTTATGCGGCTCAATTGGCTGCAGAAGATGCTTCTAAAGTTGCTATCGAAGCAGGACTTAAGAAAGTGAAAGTATACGTAAAAGGTCCAGGTAATGGTAGAGAATCAGCAATACGTTCTCTTCATAATTCAGGAATTGAAGTTTCAGAAATCATTGATGTAACTCCAATGCCTCATAATGGATGTCGCCCTCCTAAAAGACGTAGAGTATAATTTTATCCCGAACATTGTTCGGGATCTTTATTATATATAAATTAAAATAAGTAAGTAAATCTAAATGGGGAAAAATGATTATCGAAGGAAAGAGACCTTAATTCATAATCATCCTCAGTAACTAAATTATTAATAATGGCAAGATATACTGGTCCAAAAACTAAAATCGCTCGTAAATTTGGTGAAGCGATATTCGGAGATGATAAATCATTCGAAAAAAGAAATTACCCTCCAGGGCAACACGGAAATAACAGACGTAGAGGTAAGAAAAGTGAATATGCTATCCAGTTAATGGAAAAGCAAAAAGCAAAATATACTTATGGTGTTCTAGAACGTCAGTTCCGTAATATGTTCGAAAAAGCTACACGTGCACAAGGTATTACTGGTGAAGTGTTACTTCAGTTATGTGAATCACGTTTGGATAATGTAGTATTCAGAATGGGATTAGCAAATTCTCGTAGAGGAGCAAGACAATTGGTTTCTCACAGGCATATTACTGTTAATGGTCAACAAGTTAACATTCCGTCTTACCAATTAAGAGCTGGAGATGTGGTTGGAGTAAGAGAAAAATCAAAATCATTAGAAGTAATTCAAAATTCTCTTGCTAATAATAGCAAAGTATATGAGTGGATTACATTCAATAACGATACTAAAGAAGGTACTTTTGTGTCGGTTCCGGCAAGAATTCAGATTCCGGAAAATATAAACGAACAATTCATTGTCGAATTATACTCTAAGTAATAACTCTAAGAAGAAAAAATAACATGGCAATATTAAATTTTCAGAAGCCCGATAAAGTTATCATGATCGACTCTACTGAGTTCGATGGTAAATTTGAATTTAGACCATTAGAACCAGGGTATGGATTAACAGTTGGTAATGCTTTACGAAGAGTTTTGCTATCTTCTTTAGAAGGATTCGCTATAACTTCTCTTAGAATAGAAGGTGTAGATCATGAGTTCTCTACAATCTCTGGAGTAGTAGAAGATGTTACAGAAATTATCTTAAATCTTAAGCAAGTACGTTTTAAGCGTCAGATAGAAGATATAGATAATGAATCTGTTACTATTTCTATTTCAGGTCAAGAGCAATTAACTGCTGGAGATTTTCAGAAATTTATTTCTGGATTTCAGGTATTGAATCCTGATCTAGTTATCTGTAATATGGATAAAAAAGTAGCACTTAACCTTGAGATTACTATTGAAAAAGGTAGAGGTTATGTTCCTGCTGAAGAAAATAAGAAAGCTAACGCTCCTATTGGAACCATTTTTACAGATTCTATATACACTCCGATTAAAAATGTTAAATATAGCATTGAGAATTATCGTGTAGAGCAAAAAACAGATTACGAAAAATTAGTTTTCGAAATTGTAACTGACGGATCTATTCATCCAAAAGATGCATTAACTGAAGCTGCTAAAATATTAATTCATCACTTTATGTTATTCTCTGATGAGCGTATTACATTAGAAGCTGATGAGATTGCACAAACAGAAACTTATGATGAAGAATCACTTCACATGAGACAATTGTTAAAAACAAAGTTGATCGATATGGATCTCTCTGTACGTGCACTTAACTGTTTAAAAGCTGCAGAGGTAGACACTTTAGGAGACTTAGTATCTTATAATAAAAATGACTTAATGAAGTTCCGTAACTTTGGTAAGAAATCTTTAACCGAGCTTGAAGAGCTAGTTAATGTTAAAGGACTTAACTTTGGTATGGATCTTTCTAAATATAAATTAGATAAAGACTAATCCATCATATTTTGCTCCCCAGAAAGGGTTGAAGCAAGATGATGATTAAAATTAAATGTCATGAGACACGGAAAGAAAGTAAATCATTTAGGGAGAAAAACGGCACATCGTAAAGCTATGCTTGCGAATATGGCTTGTTCTCTAATAGAGCACAAAAGAATCAATACTACAGTTGCAAAAGCAAAAGCGCTTAAGCAATTTGTGGAGCCGTTAGTAACTAAATCTAAAGAAGATACTACTCATAACCGACGTATTGTTTTTAGTAGATTACGCAATAAATATGCAGTAACCGAACTATTTAGAGACGTTGCACCAAAGGTAGGAGATAGACCAGGAGGATATACAAGGATTATTAAACTTGGAAATCGTCTAGGTGATAATGCTGATATGGCAATGATTGAACTAGTGGATTATAACGAGTTATATAACGCTGGAAAACCTGCAAAGAAGAAAGCAAGAAGAAGAGGAGGAAAAGGAAAGAAAGCTGAAACTGCTCCGGCGGCACCAGCTAAAGAAACTGCTAATTCTGAAGAAGAATAAATGAATAGTGTATATCACACATAATACTAAAAGGATAAACGTTCGCCGTTTATCCTTTTTTTTTGAATAATTGTAATGGTTTAATTTCCGCCTTAAAGGAAATATGTTGTTAAATTAAATAGAAGATAACAGAATTTGAAATTATTATAGTAACAATATAGTTACTTTGTAGATTCTGAAAGATTTTTGAAAACAATAAACGTAAATAAATGAAATATCAATCTCGAAAAAAAGCAATCCTGTTATTAGCTGATGGTACAATTTTTCACGGTAAAGCTGTCGGTAAAGAGGGTAGTGCCTTTGGTGAAGTATGTTTTAATACGGGTATGACAGGTTATCAGGAGATTTTTACTGATCCTTCATATTATGGACAATTAATGGTTACCACTAATGCCCATATTGGTAATTATGGTACTAATGATGAAGAGGTCGAGTCAGATTCTGTAAAAATTGCTGGACTTATAGTAAAGAACTTTAGTTATGAATATTCTCGTGACCTTGCGGATAGTTCTTTACAAGAATTTTTAGAGAAAAATAACCTCCTGGCAATTTCTGATGTAGATACACGGGCTTTAGTAAGCTATATTAGAGATAATGGAGCGATGAATGCTGTCATTTCAACTGAAATAGATGATATAGATAAATTAAAAGAACAATTGGCAGCAGTGCCTAACATGAATGGTTTAGAGTTGGCCTCAAAAGTTTCTACATCTGAACCTTATTTTGTTGGAGATCCTAATGCTACTTATAAAATTTCGGCATTGGACATAGGGATAAAGAAAAATATTCTTCGTAATCTAACCCAAAGAGATGCTTATGTAAAAGTGTTTCCATATAATGCCACCTTTGCAGAGATGAGTGAATGGGGTCCTGATGGATATTTCTTATCAAATGGACCTGGAGATCCTGAGCCATTAACAGAGGCTATCGCGACGGCAAAAGATATTTTAGCTAATGACTTACCACTTTTTGGTATATGTTTAGGGCATCAGGTTATTGCATTGGCTAATGGGATTAGTACTTATAAAATGCATAATGGGCATAGAGGAATTAATCATCCTGTAAAAAACCTAATTACAGGTAAAGGGGAGATTACTTCTCAGAATCATGGTTTTGCAATACATAGAGAAGAAACTGAAAAACATCCTGAGGTAGAAATAACACATGTGCATTTAAATGATCATACAGTTGCAGGGATTAAAATGAAAAATAAGAATTGTTTCTCTGTACAATACCATCCAGAAGCTAGTCCGGGACCAAATGATTCAGTTTACTTATTTGATCAGTTTATTGAAAATATTAAGAACGCAAAAATTACTGCGTAAAACTTAGATTGTTTAAATGATATGTAAAGCATTTTTGCAATGTATTATGCTATAACGTTATAGTTGATAACTTGACTATAACATTGTGGTTTTACTAGTAAATTAAGACTTTTTTGAAGGGATTAAAGTTTACTGGTTTTGTATATTGCGAAGAATTAAAATTATCCAACAAAATAAATTAAAGACATGAGTGTAATTATTAATATTCACGCTAGACAGATCTTAGATTCACGTGGTAACCCAACTGTAGAAGTAGACGTGATTACTGAAAATGGTGTTCTAGGAAGAGCAGCGGTTCCTTCTGGAGCGTCCACTGGAGAACACGAAGCTGTAGAGTTACGTGATGGAGGTAAAAACTATATAGGTAAAGGAGTGCTTAAGGCTGTTGAAAATGTAAATACAATAATTGCTGAAGAGTTACTAGGCTATTCTATATTTGATCAGAATTTATTAGATCGAACTATGATAGAACTTGATGGAACTCCTAATAAATCAAAACTTGGGGCGAACGCAATTCTAGGTGTTTCTTTAGCGGCTGCAAAAGCAGCTGCAAATGAATTAAACATGCCGTTGTACCGTTATGTTGGAGGAGTGAGTGCTAATACACTTCCTGTTCCTATGATGAATATAATTAATGGTGGATCACATAGCGATGCGCCAATAGCATTTCAAGAATTTATGGTGATGCCTGTAAAAGCTGAGAATTTTACTCATGCCATGCAAATGGGAACAGAGATCTTTCATAATCTTAAGAAGGTATTACATGATAGAGGATTAAGTACTGCTGTTGGTGACGAAGGTGGTTTTGCTCCGACTTTAGATGGTACAGAAGATGCTTTGGATTCGATTGCTCTAGCTGTGGAAAAGGCAGGATATAAATTTGGAGACGAGGTAATGGTTGCTCTAGATTGTGCCGCAGCAGAATTTTATGTTGATGGTAAATATGATTACACCAAATTTGAAGGAGATACCGGAGTAATTCGTACAAGTGAAGAGCAGGCTGATTACCTTGCAGAGCTCGCTTC
This sequence comes from Aquimarina algiphila, assembly GCF_007489275.1. Classification (GTDB taxonomy): domain Bacteria; phylum Bacteroidota; class Bacteroidia; order Flavobacteriales; family Flavobacteriaceae; genus Aquimarina; species Aquimarina algiphila. Next base: position 181,193 of record NZ_VLNR01000003.1, read on the forward strand.
AAAGTATCCTATTATTTCTATAGAAGATGGTATGGACGAAAATGATTGGGATGGTTGGAAATACCTTACAGATAAAATAGGAGATAAAGTTCAGTTAGTTGGAGATGATTTATTCGTAACCAATGTTGAAAGATTGTCTAGAGGAATTGAAAATGGTATTGCAAATTCAATTCTTATTAAAGTTAATCAAATAGGAACACTTACCGAAACTATTGCAGCAGTTAATATGGCTCATAATGCGGGATATACTTCTGTAATGTCTCATCGATCTGGTGAAACCGAAGATAATACAATAGCAGATTTGGCAGTAGCTTTAAATACAGGACAGATAAAAACAGGTTCTGCATCTAGAAGTGATAGAATGGCAAAATACAATCAATTACTTCGTATAGAAGAAGAATTAGGTGTTGTTGCTTACTATCCAAAAGAGAACGCTTTTAAGATAAAATAATACGATATATTAATAGTAACAAAGAGGCTATCTGAAAAGGTAGTCTCTTTTTTTTTGAATAATTTAGGAAATAGGTTGTAAGGGTAAAAATCATCTTACGATTAATAACATATTAACACTATATTTCGTAATTTAGCGAATCTACAATAACAGCAAAATTCTAAAATAATCACATGTCAAAAACAGCTACGTTAGAAATCGACGGTAATAGGTATGAGTTCCCAATAATAGAAGGGACAGAGAATGAATTAGGAATTGATATTAAAGCACTTAGAGGGGTAACTAATGGAGTTACTACAATTGATCCAGGATATAAAAATACTGGAAGTTGCGAGAGTGCTATTACTTTTCTAGATGGAGAAAAAGGAATCTTAAGATATCGAGGATATTCTATCGAAGAATTAGCAGAAAAAGCAGATTTTTTAGAAGTTGCCTACTTATTAATTTTTGGAGAATTACCTACTGCAGTGCAATTAGAAAAATTCGATAAAGATATTAAGGAAGAATCTCATGTAGATGAGGATATGAAAAAAATCTTGGACGGGTTCCCTAAAAGTGCTCATCCAATGGGAGTATTGTCTTCTTTAACAAGTGCATTGATTGCTTTTAATCCAGGATCTGTTGATGTTGATTCTGAAGAGGAAATGTACAATGCTATTGTAAAAATATTAGCAAAATTTCCTGTACTTGCAGCTTGGACGATGAGAAAAAGAAAAAGTTTACCATTAGATTATGGAGATAGTTCTTTAGGTTATGTAGAGAATCTGCATAAAATGATGTTTGCAAGACCTAATAAAACATATGAGCCAAATAAATTAGTCTATGATGCACTTGATAAATTGCTAATTCTTCATGCTGATCATGAACAAAACTGTTCTACTTCTACAGTAAGAATAGTAGGTTCTTCTCATGCTGGATTATTTGCGTCATTATCTGCAGGGATATCTGCACTATGGGGACCTCTTCATGGAGGGGCAAATCAGGCAGTTATAGAAATGCTTGAAGCTATTAAAGCAGATGGTGGAGATACGGCAAAATATATAAACAAAGCTAAAGATAAAAATGACCCTTTCCGTTTAATGGGATTTGGACACAGGGTATATAAGAATTTTGATCCTAGAGCTAAAATCATTAAAAAATCTGCAGAAGAAGTGCTAGGTGATTTGGGTATCGAAGATCCTGTTCTTGATATAGCAAAGGGACTATCCTCTGTTGCTTTAGAAGATGAATATTTTGTACAACGAAAATTGTATCCAAATGTGGATTTTTATTCAGGAATTATTTATAGAGCGTTAGGTATTCCAACCGAAATGTTTACTGTAATGTTTGCTTTAGGAAGATTACCTGGATGGATTGCTCAATGGAGAGAAATGCGTCTTCGTAAAGAACCAATAGGGAGACCAAGACAAATATATATTGGAGAAAATCATAGAACGTTCAAAACAGTATCCGAACGTTAAGATGTAATAATATTATGTAAAAAGGCGTTGAGTTATATTCAACGCCTTTTTTGTTAGATTGATAAGATGAGCTTCTCTAAAGATGCTCATTTTTCGAATTTAATAAAAGAATTGATATTTTTTTGCATAAAATTGGTTTTCAGAGATTGTCTATTTATATATTTGCCTAACTACTCGGGTTAACATAATTATTTACACTTAAAAACTTATTTTTTTGCAACTAAATATACAGAACGAAACGTCTAGATTAAGAGCAGTGGTTTTAGGAACGGCAAAGAGTAATGGTCCAGTTCCAAAAATAGAGGAAGCTTATGATCCTAAGTCTATTGAACATATAAAGGCAGGAACGTATCCTGAAGAATCTGCTATGGTTACAGAAATGGAATCTGTGGCCAAAGTTTTTGAAAAATATGATGTAAAAGTATATCGTCCGGATATAATAAAAGATTATAATCAAATCTTTGCAAGAGATATTGCTTTGGTAATAGAAGATAAATTTATCAAATCTAATATCCTTCCTGATAGAGAAAAAGAAATAAAAGCAATTCAATATGTTATAGACCAAATAGATCCTGATAAAGTCTATAAAGCTCCGTCAGAAGCTATTCATTTTGAAGGCGGTGATATCATGGTACATAATGATCATATATTTATTGGGACATATAAAGGTGATGATTACTCAGATTGTATTGTTGCCAGAACAAATATGAAAGGGGTAGCCTATATACAATCTCTTTTCCCAAATAAAATAGTTAAAGAATTCGATCTTAATAAGTCAATGAAAGATCCCAGAGATAATGCATTACATCTGGATTGTTGTTTTCAACCCGTAGGAAACAATAAGGCTATCATCCATAAAGAAGGTTTTAGAGATGTTTTAGATTATGAATATCTTGTTAATCTATTTGGTAATGAAAACCTTTTTCATATTGATAAAAATGAAATGTATAATATGAATTCGAACATTTTTTCTATAGCAGAAGATGTTGTTATTTCAGAGAAGAATTTCACAAGATTAAATACTTGGATGCGTAGCAATAATATCATAGTAGAGGAAGTCCCTTATGCAGAAATAGCAAAACAAGAAGGGTTATTGCGTTGTTCTACAATGCCATTAATAAGAGATTAATAAAATATACAATACTATTTATTAGTATATCATTTAGAGAAGTAAATATTATATACTATCTCGAATCTTAAAAAAAATAAAACAGATGAGACAAGTAACGAATACCATAGTTATGATTCGTCCGGTACAGTTTAGGATGAATGAGCAAACAGCTGTAAATAATTATTATCAAGAGAATCCTGGTATTATTGCAGAGAAAGCTAATGTAAAAGCACAGCAAGAATTTGATCAGTTTGTAGCTTCATTAAAAAAAGTTGGAGTTCAGGTTATAGTGATTGATGATGACCCCAAAAATGATACTCCAGATTCTATTTTTCCTAATAACTGGGTGTCTTTTCATGAAAATGGAGATGTTGGTTTATATCCTATGTTTGCTGTTAATAGAAGAAAAGAACGTAAACCAGAGGTTTTAAATCAGATAGAAGCTACAGGTTTTGAAATAAAAAACATTGTGGATTATACTTCTGCAGAAGATGAAGAACTATTTCTAGAAGGTACAGGAAGTATTGTGTTGGATAGAACTAATAGAAAGGCTTATTGCGCTTTATCTGCTCGAGCAGATGAAGGGCTATTCATCGAATTTTGTGAGGATTTCGAATATACCCCTGTTGTTTTTATTGCATACCAAACTGTTGGTAAAAAAAGACTTCCAATCTACCATACTAATGTAATGATGGGGATTGGAGAAACATTTGCGGTAGTATGCCTGGAGTGTATAGACGATAAAAAAGAACGAAAAAACCTTATTGATCATCTAAAGAAAGATGGAAAAGATATTATTGCAATTACCGAGGATCAGGTTAACAATTTTGCAGGCAACATGCTTCAAGTTGTAGGTTCGGGAGATAAGCGTTATCTTGTCATGTCATCAGCAGCATTTAGAAGTTTAAGTAAAGATCAAATAACCAAGATAGAAAAGCATTGTGCAATTCTACATAGTGATCTTAATACTATTGAAACTTTAGGAGGAGGAAGTGCACGTTGTATGATGGCTGAAGTTTTTCTTCCAAAAAAATAGATATAGGATTGAAGTGTATTAAAGTATTTCTTCTGGATATATCCTTTTGCTATTAGTTGTATATGCTATTTGGTTGGATAAGAAAATAGTAAATATGTATAGGTGAAATAAACAAAATATGCTTTCAAAAAAAACAAAATATGGCTTAAAAGCGTTAACATATATTGCTAGAAAAAGATGTGAACATCCAGTTTTAATATCAGAAATTGCAGTTAGTGAGAATATTTCTCAAAAGTTTTTAGAGAGTATTTTGTTAACGTTGAGGAAAACCGGGTTTTTAGGATCAAAAAAAGGTAAGGGCGGGGGATATTACTTAATTAAAGAGCCTAAAGAAATAACAATGGCTTCTGTGATTAGAGTTTTAGAAGGTCCTATAGCTATGCTCCCTTGTGTGAGTCTTAATTTTTATGAAAAATGTGACGATTGTCCCGATGAGGATAAGTGTGCTGTCCATAGTGTTATGATAGAAGTAAGAGATAATACACTTAAAGTTTTGGAAAACAAAACTTTGGAAGATTTTATAAATTGAAATTGATATTAATTTTTTGCTAATCTTTTATATTTAAAAGGACCTCTAATTTTCCCCCAAACCTGTTTTCCTTTTTCATCATATCCTCTTGTCCATATTGATATTTTATCCTTACTAACTACAAAAGAACTAGAGATATAATCTACATGATCAATGCTGCTAGAGCAGGTTCCTTTATTTGTTTTTCCAGAATATATGGTCGAAGTTTTTTTCTTAAAATATACCTGACACCCTTTTCTGATTTGTAAACTATCCAAAGTCAACTTGTCAAAAACTTCTATGTCTTTCCACCCTAATTTATAATCTTTTTCATTAAGAATTCTGTACCCTGTACTTTTAAAAGTAATTGAATCTATTCTGTCATAATTTATTATTCTCTGACTGTACACATAATTGTTTTCTTTTACTGCCGACAATTCAGAATATATCCAATATCCAGGTTTATCTTTCCAGATTCTTACATTTATCATATGCGAATGGGAAAAGCCATTATCTTTTTTTGATTGTTCTTTATTAGAGAATTCACCAATCATTAATGTTGCCAAATTATGTAATTCTATATCTTTTATAGGTTTAGAATTGCAAGAATTAAATACAATTAATAGAAAAATAATTGGTAAAAATTGCTTCATATAGTTTTTTACTAAATATATGAAAAAATGTCAAAAAAATGCAATTTACCGATAAAACTTAGCGTTTTATCCTAGTAAAATTAATTTAAAGCAGCAATTTTACGAATCATACCTCCAAAAATAAAATAATGAAAGGGCACCATGATATACCAATACAATCTTCCCCAAATACCTTTGGGTCTAAAAGTAGCGGTTTGATGTAATATATTGTTTTCATCAATGTCAAATTCTAGCCACGCTTCTCCAGGTACTTTCATTTCGGCAAATAATAATAAACGCATATTATTTTTATCAGCTACAAGTACTCTCCAAAAATCTAAAGCATCCCCAGAAAATATCTCATCTGCGTGTGTTCGCCCTCTTCGTAAACCCACACCTCCAAAAAATTTGTCAAAATACCCTCTGATTTTCCACATCCAATTTCCATAGTACCAGCCCGTCTCTCCTCCGATTGCCCAAATACGATTTAATGCTTTTTCTGAGTTCATTAGTTTAATCTTTTTTTGATCTTTAAAGCAACCACGTCTGGGTACAGTAATATATTTTTGAATATCTTTTTCAAAACGTCCACTAATCATAGAATCCTTCCAGCTAGAAACAACTTGGTTTTGCTCTATTTTTATAAATGCTAATTCTAAAGCCTTGTCATACGTCATTGGTGAAATACATAAAATTTCTTGAAGACGCTTATCATTTGCGATTACAGGAATACTCATACTGTCTACTAGATTTAGTGCTAACTTATATGAGGTCGAAGTAACAAAATATAACCAATATGACGATAATTTTGGAGTCATGATAGGTAATGTGATGATGTATAATCGAATTCCTCTTACTTTTGCATACGACATCAACATTTCTCTATAGGTCAGAACATCTGGTCCACTAATATCATATGATTCATTATAGCATTTAGAGTTTCCAAGAACACCAACCATAAAATTAAGTACATCCCTAATCGCTATAGGTTGAGTTTTGGTGTTTACCCATTTTGGAGTAATCATTACAGGCAGTTTTTCGCATAAATCCCTAATGATTTCAAAAGAGGAACTGCCAGAACCTACGATTATACCAGAACGTAAAACGGTAAGGTTGTAATTTCCTTTGTATAATGTTTCTTCAACATTTTTTCTTGACCATAAATGTTTAGATAAATTCTTCTCATTAACAATACCGCTCAAATAGATTACTTGTTTTATGTTGGTGTGCTTAACATATATATTGAAATTTTTAGCAGCAATCTCTTCTTTTTTATCAAAATCACTTGTAGAGGAACTCATAGAATGAATTAGATAATATGCCGCATCAATATCTTTGGGTAATAAAGAAGTATCAGGTGTGTCTAAAAAATCTATTTCGACGATTTCTACTCTTTCTTTAATTTCCTGATCAATAGAAAGTCTATTCTTATCTCTAACACAACATATTACTGTATGCCCAGCATTAAGAAGTAAGGGTAAAAGTCGCATTCCAATATATCCATTGGTTCCAGTAAGAAGAATTCGCATTTTTAATGTTTAAGGTACGAAGAAATTAACTTAGATACATAAGAATTATTTTTTCATTTTCTATAAGTCATGAATGTTAGAAGGACTGTTATCTATTTTATAGGACAAGATTTTTTTTACAAATTTGTGTATTGCTACATCATTTTTTAATGCTCTAAACTTAATAAAATAGTGATCTCGGTAGATTGAGTATTCTTCGGCTTTTCCTTTGTAAATATTTAGTTTATAAAAAGGGATGACTAATAGGTATGTTTCTAATCTCACATGAAAACCTATTAGAATTCCTTTAGGTCTTAATTCTATATTGCAGGTGTTTAGTGTGTTATCAAGTATAAGTAAGTTGTGTATTTGGATACTACTTTCAGTTATATGAAGTTTAGGAGAGCCGATACCTCCTAGTTTAATACGTTGTTTCAAGGTAAAAGGAGCGCCAACTTCGTGATTTATCTTTTTGGTTAACTCAGGATTTTTGTATGAGTTGTTGACTAACATTTTTTTTATTTACAATATAGTGAAATGAAGAGGGAACGCCTATGGAGACACTATAATTTCTATTATCTTTGCAGCTTAATTTTAGAAGATGAGTTTACAAAGAACCATTTCAGAAAAAGTAAAAGAAGCCGTACAAGAGTTGTATGGTGCTGGTCTGGAATCTGTAGAATTACAAGCAACCCGAAAAGAATTTGAGGGAGATATAACTGTAGTAGTATTTCCAATGCTTCGTGTAGTAAAAGGCAATCCTGTACAGATAGGAGAGGCTGTTGGAAAATATTTGGTTTCCAATGTAGATGAAATTAATGATTTTAATGTAGTCAAAGGATTTCTAAATCTTGTCATTTTGGATGCTTATTACCTTGAATTTTTCAATGGTATCAGAAACGATGTAGCATATGGTTTTGTTGCACCTTCTAAAGAAGATAAATCTGTAATGGTAGAGTATTCTTCACCAAATACAAATAAACCCTTACATCTTGGTCATGTTAGAAATAACCTGTTAGGATATTCTGTAGCAGAGATTATTAAGGCGAGCGGTAAGAACGTATATAAAACTCAGATTATTAATGATCGTGGAATACATATTTGTAAATCAATGCTTGCTTGGCAGGAATACGGAAATGGAGAAACACCAGAATCTACGAATCTTAAAGGGGATAAACTGGTAGGTAACTACTACGTGAAATTTGATAAGATCTATAAAGACCAAATAGCACAATTGATCAACGAAGGTAAAACAGAAGAGGAAGCAAAGAAAGAGGCTCCAATTTTGATAAAAGCTCAGGAAATGCTTCGTAAATGGGAGTCCGGAGATGAAGAAGTGGTTCAACTTTGGAAAATGATGAATGGATGGGTTTATGAAGGCTTTAATCAAACATATAAGACTCTTGGAGTAGATTTTGATAGCTATTATTATGAAAGCAATACGTACCTTCTGGGAAAAGATAATATCGAAGAAGGTCTGTCTAAAGGTGTTTTTTATAAGAAAGAAGATGGATCTGTTTGGTGTGATCTTAGTGCAGAAAAACTAGATGATAAATTGGTACTGCGTAGTGATGGAACTTCTGTTTATATGACTCAGGATATTGGAACAGCGATTCAACGTATTAAAGATAATCCTGATGTTGGTGGAATGATCTATACCGTAGGAAATGAGCAAGACCATCATTTTAAAGTACTATTTGCTATTCTAAAAAAATTAGGATATGATTGGGCAAAACATTTACATCATTTGAGTTATGGTATGGTAGATTTGCCTAGCGGTAAGATGAAGAGTAGAGAAGGTACGGTAGTCGATGCAGATGATTTGATCTTAGAAATGGCAAAGACCGCTGGAGACATCTCTAAAGATCTAGGTAAATTAGAAGGATATACAGAAGAAGATAAATTAGAGGTATATAACACCATAGGTTTAGGTGCTTTAAAATATTTTATTTTGAAGGTGGATCCTAAAAAACGTATTCTTTTTAATCCTGAAGAATCTGTGGATTTCCAAGGAAATACTGGGCCGTTTATACAGTATACATATGCTCGTATTCAGGCAATTTTGCGTAAAGCTGATTTCGAATATTCTCAAACAATTACTAATATAGACTTACAACAAAAAGAAAAGGAACTCATTAAGCAATTAGAGTTATATCCCGATGTTATCCAAAATGCAGCAAATGAACTTAGTCCTGCAATAGTGGCAAATTATACATATGATTTGGTAAAAAGCTATAATTCGTTCTTTCAGAATGTATCCATATTTGGAGCAGATACAGACTCTGAAAAAATATTCAGAGTGCAATTATCAAGTTTGGTGGGGAGCACTATCAAATCTGCATTTCAACTTTTAGGAATAAATGTTCCAGAGCGAATGTAGACTTATGTGTTGAAAATCAATGCTTTTTGGATTTAAAAAGTGAAGGTTGTCGATTTTTTAGTTCTTTCGTCTAAAAGTATAAGGTAAAAATCAGAGATAATTGCTATCTTATAGGTCATGTTTTTTATTTTTGAAGTATGAAATGCGAAGTATCTAGAGCAACTAATCAAGATTTACCTTTGATGCAACGTTTGTTTTATCAAACGGTTACTACATATGGCTCGATGATATTTACAAAATCTGAAATCAAAATTTACTCTCGATTAGCAACAAATAAAATCTATTGGCAAAATAAGTTCGAAAAGGATTTTATCTATAATGCTAAACTAAATGGTGAGATCGTAGGTTCTTTTTCTATGGACAAGAAAGGAAATATAGAATATATTTTTGTTCATATGAATTATCACGGACAAGGAATTGCTAGTGAGTTGTATAAGTCTATTGAAGAGATAGCAATACGTTCAGGTATTACCGTATTAACTACTCAAATAAACCTATTAACTCGCTCATTTTTTGAGAAAAAAGGTTTTGAAATTGTAAAAAATGCTGTACAAGTTGTTGGAGGTGATGAGGTAATAACATATAGCGGAGTTAAACACATTAAAAGTTAATTCTAAATACAACGTTGGGCGTAAATCCTAGTCCGAACTGCCTAACTTCTTCCACATTTTGAGTATTATTTGTTCTATAGTAATTGTTAACTATATTTTCCTGACTTAAGATATTCCAAACCGATACACCTAAGAGACTATTCGTGTTTTTAAAAAGTTTAAAATTATACGTTGCAGATGCATCCCATCTGGTGTAATCTTCTATAGTATCACTATTAGGGTGATTATAATTAATACTGCCATCTTCACTAATTTCATCCCCGGTGATAGGAATTGTAGTAGGTTTACCACTATGCCAGTTGATACCTGTAGAAAATTTAAAATTGTCAAGAGTATATGAAACAGCAAAGTTGATATTATGTCTAATATCTATATTATTAGGAAAATCTCGTTCACTCAATGTATTAAATGAATACATGTTGGTAGCATAAGAATAACTCAACCATGCACTCAATTTCTCAAATCTCTTATTGATTAAAAAATCCACCCCTTTTACCGTGTAACTACCATGATCAGATTCAAACTCAAGCTGGTTTTGAAATCCTTGACTTTGTGATAAAATACCATCAATATGTTTATAATAAGTATCGGTACTAACTAACCAGTTATTATGATTGTAACTCAACCCAAGAGATACTTGTTGGCTTTTAAGTATTGGTATATTATTGTCATTAGAAAGTACCCATTTCCTGTTTTCTACTCCTAGGAAATCATTTTGTGATTCTATAACTTGAGAGGTTATCTGACTTTTCAATTCTGCAAGTGTTTCTACAGTAAAGTGATCAAGAAATTTATGATTAAAACTCAAACGAGGCTCTGCGATAAACGTATCGAATTTGTCAAAATAGTTAAAACGTACCCCGAGATTAAGGTGAGTATTGTTATTTTTTGATTTAAGCTCGACTTCAGAAAAAATACTATTGGTGCGTACTACTTCTTTAATAAGATCTCTAAATGTAGGATTATTTACGTCCCTAAGATTTGTGATACCGGTTTCGTTAAATTGATACCCAGATTTTACATTAAAATTGGAGTTAATTTTAAGAAGTGTATTCAACTTAATTCCACTTTCTAAAACTTTATTTTCTTGCTGTAATCGCTGATCGTTAAAAATATCTGAATTTATAGCTTCTAAGGTAAAACTAGTGCCATACATAAGGATTTCACTTCTAAAAAAGTCATTCCACTTTCTTTGGTACCAAATACTTCCAGTACTATTATTTTGATTTACATTGCTTTCTCTGGCAATATTAACCTGGTTAATAGTAGCATTCTCCTGAAAATCTAAGTTATTTCTAATCACCAAAGCGTTTACTTTGATAAGGTCTTGTGGAGTCAATTGGTATAACCAACGCAAACTTATGTCATAAAAAGAAAAATCATCATTTGTATTAAAAGTGTTATCAGTGGTGTTTAGTACTTCAGAATCCTGAAAAGCTTTGTCAAAGTATTGAGTGTATGTTGGAGTTTCTAATACTTCGCTTATAGATTTACGCATTGATAACTGTAAAGATGATTTTTTTCCTAAAGGAGTGTCAATATACCCATCAATACTAATCATATTAATTCCTAAACTTATATCACGCTCTTTGTTAATCTCATTACTTGTGTTCATCGATATAATGCTAGAAACGCCACCACCATAACTTGCACTAGATCCGTTTCGAATTAATTGTACGTTTTTGGTTAAGTAAGGATTAAATGCAGAGATGAGTCCAAAAAAATGTCCGGATTGATACATCTTAATTCCATCCCAAAGAATAAGATTTTGATCATTGGTTCCTCCTCTTACATTGATGTCAGAAACTGTTTCTTCTACACTTAATATACCAGGTAAAGCTTGGATAGTCTGTAATAGATCAGGTTCTACCAATCCAGGAAGGATACCAAAATCATTATAATCAATACTTATAGATCCATCAGATTTTTTATCAATACCTTTTATTAAATAGTCATTTAGGATAATTTCATTTAAATATTGTACTTCTGGCATCAAAACAATGGTGATACAGGGAGTATTAATAAGTTCTTTAGCAAGAAATGTTTGTGTTTTAAAACCTATAAAACTAATACGCACTAATTCATTTATATCCTGTATCTCAAGATTAAATTCTCCTTTTTCATTGCTAATAACTGCACTATTTCTTGTTTGTATGGTAGCATTAGAAATTCTTTTTTCATTTACAAAAGATTGTAAAATTCCGCAGATTCTGTTCTCGTTTATAGTAAGGCTTAATACAATGTTTTTTGCACTTAAGAATGTATAGTTAAGAGGTGTGTTTTGTTCTAAATATTGAATGATTTCTTGTAAATCAGATATTTCTGGTGGGTTTAATAACGTAATCCCTTTGATGTCATTATCTGCATAAGAAAAACTACAATCAAATTTTTCCTGTATTTGATTTAACAATGAAAAAAGAGATGTAGAGTTCTGTTCAGGCTGAGTATACATCTGAAAGAAAGTAAAAAATAAAACAATAAATAAAGCTGTGATTTTGGTTTTGATCACTCTTTGTATAAGGTTATGTTATTGTCATTGATCTTATATTTCAAACGCATAGGTATAGTAATAGATTGTATAGCAGTTTGAATATCTGAATGTACAAAATTACCCGTAAAAAGTTTATTTTGATCTATATTATTTGCAATAATAGTGACATCATATTGTCTTTCAAATTCCTTAAGAATATAGGAATAAGGAGTGCTGGAAAACATACTTTTGTTTTCAATCCAATCTGGTTGAATAATATTTGTTTCTCCTTTTGAGATTACATTTTTAAGTATTTTAAAAGTCTTTCCTGCAGGCAATTTAACTATGTTTTTGTCATAAGTTACACTTACGAGACCTTCATAACAAATGACTTCAAAGTAATGATCACGATGTTTAACATTAAATTGTGTGCCCAATACACTTACTATACCAGACGACGTTTGTACATCGAATTTTTTTCCTTTAGCAACTTTAAAATAAGCCTCTCCTTCTAGTTTGATTTTACGGTTGTTTTCCCAATCTTTTTCCTGATATGAAATAGATGATAGAGCATTTAATTGAACCACAGTATGATCAGGTAATTCTACAGATATTTTTTGACTGGCTAATGAATCAACTGTTGTCTCAGTAGTATAAAATAGAGCAAAATAGGTGCCTATTCCTATGACAAATATTGCTGCAACTCTCATTAGAATAGTGATATAATGTTTTGATGCGGCAGTACTTTTGTGATCGATAAGAGTGGTCTTTAAATCTTCTAAATTAGATTCGATATCATATTCGGGAGCTTTAAAATTCTTTGCAGTATCCGAAATTCTGACATAAGAATCATAGGCATTTAAATTCTTAAACGCCTCTGATTCTGTATGCGTGAGTTGTGCATTATTCAACCATTTATTTATGAGATCTTTCTCTTTCATAGCAAGATTTCTATCTATATAACAATTGTATTTAAAAAATTCCTACCCTTACGTATTAAATTCCTTCAATTTCTTTTCTGAGCTTTTCTAGTGCACCGTATATTCTTTTCTCTACAGCTTTTCTTGAAATACCTAGTAATTCAGCAATTTCTTTATGTTTTTTTCCTTCTGCTCTATTAAGCAGAAATGCTACGCGTTGAGGTTCAGTAAGTTTAGAAAGGGCTTTTTGATATTTTTGAAGGTATTCTTTTTCTTCTAAGATAAATTCAGGGTTTTCATTGGTTTTATCATTGTGTTCTATTTGCTGAAACTTTAATTTTACTTTATTGTGTTTTATTTGGTTTAATGATAGGTTGTTTACTACGGTAAAAAGAAAACTTCTTGCTTTTTGGAGTGAGATTTTTTTACAATTATCCCAAAGCTTTATAAATGCTTCCTGTACCTTATCTTTTGGATGAATGTGCTCTCCATATTTATAATATATAAAGTCATGCAATTCTTTAGCATGTTTTTTAAAAAGTTCTGAGAATAACTTTTCCTCACAAACATTCTCAAATAGATCTTTTGGCATTAATTTTTTTGTTAAAATTAAAAAAAATAGTTTTTATACGTAGGAGTTTTATCTTGTATATTGTTTTATTTTAAATTATTAAGGAAAATAACGCTTTGAAAATGAAAAAAATAATATTGTGCTTTTTTGTAGTGACAAGTTTAGCATTTATAGCGTGCCAAGAGGAAGAGAGAGAGTTAATTACTCCAGCAGAGGATACTACAATTCCTAAAAATTCTCAATTGGCAGGTTTAATGAAAAATATAGTAACTCATGATGGATCGTATGATGATGTGGTGGATAATGCCAATTGTTTTAGTATAAATTTGCCATATACTATTTTGTTAAACGGCAATGAAGTCATAATTGATCAAATCGATGACTATGATAATTTGTCTAATTCTGATGTAATCGAAATTCAATTTCCAATAACAATAACACTGCTTAATCATCAAGAAGAACCTGTTGCAAGTCAGTTAGCTCTTGCTGTTTTTGCAGGGTCTTGTAAATCTGTTGATGACGATATAGAGTGTATAGATTTTATATATCCTGTGCAATTTTCTACCTTTGATAGTAATACGAATCAGTTACAAACCGTAGATATAGATCATGATGCAGTGCTATTCAGGTTTATGTCAGATTTAAATGATAATACTTCAGTAAGTATAAATTATCCAATTGATTTATTACTTCATAATGGTGAAAAAGTAGATGCTCAGCATAATGAGGAGTTATTAAGTTCTATAATGGATGTAGCTTCAGCATGTGATGAAAATGATAATTAATAAAAATTAAGACATAAGAAATGATAAAAAGTCGTTATTTTGAATAACGACTTTTTTGTTTAACAGATTTTATAAAAAATTAAACAAAAAGTTAAAATAATGCTAAAATCACTTTAGAGGGTTAGAGTTTTATTTTGTAAGTTGTTTTATGATCGAACAATAAATTGAAAAACCATGAAATTCAAAACCCTTTTTAAAACAGTCTTAATTACTTTTCTCGCAGTAACTGTTTTTTCTTGTAGTGATGATGACGATACAACCTTTCCATCCACATCTACAACAATTGCTGACTTTGTAGCAGAAAATGCAGATTATAGTTCTTTATTAGCAGCTTTGCAAAAAGCAGAATTAGTAGAGACGCTTTCTGGTAACGGACCTTTTACTGTATTTGCACCTAATAATGCAGCTTTTGATGAGTTCTTAACCGCAAACGGATTAACATTAGAAACAGCAACTAAAGATCAATTAACTCCGATATTGCTTAACCACGTTTTAAATGTTAAAGTTACTTCTGGCGAAATAGAAACCGGTTACGTTACTAACGTTGCGGACTTTAGTTCTTATATCTCAAAATCTGGTAGTGAGGTTAAAGTTAATAACCAAGCTACGGTAACAACTGCAGATGTTGATCGATCAAATGGTGTAATCCATGCAGTAGATAAAGTAATTAGTATTCCAAAAATGATTGATTTTGTAGCGATCGATCCTAATTTGTCTTCTTTGGCAACAGTAGCAACTGATAACAGTGCTACGGTAATTTCTGCATTAAGTGATGAAGCTAGTAGTTTAACATTGTTAGCGCCAAATAATGCTGCTTTCACTGCATTAGGAGATGTTTCAGGATTGTCTTCTACACAACTTGAACAAATTCTATTAAATCATGCAATAAGTGGTAAATTACAGTCAACAGATTTATCTACAGGATATGGTAATACTTTGGCAACTTATGGAACTACAGATAAAAACTTAAGTATATATATAAATACTGATGGAGGAGTAGAATTTAATGGTATCTCTACTGTAACTACAGCAAATATTGTAACAAGTAACGGAGTGATTCATATTGTAGATGCAGTAATAACACTTCCGACTGTTGTAACTTTTGCTACTGCAGATGCTAATTTTTCAACCTTAGTTGCAGCTTTAACTACATTAACGCCTTCTACTGAGTTTGATGCTATTTTAAACACAGCATTAGGAACAAGTCCTGCGCCTTTTACAGTATTTGCGCCTAATAACGATGCATTTGCAGCTATTACGGTACCAACAGACGAAAATGATGTGGCGGCAATTTTAAATCATCATGTTGTTGCAGGAAGTAACGTAACTTCTGATATGTTAGCAAGTACTCCTATGGCAATGACTTTAAATGGAACTATTACTTTAACGGCTATGCCTCCAACAGTTAAAGGAGCTACTAATATGGATCCAAGTAATATAGTCGCTGCAGATGTACAAGCATCAAATGGCGTAATTCATGTTATTGATCAGGTATTGTTACCTGTAATGTAAAATACCACCCATTCCTTATAAAAATTTCTAGGCTGTTTCCTGTTTTCAAGTTACATTTTTAGGTAACAGCCTAGATGTTTTACACACATAATCTTTATTCACTAATTTTAAAACTTACTAAAATGAAAACGCTAATCAAAAGGTTAACGGTACCCTTCTTGTGCCTTATTTTAATGAATTTTCTTATCACTTCATGTGAAAGTGATGATAGTGCAACTACCACGTCAGAACAAGGTGTTGAATTTGAAGAATCCAAAATAATTAGCTTCGATGCTATCGAAGAGATGACAAAAAATATAATGGAGGGCGAGCTATCCGTCGAAGAAGATAAGACATCTAATGACGATAGTAAATTCTTTGGTTTTGACATCAGTAGAGAAAAAAGAGTATATGATTTCTCAGGAACTGTTAATAGTGGAGCTGCAGTTGGAACAGAGTTAGTAGGAGAGTTAAAACTTAATTTTACGTTATATCATTCTAGTTTTACTATTGTAAGAGGTAATTTAGAGTTGCCAGATGGCACAAAAGCGAGAACTCGTGGTGCTATTATTAGTGATGGAATAGTGTATCTTATTATAAACCCTCCAGGACAAGATCTGATTTTTGGTATCGGAAGGGTAGGAGAAGAAGGAGATTTAGAAGGAAGTTTTAGGTTATTTACCTCTTCTGGTGTTGGAAGAGGAAGTTGGGAAGCTAAATTAACAAATACAGTTTTTCCTGACAAGACTATAGTAGAACTTATTATAGAAGATGGTCGATTTACATCATTAGTTGGAGCTTTACAAGCAACAGATTTGGTAGAGCCACTTACAGGTGATGGGCCTTTTACAGTATTTGCACCAACAGATGATGCATTCGAAGCATTGGATCAAATACCTGCAGCAGATCAGCTAAAAGAAATTTTGTTATACCATGTAGCTAGCGGTAGATTAAATACGCCAAAACTACTTGAGCAAGAAATGATTGAAACCCTACAGGGAGAAAATATAAAAGTAAGCCTTAATGATGATAATGAAATTGTTATTAATGATACGGTAAAATTACTTTCTGCTAATATCGGAGGAACCAATGGTGTTGTACAAGTAATTGATGCCGTTTTACTACCGCCATCCACTCAGCCATTACAGAGTATAGTAGAGATCGCTGTTGCAACTCCAGAATTGTCTACATTGGTAGGAGCATTACAGTCTGCTGATCTTGTTGATGCTTTAAGTGGAGATGGTCCTTTTACAGTTTTTGCTCCGACAAATACTGCTTTTGATGCTCTGGATGCAATTCCTGGTGGAGATGCATTAAAAGAGGTGTTATTATATCATGTTGCTGCTGGTAAATTTGCAGCCGCAGATTTACTTGAAAAGCAAACGGTTACCACGTTACAAGGAGATGAGGTTACTATTGAAGCAGACGTTGATGGCAATGTGTTCCTTAACGGAACTATTAAAGTTGCTTTAGCCGATATTGAGGCTTCTAATGGTATTGTGCATGTAATAGAGGGAGTTTTACTTCCGCCTACAAATTTACCATCAATAGTAGAATTGGCCATTGCAACTCCAGAGTTGTCTACATTGGTAGGAGCATTGCAGTCTGCAGATTTAGTTGATGCTTTAAGCGGAGATGGTCCTTTCACGGTTTTTGCTCCGACAAATGCTGCTTTTGATGCTCTGGATGCAATTCCTGGTGGAGACGCATTAAAAGAGGTGTTATTATATCATGTTGCTGCTGGTAAATTTACAGCTGCAGATTTACTTGAAAAGCAAACAGTTACTACGCTACAAGGAGATGAAGTTACTATTGAGGCAGATGGTGATGGCAATGTATTCCTTAACGGAACTATTAAAGTTGCTTTAGCCGATATTGAGGCTTCTAATGGTATTGTGCATGTAATAGAAGGAGTTTTACTTCCTCCTACAAACTTACCATCAATAGTGGAATTAGCCATCGCAACTCCAGAGTTGTCTACATTGGTAGGAGCATTGCAGTCTGCAGATTTAGTTGATGCTTTAAGCGGAGATGGTCCTTTTACAGTTTTTGCTCCGACCAATACCGCTTTTGATGCTCTGGATACAATTCCAGGTGGAGACGTATTAAAAGAAGTATTACTGTATCATGTAGTTTCTGGAAAATTTACTGCGCAAGATTTATTGCAAGAACATACTGTTACTACTTTGCAGGGTGAAAAAGTAACTATTCAAAGAAATTATAGAGGTCAAGTGATCCTAAATCATCGAATAAAAGTAGATATTGCTGATATTGAAGCTTCTAATGGTATTGTACATGTGATTAAAGGAGTGTTAATTCCACCTTCTTTTACCCATTAAAAAGAGTGAAAAGTTGTATAAGCAATCATGATTCATATTTTTATGAGTTTTGATTGCTTTTTTTATTGTTGAATTTTTACTGAAAATAAACTAAAAAGTTCATCTGTTTTTTAAATAAGTTTAGCGTTTAATTAGGAATCTATAATTCTGTAATTGTGGGCTTTCTTTATACATTTCAAATCCTTAAATTTGCACCGATCTATCGATAAAGATAGTGTTTTCATAATACCAGAAAATATATGTTTGATAATTTAAGTGATAAGTTAGATAAAGCCTTACACATTCTAAAAGGGCATGGACAGATAACAGAAGTAAATGTTGCTGAAACTCTTAAAGAAGTACGTCGGGCCTTGGTAGATGCTGATGTAAATTATAAAATAGCAAAAGAATTTACTGCTACTGTAAAGGAGAAAGCTTTAGGTCAAAATGTACTTAAAAGCCTTAAACCAGGACAGTTGATGGTAAAACTTGTCAAAGATGAATTGACAGAATTGATGGGAGGAGATGTAGAAGATATTGATTTATCTGGGAAACCATCAATAATTCTAATGTCAGGATTACAAGGTTCTGGTAAAACTACTTTTTCTGGAAAACTTGCTAATTTTCTAGCCACTAAGAAGACAAAAAAACCGCTTCTTGTTGCTTGTGATGTATATAGACCGGCTGCAATAGATCAGTTACATGTAGTTGGAGACCAAATTGGTGTAGAGGTTTTTAGTGATCGTGGTAATAATGATCCTGTTGCTATTGCAAAAGCAGGTATAGCACACGCAAAAGAAAACGGATGTAACGTTGTGATTATAGATACTGCGGGGCGTTTGGCTGTGGATGAAGTTATGATGACAGAGATAGCTAATATTCATGAGGCAATTACACCTAATGAAACACTATTTGTGGTTGATTCTATGACAGGTCAAGATGCAGTAAATACAGCAAAAGCCTTTAACGATGTTTTAAATTTTGATGGAGTAATCCTTACTAAACTCGATGGTGATACAAGAGGAGGGGCAGCAATATCTATTAAATCTGTTGTAAATAAACCAATTAAGTTTATTGGTACAGGAGAAAAAATGGAAGCTATTGATGTTTTCTATCCTTCTCGTATGGCAGATAGGATTCTTGGGATGGGAGATGTAGTATCTCTTGTAGAGAGAGCTCAGGAGCAATTTGATGAAGAAGAAGCTAGGAAATTACAAAAGAAAATTGCTAAAAATCAATTTGGATTTGATGATTTCCTAAAGCAAATTCAACAGATTAAGAAGATGGGTAATATGAAAGACCTAATCGGAATGATCCCTGGGGCAGGAAAAATGATGAAAAACATGGATATTGATGACGATGCTTTTAGACATATTGAAGCTATTATTCATTCTATGACTCCGGAAGAACGATCAAAACCACAAATCATTAATTCTAGTAGAAAAAAACGTATCGGTAAAGGTTCTGGCACATCGATACAACAGGTAAATCAATTACTTAAACAATTTGATCAGATGAGTAAGATGATGAAAATGATGCAAGGAGGCGGTGGAAAACGGATGATGCAAATGATGGGCAAAATGCGATAAGTATAAAACTAAAGATAATATTATTATAAGGTAATTAGGGGGAATGGAAATATTAGATGGAAAAAAAGTAAGCAACGATATTAAGGACGAAATAGCTGTTGAAGTTCAAAAAATGAAAGAACGCGGCGAAAAAGTCCCACATCTTGCAGCAGTATTGGTAGGAAATGATGGAGCGAGTTTAACCTATGTTGGTAGTAAAGTAAGAGCTTGTGAGAGAATAGGCTTTGAATCTACTTTGGTTAAAATGCCAAGTACTACAAGTGAGATAGAATTATTAGCTAAGATCAAAGAGCTTAACGAAAATGATGATATCGATGGTTTTATCGTTCAATTACCACTACCACCACAAATTGATACGCAAAAAGTTTTATTAGCGGTAGATCCTGATAAGGATGTAGATGGTTTTCACCCAATGAACTTTGGGAAAATGGCATTAGATATGTCTACTTTTATTCCTGCAACGCCATTTGGTATTTTAGAATTGTTAGAACGCTATAATGTAGATACTAAAGGGAAACATACAGTAGTTATTGGAAGAAGTCACATAGTAGGTAGACCCATGAGTATTTTAATGGGTAGAAAAGGATGGCCTGGGAACTCTACAGTGACATTAACACATAGTCATACTAAAAATATAACACAAATTATTTCTCAGGCAGATATTGTAATTTCTGCATTAGGAGTGCCTAATTTCCTAAAAGCAGAGATGGTAAAAGATGATGCTGTGGTTATTGATGTAGGAATTACAAGGGTAACTGATGAGTCTGCTACAAAAGGATATAAGATTGTTGGTGATGTGGATTTTGAAAATGTAAGCAAAAAAGCATCTTTTATTACACCGGTTCCTGGAGGGGTAGGACCAATGACAATTGCAATGTTACTTAAGAATACATTATTGGCAAGAGAAAGGCATCGTAGTAATAAAAAATAAATTTTATTACGCGAAAATATAAATTAAAGTATTAAAAAAGCCTGCTAAACATTATGTTTAGCAGGCTTTTTTAATTGTATAAGATTAATTCTGCTAGAATAATCTTTATAATACATAAAATCCAGAACTCTTTTTTGAGTTCTGGGTCTTATGTTACATTTATATTTTGGTGATTATATATGTAGTATTTTAATATTGTTGATAATTAATGCTTTTTAGTTTGCATTAAATTTTTCAGCAGAAATGTTATCATCACTTCCAGTAGAATATCCACCTCCACTAGGCAATAAATCAAGTGCTAAGTTGTAAGAAGGAACATTAATACCTTTTGAAGTCTTAACAGTATTAAAATCTAAAATCTGTTTTCCTTCTTCATAAAGTGCATTCTTAGTGAATGTACCGAATTTTTTACCATCAACAACAGTTTCTCTCCAGTCTCTACCGTAAGCTATTTTTAAATAGTATTCACCAACTGGTACGTTTCTAATAAATTGTGTAGTGTTTGAATTGATATAGGTAACACGAACTAACTCATCGTCAGCTTTGGTTTTACCCATTTTGTACATTTTAACAACTACTTCTGTATTTTTTCCTACTTTAATTTTTAGGTAGTTATCAAGTTTGTAGTCAAACTTACCTTTAAAATTAAATGATTTTGGAGTTGCACCAGACTTATAGGTCTTTTTCTCCCAACTAGAATACTTGTCTTCTCTAGATACTTCTATAGAAGCAGCTCTAGGAGTACTCGTTGTTGTAGAAGAACCGTAAGAAGGAGATGCAGACTCAATAGGAGCAGAAGTAACAGCACTACCTTTAGCAGCTCTTCTGTTTGCTTCTTCTAGTGCTCTTCTAGTTTCTTCTGTATCAGCCAGTGCTCTTTTTGCAGTAGCATCTTGTGCTCTTTTTGCAGCTTCTGCTTCAGCAATAGCTTGTGCTGCATTAGCTTCAGCTTCTCTTTTTAAGCGTTCCGCATCAGCAATAGCTTTTCTTGCAGCTTCTTCAGCAGCTCTTTTTGCGGCTTCAGCTCTTGCGATAGCCTGAGCAGCAGCTTGTTTTGCAGCTTCTCTTTTTGCAGCAGCTTCTTTTGCTGCTCTTTCTGCGTCAGCAATACTGCTGTCTTTTGTTAAATTTTTGGTTAGTACAAAACCATTCATACTCTTGTACTGTATAGCACTCCAGTCTCCATAGTTAGAACTCATAATATATACTTGAGTTCCTTGAGGAACTTCAGCAATAGTATTAAAGTTTAAACCTGGACCACTATGTACTGATAATTTACTAACAGACATTAAGTATTGTCCATCTTGAGCATGAGACGAAAAGGTAATCACCAAAAGCAGAATAAATGTAAAAATAGATTTCATATCTCTTGTTTTTAAGTAGATTGGGTTATAATTCAAATTCAATATTAATATTTTCTTAACTTAAAATGTTATAAAAAACATAATTTACCATCAAAAAATCGAACTCCAAAAAAGGTGCCAAAAATAATTTAGCGCTAATTCAATACTTTAATACGATGTATTAAAACTATCAAAAAATACAATTTTTAAAAGAACATTTTATTTGTTAATAGTTTGTTTTTCAGTGCGTTAATTCGTTTTTGCTCTAGCAAAACTTCAATATTTACGATTAAAATACTGAAAAGAAAACCATTAAATCAGACTCAAAAGTAATGTTTTAATATGAAAAACACAACTTGTTTTCATTTTATTTGCATAAAAATAGTGTTTTCTTTACATCAAATTGTGTTTTTCAACGATTTTTTTTAGCATTACAACCGATTTGATTCATTTTTTATAAGCTTCTTGTCGGTTTTGTATTTTGAGTTAAAAAGACAAAATAAAATTGAAAAATGTCTAATTTTATGGGGTGTCCGGGATGTATTGTTTTTAACACAGCTTTAACAACGCGGTTATTATGTTGTTATCACTAAATTTATTCCGGTTTAAGTAACGAGATATATCTGTTTTTAGTGTTTTTCTTTAATAAGATTAGGAAATTTTCTTTGAAATTTTAATAATCGAGGTATAGAAACATTGCGAATGTAAGGGTTATTTGGATTTCTTTTCTCATAATCCTGGTGATATCCCTCACCTTTCCAGAATTTTTGAAAAGGCATAACTTCTGCAGCAATTCTTTTGTTTAGCTTTTTAGAAAGAGCTTCCTTTTTTTCTAGTATTATTTGTTTTTGTTCGTCGTTTTGGTAAAAAATAATCGATCTGTATTGTGACCCATGATCTGGGCCTTGTCCGTTTACTTGAGTTGGATTCTGTGATCCAAAATAAACATCAACAAGTGTTGAGAAGGAAACAAGTTTAGGGTCGTATATTATTTCTACAGCTTCGGCATGTCCGGTTCGTCCCGTATTGCTTGATTGGTATGTTGGGTTTTCTGTATGTCCTCCAGAATACCCTGAGATAGATTCTTTGACTCCTATTACACTTTCATAAACGGCTTCAACACACCAAAAGCATCCACTGGCAAAATAAGCTCTTTCTAATCCGTCAACGGATTCAACCTGTACAGGGGTTATATTCTGTTTTTGGCTATTTTCTTTTTCGCCTTTTACTGATTGACTATTACCTTGACAACTGGATAGTAATAACGTTGCACTCCATAATATATATAATATATTCTTCATAGTGTATATTTTTTGTGTTTGGTCAACTTCTTTTTAAAAAACTTTCAGGTGACTGGGTTTAAAAAGTAAAATTAAATAGAAAAAATATAATGTATAGGGTGGTGGTAAATAAAAAGACGGCTATCAATTTTTGATAACCGTCTTTAATTTTTTTATGTTCTTTGGTGTTACAATATTTATCCATTCATAGAAATCAGGAATTCATCATTGTTTCTAGTTTGTTTGAAACGCTCATTAATAAATTCCATTGCTTCAACAGGATTCATATCTGCTAAGTATTTACGCATTACCCACATTCTCTGAATTGTTGTTTCGTCAAGTAATATGTCATCACGACGTGTACTTGAGGAAGTAAGGTCGATGGCTGGGAAAATACGACGATTAGATATTTTACGATCTAATTGAAGTTCCATGTTACCTGTACCTTTAAATTCTTCAAAGATGACTTCATCCATTTTGGATCCTGTTTCTGTTAATGCCGTTGCAATAATAGTAAGTGATCCTCCATTTTCTATGTTACGAGCGGCACCAAAGAAACGTTTTGGTTTGTGTAATGCGTTAGCATCAACACCACCACTCAATATTTTACCACTAGCAGGTTGTACTGTGTTATATGCACGAGCAAGTCTGGTAATAGAATCTAATAGTATTACCACGTCATGACCACATTCGACTAATCTTTTTGCTTTTTCTAAAACAATGTTAGCAACCTTTACATGTTCGTTAGCTTCTTTGTCAAATGTCGAAGCGATTACCTCTCCTTTTACATTACGTTGCATGTCTGTAACTTCCTCAGGTCTTTCATCTATAAGTAGAATCATTTGGTATACCTCTGGGTGATTTGCTGCAATTGCATTGGCAACATCCTTTAGTAGCATTGTTTTACCAGTCTTAGGTTGTGATACAATCATACCACGTTGTCCTTTACCTATAGGTGCAAAAAGGTCCATTATCCTAGTAGAAATGGTACTTTGTCTTTCTGCTAGTTTAAATTTTTCTTGAGGAAATAGCGGAGTCAGGTGTTCAAAAGAGACTCTGTCCCGCACGACTTGAGGGTCAAGACCATTAATTTTATTTACCTTAATAAGAGGGAAATACTTTTCTCCTTCTTTAGGGGGTCTAACCTGTCCTAATACGGTATCTCCTGTTTTAAGTCCAAAAAGACGTATTTGTGATTGAGATACATAAATATCATCAGGAGATGAAAGGTAGTTATAATCACTTGATCTTAAGAATCCATAGCCATCTTGCATGATGTCTAGAACTCCTTCACTTTCAATAATGGCATCAAATTCGAAGTCTGGTTCTTTATAACGATTTCTGTTATCCCGATTTCCGTTTTCTTTTTTGTTATTGTTTCGAGACTGTTGCGGTTGTTTGTTTTGTTGAGATTTTTCATTACCTCTATTTCTGTTGTCTCTATTTTGCTGAGGTTTTTTCTTTTCAGAATTGTCATTGCTTTTTGCAATAGTGTCCTCTGGTGCAGTTGGTTTTGTCTCGTTTTTTTGCTCCTGTGGTGCTTTTGTTTCCTTGTTAGCGGGAGCAGGTTTTCCAGTTCCTTCAGGTTTTCGGGCTCTGGGTCTTCTCTGGCGAGGATTTGGTTTTGGTTTGTCAGAATTTACTTTTTCTGAAGTCTCACCAGGTGTATCCTTTTTTACTGCATCAGGATTTGCTGCTTGGTGATCTAATATTTGATATACTAAATCTAGTTTTTTTAATGTGCGAAATTTGGGTACATTAAGGTTTTTCGCAATCTCTTGCAATTCAGGAAGCTTTTTTGCTTTTAATTCAGAAATCTCTAACATTTAAATGTGTTATATAATTTACGTTTAGATATAAATTTTCTAAAGAAGAATTCTAGGAAAATTTTGTTTTGAAGGTAAGTAACCTTAGTTGAGAAGGTTACAGGTTTTGCGTTGCAAGTATACAACTTTATTTTAATATTTTGCACATATTTTTAAAAAGAAACTCTTATTTTTGCTTTTCCTTAAGAAAAAAATGTAATGATACAAAGGATTCAAACTATTTACCTTTTATTAGCAGCCATAGTCTCTGGTGTGCTTTGTATGTATTTACCATATGGGTTAGGTGAAAATGGTGAAGAGTTATATATAAAGGAGGATTTTTTTCTTCTAGGAGGGTTTATGGGATCATCGATGCTATCTTTGATTTCCATTTTTTTATTCAAAAATAGAAAGCTTCAGTTTGTACTGGGGCGTCTCAATATCTTATTAAACTTTATTTTACTAGGAGTATTTGTTTATTGGTCACTAACATTACCTGGAGGATCTGATCCTATGAAGGGTATTGGGAAATTCATTCCTATTATTTCTATCGTTTTATTAGTGATGGCCAACAAGGCTATTAAAAAGGATGAAGATCTTGTAAAATCTGTAGATCGATTACGATAAACCTAAAATCTTAGTAGTATTAGTGCGTTAAAACCCGGAGTATGCCAACTCCGGGTTTTATTTTTTCCCTAATTCGATGACCTCTAAATTTTCAATATTGCCAGAGTCTACAGTAAATCTAAGCATTGTTCTAACTTTATGAAATCCATGTTTTCCTGCGGCTCCAGGGTTCATGTGTAGTACACCATTTTTTTTGTCTGGTATTACTTTAAGGATATGAGAATGTCCACAAATGAAGAGTTGTGGTGGGTTGGCCTTGATCTCGTCTCTAGTGTTTATATTGTATTTGGGAGGATATCCACCAATATGGGTTATCCAAACCGACACTCCTTCGCAAACAAATCGTTGGTGTAAAGGATATGTAGCTCTGGCTTTATCATCATCGATATTACCATATACAGCTCTGAGAGGTTTCAGAGATTCGATAGTGTCAGTTACTTTAAGGTCTCCAATGTCCCCGGCATGCCATACTTCATCAGCTTCATTTATATAATGAATAATTCTGTCATCAATATAGCTGTGTGTATCACTAAGTAAAAGAATTTTTTTCAAAATAGGATTATAATTATGAGTTATAGAATGATAGAAAAACAGAAGACGAACCATAACTTCTGTCTCCATTTTTAAAGTATATTTGCCTCTGCTTTGTGCAAAAATAGAATATTACTTTTTGAAATGATGTTAATGTATAGTTTACCTTAATCAATACTTTATACATTTTGGTTGAATGATATTTAAAGATATATAATTAATAGATGAGATATTTTTTAGAACTTTCCTATAACGGAACTCCATATCATGGATGGCAACGACAACCAAATGCAATTTCGGTGCAGGAAGTTTTGGAACAGGCATTATCTACATTATTAAGAATTAAAGTTGTTGTTGTAGGCGCAGGAAGAACAGATACAGGAGTTCATGCAAAACAAATCATGGCACATTTTGATTATGAAAATAGATTAGAATCAGAAGAATTAAAATATAAGCTTAACGCAATTTTGCCAGCACAGATTGCTGTTTATAAATTGAGTAGAGTAAGAGACGATGCTCATGCTCGTTTTGATGCGATAAGTAGATCATATGAGTATTATGTTACGATGCTTAAGGATCCTTTTAAGATCAATGCTTCATATTATGTAAAGAAACCGTTGGATATCGTTGCAATGAATGAAGCTGCTAAATTACTGTTAAACTACACTAATTTTAAATGCTTTAGTAAGTCTAAAACCGATGTAAAAACGTATAATTGTACGATAACAAATGCTTCTTGGGAGATTGAGAATGATCAAATGATATTTAAAATTTCTGCAAATCGTTTTTTAAGAAATATGGTAAGAGCAATTGTAGGAACTCTCATCGAGATTGGAGAACATAAATTGAATAAAGAAGATTTGATACATATTATAAAGAGTGAAGATCGTAGCCAGGCTGGATATTCGGTACCGGCTCATGGTCTATATTTAACAGCAGTAGAATATCCCAAAATAATATATAGTATATAGATGGCAGAAAAGAGTGGTAAAGCTTTTGATTTTAAATTATTCAGACGGTTGATTACATATACTAATCCGTACCGACTGACTTTTTATTTTGTAGCCTTTTCGGCTATATTATTATCAATATTTGCTGTTTTAAGACCGTACCTGTTACAGCAAACAATTGATAAAACAATTATACCAAAGGATAATGAACTTTTGATATTCTTTATCAGTTCGATGGTTGGAGTTCTTTTGTTGGAAGTTATTTCGCAATTCTTATTCATATATTTTGCTAATTGGTTAGGGCAAGGAGTGATTCGCGATCTTAGAATAAAGCTATTTGAGCATATGCTTGGCTTTAAAAAGCAATATTATGATCAATCTGCGGTGGGTAGATTGGTAACAAGAGCAGTAAGTGATATTGAAACTATAGCCAGTATTTTTAGTCAGGGATTATTTATGATTATTAGTGATCTCTTAAAGATGTTAGTGATTCTTGGTTATATGCTATATCAAAGTTGGCAACTTACCGTATTAGTATTAGCAGTTTTACCTTTAATAGTATATGCTACCAGAGTTTTTCAGAAAAAGATGAAAGCAGCTTTTGAAGAAGTAAGAACTCAAGTATCTAATTTAAATTCTTTTGTACAAGAGCGAATCACCGGGATGAAGATTGTTCAGTTGTTTACCAGAGAAGAAACTGAATATTCTACTTTTAAAGAGATCAATGAAAAGCACAAAAAAGGGTGGATAAAAACAGTTTGGTATAACTCTATATTTTTTCCTATTGCAGAGATGTCTAGTTCGGTCGCTATAGGATTGATTGTGTGGTTTGGTGGGTTAAAAGCAGCTCAGGGTGATGTAATTACATTGGGAGTAGTTATTGCTTTTATAGAATTGGCTCAAATGCTTTTTAGACCATTACGACAGATTGCAGATAAGTTTAATACGCTACAAATGGGGATGGTTGCTGCTAATAGAGTATTTGCTATTTTAGATACTGAATCTAAAATTGAAAATAATGGAGAACTGATGCTCGATAGTGTAAAAGGGAAAATTAAATTTGAGAATGTTAGATTCAGTTATATTAAGGATGAAGAGGTTTTAAAAGGGATCTCATTTGATGTTGAAGCAGGAGAAACTGTTGCTATAGTTGGTGCAACTGGAGCAGGAAAATCAACCATCGTTAATCTGTTAAGTCGATTCTATGAAATAAACAATGGTGTGATTTCTATTGATAATACAGATATAAAAGATGTAGAATTAAATTCGTTAAGGAGTCATATTGCTGTAGTGCTACAAGATGTGTTTTTGTTTGCAGATACCATCTTAAATAATATTACTCTTAATAATCCTCATATTCTCGAAGAAAATGTACATAAAGCGGCAAAAGAAATTGGAATCCACGATTTTATAATGAGTCTTCCGGGAGGATATGAGTATAATGTAAAAGAAAGAGGGGCAATGCTCTCATCTGGACAACGACAATTATTATCTTTTTTACGAGCTTATGTAGCTAATCCAGGTATTTTGGTATTAGATGAGGCTACGTCTTCTATAGACTCTCATAGTGAGCAGCTCATCCAGGATGCTACAAATAAGATCACAAGAGGCAGAACTTCTATAGTTATAGCACATCGATTAGCTACGATTAGAAATGCTGATAAGATTATCGTAATGGATCAAGGCGAAATTGTAGAACAAGGTAATCACAACGAATTGCTAGAGATTAATGATGGGTATTATAGAAGCTTGTACGAAGTTCAATTTGCTACCGTTACGGAGTAATGATGCCTTCTTGGATTTATTTAGCAGGGATTTCCATAGCTCCAGTATGAGCCATGATTAAGCCTATAATTATTCCTATGATCAAGTAAAATATTACTCCAAAGAAGAAAAATAACAAGGTTTTAATAAGTGTTCTCTTTAGATTAATTTGATAAAGTCGTTTTAAAACGTATGTAATGTAAATGATATATATAGAAAATTGAATTATCATTATATTAAAGATATTATCAAACCAAAAAGTAATCGGGAGTAATATGATTGTCATAAAAGCTACTATATGCGAATATGCATATAGATAAATAACAAAGTGTTCTGTTAAGTTATATTTTTTATAATTCCAGAAAACTAATCTTGATAATAATGCGAGCACTGGTATTAACAACAGATTTAATAGTGATTGATATTTAAAAGTGAAGTCTAGAGCAATTTCTTGAGATGCTATTTGCTCTTCTGGAAGAGAACTAAATATTTTGTTCATAAGTTCTGCTAGTCTGTTTTTTGCCAAAAAAGAATATATCCCAGTAATGGTTATAGAGATAGCAAAATAACTAAATGCATTTATGTATCGTTTTCTAAGTCCATTTATAAAACCATCAATTACTTCATCAGGTTTTGTGAATAAATGTAAAAAAGTTCTGAAAAACGAATTGTCTAGATTAAGAAAGCGATCGGCAAATTCATGAAGCAAGTTTTTAAATGTAATTCGTTTGTTGATTTTTTTAGCTCCGCAATTGGGACAAAAATTATAAGTTTCTATTTGTTGATTACAATTCTTACAATTTGTGATAGGTATTAATTCATTCATTAATCTAAATCCCTTTTTATTTTTTCTATTAACTCTTCCTCTGTTTTATATATAACAAACTCTCCATTTTTAATATAAGAGAGTTTACCAGTTTCTTCACTTACTACTAGAGCCAAAGCATCTGTTTTTTCGGTTATTCCAACTGCGGCACGATGTCTAAGTCCAAAACGCAAAGGCATATTGTTGTCATTCGTAACTGGTAAAATTGCTCTTGTGGCTACAATGTGATTATCTTCTATAATCATTGCGCCATCATGAAGCGGACTATTTTTGTAAAAAATACTTTCTATTATAGGAGTATTAACTCTTACATCCATAGAATCACCAGAAGTTTTGACAAAATCTAAAGAAGTGGTTCTTTTTATAACAATAAGAGCACCAGTATGAGTCTTACCCATTTCTATACATGCGGTGACAATAGCAGGGATATTGGTAAGGCTGTCTTCAGGAGTATCCCTAATAAATTTTAGTTGTCTTAGGAATTTACGTCTTCTTCCAAAATTAGTAGAACCGATCATTAAAAGAAATTTTCGTATTTCTTGTTGAAAAACGACAATTAAAGCAAACATTCCTACTCCAATAAATTCTCCTAAAACACTACTCAGCATCTCCATAGCTAAGAATTGTGTGAGTTTCCAGACTAGATAAATAATTACGATTCCAATAAAAATATTAATCGCAGCTGTACCTTTAACCAACTTATAGATATAGTACAATAAGAAAGCAACAAGTACAATATCAAGTATGTCTAGTATTCTAAGGTTTATTAAATCCAAATGTCTGGTGTTTTTGTAAAAATAGAAAAATTAGTGAAATTTAGATTTGAAAAGCTTAAAAAGCATTTTTAAATCTAGGTTTATTATAGATGATTCATCAGGTTTAAGCATTCCATGGCTTCTTTAACATCATGAACTCTTAATATAGAAGCTCCATTAAGTATTGCCACTGTATTGAGCGCAGTAGTACCGTTTAAAGCTTCTGAAGGGTTTAGATGTAATGTTTTGTATATCATAGATTTTCTTGAAATTCCAGCTAGAATTGGTAGGTTATGAAATTGTAACAGCTTTAGATTTTTTAAAAGCTCAAAATTTTGAGAAATGTTTTTAGCAAAACCAAATCCTGGATCTATAATAATGTCATTCACTCCGTGTTTTTTTGCTTCGGCAACTTTTTCTGAAAAATAAGTGTTTATTTCAAGAATAAGATTATCGTATTGATCTAGCGTTTTCATAGTTTGTGGAGTTCCTTTCATATGCATCATAATATATGGGACTTCTAATTCTCCTACAGTAGGAATCATATTTTGATCCATATTTCCAGCAGAAATATCATTAATAAGTGCTGCTCCGGCTTTTATACATGCCGTTGCGATTTCACTTCTAAATGTATCTATTGATAATAAAATTTCAGGAAATTTATCTAGTAGTAATGATACTATAGGTAATATTCTTTTTTTTTCCTGTTCGGTAGAAATATGATCCGCTCCTGGTCTGGATGAATAAGCTCCTAAATCGATAAAAGTAGCTCCTTCGAGAAGCATTTGTTCCACTTTTTTTAAGATCTCAGTTTCGTTTTTATACTTTCCTCCATCATAAAAAGAATCCGGAGTTAAGTTAAGAATACCCATCACTTTTGGAGTAAATAAATCGATTAGGCGGCCTCTGCAATTGATTGTCATTTTTGAAGTTTGATTGGTTTATCGATAATGATTTTTAATGCTCAAATGAAATTGATTAATAGTCATTTCGATTAAGATTGGTAGCATTATTATGGCTCATTTCACATTTTTTGTTTCTAAACTTGAGGTATGATTTTTTTAATTCCCATATTAAAGCGAAATTTACGCAAAATTCAACAGTTTTATGCAAGATACGTCTACACAATATGACGCAGTGATTACAGTATGTCGTGATCTATTTGTCAAAAAAATGAAAGATTATGGCAGCGCATGGAGAATACTACGTCTCCCTTCTTTAACCGATCAGATTTTTATTAAAGCTCAACGTATACGGAGTTTACAAGAAAATGAAGTACGTAAAGTAGATGAGGGAGAGGTTCCAGAATTTATAGGGATCATTAATTATAGTATCATGGCATTGATTCAACTCGAAAAAGGAGTTGCCGAACAACCAGATTTATCTTCAGAAGAAATTTCAGTATTGTATGATAAACATATTGATATTACAAAAACATTAATGATGAATAAAAATCATGATTATGGTGAGGCTTGGCGTGATATGAGAGTAAGTTCGCTTACTGATTTAATTATTCAGAAGCTATTACGAGTGAAACAGATTGAAGATAATAAAGGAAAAACTTTGGTTAGTGAAGGGATTGATGCGAATTATCAAGATATGATTAATTATGCTGTTTTTGCAATGATTCATCTGGGTGAAGCAAAATAGTGATTTGTATAAAATACTGTTAAACTAAAAATGACATAGTGTATTCATAACTATATTGTGAAATTATATAAAAACATTAGGGCTTAAAAATGAAAATACTCGTTAACTTTTCCAGAATATTTGTAGCTGCACTTTTTTTATTTTCAGGATTTATTAAACTAAATGACCCTTTAGGGTTTTCATATAAACTTCAGGAGTATTTTGGAGAAGGTGTGCTTAACTTAGAATTTTTGATTCCGTTTGCGCTTTTGATAGCGGTTTTTTTGGTGATTTTCGAAGTGATATTAGGAATTACCTTGTTATTAGGGTACTTGCCAAAGTTTACAGTATGGTCGTTATTGTTAATGATTGTCTTTTTTACATTTCTTACGTTTTATTCGGCGTATTTTAATAAGGTTACAGATTGTGGGTGTTTTGGAGACGCCCTACCATTAACTCCTTGGGAGTCTTTTACAAAAGATGTAATTCTTTTAGTTCTTGTATTGGTTTTATTCTTTGGTAGAAAATATATAACACCTATTCATCCATTAGCGATTCATAAATGGGTTGTTTTTGGTTCTTTTACTGCTTGTTTGGCTTTTGCGTATTATGTTTTAATGCATATGCCTGCTTTTGATTTTAGAGCTTATAAAGTAGGAGTCAATATACAAGAGGGGATGGCAGTTCCGGATGATGCACCAAAGGCAGAGTTTGCATACCATTGGAAATTTAATGTAAACGGACAAGAAAAAATTGTGACTACTAGTGGAGATTATCCAAAAGTAGATGGTGAATTTATCGAAGTTGAAACAGAAACTGTAGATGAAGGATATGAACCTCCTATCCATGATTTTGCAATAGAAAAGAATGATATTGATTATACTGTTGAATTTCTTGAAAGAGAAAATTTAATACTGATTGTAACTTATAACTTGTCTAAAAGTGAAGCTGAAGGTTTTAATGCGGTAAGAGATATTACAAATAAAGCGATATCTCAAGGTTATGAAGTAATTGGTCTTACAGCTTCTACTCCAAAAGATATATCGCAGGCGAAGCAACAATATGATCTTAACTTTGATTTTTACACCACTGATGAAACTGCACTGAAAACAATATTGCGTTCTAATCCTGGGATTGTAAAACTTAAAAAGGGGACTATAGTAGAAAAGCTGCATTGGAATGATGCAGAAAAACTTACACTGGAAAAAGTTGACCCACCTAAACCTAAAGTTAATAGAGAATTAAAAGCTCAATTAGATAGTATTATTAATTTAGGTCCAAAATCAGAAGATGGAAGCCTACAGCATGATATTTCGTGGGAACAAAGAAAAGAAATTGATAGTACGCAATTGGTTTATGTAGAAGAGGTATTTAAAAAGTATGGATATCCTGGTAAAACTTTAGTTGGTGATTCTCCGACGAATGTAATTGCTTTGCATGTGATTATGAATTCTAATAAATTCGAAGAATATTATCCTTTAATTAAAGCAGCTGGAGAAAAAGGAGAATTTGGTTCTGATTACGCTGCTATGGCAGAGGATCTTCATCTGGTAAAGCAAGGTGCGGCGCAGACGTATGGAACATATATTGAAACTATAGATCAAAAAGAAGGAAAACCGATTAGTTTGATTTGGCCAATTAAAGATCCTGAATCTGTTAATCAGAGAAGGAAAAATGCTGGATTAAGCGAGACTATAGAGGAGTATTGTCAACGTATTTTAGGGGTTCCTTATAAATTGTATACGTTAGAAGAGGTTGAAGGGCTTATAGAAAAGAATAAATAATAATGATTAGTTACCTTATCAGTAAAATAGGATATGCTTTACTTACTTTATTAGGTGTGGTAACGGTAATTTTTTTGCTTTTTACATTACTACCAGGTGACCCGGCACAAATGATGCTTGGACAGAACGAAAGTGAAGAGCAATTAAATAATGTAAGAAAGAAGTATGGTTTTGATCAGCCTATTTCTAAGCAATATTTATACTACTTAAATGACCTTTCACCTATTTCATTTCATAGTTTAAATCCCGATGATTTTTCGCATTTTGAGAGCGAAAAATATTCAGCGATTCAGTTATTTAAAACTGATCAAAGTGTCACAGTACTTAAACTTCCTTATTTAAGAGAATCTTTTCAAAAGAATGGAAAATATGTTAGTGAAGTAATAAGTGAAACATTGCCAAATACAGCGGTTCTCGCAATCTCTGCAATTTGTATTGCCATAATTGTAGGAATCCTAATGGGGATAATAAGCGCGTTGACCAAAGATCAATGGCCGGATAAGGTAATTCAATTGTTAAGTACATTAGGGATGAGTGTTCCTTCTTTTTTTAGCGCAATCATTTTTGCATGGTTATTTGGTTATGTGTTACAGGAGTTTACTAATTTAAACATGACAGGAAGTTTGTATGAAGTAGATGATTTTGGAGAAGGGAGTTATATTCAATGGAAAAATTTGATCCTGCCATCTATAGTACTTGGTATTAGGCCACTAGCCGTAGTTACTCAATTAATGCGTAATTCTTTATTAGAAATAATGAGTCAGGACTATATACGTACTGCAAAAGCAAAAGGACTTTCTATGTTTCAAGTGATTAGAAAGCATGCATTAAAAAATGCTCTTAATCCTGTAGTAACGGCTATTTCTGGATGGTTCGCTTCAATGTTGGCAGGAGCAGTATTTGTAGAATATATTTTTGGATGGAACGGATTAGGAAAAGAAATTGTTGATGCACTTAACACCTTAGATCTTCCGGTAATCATGGGAGCTGTTTTGATTATAGCAACTATGTTTATACTAATCAATATATTTGTCGATATTATATATGGATGGCTAGATCCAAGGATAAGAATATAGTCACTCACCGCTTTGTAATCGTATAACCACACTTTTAACCAAAACATAAAATTTAAATTAATGAGAAAAAAAATTGTAGCCGGAAACTGGAAAATGAATAAAAATCTGGCAGGAACCAAGACATTACTTTCAGAGTTGAAAACAGAACTTGGACAATCATCGAATGCAGAGATAATTGTAGCACCTACTTTTACTAATTTATATGGTGCTGTAGAAGCTTTAAAATCATCTGATGTTACTGTTGCTGCACAGAATATGCATCAGGCAACAAATGGTGCTTATACAGGAGAGATTTCTGCTGATATGCTTAAAGATATTGGAGTGGAAACTGTGATTTTGGGACATAGTGAACGAAGAGCGTATTTTGGAGAAACAGATGCTTTACTTGTAGAAAAAGTAAATACAGCGCTAGAAAATAATATGACTATTATTTTTTGTTTCGGAGAAGAATTAGAAGATCGTAAGAGTGATCATCACTTCTCTGTAGTAGAAAACCAATTAAAGAACGGTCTTTTTCATATTGCAGAGACTAACTGGAAAAATGTAGTTCTTGCATACGAGCCTGTTTGGGCTATTGGTACAGGAGAGACGGCATCTCCAGAACAAGCTCAGGAAATGCATGCTTTTATCCGTAGTGCAATTGCAAAGGCCTATAATCAAGATATAGCCGATGCAGTTTCTATTCTATATGGAGGAAGTGTTAAGCCAGCTAACGCCGAAGAAATTTTTGCAAAACCAGATGTAGATGGTGGATTGATCGGAGGAGCATCATTAGATGCAAAAAGTTTTGCAGCAATTGCAAACGCAATCTAGAAGTATCATAAAATTAAATACATTTAAAAGCATCCTCTTTATTATGAGGGTGCTTTTTTATTAAGCTAAAAGAGTACCTTTGCAAAAGCATAAAAAATCAACATGTCGAATACAAAATATATAGGATATTATTTTAAAGTTTCACCCCAAAAACCTGCAACTGAGATCTTAATTGCAGAATTAGGTTATGCAGGATTCGAAAGCTTCGTAGAAACCGAGGAAGGAGTTAATGCATTTATTCAAAAAGGAGAATGGAATAAAGAAATCCTAGAAGGGATTTATGTGTTGAATTCGGGAGAATTTGAAATACACTATACTATAGAAGAAATAGAGCAAATCAATTGGAATAAAGAATGGGAAAAGAATTTTAGCCCTATTATTGTCGATGATATTTGTAGTGTAAGAGCTCCATTTCATGAAAAACCAAATACTACATACGATATTGTTATAGAACCCAAGATGTCTTTTGGTACTGGCCATCATGAAACTACTCATATGATGATTCAGCATATTTTAAAAAATGATATGAAAGGTAAAAAGGTATTGGATATGGGTTGTGGTACTGGAGTTTTAGCAATTTTAGCCGAAATGAGAGGAGCTGAGCCAATAGATGCAATAGATATAGATAATTGGTGTTATTTAAATACTGTAGAAAATATAGAACGTAATAATTGCGAGAGTATAACTGCTTATGAAGGAGATGTTTTACTTCTTTCAGAAAAGAAATACGATGTTATTATAGCTAATATTAACAGAAATATATTGTTGCAAGATATTAAGCATTATGTGGCATCCCTAAACCCTAAAGGGAAATTGTTTTTAAGTGGGTTTTATAAAGAAGATTTAGAAATGATTACTAGAGAGTGTAAGAGCAATACTTTGAATTATATTGATCATATCAGTAGAAATAATTGGATAGCAGCATCTTATGATTTAAAATAACATATTGATTGATTGTTATATGTTATAAGTTATTATATTTGTATAAAATAATTTACCTCCCTATGAGTACTCAAGAAAAGGTTTTAGAAGAGGTTCTAGAGAAAACCGTTGATCAAAGTAATAATGAGATCGTGTTGTATAATGACGACGTAAATACATTTGATCATGTAATAGAAACATTAATATATACTTGCGAGCATACTCCTGTACAAGCAGAACAATGTGCTTTATTGGTGCATTACAAAGGAAAATGCACGGTAAAAACTGGAGTGTATGAAGAATTAGTGCCTCGTTGTTCTAAGCTGTTAGATGCAGGCTTAAGTGCAGAGATTGTATAAAAGAATCAAATAATTATATCATTTTTAAGCCTATATATTGGGCTTTTTTTTATGTTTTTTTTTCTTCCATTGGGATGAATAGTGTATTTACATCATGTTATTTTTAAGTACAATTTTTCTTGATTTGTTATATATAACCCGTTGTGCATTTAGTTAATATTAATTTTTAGGTTGTTTATATTTCTGTTGAATTCAAACCTATTGATATATTGAATAATGGTCATTGCTGTGATCTTTGATAAGATTCTATTTTTAAATCCC
>NZ_VLNR01000030.1 GCF_007489275.1 Aquimarina algiphila
ACAAGTTATTTAATACACACACTTTTGGGGGTGGGTCAATTTAAACAAGAATAGGTGGGTCAGTTTAAATAGGATTTACTGGGTCAATATAATAGGAATAGGTGGGTCAGTTTGGCAAGAATTTCCACTGAGATTACTAATATTAATCTAGAGTCAAAAAGAAGGGATTTTGTAAATCAAAAAAGATATTCGGATTTATTTCCTTCTGCTTTTTTCCGATATACCATTAATGACCATCATAAATTTCAATTGTCGTTATCTAGAAGGATCAATAGACCCAGAAACTGGATGATTATTCCATTTTCATCATTTACTGATGAAAGAAATGTGTTTTCAGGTAATCCGGAAATAGATCCATCGTATACCAACTTATCCGAATTAAATTATAATTATAAGATTTCCAAAAAATTGAGTATTAATCCAACATTGTATTATAGGGGAACATCAGATGAAATGGAGTTTTTTGTTGAAAAACAAACTGTAACAATTGATAATGAGACCAGAGAAGTATTTGTGTCAACAATTGCAAATATAGGTCAATATAATGCTTTTGGATTAGAAATGGGAGTATCATATAAACCTTTTCCTTGGTGGAATATGTATCTTGAGTTTACCTTTAATGGTTTTAAACAAGTAGGGTCTTTTAGAGGAGCAAGTTTTGATGGAGAAGGCGTTTTAATCTATGGCAGATACAATACGACAATTAGTTTTTTGGATTATTTTAAGTTACAGGTCCAGAATAATTATAGAGGTCCAATAGAAACAGGTCAATATAAAAGAAAAGGGATATATCAAATGAATGCTGGTTTAAGCATTGATTTGTTTAATCAGCGTGGATTATTGACATTTAATATAAATGATGTTTTTAATTCTGGGGTACGGAAGGTAACATCTTTTGGTTCGGACTTTACTAGAGATTTGGAATTACAAAATAGGATTCGTCAAATAAATTTGTCGTTTAGTTATATTTTTAATCAAAATAAAAACAAAGGAAAAAAAGGTAATCAATATGATAATTTTAAAATTATTAATTAAAATTACCGTCAAAAAATAAATATTAACTGACTTTATTATGAAAGATAAAAGTCATTTGTTTTGTTGAAAATGATTAAATTAAATAAAGTTCATCACGTTGCAATAATATGCAGTAATTACGAAGAATCAAAAGCTTTTTATATTGATCTTTTGGGTTTCAAGATAATGAATGAAATATATAGAAAAGGAAGACAATCATACAAATTAGAACTATCATTAAATGGGTTATATGTGATAGAACTCTTTTCTTTTCCTAATCCACCGAAACGAATTTCAGGACCTGAAGCAGTTGGGCTAA
Source organism: Aquimarina algiphila (assembly GCF_007489275.1). Lineage (GTDB taxonomy): Bacteria > Bacteroidota > Bacteroidia > Flavobacteriales > Flavobacteriaceae > Aquimarina > Aquimarina algiphila. Next base: position 1,334 of record NZ_VLNR01000030.1, read on the forward strand.
GGCATCTTGCTTTTGAAGTGGATGATTTTAATTTAACGCTAAAAGTTTTGAAAAGAAAAGGAGTTAAAGTTGAGGAAGTAAGAATTGATAACATAAAGAATAAGAGATTCACGTTTATATTTGATCCAGATAATTTACCCATTGAATTAGTTGAAAAATAATTGAAATTCATATCACGATGATCGTTTAGTATTAAGTTAGTTTTGGTTGTTTTTTATTCTAATTTAAAGGCTTTACGAATATTTTTAAAAAAACGTTTTGGAAAGAATTGTCGTTTAAATACCCAACTAATTTCGGGCCCTCCAACGAATTTATGATCAACGTCTTTTTTAATTGCTCTAATTACTTCTTTGGCACAGCGATCCGTAGCCATTCCAAATTGTCTTTCTTCTCCGGTAGGATTTCCTTGTACTTCTCCACTTTCTGTAATTAATCGTTCACCTATACCTGTGTTTATAAACCCGGGACTTACAATTAATATGTGGATGTTATCCTTATATAACTCCATTCGCAAGGATTCAAAATATCCTTGTAGAGCAAATTTAGAGGCTGAATAGGTAGAATGAAAAGGAAAACCGAGTTTACCTAAAATACTTGATATTACAACAATTTTACCTTTTTTTTTCAGTTGCATTTTCTTTGCGACTAGTTTGGTTAAATTAATTGTACCAAAAAAGTTTACTTCCATTATTTTCCTTTCAATTTCATTTGGAGTATCCAATGTTTTTGTTCGATGTCCAATACCTGCATTATTAATTAATATATCAATTCTACCAAATTTTTGAACTACTTTCTCAACTTTATCAGGAAAATCTTCAATATTCTCAAGATCAAAAGGAAGGATTAAAATGTTTTTTCTGCGAGATTTAGAGTTTTTAGCTACTTTTTTTAATTCCTCTTCTCTTCTTGCAGAAAGAATTACGTTCGCTCCTGCATTAATAAATTCGAATGCTAGAGCTTTCCCAATTCCGGAAGATGAACCGGTTATCCAAACTATTTTATTTTCAATATTCATTTTCTTATTAAAAAATCACCCATGACAAGAAAATCCAAGTCACATTCATAAAAAAAATTAAGAGCTTCATTCGGAGTCTCGACTATAGGCATTTTCCTGCGATTGAAAGAGGTGTTTAGTAGTACTCCTATACCTGTTTTTTCTTTGAATTTGTTAAGAAGTTTGTAATATTTTTTATTCCAGTTTTCAGTAACTGTTTGAATTCTACAAGAACCATCCTCATGCACTACCCCAGGAATTTTTTCTCTCCATTCTGGTTGAACTTGTGCTATCATGAGCATATAAGGACTTTCTCCTTGAAAGCGAAAATAATTTTGAACGTCTTCAAGTAATACTGAGGGAGCAAATGGCCGAAAATCTTCTCGAAACTTAACTTTGGAATTAATAAAATCTTTAATGTCAGTACGTCTAGGATCGGCCAAAATACTTCGATGTCCTAAAGCTCTAGGACCAAATTCACTTCCTTCTTGAAACCATCCAATGGTATAGCCGGCAGCTAATAAGTCTGCTGTTATAGAAATAATGTCTTTCTCTTTGGTATATTGAACATTTTGGTTATTTGTACTAAAATTATTCAATAATTTTACCATTATTGATTCGGCCTTATTCTTATCTAAACTATGTTCCATATTTGGAATATCACCTTCTACTATTAATTTGTGATTAGTTATAAGATCGGGTATAGTAATTGAGCCTAACATCCATTTTATAAAATCCGAACTGGATATAGAAATCACTCCTAGTGGTTTTTGTGTTATTTCTTTCAAAACATCACATTTTTTATCATTAAATACAAGATTGTATATACGATATTCTTTTATTTTAATTTGAAAAATGAAGTCTGACTTAGGTAAGTGTTTTGGAATTATACATTCAGAGATTACGTTAAAAAAGTTATCAATAATTTTGTCGTTATTAATATTGTCTGTGAAAAAGAAATTATTAATAGCACTTTGAATTTCCTCCGAAGAATAAATTTTTCCAAAGCAAGTATTACCATTGTTTTTTTTGCGAGGATTTTTTAAAATTTCTAACCAGCCATAATAGGCACAACCAATAGCAAGACCATTATCTCCAGCAGCAGGTGTAACATATAGATTTTCAAATGGGGTACTATCTAAGATTTTTGCGTTAATTACTGCATTCAAAGCTAAACCACCAGAATATGCTAGGTTTTTAACGTTACAAATTTTAAATCTTTCATTTAGCAAATTTAGAATTGCATTTTCAGTTTCTTTTTGTATCCAATAAGCAATGTCGGCAAAATACTGAAAACGATTCTTAAAATCTTCGTAATCCAAACAAGGTTTATCAAATTTTTTTTGCCAGTCATCCTTTACAAAAACTCTACCATTTTCAAATTGGAAAATTTTAGTTTGATAAGTTTTAGGATTTCCATAAGGTGCCAATCCCATTAGTTTTCCTGCTTGCCTAAACATTTCATTTGATCTATTACCTAGGCAATATGTGCTGGCTTGTTCATACAAGTCTCCTATAGAATGATCTACAAAAAATGGAAACATTGAAAGATGAGGGAAATCTTTTCTACATGAAAAATCTTTAAAGATAGTTTTCATTCCATCTTTAGAATAGAAATAAAAACTATCTTTTTCAAAAAGTACATTTAAAAAATCATTGCTAACTTTTTTAGGAAATATCTCTCCTTGGAGATCTATACAATACTTCATGGATTGACCAAATCCATCTATAATGCATATTGCCATTTCGTCAAATGGGGCTAAACCTATAGCATTGTAAGCATGTGCCAAGTGATGTGAAATACTTATAATAGGTACATTATGCTCACCTTTTGTTATTAACCTTTTCCCATTTCCTCCCCACATTTTGTGATAATCTTCAAGATATATGTGAGAATCTCCACATTGGACAATTAAGGTTAAATCATTAATTTTAATACCTTCAGAATTAAGACAGTAATTAATTGCTAGATTATCATTAGCACCATCATGTTTTTTTCTTGTTAATCGTTCCTTTTCTATAGCAACAACGATCTCTCCATCTTTAAGTAAACAGGCTGAACCATCATGAGGTGATAATCCTGTACCTAAAACATAAATAGGTTTTTTATTTTTCATTATTTAATAAAGTTAGATTATAATATTTCTATTGCTCTTACTCTATTTAGCCACGTAAGAAGATCAATTATGATATTTTTTTGGACATTTTTATAAGTTTGAATTAAATTAGTGACACTTATTTTTTTTCCACTATTTATTTGAAGAATTATTTTGTGAATTTCCGAGCTATAATTAATTTGATAAAAATGTCCATTAGCAGCAATGCCGATATCAACCTCAATATGGATGCAAATTATTGGAAATTTGATATTAGTGAGAGAAACTTCTGAAATTTCGGAAATAGGATTTATTAATGCTTCTAAAGGTTCAGGTGGAAACGTAAAATTAAACCCAGTAACTAATTTAGACCACTCTTTCAAAATCGAAACTTCAGAAGTTGCATTTTGAATAATATTTTGGGCAAGACTAATCTCCTCTGGAATAGTTAACATATTTTTATGAGGATTTTTAGGAAATGGTAAAGAATCTTTCGGGAATACTCCTGTTGTATTTCCCGATTTTTTTGCAATTAATGCAAGTAAAGATGTTAGAATGTTTTTTTTACAAGTTAATGCTAAAGCTAATGAAACTGAGAATTCATCAACTTTTTCACTACAATGCCATAATTCCGAAGGCCAATAAATAAATCCTCCTGGTTCAGCTTCCATTAAAATCGAATCTTTAATAAAGTTAGAATATTCTTCTTTCTTAGTTAAATTTGGATGATCTTCTATGTAATTTTTAGGCCAAAATCTCATCCCTTTTCTCCCTATTACTGGAATATGAAAAACACTGTCTTTTTCAAAATCTTGATGAATACCGAAAGGGGTTTTACAATTTCCAATGAAAAGATTTGTAACTGTTCCTATTTTGTTGAACCCTACATTTTTATATAATTCGTACAAAAAATCTCTTCCAAAGTTCCATAATGAAAAGTTTTGAGCTTCTAATCTGTTTATGATTAAAGTATAATTTTTCCCTTCGAGTATTTCTGAGACACGTTGGTGATAACTTAAAAAGTCTTTATCATCAATTCTAGGGTAAAGAGGGTGATCTGTATAATATTTTTCCTTTCCAGAATCTAACCATAGCATGCAGAATACAGGTTCTCGGTTTTGTTGTAAACAATTAATTACAGATTTAAATAATAAATCTTCGTCTATAGGAGGTTTTTCAAAAAGATCATTTATGGATAGAGGGGTTTTCTCCCAATGATTTTTAATGAAATGAGTCCAAAAATTAAGGTCCTTAAGAGTATGTGTCATAAAAAATATTTATTCAATTCTATTATTATAGGTTTTGAGCGCTTTACGTAAAAATAAAAAATTATTAATTGTCTAAAAGGCATTAAATTTGGTTATTAATGTTTAAATAATCTATTAAAATTTACCTTGCTTTTTGATTTAATACAATGAATATTTTTTATGTTTTTTTAATTTATCATTAAATCTAGCCAAAAAAATAGTTTTTTAACTATACAGTATTAAATATAAAAAAATCAATTCTTTTGAATGCTTATATTGGTATAAGATTGTTAACTTAGTTGTTTTTACTAGCTTTTTACTTTTTAGAGCAAATCTCTTTGAAGGTGAGATTAAACTAGTTAAGCTAATTTATATATTTTTTTTCTTTTTTTAAGTTCTCAAATAAAGAAAAAACTACACTTTTTTAGTATTTGACCAAAAATACAACGGTTACTGTTCTATTACTTTGCTTTTACATTAAATATATAATTCCCCCGGAAATTAGGGCAATAAGTTAAGTTCAAAGTTTACTGCAAAGTTCAAGACGAAAGTTGTTTTAGAAGCTTTGAAAGAACGAGAGACAACCAATGAGTTGTCTCAACGTTTTACTGTTGCCCCACAGCAAATCACCTCATGGAAAAGAGTTTCTGAAAAATGCTGAAGGCATTTTCACCAAAACTTCTAAACCTAAAAAGAATGAAGTCTAAGAAAGGGAAAAACGTTTGTTGAAAACTATTGGGCGGCAAAAGGTAGAGGTTTATTTTTAAAGAATGCCTTGTCATGAAAGAGAGTATACAACAACGTAGATAGCATGTTGATAAGGCGCACAAGTTAAGTGCTGTTCATCAGTATGAACTGCTTAGAATCTACCGCAGTGGATTGTATCATAAATCCATAGGTGATTCGGATTTAAACCTAGGGTTGATGCGCTTGATCGATGAAAACATATGCACATCCTTGGTTAGGAGTTCCTAGAATGAAAGCATGGTTACAAAAAGATAAAGGGTATCAAATCAATTATAAACGCATAGTGTGTCTTTACAAATTGATGATCACTAGTGCTATTGGTCCAAAACCTAATACTTCTAGACGAGGTAAAGGAGAGCTTCATAAGATTTATACCTATCTGCTGAAAAACCTTAAGGTCGAACATTCCAATCAAGTATGGGCATGGGTATCACTTATATCTCTATAAAAAGGGGGCTGTATTTGGTTGCCACCATTGACCTATACAGTCGTTTTATAGTCGGATGGCTATTATTCAACACCATGATTGCTGAGTGATGCAAACAAACTCTGGGTACTGCTATTGAAAAGTATGGTACTCCAGAAGTTTTAAACACAGATCAAGGAAACCGGTTTACCGCTCTGGAATTTAGTACCTATGTAACCAAGGACCAAAATATCTGATTAAGCATGGATGACAAAGGAAGGGTCATTGACAATATTTTTATTGAACGCCTTTGGCAAAATCTGAAATATGAACATGTATATTTGTTCCCATCTGATGATGGTTTGCAATGCTCCAAGGGATAAAAACCTGGTTATAACAAAGAATGTAGATATCAAAACTTGTATAATGAACATCCTATAGCATTTATAAACAAAACTTAAAACCGGCAGCATAGTGAAAAATAAAGAGAAAGTCAGGTTGTTAACAAAAAGGATAAGTTATCAGTCCCCCTCCAGACCCCTTCTTTCAACTTCATTATCATCGTATTTTTTAATATACTGTTCTAAACATTGGAGGAATTATAGTTGTTTTAAAATTGAACATTAAAAACAAAAGTCAAATCAAATTTCTAGGTTCGTCGGGGTAATGACTGGATATGCATTTTGGGCTCCTTTCATTTCGGCCCATGCAGAGCTCTTGTATTCTTCTATTATTCTTTCCTGAAATAGTTTTATGAATTCTTTTCCAGTATGGTTAGTCGCCTTTTTTTTGTTTATCCGGCAATTTCTGATGAAGGAATCATAAGCTTTGACAAACAATCTAAATGTACTCTTCTCAATGTTGATCAAACTCTTTAAGATATCGATATCATTGGAAGAAAGTTCGTGTCTTGTTTTCCAATAATGGAGTTTTTGGGTAATATGCTGTCTGGTAAAGGTTTCTTTCCTTAGATTAAGGTCAATGTCCTTTGTATAGTAGGGTTTTATGTTAATTAAATTGCCTTTTACCGAACTGTTGAAGGATACATTGGAGCTTCTGTCAAGTTTCGCTCTTAGGGGTTTTAATACACTCTTATTGAATGTGTTTGCATCTTTGTATGAGTAGTCATAGGCTTCCTGGAGATTTTCGAGCTTTACCTTGGTTCCCTTTTCGGGAAGTTCCAGGAGCCATAGGTAAAACAGAACTTGTTTCATTTTTGAGAGCTCCCAGGCTGTATCAAAAAAAACGGGATTGTAAGAACAGATTTTTAAAAACTTTTCGATCCAATAGCTGGACATCAAGAATGAAATTTCTCCTTTCGATATATTGGCGTTACTGATTACACCTCCATAGGAACGAATGGTTTTTCCCCGGAGGTTCTTTGCTTTATGCCAACCTTTTTCAAGTTCTTCCAAAAACTCAAGACCTTTCTCCACCTGGCGATAATTTAGGTTTTTGTCAATATCGGAAACTTTATAGGTAAATCTTGCGTAGGTATTGTGCTTGGTCATGAAATCCTTATCAAATAGGGAAAGTTGGCCTTTGTTCCTCTTAACTTGGAATTGGTCATAACTCAAATCGTTGAGTATCTTGAAAATAATTCTAGCCGTCGTAATCGGTGCGGTAAGAAGCTTTTTGTTAGTAAGAGGGGAAAGAATTTCCCGTCGTAGTGCTATCGGGAAATTTACAATGTCACTGTGTTTTTTCCCTTTGTAATGTCTTACTGGTTCGATTTCTTCAGAAACGGTGCTATTGAATGAATATGTATCTTTCATGTTAGATTTCAGGATTTGCTCAATACATATTTCAGTGCTTCAGCTTCATAAGCTTCTTCAGGTAGAGTTTTGTTTTTGAGACACCAGGAATCGATATCGGTTTTCTCAAAGAAAATGAGCTTACCGTTAGGTTTTGAATGCGGAATAACATTCCCTGAGGTAAGTTTGTACATATAACTTTCCTTGATACCCGTATATAAGCATGCCTCTTGAAAGTTGAGAATATTCTTATTCAACAGTAATAGTTTTTCTATTCTGTCCAATTGGATTTGAAATTTGTCCATTTGTATATTTTATGAGATTGATAAATGGACAAGCGCTTGTCGTTGACTATTGAATTCGGGACAAACCTAGAATAAGCATACTAAAGGAAAGTATACATTGCACACAATGCACACATATTTAGATTAAATGTTTGCATTGTTATAGGTGTAGGGCAAAGAATATCGATTTGATCATTTCGCTCTTGCTAGAAATAGGTGTTCTGATTTTTGAATTGCGGATGGTATTGTAATTGTAATTTTTTCCGTCTGCCCTCTTAATAAGATTGGATCTATCAAAAAAATCGATCATTGACAATTTGCTTTGGGAATAGTTAGCTTTTAGGTTTTCAAAAAATTCTCTGCAGCTGGGAGCATCAAAATTAAAGTATAAAAGAGAATTATGTGAGTGCCAATTCTTTTTTAGGACATTATAAAAATCCTCATAAGATGTTAAGTTATCAATTATGAACTGGTATCTGACCAATTCATTGTATAACTTTCTCAATTGAAAATCTGAGATGGAAATATTAAAATTATGATGATTTTTTTCTTTAGGAATAGAAAAATTTTCATGGAAAGCGATTAAGTCGTTCTTTCTATATTCAGGAAAGAACTCATAATACAACAAACTAAAAAATAAGAAAAAGAGATAAAGGGCTAACAATACAAATAAAGTACAGAACACTTTTAAAATTATTGAATCAAATTGAACCAATCCGATAATAAGATAAACTATAAGAAAAAGTAAGACCGAATCAAGAAAAAACAAGAAAGTTTTAGTTACGTATTCGCTCAGGAACCTTTGTTTAGTGCGGCTTAAGCTTAAAATATTCCTATTTGTAATATTTACGATTTGTTTAAAAAAAAATCTCAAGGTCAAATATTTATTTTATTGTTATTCGTGGTATTAATGTAGAGGCTTCTTTTGCCTTTTGGTCTACTATTTTTGCATAAATCTGTGTGGTTCTGATCTCTCTATGCCCTAATAATTTTGAAACGGTGTATATATCTGCTCCGTGACTTAATAATAAAACAGCATTGGTATGCCTTGCGCTATGAAAAGTAATATGCTTTGTAATGCCTGCTCGCATACACCATCTCAATATTTCAGCATTAAAATGAGCTCCATATTTCAGCCCAACAAAAACTCTGTCATTCATTCCCTGTCTTTCCCCTAAAAGTTCTCTCGCCTCTTCAGAAATGTATAAATATTCTAGGCCATCGGTCTTATACTGTTTAAATATAATCCTGGAACCTTCATCCTCATCGCGTACTTCAGACCATAGCATTTTATTTATATCACTCCACCTCAGACCGGTCATACAACTGAATAGAAATGCTTTTTTTAGCATTTTATGTTTACATTCTGCTTTAGAAAGGTTTTGGAGTTCCGATAAGGTCAGGTATTCCCTTTTTGTCTCTCCTTGCTCAAACCCATTAACGCCCTTTACTACATTGTCATGAAGATAATCTTCTTCATAAGCTTGTTTCAAAGCAGCTCTAAACTTATTAAAATATGTGTATTTCGAATTCTGAGCGAGAGATGTATCACTTTTAGTTTTTGCTTCACTATCAAGGTATTTTTTAAAACCCAGAACAAATTCTTTATCTATATCTTGGAAAGATAGGTTTGCCGGACAATATTTTTCTAGATGCTTCTGCGCCGCATCCCAGTTATCATAATTGGCTTGGGAATCCATCCGATCATTTTTTACCTTTTTATAGAAGTCAAGGAAACGCACTTTTTTCTTTCTGGTGTTTGCAATACCATGCTTCCCTTTAATTAGATCAGATTTCTTAATGGCAAGAATACTTTCAGCAAGTCCGTAGTTTTCCTTATTGACTAATTTTTCTTTTTGCGTTTTAGGATCGGCATAGACATAAAGTTTTAGAAACTCATATTCTTTGAGGTTATGTGGTTTGCCATTTTTAAGAATATAACCTTTGTAATATTCTAAATAGAGACTATATCTTCCATTTTTAATTTTTTTCTTTCTTAACTTTATTTCCATAAACGAGACGCAAAATTTGTCACTTTCCTCTAAAATGTAACTTGAGTAGCAAATTGGTAACAAAAATAAGACAAAAAAAGGAAAATAAAAGAAAACAAAAAAGTTCTAAACTTCCTATAAAGCCTTTAAAATAGAGCTTAGTCAAAAAAAGGAAACAAAAGGAAAACAATTTTACTTCCCGATGCAGAAATTAGCAAAAATATTACCTAATAAATCATCGCTGGTAATTTCTCCTGTGATTTCACCAAAATGATATAAAGCTTGTCTGATATCTATGGCCATTAGATCTCCAGAAAGTCCAGAATCTATACCGTACTGTACTTTTTGAATTTCTTCTAATGCTTTTAATAAAGCATCATAATGTCTAGAGTTAGTCACTATAGTCTCATTATTACGTAAAGCACCTGTATTGACAAAATCTAAAAGCTTATTTTGTAATTCTTCGACCCCGGTATTTTGCTTGGCCGAAAGTAAATGGATATTCTCGATTTCTGAGGTCAAATGGTTGATTTGATTATTCTCTAATTTATCGACTTTATTAGCGACTATGATTAGCGGTTTTTGAGGGTATTTATTCTTTATCTTCCCAATTTCAGTTTTTAATTGCTGAAGACTTTCTGGGTTTAATTGTGAACTATCCACTAAATAGATCACTACTTGTGCTTGTTCAATCTTTTCAAATGTCTTTTTAATACCGATACTCTCTACTACATCTTTGGTATCTCTTATTCCCGCTGTATCTATAAATCTAAAACTGATTCCGCCAATATTAATTTCATCTTCAATAGTGTCACGAGTTGTTCCTGCGATATCAGAAACAATAGCTCTTTCCTCATTGAGTAAAGCATTGAGTAATGTTGACTTACCGACATTAGGCTCTCCTACAATGGCTACAGGAATTCCATTTTTAATAACATTCCCAACTGCAAACGAGTCAATAAGCCTTTTTAGAACGTTAGTGATTCTTGAGATAAGATCTTTAAATTGTGTACGATCAGCAAATTCTACATCTTCTTCTGCAAAATCTAACTCTAGTTCTATAAGTGATGCAAAATTAAGAAGTTCATCCCGCAATTTTTTAATTTCGTTGCTAAAACCACCTCGCATTTGTTGCATAGCAATTTGATGAGAAGCTTCAGAATCTGACGCAATGAGATCAGCAACGGCTTCTGCCTGGGATAAATCTAATTTACCATTAATGAAGGCACGTAAAGTAAACTCTCCTGGATTTGCAATTCGGCACCCTTTACGCAGTAGTAATTGAATGATCTCCTGTTGGATATAGGTAGAACCATGACAAGAAATTTCGATAGTGGGTTCGCCTGTATACGAATTTGTTCCTTTAAAAATAGAAACTAATACTTCATCCAAAATTTTATCTCCATCAATAATATGTCCTAAATGAATAGTGTGACTTTTTTGAGAGCTTAATTCTTTTCCACTAATAGAGTGAAACAGAGGAGAACATATCGTAATTGCTTCTTTCCCTGAAACACGTATAATAGCTATAGCCCCCGCTCCAGAAGGAGTAGCTAATGCAACTATGGTATCTTGTGCGATCATATGTTTTACGTATCGAAAAGCAAAAATAGACATTAATAAATGTATTTTAAATTTTGCCTGTCAAAGTTTTTTGAGGAGTTGTTTTTCTTTTCTATCTTGTGAGAGGATATGAAGATGTACTTTGACAGTACTTCTTATTTTATTCGATTCGGAAAATAAAAAGAATAAGAGAAAACCACTGGTTTTCTTTTGATTAAAAAGAGTTGACCAGTTAGTGGAATACAGGTTTGCAGTAGTTAATTTGACCGCAAAAATCTATGTACTAACTAAATTTAATGTCTAACCCATATATTTTTAATCTTAATCTTATTCTTATGAAAAACACAAACTCAATAAATTTTAATAAACCATTTTTCTTGTATAAGCTGGGTGTTCTGGTTTGCATGATTTTTATGCTCTCACCCTTAATAAATTGGGCGCAAACAGATGAACTCCCCAGACATTATGAACCCTACAATATGAGAATGCAATCAGAGGGTGTTCAAAGTAAAAGCAGTTCTCAGGTTATTACACGAACTATTTCAGAAAAAGGGGCAACCTGGTTACGTTTATTTTTAAAGGATGTAAATCTTGGAAAAAATAGTACACTTAGTATTACTTCTGCATTAGATGGTGCTACACAAACATTAACGTCAACGACCATTAAAGATTGGAAAAATACAACGGCTTATTTTAATGGAGATGAGGTTACATTGAAGCTAACAGTAGCTCCCGGAGAAAAGTCGATTGGTTTCAATATTGTAGAAGTAGGAGTAGGGGAAAATGACCCTGGAGCAAAATCTCAATGTGGATCTGCAGATGATAGAGTAGATTCTAATGATGATGCAATTGGACGAATAGTTCCTATTGGTTGTACAGGATGGATTATCACCAATGGTAGATTAGTTACTGCAGGACATTGTGTTAGTAGTAGAGCGCAGCTTATCGAATTTAATGTGCCAAAATCTAATCCAGATCGTACTATTGTACATCCAGGTCCAGAGGATCAATATCCTATAGGTAATTTTGTTACTAATTATGTTAGAGGTAGACCAGAAACAGATTGGGCCGTATTTACGGCTAGCGCAAATTCTCAAACGGGACAGACTCCTATTCAGGCACAAGGAAAATCATTTAATGTTGTACAGAGTAATCCAGGTAATACTATTACAATTACCGGATTTGGTACAGATACAGGTATAGATAATCAGACACAGCAAATTCATACAGGTCCGTTATCTTCTGTAAATAATACCTTTGTAAGGTATAGAACTGATACCACCGGTGGTAATTCGGGAAGTCCAATAATTGATGCAGCAACAGGAAACGCAGTTGGTGTTCATGCTTATGGGGGATGTACAGGATCCGGAGGTTCTAATTTTGGAGAAAGAGCTACAATACCTGATTTTTGGGATGCTATGGGGTTAGGAGGAACTACTCCTCCAGGAGGTTGTACTACCATAGATTTTGATGATTTTCAAATTAACTCATTCTCAAATCAAGATAGTTCGGGTAACTTTTCAGTGCAAAACAACGGAGCATCGTTGTCATTGCAGAATAATACATGGAAGTATATTGCTTTAAACTATAATGTAACAGCAAATACAGTACTCGAATTTGAATTTAGTGGTTCATCTCAAGGTGAAATTCATGGAATTGGTTTTGAAAATGATAATTCGCTAACTTCTTCAAGGTACTTTAGAGTTTATGGTACACAAAACTATGGAGTTGGTAATTTTGATAATTATCCAGGTTCGGGAACCAGAACGTACCAAATTCCGGTAGGTAATTTTTATACAGGGAGTATGGATAGATTGGTGTTTATTAATGATAATGATGCCGGAAGCGGAAATACATCTATATTCAGTAATGTAAAAGTGTATGAAGGATCTTGCGGACAATCGGCTACAGCAGAAAACTTAATTGCCGAATTAGAATCTGCTACCCCGATACTTGGAGATGAGAACGAAGGAAGTTTATCAGGATTAAAATTATCACCTAATCCAGCTCAGGATGTTTTTACATTGTATGTTAATGAATACGCCAAAGGAAGAATTAATGCTACAATATATACTATTTTAGGAAGTGAAAAAGCTCAAATAGAACTACAACCCGGTGTTAATACCGTTTCGACACGTAGCTTATCCTTAGGAGTAGGTATTTATTTAGTTAAAATTGATGGGAGTGATGGAGAATCTAAAACTCAAAAATTGATTGTTAATTAAACATAATTTATTAGAGACATTAAATTAGTAGTTACTAAACACCTCGATCTTTCTCGAGGTGTTTTTTTATTAAAAGATATAGTGATATAATTTTTGATAAACTAACTGTAACAAAATGCTATTTTTTTCGTCATATCAATATAAGTTGCTAATATTTTTAGCAATTATTACATCATCAATCAACCAAAAAAAAAGAACCATGAGAGACGACAAATCAGTATTAGTCATTACACATTTATCACAATTATTAGACCTTGTTACGGGGTTTGGAGGGTTTATAGTACCTCTTATATTATGGTTAACTCAACGAGAAAGGGTACTAGCTATGGATGAGCACGGGAAATCAATTATGAATTTTCAGATAAGCATGTTTATCTACGCACTTATTTGTATTCCACTAACATTTTTGTTTGGACTTGGAGCTTTAGGACTGGCAGTAATTGGAGTATTATGTTTTGTATTTCCTATTATTAATGCTGTAAAGGCTGATAAAGGAGAACGCCCATCTTATCCATTTTCAATACAAATTATTAAATAATAAAAAAAGCGGGTGATTTTAATACATCATCCGCTTTTTTTAATTAGTTTTTTTGATTCAATTAATCTCTGCCATAAACATTTACTCCATGTTCATGAACATCTAATCCATCAATTTCTTCTTTTTCAGAAACTCGTAATCCTATAGTTTTCTTTAAGATGAATAATACAATAAAACTAGCTAACACAGCCCATCCTATCATGGATAATGAACCCAAAGTTTGAACACCTAATTGCTTAAATCCTCCTCCATATAATAATCCTCCGGCAAACTCATCTCCTGGTATAGCAAATACACCTACTAATACAGTTCCTAAGAAACCACAAACACCGTGTACAGATATTGCTCCCACCGGGTCATCAATTTTTAACTTTTTATCAATAAATTCTATAGATAATACCACTACGATTCCAGAAATTAATCCAATAGCAAGTGCTCCCCATGCGTTAACATTACCACAGCCTGCAGTAATACCTACCAAACCAGCTAGGGCTCCGTTAAGTGTCATAGAGATGTCTGGTTTACCGTACTTGATCCAGGTAAAGAACAATGCAGTAATAGCTCCCAAAGCAGCTGCTAAGTTGGTATTGATAATAACACTACCGACAGCTACAGAATTAGAGCCGCCAAAAGCTAATTGAGAACCTCCATTAAATCCAAACCATCCTAACCATAGAATGAATACACCAAGTGCACCTAATACCAAGTTATGTCCTTGAACAACATTAACCTTACCGTCTGCATATTTTCCAATTCTTGGTCCAACTAATTTTGCAGCAACCAGTCCAGCAAATCCACCTACAGCATGTACGATTGTTGATCCGGCAAAATCAATAAAACCAAGGTTGTTAAGCCAAGCTTTATCATCAAAAGGCCATAACCAACTACCTGAAATAGGATAAATAATGGTGGTTAGAATAGCTGAGAAAATTAAATATGTCGAAAATTTTGTTCTTCCTGCTATTGCTCCTGAAACTATGGTTGCGGCAGTTGCACAGAATACGGTTTGAAAAAATAAGTTATGCCAATCTTCTTTATTAAAGAAAGCTAAATCTGAAGGATCTCTCATGAAACCTCCAAGGATAGTATCTCCACCATACATGATAGAATATCCAACTACCCAAAACATTAAAGAACCAATGGCAAGATCCATAAAATTCTTCATTATTATATTACCAGCGTTTTTAGATCTGGTAAACCCCGTTTCAACTAAGGTAAACCCAGCTTGCATAAAGAATACCAAAATAGCAGCAATGATAATCCATAATATGCCAAGGTCAGCATTGATTCCTTCAACTGCGGCTTCTACTGCTTTTTGAACCTCTTGTTGTTGTATATCGTTCATAAAATTTTATTTTAATTTTTAAGTTGATTATTTTTAAAAGTAAAATTAGGATAAGGTTACCCCACCTTTTTCTGAAGTACGAATTCTGTAGGCTTCATTAACTTCAGAAACAAAGATTTTTCCATCTCCAACTTCTCCGGTTTTTGCCGCTTCTAATATGGTAGCTATTGTTATTTCTTCAAAGTCATCATTTACTATAATAGATAAATATCGTCTTTGGATATCGGTGGTACTATAAGATACACCTCTATAAACGCTTCCTTTTTGCTCGTTTCCTACACCAGTTACATCCCAATAAGAGAAGAATGTGACCCCTTTATCATGAAGAGCTTCTTTTACAACTCTGTATTTGGATCTTCTGATGATTGCTTCTATTTTCTTCATAAAGAATAAAAGTTAAAATTAATGTTAAATCTTTTTCAAAAATATGTGAATTTATTTTTTACATCCAAATTTTGTGGGGTAAACACGTAATTTTTATCATTTTGTGATATTTACCCCCTAAAAAATTAGGGGTACGTATTTTTTTTTGAAAAAAAATAGTGATTTGATACCTTGCTGAAAATGATTTTTTACGAAAACGTTTTCATTGTAATTTATTGATAATTAGGTGAGTATGATTTTTTGTAAAACATTGTTTTTATTGGTTTTTTACAAAAAACGCATTATCAAATTCGTAATAAGAAGTCCTTATTTTGTGATTATTTTATACAATATGGTCTTTTTTTAGTGAGCTCAAAAAAGTGAAGCCGAATGATTCCTTTTTCTTTTCCGTTCCTTAATGATTTGTTAATTTCATCAACTTGAAACATTGTAATCATCTCAATTTTGTAATGGATACTAAATTAATGATGAATTCATAATTAGATCGGAAAACAGTATGAAGAAACAAGGAATGTATTTACCAGAATTTGAGCACGACGCATGTGGTGCAGGATTCATATGCAGTTTAGAAGGAAAAAAGTCAAATGATATTATTCATAAAGCATTAGAGATTCTTGAAAAATTAGAACATCGAGGTGCGGTAAGTGCTGATGGAAAAACTGGAGACGGAGCGGGTATATTGATTGATATTCCTCATGACTTTTTTGTAGAGCATTGTGATTTTGAATTACCCCAAGCAGGGGAATATGCAGTAAGTAATGTTTTTCTTCCTAAAAAAGAAAACCAACGACAATTCTGCATCGATACATTTGAGAAAAATATAGCTGATCAAGGATTAGTATTATTAGGTTGGAGAGATGTGCCTGTTGATCATATTCATTTGGGTGAGATTGCAGCAACAACAGAACCTTACATTAAACAATTATTTATAGGTAAAGAAAAAAAGGACCAGAGCTATTTTGATTTTAACTTAAAACTATTTACTGCCAGAAAAATTACTGAACATACTATATATAGTTCTAGACTTTCTGAAAATAAATTCTTTTATCTACCAAGTTTATCTACAAAGACTTTAATATTTAAAGGATTATTAATGCCAGAAGATATTAAGTTGTACTATACGGATCTTATGGATCCAAAAGTAGTAACAAGATTAGCTTTGGTACATCAACGATTCTCAACTAATACTTTTCCTACTTGGGATCTAGCACAACCTTTCAGGTATATGTGCCATAATGGAGAGATCAATACGTTAAGGGGTAATGTTACCAGAATGCGTTCTAGAGAGGAATTATTAAAGAGCGATTGGTTTGGTGAAGACATCAAAAAAATACTTCCTGTAGTATTAAAAGGTAAATCAGATTCAGCTTCTATGGATATGGTGGTAGAATTGTTATTAATGACAGGAAGATCACTTCCAGAAGTCATGATGATGATGGTACCAGAAGCGTGGGAGAAAAATAAAGAAATGTCTGAGGCCAAGAAAGCCTTTTATGAATATAACTCTTGTGCAATGGAACCATGGGATGGTCCTGCTTCGATTCCATTTACCGATGGTAATTATATTGGAGCGGTACTGGATAGAAATGGATTGAGACCCTCTCGTTATAGTGTAACTAAGGATGGTTATGTAATCATGTCTTCAGAAACAGGGGTTGTTGATCTGGAACCAGGTAATATTGAGTATCATGGTAGATTAGAGCCAGGTAAAATGTTCCTGGTTAATATGGGTGAAGGAAGAATTGTTAATGATGAAGAGATTAAAGAAGAAATTGCATCGAAACATCCATATAGAGAATGGTTAGATAATAACCTGGTACACCTTAAGGATATTCCTTATAATGATTGTCCTTTGTTTTTGGGAGAAGAAACTATTGCCAAACGTAAAGGAGTATTTGGATATACGCAAGAAGATAGCGATACGATTATTGCTCCAATGGGGCAGTTAGGTAAAGAACCAATAGGTTCTATGGGGTCTGATACGCCCATTGCTGTACTTTCTGAACGTCCTCAATTAATTTATAATTATTTCAAGCAATTATTTGCTCAAGTAACGAATCCTCCATTAGATGGGATTCGTGAAGAAATGATTACCGATATTAGCTTGACATTAGGATCTGATCATAATATATTTGATATAGATGAGAAACACTGTAATAAACTAAAAATTCAGAACCCTGTAATATCCAAAGAGGATCTTGACAAAATAAAAACATATACAGAAAAAGGATTTAAAGTAACTTCTATACCTATGTTATATAACATTAATAGAGGGTTAAATGGTCTGGAAGACGCGCTTGAAGCATTGCTTAAGAATGTGTCAGAGGTAATTAATGATGGCACTAATGTAGTAATACTATCCGATAGAAATGTAAGCAAACATAGAGCTCCAATTCCAGCCTTACTTGCTTGCTCCTATGTAAATAGTGGTCTACAAAAATTAGGGAAACGATCAAAAGTTAGTATAATTATAGAATCTGCAGAACCTAGAGAAGTACACCATTTTGCATTGTTGTTTGGATATGGAGCAAGTGCTATCAATCCATATATGGTAAATGAGATTATTGGAGAACAAATTAAAGAAAACAATATTTCAGGGCTTACTTTTGAGGAAGCGATATACAACTATAATAAAGCAGTTGGTAAAGGAATATTGAAAGTGATGAATAAGATTGGAATTTCTACTTTGAATTCGTATAGAAGTTCACAATTGTTTGAGTGTATTGGAATTAACACCAAAGTGGTAAATCAATATTTTCCAAATACAGCAACACGTATTGAAGGTATAGGTTTGTATGAGATAGAGAAAGAGATCTCAAAGCGCCATAAAAGAGCATATGTAGAACATGAAGTGGCAGCAGATTTAGATTTAGAAATAGGAGGGCAATATAGATGGAGACGTAACGGAGAGAAACATCAATTTAACCCACTGTCGGTGGCAAAATTACAAAAATCTGTTCGTGACAATGATTCTAAAACATATAAAGAATATGCAACATTAATAAATGAGCAGTCTAAAAGTTTAATGACAATTCGTGGTCTGTTAGAATTTTCTAATTATGATCCAATTTCGATAGATGAGGTAGAACCTTGGACAGAAATTGTAAAACGTTTTAAAACGGGAGCAATGTCATATGGATCAATTAGTAAGGAAGCTCATGAGAATCTAGCCATTGCAATGAACCGTATCGGAGGAAAAAGTAACTCTGGAGAAGGAGGAGAAAACCCGTTACGTTTTTATAAAGATGTAAATGGAGACTGGAAAAATAGTGCAATTAAACAAGTTGCTTCTGGACGATTTGGTGTATCATCAAATTATTTGACAAACGCGGCAGAAATTCAAATTAAAATGGCTCAGGGAGCTAAGCCGGGAGAAGGAGGTCAATTACCAGGACCAAAGGTAAATCCAGAAATAGCCAAAACTCGTAATTCTACACCATATGTAGGTTTGATTTCACCACCACCACATCATGATATATATTCTATTGAAGATTTATCACAACTAATTTATGACCTAAAATCGGCTAATAGAGATGCTAGAATAAATGTAAAATTAGTTTCAGAAGTAGGTGTTGGTACCGTAGCGGCTGGTGTGGCTAAAGCCAAAGCTGATGTCGTATTAATCTCTGGATTTGATGGAGGAACAGGAGCATCACCTTTAACTTCTTTAAAACATGCAGGATTACCATGGGAACTTGGTATTGCAGAAGCACAACAGACATTGGTTGGGAATAATTTGCGTAGCCGTATTGTACTCGAATGTGATGGACAATTAAAAACAGGACGCGATGTTGCTGTAGCATGTTTGTTGGGAGCAGAAGAATTTGGTTTTGCAACAGCTCCGTTAGTTGCTTCTGGATGTGTAATGATGAGGGTATGTCATTTAAATACGTGTCCTGTTGGAATAGCAACTCAAAATCCAGAATTGCGTAAAAAATTCAAGGGGAAGCCAGAACATGTAGTTAATTATATGTATTTCGTAGCTCAGGAATTACGTGAGATTATGGCACAGCTTGGTTTCCGCACGATAGATGAAATGGTAGGACAGGTTAGCAAGTTAAATCATAACAAGGCAATAGAACATTATAAAGCAGCTGGAATTGATCTTACTCCAATTCTACACCAGGTAGATGCACCCGAAGGCGTAGAAATTTATAATACAGAAGGACAAGATCATGGTCTTGGAAAATCTATAGATTTCGAAATTATAGAACAGGCTCATCAAGCGCTTTTCCGTAAAGAAAGAATCACTCTCGATTTTGATATTTGTAATACAGATAGAGCAGTAGGTGCTATTTTAAGTAATGAGATTTCTAAAATATATGGAGCTCAGGGATTACCAGATAACACCTTAAAATTAAATTTTACTGGTGCTGCCGGACAAAGCTTTGGAGCTTTTGCTACCAAGGGGTTAACTATGATTGTTAATGGAAATACTAATGACTATTTGGGGAAAGGGCTTTCTGGAGCTAAATTGATTATTAAAGTCCCCGAAGAAGCTACTATTACCCCAGAAAATAATGTGATTACGGGTAATGTAACATTATATGGAGCTACAGATGGAGAGGTGTACATTAATGGAAAAGCAGGAGAAAGATTCTGTGTTCGTAATTCTGGAGCCAAAGCTGTGGTAGAAGGAATTGGAGATCATGGATGTGAATATATGACTGGTGGTGTAGCAGTAATTCTGGGAGAAGTAGGTAGAAACTTTGGAGCAGGTATGTCTGGAGGTATTGCTTATATCTATGATGACAAAAAGACGTTTGAAGCACATTGCAATAAAGAATCTCTTAATCTAGATCCTGTTATAGAACAAAAGGATATTGATGAACTAAAAACGTTAATTGAAAATCATTATAATGCTACTTTAAGCCCGTTGGCACAGAGAATACTTGAAAATTGGGAAAAAGAATTACCAAAATTTATCAAGATTTTCCCAGAGGAATATAAGCAAGCGTTAAAACGATTAGAAGAAGAAAAACTAGCACAAGCATAAAACGATATTGAACATGGGAAAGATAACTGGATTTTTAGAATTTGAAAGAGAAATAGAACAGTACGAACCTGTTAAAGATCGTATAAAAGATTATAAAGAGTTTACTGTGGCAATGCCAGAGAAAAAACTTAAAGATCAAGGTGCGCGTTGTATGGATTGTGGAATTCCGTTCTGTCATAGTGGATGTCCTTTAGGGAATTTGATTCCTGATTTTAATGACGCAGTATATCGTGGTAAATGGGAAAAAGCAGCAAGTATTTTACATGCTACAAATAATTTTCCTGAGTTTACAGGTAGATTGTGTCCTGCACCTTGTGAAGAAGCTTGTGTATTAGGGATCAATGAAGATCCTGTTACTATCGAGAATATAGAGAAAAATATTGTAGAACAAGCTTTTGAAAACGGATGGGTGAAAGCAAATCCGCCAAAAGAGCGTACTGGAAAAACAGTAGCTGTAATTGGTTCTGGCCCCGCAGGATTGGCAACTGCACAACAATTAAATCGAGCAGGGCATTTAGTGACCGTTTTTGAAAGGGATGAAAAAGTAGGTGGATTATTGCGTTATGGGATTCCTGATTTTAAAATGGAAAAAAATGTAATAGATCGTCGCGTTACTGTTCTGGAAGAAGAAGGAATAATATTTAAAACCAATATTCATATTGGAAAGGATATCAAAGCTGATCAGCTAAAAGAAGATTTTGATGCTGTAGTTTTATGCACAGGAGCAACGGTTCGTCGTAATTTACCTGTAAAAGGAGCTGATTTAAATGGTGTAGTACAAGCCATGGATTTCTTGCCACAAAACAATAGAAGAGTTGATGGGATAAAAGATTTAGGAGAGGAAATATTGGCTACAGGAAAAGATGTTATTGTAATAGGTGGAGGAGATACTGGATCAGATTGTATCGGTACTTCTGTACGGCACGGAGCAACTTCTGTAACCAATTTTGAGATTATGGGTAAAGGGACTACTGAGCGTCCTGCAAATCAGCCTTGGCCATTTTGGCCTATGCGATTACGTACGAGTTCTTCTCATCAAGAAGGTGTAGAACGTAATTGGAGTATTTCTACTAAAGAGTTTTTAGGAGATGAAAACGGAAATTTAAAAGGTTTAATTACGACAGAAGTAGAGTGGGTGAAAGAAAATGGTCGATTTACACTCAAAGAAGTTTTAGGTACTGAGAAGGAGTGGAAATGTGAATTAGCATTATTAGCCCTTGGATTTACAGGATCAGAACCTACCATTGCAGAGCAATTAGGGATTGATATGGATACAAGAACTAATATTAAAGCTACAGAAGATAACTACGCTACAAATGTAAAAGGAGTTTTTGCGGCAGGAGATACACGTAGAGGACAGTCACTAATTGTTTGGGCAATTGCAGAGGGCAGACAAGCTGCTCATCATATTGATAGTTATTTGATGGGAAGTTCTAATTTACCACTTAAAGGTGATGGAGATTTACCCAGAGTTTAAATTAATACTCTCTTTTTAAATATTTTAATTATTGGTGTTAATAAAAGGCTGCTAAAAATGGGAATTAGCAGCCTTTTGTATTTTGCTTTTTTAGAAATACTAATAGATGATTTTTGTATAAATTTACACCTCATTGTTTTGTACCTCATAGCGGCGTTAACAAATAAAAAAAACTACTTATACGAGTGTATAAATTGATTTAATGATTTCACATTGTTGGCAATAGTTTTTTAAGTGTAAATTCCAGAACAGCATCATTGTTTTCTAAAATATCCTGTATAGAGTTTGATACATTGTGATCAGGGACAACACTTCTTTTTTGGATATGTTCATCTATTGTATACTTTGCATGTAGTAAAGGTAAATAGATAGCTGTTTCAGTATGATTTCCTTTGACAGGAATTTGACGTACACCATTACTAATACCTGCATATCCATAGGTTTCTGTTCCTACTAAGTTAGCATTTGCATATTTCTTTAATAGACTTGCAGCAATACCTCCAGCTGAAGCTGTACCACCATTGATCAAGACAACCAATCTTCCTTTATAGGGGTACTCTTCAATCGGGGCATAATTCATCAAATCACGCAGTAACTCATGTTTTGTTACCCTGAAAGTACCATCTGTTTTTTGCTTTAGACCAAAAGACTCATTCAAATTAATTGTGTCGCCAGTTATTTCCAAAAAGTATTTATCATCTACCAGAGTCACTATTTCTTTTGCAGGAGTTATAGATTGGTCAATGAAATATTGAAGCAAGTAAGCTGCATTGCTCGCTTTTCCACCTCCATTATTTCTTAAATCGATTATTAAGTTTTTAATATTGTTATTAGAAATTTTTTTAAAACATTGTTTATAAAAATCTGGATAGGTATTCTCAGGCTCATCATAACTCTCTTTAAAAAACCTACTTATTTTTAGATAGGCATAGTCATCCTTCTTATTTATATTAAAATTAAATGCTTCTTCAGGTTTTGTTTCTAATGGAATTTTTTTGGATGCCCTGGTTTCATATATTTCTTTTGAAATTGACTTAATTTTTGTTTTTATGATTTTCTTTGTTTTATAGTCCCGATAAACAAGGTTGTATATAGGTCGTTCTCCAAATATTTCTGGATAGAGCCTATAAAATGATTTGTATGGCCCACCTAACCAATGTTGCATACCACTGTGACTTTTACCATCAGAAGAATAATGGGCTAAAATTTCAAAAATAATCTCATTACTCAAGTTGCTATCAATAGACAAAATTTCGGACCCCTCAGTGATTTCTAAGGTACTAAGATTTTTTACTATAAAAATACGTTCATCCCGAATATACACTTGAAAGGGAAGTCTTTTTTGATTATGGATAACACTTCCGAGTTTACCGAATGTATATGCCTGTGTATGTCCATCATGTATATTTGCTATCAATTGAAGAACAATTTTATAAAATGCCTTTGCTTCCATCGGTTTAGAGGAACGAAACATCAAATCATTTATCATTTGATCGAACTCCTCATGGGTTTGATGTGTGTAAGTCCCTGGATGAATTTTAGTTAATATTGTTTTAAATTTTTCTAAATCGGCCAGCATTTGTTCAGGTTGGTAAACTAGGTATTCCTGTGCTCTTCCTTTTACTATATACATGCTTAGGAAGCCGATTAGTATTAACCTGAAAATCGTATCCATTTTATTTATATTGTTTTAATACCTGTTATTCTTTGGGTTTACAGTAAAAGTAAATTCAAAGAATAACAGGTATAATAATTGAAAACTCCTAAAATAATTTCGCTCTAAAGATGATGATCAAATTATTACTAATATGAGAATGGAATTAACAACCTTTTCGATTTTTGATTGATTGAATTGATGATTATAGTAGAATCATTTTTAAAAATAAATTTTGATCCTGGTAGCTTGTTCCAATGAAATATTTTTGTCCTTTTCTTTTAATGATTGTACGAATTCTGGAGTAACATTATGGATTTTGAGACCCTTGGCCTGATCTGCAGAAATAT
This sequence comes from Aquimarina algiphila, assembly GCF_007489275.1. Classification (GTDB taxonomy): domain Bacteria; phylum Bacteroidota; class Bacteroidia; order Flavobacteriales; family Flavobacteriaceae; genus Aquimarina; species Aquimarina algiphila. The sequence goes on from NZ_VLNR01000030.1 coordinate 25,385, forward strand.
TAGAGAATCCGATATCTCTAAATGATTGTACAAACTCTGGAGTAACATTGTGAATTTTAAAAGATACAATCTCATCCAATGGCAGGTTTCCAAATTCAGTCTTTTTGAATTCCTGAATATACTCTGGCGTGACATTATGAATCTTAAGTGATTTTAACTCATCTAGTGGAATATTTTTATATCCTATTTTCTCATATTCAGAAGCAAGTTCTGGACTAATATTATGAATTTTTAATGCTTTGGCATCATCTATAGAAATATTCTTGTATCCAGCTTTTTTAAATGAATTTATAAACTCTGGTGTCACATTATGAATTTTTAAAGCGACTACGTCTTCCAAAGGAATATCTGTATATCCAGCATCATGATAACGTTTTATGAATTCTGGTGTTACATTGTGTATTTTTAAAGAAATCATATCATCTATAGATATATTTTTATATCCCAGAGCAATAAAACCTTTCATGAAGTCGTTCGGATCTTGCTGATCCGAAGACCCATATCCCATACTATTTGTAGAACTAGATTTCTTATTTTTATCTTTATTTTTCGATTTAGAATAATTACTAGCAACTTTTGCTTGTGCAGGTGTTACATTATGAATTTTTAACTTTACGACTTCTTGTAAAGAAATGTTAGGTTGCCCAGATTTTTTGTATGCTTTTATAAGTTCGGGGGTTACATTATGAATTTTGAGCTTCTTTGCTTCTTGTAGAGTAATATTGGGGTATCCTAGTTTTTTATAGCTGTCTATAAGTTCTGGGGTAACATTATGTATTTTTAAATTTTGAGCTTCTTTCAAAGTGATATTTTTGTACCCTGCATTTTTATACTTTTGGATATATTTTGGAGTTACGTTATGAATTTTAAGATTTTGAGCCTCTCTTACTGAAACCTGCGAATATCCCGCCTCTTTAAAAGAATCTATAAATTCTGGAGTAACCCTATGAATACTTAATTTCATATACTCACTTAGTGATAAAGAATTAATACCTTTTTTCTGATAAGAATTGATAAACTCAGGTGATAGATTGTGAATTTTGGCTTTTGTAATTTGTTTTAGTGAAGTTTTATTTCCTGCCACTTTATTGATAAAATTAATATAGGGTATATCAACATTAAAAAGATTGAGTTTACTAATTTCTTCCATGGTATAGGATTGGTATCCTAGTTTCTCTAATTCTTTTCGATACATTTTTAATTTATCTAAAGGAAGAGATTTATGGATGATATCTTCAAAGTCATCTTGGCTGATGTCTAATTTTTCCTTTTTTAGATATGTTAAATATGTAGTATCAAAATCTGTAAAAAAACAATGTACCATATCACTTTCATCGGCTTGTAAACCATATTGTTTTAATGCCTTATTAAAAGTCATGTCCGGGACAAAAGTATACCTTCCATCTCCAAGGCCATTTTCAAATTCACCAATAAAAGTTAATGTTCCTGCTTCTCTTGTTATCACTAATTTTTGTTTGTCACCCTTTGGGAAATTAGCAAAGAAGGACGGTTCGTAGCATCGGGTAGTGGACCAAAAACTTCGTTTTAAAGGCTCAGCGCTCCTAAACATGATACATAATTTTCCTCCCCCTACTTCTGCATCCCACACGCCTTTAGTAAAGTCATTCTTTGTTTGAATTTGAATTTTGGTTTGGATCTGATTTTGAATGTTAAGATCGATTTCAGGTTTGGTGTCACTGATTATAGTTTCTTTAGGTTGTATGGGATTAAAAGAAAATACAGTAATTGCCAGCAATGGAATAATGATTAGGTATTTCCAGCCTGATTTTGTTGTTGATTTTTTAGAATTCATCATGAGTATTCGTTTTTTGAGAAATGATTGATTGTAACTTGTTGCCAAACCAGTTGGCATATTTGGAGTGGAGACTTTTAGAAGGTTCATTTGATATACTTCTCTGTCTTCACCTATATTAAGCATGTTGTTATCAGTTAGATATTCTAGGTTATTATCGATTGCTTTTCGGTATAACCATGCAAAGGGATTAAACCATTGTAGCATTACTAATAGTTCGACTAATAACATATCCAAACTATGCTTCCCTTTAATATGGACTTGCTCGTGTTTCAAAATTTGTAAATATGTGTCAGGATTGTACTGACTGGGATTCATAAATATTCGATTCCAGAAAGAATAAGGGGCGTGTTTTTTATCGGTTTCAATGATTTTGTAATCATCAACCTCTACTGTAGGGTATTTGATCATTCTATATAGTAATACCCCTAATTGTATTATAAAATGGATTCCAAATACCAATATCCCTAATATATAAATATAGAGTACAATGGATTGCCAATCTAAGGACGTATTAAAAGCTGCTTTATTTGTTGTACTCTCGCTAGCACTAAGATGGGCTGCTTTTTTGGTGATTACATGTTCTTCTTCTAAAGTTTCATAATTAGGAGCAACAGAATGTGGTGGTGTAGTAACTACCTCATCAAACGAAGCACTTTTAAAAGACAGGTGTTCTGGTACAGTTATAAAAGGTAATGTAAATGAAAGTATAATCAAGGATAATAAAACCCATCTATTAAGATGATAAAATGTCTCTTTGGATAAGAAAAACCTATATATGAGATAGGATAATCCGATTAATGCCGAGCTATGAATGATATAGTTCATTATTTTTTGTTTTTTATCAGTTGAATGATCTCTTCTAATTCGTCTGTATTTATTTTCTCCTCTTTAGCAAAGAACTTGACCAAAGCTAATGGCGAATTATCAAAATAGTTATTAACTACTTCACCTAATACTTCTTTTTGATATTCGTCTTTGGATACTAATGGATAATATTGAAAGCTGTTTCCATAAGCCGTATGGCTTATGAAACCTTTTTCTTCAAGAATTTTTACAATGGTAGCAGTAGTATTATAATGTGGTTTAGGATCAGATAATTCTTCTATAATCTCTTTTATAAAAGCTTTTTCTAATTTCCACAGACTTTGCATAATCTGCTCCTCTCTTTTGGCTAATTTTTGCATGGAATCAATTTTATACAACAAACATACTACTAATCTATTAGTTTTGCAACTAATTTATTAGTAGTTTAACTAATTAGTTAGGATTAAAAGAGCTTAGGGTTTGATATTAAGGGAGATAGGAGGAAGTGTTAAAAATTTGATAATGTGGTTTAGAAAAGGAAATTTATGTTAGAAATATTATTTTTGGAGGCTATGATTCTAGGTAGACTATTCTTTTTTTTCTCCAAATTTATTAGCTAACAACTCCCATAACTCAGTATTTCCATGATCATACCCCAAAGCCCATATTCCAATTCCGGATAGCTTTTTACTCTTGATCCAATCGTATTTATGAGATAGTGATAAACTATCTTCAAACCATATTTGTTTTGGTTTATCTTCTTTACTTTTAAAAACGGAATACGCACTAGAACTTATAGTATCATACGCTATCTCTAATCGATTATATTTTAATATTTCTTTAATTCTGGTATAGGAATAGTGTTTAATAAAATGATCTGTCTTGCTAGGAATTGATACAGTTTTGGTTTGCCATTCTCCTCCATAATAGGGGAGCCCAACAATTAAATTATTAGGATGCACACCTTCATTCAGGTAATAGTCTATTGAGCGTGACACGCTGTTCTTGCCCCATTGTTTACTGCTGTTTAATGGAGATATTGGACCGGCCTGATCACTAAAACTTCCATAATAATCATATCCCATCAATGTATATATATCAATATAAGGGTTTATCGTCTTGATATCAAAAATCCTGTTTCGGTCAACAGCATATAGCGCTAAAGAAATAGAATATTTAGGATTCGAAGTGTGTAATTTGGTAGATAGATTAATTAAAAAATTACTAAAAGCTTGCTTGTTTTTTTTGGGTACTCCTTCAAAATCTATATTTATTCCATCTGCATCTCTTAATTTTAGTAAAGATGTTAAACTATCTATAAGAGTCTCCTGAGCTTTTGGATTAGATAAAAATTTAGAATTGTTTTTTGATCCAAAATTTGAAACAGAAAGAAACACTTTACATTGATGAACTTTTGCACTATCTATAAGTGCTGTGGTTTTCCATTGATGTATACTTTTATAACTTCCTGTTTCAGGATTAACTTGATAAGAAAAATATGAAATACCCCATAATAAAGAGAAATTGTAACTTTTATAAGCAGAACCACTAGAGTATAAATGCCATCCAAAGGTTTTATATTCTTTACGAAGACGATGTCTGGGTACTGGCTTAGAATGATGTTTTAATTGATTAACACTATCCCACTGAGCTTCTGTTGTAAGATTTAAATTTGAATATATTCCGTTTTTTCTAAAATCAGAAGTAATATACTCTTTAGGTATTTCTGTTGTAGTAGATGTATTGGCTGGCTCTTTTTCTTTTTTGTCATTGTTACATGAAATAATGGTAAGAAAAAGTATGAATAAGAGTAGTTTGTTTTTCATGAAATTAGTGTCAACAGCTAACCAAAAAGGGTAGTGTTTAAGGTTTTAAGTTATTTCATACCTAAGATATACAAAAAATAAAAAAAGAGGAGTAGGTATATGCTGTTTTACAACAAGAATAATATGGTTGTTACGATAAATTCAGAGAATAATAAAAAATAATATTTTTGAATGCCTTGTCATAATTAGATATGTTTTATTTCACAATTCTTTAGAATGGTAGATTTCCCAAATCTACATTTCCACCAGAGAGAATAATCCCTACCTTTTTATGTTTGAACTTTTCTTTTTCTCTAAGCAAAGCAGCAAAAGGAACTGCACAAGAAGGTTCTATTATAATTTTCATTCGTTCCCAAATCAATCGCATTGCGTTAATAATTTCTTGTTCTTCAACTCTAATGATTTCTGAAACGTGTTTTTGGATTATAGGAAAATTAATATCTCCTAATTGTGTTTTTAATCCGTCTGCAATTGTATTTATGGTATCATTAGTTTCAATTTTGCCACTTTGTAAAGAACGGTAAGCATCATCAACTTCAAAAGGTTCGCCACCAATAACTTTACAGTTATTACCATAAAAATGAGCTGCTAATGCTGTTCCGGCAATAAGTCCGCCACCTCCAACAGGAGTTAGGATATATTCGAGATCAGAGTGATCTTCTAATAACTCTAATGCAGCAGTTCCTTGTCCAAGTATTACGTCCAGATTATCAGAAGGGTGTATAAAAGTGGCTCCTTTTTCTTTTTGAATTAAGTCAGCAGCTTGTTCTCTATCTTCTAGAGTGGGAGGGCACTCAATAATCTCACCTTTATATCCTTTTACTGCATCTTTTTTTACTTGAGGAGCGTTAGATGGCATTACGATATATGCTTTTACTCCTAAGCTCAATGCGGCTAAAGATAATGCCTGGGCAAAATTACCAGAAGAATGCGTGACAACACCTTTGGACTTTTGTGCTTCTGATAATTTTGAAATAGCACTGGCAGCTCCACGCATTTTAAAAGCCCCCATTCTCTGAAAATTTTCACATTTAAAAAATAGTGTTGTTCCAGAAATTTCATTTAGTAATCTCGATGTAAGGACAGGAGTTCTATGAATATAGGGCTTAATAGTATTGTGACGATCTTTTAACTCTTGTTTGGTCATTATTTTGTCATAGTTAGCATCTAAAATTATGGTTTTGCTAGAAGTATAGAAAAATATACTGATTTTTTTAACGTTTAAAAATCACTTCTTTTCTCCTATAAGTAATGTATTTGTTCCTTGTACATTGTTATATTGAATGAATTCAATTTGAGATTCGAATTTTGATTTTAGTTGTTTGATTTTAGTATTTTCTTTCAGATTAATCCCAGCATTAAACACCACTTTCCCTTCGGGGGATATTAAATCAATTGTTTTTTTCCAAAATTCTTCTTCGTAAAATGGTTCAGGGACCTGGTTATCAATAAAAATATCAATGATTATGATTTCGAATTGTTTGGTACATTGATTAATATAGTGGAGTGCATCATCACATATAATTTCAAGAGTTGAGCTACCAGTAATATCAAATTCATTTTTTGCAATTTTTATGATGACTTCGTCAATTTCTACCGCAGTGATTTTTCCTTTATGATTGAACTTTTCTTGCAAAGGGTGTATGATACTTCCTCCCCCAAGACCTAATAATAGAATTTGACTATCCTCAGGAATATCTATTTGTGATAGCCCATAAGTAAGTAATTTTTGTAATGTACCATAAGAATAATTAGCATTTTGACTGTCTAATACCTTTTTTCCATTCATCAAAGTGATCTCTAAAGTACCATTAATTTTAGAGGGAATTTCTTTGGTAAACGGAAGTAAATAACTTAATAATTTTTTCATGTTATATGTCGAAAATCTGATGTAGGTCAGCTAATTTATATGTTGTCAAACAAAAAATTAATTCCATGATAACTTTTTTCGCTCAGACCAATATTGAATTGGTTGTGATTTGAAAGACCGTAGACCTTCTATTTCTTTTGAATCAAGTACAAAGGTTGTACTTTTAAGATTATCATTGACATGAGATTGATTTGAAGCTCCACTAAGTACTTTGTAAGGATCCACAGTATCAATACAAAACCGTAAAGCTATGGCATCAATTCCAACTTGATATTTATCTGCAAGTTCTTGTAAAAAAATGTACAATTTTTGATAATTTGGATAGCTGTTATTCGGGAGTAGACGTCCGTTAGCCAATGCTTCTTTTATGACGATTTTTTTATTTTTTGTATGTATTGTTTTTATGATATTCAATAAACTCTGATCAAGAATATTATAAGTGATCTGAAATGCATCAAATAAAGAATGTCCTTCAACTTCAACTTCAAGTGCTTTTTGTATAACTTCTAGTTGATTAGCACCAGAAGTGGTAACTCCAATCATCAGATTATGTTTTGATTTTAGTTGAGCTAATCTTTTTAAAACAACCTCATTTTCTAAAACACCAGATTCAAATGTTGCAGAATGAATCTGATACATTTTTAAATAAGGAAGTATCTTTTTAGACTGTTGCCACTGTTCGTTTAATTTAGAAATACTATGTTCCTTTATCTCATGTTGTGTGGCTTTAGGATCAAAGTTTGCGGTATATGTGTATCCCCATTTCGTTGCTATTTCAATAGTCGAATCATTTTTTGAAGAGACCCAATCTATAAGTAATTCTTCTGCTAATCCATATCCCGGAGCAGTATCAAAATATCGAATTCCGTGTTGATATGCATATTCTAAGGTTTGCCAACTTTTTTTTCGAAAATCTTCTAAAGTAATAGGCGTATTTTCTTCTCTTCTTATATTAATATATTGTGGTCTGCCAATAGCAGCTGTTCCTAGTCCGATTGACGAATAGGTGTTATCCATTTGTTTTAATATTTATATTATAAGTTATCAAACCATTTTACTGTCTTTACCCAAAGAGTTTCCTTAAATTTTCGTCTAAAAAATCCAAAATGACCAATTTTATCGGTTAAAATCTCTTCTAAACGTATAATTTCAATCTCTTTTTGATTTGACTTAAATAGATTATGTATTCTTTTTATTGCTTGTTCTGTTCCTATGGGATCATCTTCTATGCCTAAAGTAAGTAATTTTGATTGATAGGTATTATAAAATAATTTCACACCATTATTTTCTAGTTGTTTTTTTATATCGGTATGCTTTCTTCTATTATGCCACTGATGTATCACTCCCTTTGGAACATCCTCGAGCATTCCAAGTTTTTTACCTGGAAAATAACCAACAACATTGGTAATCCAGGGAAGTATAATATGCCATAAGAAATAAATCTTAGCTCTTTGTTTCTTTGGCCAATCTTTATAATATGCAGTTTGTGCACCAACAGTTATTACTCCACTGATTTCAGTATTTTTTTCTGTCATACCGATAATAGTACCTCCAATACTATGCCCTAGAGTAAGAATTTTTTGATTTGGAAATTCTTTTTTGACGTAATTTATGACTCCTGCAAAATCTTTATCACCCCAATCTAGGAAAGTAGCCTTAAACCCTCTCAGTTTTTTTGGTCTTGACGCCGCAATACCTCTATAATCATATGTAATTACATGGTATCCATGCTCTGCCATAAAAGTAGCATAGTGATGATATAATTTTCTACTGACTGCTGTTGCAGAATTTATAATTAAGACTTTATTATTTGTAACTTTTGATGAAGGAGTATATAATTGCCCCATAAGCTGATATCCATCTTTTGCGGGAATGGTTATCATTTTTATAACTTTTGAGTTAATATTGCTGTAATGGTTTTGATACCGTCTATATAGTTTCCAACTCGAATATTCTCGTTTGGACTATGTTGATTATTATCTTTATTTACGGTGGGTACGATAACCACAGGAATGTTTAAGGTATTCACAAATGGTGAAATAGGAATGGAACCACCACCAGTTCGTATTTGTATGGGAGATTTACCAAAAGCTCTTGTTATAGCATTTCTAAGCCATTGTCCAATTTCAGTATTAAAATCTGTTCTAAAAGCATCATATGCTATTTGATGATTAAAACGAATGATTTTTTTGTATTTCATACGTTCTTCTTCAGTAGGGATGCTATCTATAATATGATACCCTTGATTTATAATATGATTTTTCACCAAATCTACCATATGTTTAGCATTAGTTTCTTTGACTAATCTAATATTCATTTCGGCAATTGCACTTGAAGGAATAATAGTTCTTCTTTTTGTGCCAACCCACCCAGATTTTATCCCTAGGATTCCTAACGATGGATATTGTATTGATTCTTGATAGGTCTCTGCGATATTATCAATTGAGGCAATACCTAATTTTTTTCTCATCGTTTGTTCATCATCCGGAACTTGATTCAGTATCTTTTTTGTTTCTTCAGAAATTTCTATTCCGTCATACCACCCCGGTATAGCTACACGACCATCATCTTGCACCATAGAGGCTAATAATTGTGAAAGGCGTAATGCTGGATTAGGAACATAATTACCATAATGGCCACTGTGTTGAGGTGCTCTGGGACCAAAGACCTCAAGAGATAACGTTGTTATTCCTCTTGCTCCATAAGCTAATGTGGGTTTGTTAGAAATATGCATTGGACCATCAAAAATTACTAACATGTCGGAAGCTAATTGATCTTTATAATCGAGTACAGCCTTAGGTAATCTGGGCGAACTAATTTCTTCCTCAAAGTCCATAATCACTTTAATATTGAAGTTGGGCTCATAGTTTAGGTCATTTATAATATCCATCGCTTTTAGAAACATGACTACAGGACCTTTTGCATCAGAGGTAGACCGAGCAAAAATCCTCCAATCAGGATTAATGGTGTCTTTTAATTGACTTAATGAAATTGTATTCCATGATTTATCTTGATCATTAAATTCTTTTAATGTGGCTCTATAAGGATTATCCTGAAACCATTTTGTAGTATCCACTGGTTGTCCATCGACCTGAAGATAAACCAAAACCGTTTTCTTTGCTTTTTTATAGTTTTTGCTAGCTAATAATAATGGGATTTTTTTTGTTGTGAGTTGTTGAGTAGAGAATCCTCTATCTGTAAACGCTTTTTTACACCATTTAAAGTTTTTTTCGATGTCTTTAGGGAAATGTGCATCATTGGGTAAACTTAGGAGATCAACAAGTTCATCAAATGATGTTTTGGCATAAGTGAGAGACAATTTATTTAATTCCTGATCTGTTATACTTTGGGCAATAGAGTAGGAGGTAATGAATAGAAAAGCGATGGTAGTTAGATACTTTGTCATAATCAAATACGTTGAATGGTTGTTTGTGATTATGGTAAATGTATATAAAAGATTGATTTTTATCTTTTTATTTTAAATAACCTTAACAGGGATTTTTTGTTATTGAATTATTATAATTGATCTTTATTTTTAAATTAAAATATAAAAAAATCCAACCACAATAATATGGTTGGATCTAAATATAATGGTTATTTAGCTAGTGTATTAGTTATTTAGCATTACAGGCATTACTAACATTGTTACATGTTCTCCTTCGTCTAATCCATCAATTGGAGTAAGGATTCCTGCACGGTTAGGAAGTGACATTTCAAGTTGTACTTCATCAGCATTAAGGTTATTCAACATTTCACTAAGAAAACGAGAATTGAATCCTATCTGCATATCGTCTCCTTGATAGTCACATGTTAAACGTTCTTCTGCTTTATTAGAGTAATCTATATCTTCTGCAGATACATTTAACTCTGCTCCAGCAATTTTTAAACGGATTTGATGTGTTGTTTTATTAGAGAAAATAGATACCCTACGAACTGAATTTAAGAACTGCGTTCTTGCAATTGTTAATTTGTTAGGGTTTTCTTTTGGAATAACAGCCTCATAGTTTGGATATTTTCCATCGATTAATCTACAAATTAATTGAGTCTCATCAAAAGTGAATTTTGCATTAGCCTCATTATATTCTATTAATACTTCTGTGTCACTACCAGCCAAAATTCCTTTTAATAAATTTAAAGGTTTTTTAGGCATAATAAACTCAGCAGATTGAGAAGCTTTGATATCTTCACGAGTATATTTAACTAATTTATGAGCATCTGTGGCTACAAAAGTGAGCCCTTCTGTCGAAAATTGAAAAAACACACCACTCATTACAGGTCTAAGATCATCGTTACCAGTGGCAAAAATAGTTTTGCTTACCGCAGTAGCGAGTACATCACCCAAAATATTAGTAGCACTAGGATCTTCTAATTCTACAGCTTTAGGGAATTCTTCACCATCTGCATAAGCCAATGCATATTTACCATGATTAGAACTAATTTCTATAGTGTTATTATCTGCCACAACAAAAGTTAATGGTTGCTCAGGAAAAGTTTTAAGGGTTTCCAATAATAATTTGGCAGGCACAGCAATGGTTCCCTGATCTGCAGATTCTACTTCTAATTTTGCAGACATTGTGGTCTCAAGATCAGATGCAGAAACCAATAATGAATTATTGTCTAATTCAAATAAGAAGTTATCTAAGATCGGTAAGGTATTGCTATTACTAATTACACCACCTAATACCTGCAGTTGCTTAAGTAAGTATGAACTAGATACTATGAATTTCATGTGTGATTTATTATGTACGGTTTTGGCAAATATAATCGTAATCTACAAGGATTTCGATATGCAGAAAACCATAGTTATTAACAAACCAATGGGAGTTATTGACTATTTTTATGAATTCCTAATTCTAATTTGTATCGTCCTCCATCAGCTTATCAGTGTAATGTGCTTTATGCTTGGGATTAGCAAATCGTTTTTCATTATATACCGAAGATTTTCCTTTTGGAATAGAGAGACTTTGCCATTGTTGTCCTGTAATCATTTTTCCTAAAAAAACAATTTGACCGATATGATACGAATAATGCGCTAATTGACGATTGATTGCTTCAGTGATACTGTGTTCTATATTTCGAACATAAATGGGTTGATCAAAATTATCGTCATTAATACTGTCCAAAGCTTCAAAAAGACATTTCCATCCATCATGCCATTTGATTAAAAGTTCTTCTTTTGTTTTAATGTCATTAACAAACTCAGCATCACGTTGCCTCCATTTTTTTTCGCCATCTTCTGTTAAAAAATTTGTCCAACGAGATTTCATATTCCCCCATAGATGTTTGACAATAATTGCAATACTATTACTATCATCATTATATTGCCAAAAAAGTTTTTCTTCTGGTAACTGTGCTATCGTCTTTTTGCCCAATGATTGATAATACTTAAATTGTTTTTGGATTCCTTCTAAGTATTCTGATGCATTCATTATTAGATGTTTTCTTATAAAAATACAACTTTATAGGATACTTATTTTATTTCAAATAAATATGATTTTTGAGTATCATTTTATACTAATGTTATTAGTACCTAAATATGAATAGTTTTAGAACAGCATTTTCCTTTTTCGAACCAATAGCCAGATCACTACAGGTGCCCCTATTAAGGAAGTGATAGCATTAATTGGTAAAGTGTATTCACTAGTTGGTAATTGAGCTATACTATCACAAACCAGCATAATAATGCTCCCAAGTAATACTACTGCCGGAATCAATGTTTTGTGATCTGAAGTATGAAATAATTGACGGGTAAGGTGCGGTACGGCTAAACCAATGAATGCAATTGGCCCTGCAAAAGCAGTGATGCTACCGGCTAGTAAACCTGTAGCTGCAATGATAAGAAAACGACTGGCTTTTATATTTAAACCAAGACTTCTCGCATAATTTTCACCTAATAGTAATGTGTTTAATGGTTTTATGGCGAGTATGGATAATAACATTCCTAAGATTGATATCCCAGAAAAAATAAGTAGATCATTCCAGGAAAGATTTCCGAGGCTACCAAATTCCCAGAAAACATATTGTTGTAATTGATCAGCAGGAGCAAAATAAGAAAGTACACTTACTATCGCAGAAGTAATGCTACCGAACATAAGTCCGATAATTAAAATAGCCATGGTATCTCTAACCCTTGCTGAGACCACCATAACGGCAAATAACACGAGTATACTTCCTAAACTGGAAGCAATAATTAATCCCCATTTTGAAGTTAAGAAAATAAATGTTGTTCCTCCTGCCAAAGCACTTCCCAAAATTAAAATAGCAACTCCAAGTGTTGCTCCAGAACTAATACCAAGAACAAAAGGTCCAGCCAACGGGTTTCTAAAAAGAGTTTGCATTAATAAGCCCGAAACTCCTAATCCACTACCTACAATAATTGCAGTAATCGCTTTTGGCAACCTATAATCAACAATAATATGCCTCCAGGATTCTTTATCAACAGGACCGTTAACCAAACTACTTAAGGTGTCTAGCCAGGGAATAAATACAGAACCCAGGCTGATGTTAGTAATAAAACAAACAATCAGGAGTAAAACAATACCAATAAAAACGCGCTTATATGATTTGTTGGGAATCAATTAATTAAGTTTTTCGAAAAAATAAGGTTCGTAATTGGTTAATACTTCAGGGTGTGCGATATGAATAATGTCTTTTAAAATTAAATCCGGACGCATTGGTCCTAATTCATAGTAAATAGATCCTCCTTTACTACCCATTTTTAATGTTGAAGAATATACGGTTTTATTTTTAAATGCATCAAATAATGCATATTGATGATTCTTTCCTTTGAGTTCTGATAGTGATTTAGAACTCCCTGATCGTATCCATAAATCGGCATGTTGACCTTTATCTAAAACACTTTCAAAACTTAACGTCAAACTTCCTGATTTATTGATATCTGACCACAAATAATTTGTGTTAGCATCTTTTAAAATCTTTGCAAAATAACTATTTCCGCCAGGAATATACCATACATCTTTAAACATACTACCGGATATAACAGTAGGTGCATGTGTTACATCTTGAGCAAGAGTTACGGCTTTATTGTAGTCTTTTTTAATTTTTTGAAATCGTTCTTCTGCAGCCGCTTCTTTTCCGAAGAATGCTGCTACAAATTTTATCCATTCTGCTCTGCCTAAAGGATGTTGCTCCATCCAGGAGCCATTCATGACTACAGGGATTCCGGTTTTTTGAATCAGATCATATGCTTTTGTATCTCCGGTGGCCGAAAATCCTATGATTAATTCTGGAGAGAGCTCAAGTACAACTTCAGTGTTTAGATTATATTCTTTGCCTAGTTCTTTAATAGTGCCATTATCTATCAAAGCACGGGTTTTTTCTGAAGAAATGTAATCAGAATGAGGAAATCCAACTAATTTTTGCTCAAGATTAAGATATTCTAACATCGGTACATCTGTAGTAGAAGTAACCACAACTCTTTCTATAGGGACTTCTACAAATACAGTATTTGCAGCTTTAAATGGTTTTTCTGTTCCTTTAGGATATAGAATATATGTTAGCTCTTCTTCTGCATCTGGCCAAGGAGTTGTAACCTTGATTTCTTTATAGTTTTCCTTATTTAAAATAGTAAATCCAGAAGCATATTCTAATGTTTGTGGCGCCAGATACATAACGGTAAGTGGCTTGGTTTCATCAGGTGCTTTTTTACAAGAAGATTGTAAGGTAACTACCAATATCAGAATAAGAATAGTACGCATAAAGATCGTTTTTGTAAAAATAATTAAATCAGAATAAGTATAAACCTAAAATATCTTTTAATTGAATGTTTATAATCTATACCATAATTCATTGAGAAATGTCTTAAACTGTTTCAAAAGATTACACCTAGTCTATATCACAACCACTTCTCCGTATGCTATTTTAATATCAAAAGAATCTTTAAGTTCAATGTTTCGTAAATACGCTAATAATGCTCGTATTGGACCAGCATGCGAGACAATAATATTTTTTGCATCAGAAGTAGTATCTAAAGAATTAAAGAATTCTACTACTCGTTTTTGAAGCATGATATAAGATTCGCCATTGGGAACAGTAACATTAACAAAATCATTCATCCATGGATCTAATACTTTACTATGGATAGAATCCCACAGTTTTAATTCCCAATCTCCAAAGTTTAATTCTTTTAATCGGTCATCAATAGTTATCTCTTTTTTAAAAGTTTCTGCTAATAACCTGCACCTTTGTAAAGGGCTACTATACACTTTAGAAACTTCAGAAATGGGTATCTTTTGATGTATTTTTTTTACTTCAGAAGGAAAGGAATCTGTAATACCAATATCACTTTGGCCATAACATATACCTTTTTCTATATTCGGAGTTGTATGTCTTACCAGATATATTTCCATAGAGCTATTATTGTGAGATAAAATACCACTTCACTTAGTTGTTGTACAGCACCGGCACAGTCTCCTGTTTGACCTCCAATCCATTTTTTGAACTTATATGCAAGAAACATTTTGGAGACATACATAGGGATCAATGTAAGAAATATCCATGGGTTTTTGAAAAAAAACAATGGAGCAATTCCAAAAATACTACTTATTATTAGCATAGAAATGGTCATGCTTTTTGCGGCTGGTTTAGCTTTACTGTCTTCTGTGTCTCGTACATAGGAATGGGTGAAAATTAAGGTTGTAGCAATAAACCGACTTAGACTATGTCCCGAGATAAGTATCAATGGGATATATGATGTATTGGTTTCTCTTAAGGCAGCAAATTTTACTCCAAGAATTAATAATAATCCAATAGTACCATAAGTTCCCAGTCGAGAATCTTTCATAATTAGAAGAATCTTTTCTTTGGTCCATCCACCGCCAAAACCATCACAAACATCTGCAAATCCATCTTCATGAAATGCTCCTGTAGCGTAAACAGTAGCGAATATGGATAATAATAATGAGATTTCTGTTGAGAAAAGAAAAGAAGCGCCATAATAAATCAAAGCACCAATGCTACCTACAATAATACCGATTAGAGGGAAGTATTTTGAACTAAGTCTTAAATATTGAGGGTCATGATTCACCCATTTTGGACAAGGAATACGCGTAAAAAACATTAATGCTGTGAAGAAAATATAGATTTCTTTTTTCATGATAGCTATTGTTTTTTTATTCTGAAATTGGAGTTTATGGATTAACAGGTGTTTTAAAACGAAGATAGTATTCGCAAAGCGGAAGAAATGAAATAATGATAACAATAATTGATAAGGTAATACCAGTTATTGCAATCTTCTTTTTATTTTTCATTGAAATTACGCCTAAATAAAGCCCCAATAAACCAATACTAACTGTCATAATTTTATAAACATTACCAAATGTATGTAATGAGAATTCTGAAACATTTGTTGTATCTGAAGATAAAATAATAGTTTCACAAATACCACGATTAAACCAGTATACAAAATAGATTCCCATCGTAGCAACAATAACAGATAATATCCCTTTTTTCATTACGCTAAATTAATTCGATCATTTTGCTGTTAGGTTTTTTCTGGATCGTTTTTGATAGAAAATATGTTATTCATTACCAGAAACCCCTGCACTCTCAAAACTAGCCATGTTATTTAAAAAAGCTACAGCCGATTTGATGATAGGATAAGCAACCGCCGCTCCAGTTCCTTCTCCTAATCGCATATCGAGATTAAGTATGGGTTCTTTTTGTAAGAATTCAAGCATTTTTTTATGCCCCTGTTCTCCCGAGGTGTGTGTAAATATGCAATAATCCAAAACCTCGGGATGTATATCATAAGCAGCAAGAAATGCAGCTGTTACTATAAAACCATCGATCATTATTGTCATTTTGAGTTCTGCAGATTTTAAAATGGCACCAACAATCATAGCAATTTCGAACCCCCCAAAAGCTGCTAATGCTTCAAGAGGAGAAGAAGGTGTATATTCTTGGTAAACTTTAGATAAAATTTGTTGTTTGATTTTAATAGCTGAAGTGTCCAGCCCTGTTCCAGAACCTACACATTCTGTCACTGGAATCTCTGTGAAATATGACATCAATAATGAAGCGGAAGATGTATTTCCGATTCCCATTTCGCCAAAACCAATACTATTACATCCAGTAGCATGAGTATCTATGACAATATCAGCGCCTTTTTGTATCGCCAGACTGCATTGTTCTGCGTTCATAGCGGGTTTGTCTTGGTAATTTTTGGTTCCAAAATCAATTTTAGCATCAATTAATCCAGGAGTAACTCCAAAATCGTGATTTACTCCCGCATCTACGATTTTAAGATCGATATTATTTTGTTTACAAAATACATTAATGGCAGCACCTTGGTTTAAGAAATTATAAACCATTTGTGCAGTAACTTCTTGTGGATATGGATTAACTTCACCTTTCTCAGCAATACCATGATCCCCAGCAAAAACAACAATTGTAGGGTTTTTTAAACTAGGTTGATCTGTATTTTGAATCATACCTATTTGTAAAGCTATTGTTTCCAGTGTTCCCAATGCGCCAATAGGTTTTGTTTTGGTATTAATTTTATTTTGCAGTATTGCTTCAAGGTTGTTATTGAAGATAGGTTTTATATCAAAATTCATAGTATATTTAAGTTATTTAGAACCTTTAATTTCGACTGGAATCCCCGAAACCATTAATATGGCTTTATCTGCATGTTTGGCAATATGTTGATTCATCCAACCTTGCAGTTCTGTGAATTTTCTGCCAACTTCGGTTGTGGCATGAACCCCCATTCCTATTTCGTTAGAAATAATGAGTATTGTGGCTTCAATTTTTAAAAGCTTATCAAATTCTGCTTTTGCTTGTGCTAGAGATAATTCGATATTATTTTCTGTATCCACAAAAAAATTGGTAAGCCATAAAGTTACGCAATCAATAACCACGACACTAGAACTTTGAATTACTTTAGAGAGTTCTTTTTCTTCTTCAATGGAGATCCAACGTTCATCCCGATCTGCTACATGTCGATCTATACGTTGGCGATGATTGTCATCCCAAATACGAGATGTAGCTAGGTAATGCGGATTGTGAGATAACTGTAACGCCAGGTTTTGGGCATAGTTGCTTTTACCAGAACGTTCTCCTCCTGTAATGTAATATAGCATTGTTAAAATTGGTTTTTAAGAAGGCAAAGGTAGGTGAATACATATTTATTCGCTAAAGTAATCCGAAATTCCAGAAAATATAATACTTTCGCCCAGAATTCTGGTTCTGATACTCTATTCAAAGAGTTGAAGATTAAAAGGGAATCAGGTGCATTAATTCTGATTTTAGAGTTAATAATTCCTGAGCTGTTCCCGCAACTGTAAACTTTGTCCTTTAAAAAAGGATGCTTGTTGTTAATTCTTTATAAACCACTGCTTGTGCCGAATTTGTTTCGGCATCTTTTGAATCAATTTAAAAGAAACTGAAACGAGTTCAGTTCAAACGGGAAGGTAAACAACAAGACGTGAGTCAGGAGACCTGCCTTTATTCAGCATAAATCAAACTTTCGGGACAAAGGTTTGGGTATGGGTAAACTACATACTTTTTTCCGGTTATTGTAAAAAAATAAAGTATTTAAGTAATGAACAAAAAAATGTTTTTTGGAGCAGCATTTCTATTGCTGGGGTCCTATTTTGCAATTGGACAAGAAATTCAAGAAGACGAAAAGGTAAACGAATTGGAAGAGGTTTTTATTTCTGATTCTAAATTTGGTTTAAAAAGAGAGCAAATTGGTAAGGTGATTACCAAAATTACTGCCGAAGAATTAGAACGCAGTCAAGGGCAATCTGTGGCTACAATACTTAGCAGGGCTGCAGGAGTAATAATTAATGGTAATGGGAGCGCAGCAGGTCAGGAACGAGGAGTTTCGGTTCGTGGAGGACGAAATCGTCAAGTAGTGATTAGAGTTGATGGGATAACAGTTAGTGATCCTTCGGCTATATCAGGAGATTTTGATTTAAGGTTATTATCAGTCAATCAAATACAAGAAATAGAAATTCTTAAAGGAGCCTCAAGTACTTTATATGGCTCTGGTGCATCAGCTGCAGTGATCAATATCATAACAAAAACAGAAAGTAAGAAAAAGATTTCTGCAAATTTTCAATCAAGTATCGGTACAAATCAATCTCAAGATGATCAGGATTATGATATCAATGATTTTGTGAATTTAGCTTCTGTTAATGGAACAGTTGGTAAGGTCAACTATTTGGCAAGTTTGAGTAATCAATTTACAGATGGATTATCGGCTGCAGAAGCAGAAGGAGCAGAAAGTGATGCGTTTTCAAAGTTTAATGTATATGCAAAATTAGGGTATAAGTGGGATGATAATTTTAAGTTTCATTTTTTTGGGAATTTAGATCAATATAAAAATGATTTTGATGCAGCTGCAGGAATAGATGGTGACAATCAATTCGAGAGTCAACAGCTACGAGCTGGATCTTTCTGGGAATTCAAGTACCCTAATGGTAGTTTTACATTTACGAACAGTATAGCAACACTGGAAAGAGATCTTACTGCATCTGGTTTCCCATCAAAATATGAGAGCGATGTATTTACTTTTGATGCATATAATAAATATAACTTTAATAACACTCTATATACTGTGGTGGGGGTAAATGGGTCATATAGTGATTTTAATCTTTTAAGTATTCCTTTTGGGAGTTCTGGTTTAGAAGAAACGATAAGTGATAATGAAGCAGAATTTGATATTATTGATCCTTATATTAATGTTGTGTACACTTCTGAGTTTGGTTTGAATGTTAATGCGGGTGCAAGACTAAATATTCATAGCGTCTATGGTAATGAGATGGTATATAATGTGAACCCTTCATATACGTATAAATTTGGTGATAATTATATTAAAGCATTGTCTTCATATAGCACAGCTTATATTACCCCGTCTTTGTTTCAGTTGTATGATGTTGCATTTTTGAGTGGTAATCCTGATTTATCACCAGAAGAAAGTACTACTATCGAAGGAGGTGTAGAATTATCGCACGAGAATAGAGCCAGAGTGAGTGTAGTTTATTTTAATCGCGAATCAGAGAATTTTATCACTTTTGATCCTACTACTTTTGTAAATATTAACTCTGTTGATGATATTAAAGTAGATGGGGTAGAAGTAGAAATATCGGCAAAAACAGTAGAGGATAAATTATCTGTAAATGCTAATTATACGTATACCAATATTGATAAATTAGATGATAATATTCGAATTCCTGAGCATATGGTTAATGCAAGTGTTGGATATCAGTTAAATAAAAAGACTTATACTTCAATACGTTATCAATATAATACAGAAAGATCGGATACTGATTTTGCTACGTTTACTCCTGTTACTTTAAAAGAGTTTGGGCTGTTAGATTTTTATATTAGTCACAAATTGATGAATAATTTGACCGTATATGCAGCAATGAATAATATTACTAATGAAGATTACCAAGAAGTTTTTGGATTTAGCACAAGAGGAAGAAATGCCAGAATAGGATTTGATTTAAAATTTTAAAAATAAATTAAGAATCCATAAAAAAAGCTCTCAATCTAGATTGAGAGCTTTTTTTTAATTTAAAAATAAATATTATTCTGTTTTAGACAAATCTATATCTCGATACATGCGTTCATAATTAGCATCATACATATTACTATTTCCAACGCTTTCTAATCGAATACTATGATAGCTTTTTGCACTTCTTGTTCCTAATATATTATCCAGGGCAGCTTTTAATAATGGCTCATTTTCATTACCCAAAGTTCCTAAATTAGTAAAATCTTCTTCAATTTCTATCTCTGGAGTAAAGCCATCAAAATAATCTGTAAAACCTACAGAATTAATTGATTTAAGGACTAAGGGTTGCATAGCATATGTATGTCCGGGATCGGCACCTTGTCGTCCAAAATTGTCTGAATCATATAGTGTGATAGAAGCCTGAAACTTTCCTCTAGAGGTAGATCCAACTTGTACTACATTAATATAAGGATCAAGACCATTAATAACTAACTCACTTGCAGAAGCAGAACTTCTGGTTGTTAAAATATATACTCTAGTCAAATTAAGATTATTAATAGCTTCTCCTGTACGTATTTGATTATCAAAACGATTAACACTGCCAAATTGATCCTGTCGATCTGCGTTCCATTCCTCTGTGGTAAAGATCTCACCATTAAATTGTCCGGTAATCATGCTAGAGAGATCAATGGCACTTGCCACAGATCCACCACCGTTGTAACGTAAATCTAATACCAAATCAGTAATTCCATCGGCAGAAAACTGTGCAAAAGCAGCGTTGAGTTGTGTGTCAAAATCTGCAGTAAAAGCATTATACATAAGATATCCTACCGGGCTACCACCCACATCTATTGTATTTGCAATAAAAACAGGATTCTCGGTATATTGAACCTTAGTAAGAGAAACAGAAGTACTTGTTGGGGTTATATCAGTTCCATCATAAGTTGCTAACCCAATAGTATAGGTATCGGGATCCAATAATTCTCTAAAGTTACTTCTGGTGAGTTGAGTACCATTTACAGTATTAAAGACATCACCTCGTTTTAATCCTTTTGTTTCAGCATCAGTACCAGGAAGGATATAACGCACATATCCGAAAACATTGTTAGAGTCATTTGGATAACCCACCAAACCGAATTCCATACCATTATTCCTTGTGATACCATCAAACGCTTGTTCTAATGCTACATAATCATCAACCAGAAAACTAAAATCATCTACATTAGATTGCAATGCATCAAAAATAGCTTGCGGAGAAGAAAACCCTTGTAAGAATTGAGTAAAGTCTTGATTAGAAGGAAAGCGATTATCTGCCAAATCAGGAACATCTGCTTTATACAAATAAAAGACATTCATGCCTTTCCAAATATAATCATTGATTTCTAAGGTGCTGGATACTTGCTGTACATCATCATTGTCATCAAAACATCCTGTAAGTACATTTCCGAAGAGTAATAATAGAGCAAAATATTTTAGGTACTTCATGTATTTCCTATTTTTTTGTTTTTTGTGTCAAATACAAAATCACAATAATCATTCCGATTACAGTAGACATATACTAAGGAATGATATATTACATTTGGATCTGATACAGTATATAAGCGTTAAATGTAACGACTTTATTATAATTTTAAAAAAGAATGTAACAAATTACATACATAGTCGTCTCCCTAATATAAAGCTGACAAAGTTTTATACAAACCAAACCACCAAAATGAGAGAAGGAGCATTTATAACGCTTACAAACGGATTTAAGGATAAACTTTTTAGGTTAGCCAAGCGTTTACTTGTAAGCAATGAAGAAGCAGAAGATGCTACACAAGAAGTATTGCTGAAACTGTGGAAGAATAAAAGTAAAATGGCTGAATATAAAAATGTAGAAGCTTTTGCCATGACAATGACCAAAAATTATTGTTATGATAAACTTAAGGCCAAAGAAACCGGAAACCTGAAGATTGTTCATAGTAATTATAAAGATGAGCAACCTTCGTTACAAAGACAAGTAGAAGCTAGAGATAGTCTCGATTGGGTTGGTAAGATTATGGATAATCTGCCAGAACAACAAAGAATGATTATTCAGCTTAGAGATATAGAACAATACAATAATCCAGAAATAGCAGAAATGCTAGGAATTAATGAAACGGCAGTGAGAGTTGCCTTATCAAGAGGAAGAAAAAAAATTAGAGAAGCATTATTAAAAAAACACAATTATGGAGTTGTCTAACATAGAAAAATTATTAGAAAAGTATTTTGAAGGCGAAACGACCATTTCTGAAGAAAAAGAATTAAAGGTTTATTTTACCAGAGAAACTGTGCCGGCGCACCTGGAGAGATACAAAGATCTATTTCAATTTTTTTCTCAGGAGAGTACCATAACCGCTACTAAGGATCTAAAACTAAACACCCGAAGAAAAACCAGGTATGCCTGGGTTGGTGTAGCCGCATCCGTAGCTTTGATTGCAGGAATATTTTTAACAAATCAGCCAACAAAGCCGGATAAAAACTTAGGAACGTATGAAGATCCAGAAATAGCATTACAGGAAACCAAAAAAATCCTCAATATGGTTTCACAATATATGAATGAGGGTAAACAGGAATTAGTGTACCTGAAAGAATTTGAAAACACTAAAAATAAATTTATAAAATAAAAACAACAACAATCTCGAATGACATCGGGTTAATAATTTAAATTAAGTGATATGAAAAAGTTAGCAATTATATTAGTACTGGCTGTTTTACCATATGTATCGAACGCACAAAGTAATTTTGATAAGTACGAAAACATGAAAGATGTAACCTCTATGGTTATGACAAGTAAGATGTTTAAACTGCTTAGCAAAATTGATTTTGAAAGCTCAGATAAAGAAACACAGCAATATCTTAATCTGGTAGAAAATATTAATAATATCAAAGTATTTGTTACTGATAATAAAGAAGTAAGCCAAAAAATGAGAAGTGATGTTGATAGTTACCTTAAAAATTCTTCTCTGGATGAGTTAATGCGAGTAAAGAGTGATGATGGCGAAAACATTAAGTTTTATGTAAAACCAGGAAGCAGTGAGGATTATGTAAAAGAATTGTTCATGTATCTGGAAGGAAATGATAATCATGACGGGCCAGGAACTGTTATACTTACTATTACGGGTAATATAGATCTAAAGCAAGTATCTAAACTGGCAAATGATCTTAATATTCCTGGCGGAAAAGAATTGAAAAAAGTGAAGAAAGGAAACTAATCAGGTTTTAATAATATAATGATCATATTACTTCTAGTTGAATGATTAGAAGTAATATGATTAAACATCAATCAAAACAATCAACCAAAAAAATCAAAGAAATGAAAAATGTATTTAAAATTTTAGGGATAGTTTGCATATCGCTGCTTATGAGTTGTAATAGCGAACCATCACTACAGAAGTATTTTGTGGATCACCAGGGAGATGTAGATTTTATTGCAGTGGATGTACCTTCTAGTCTTTTGGATAAAGAAACGGTAGAGCTTAATGAAGAGGAGAAGGAAGCACTGGAGAGTATTAAAAAAGTAAACTTTTTGGCATTACCACTTAATGATAATAATGAAATAAGGTTTGAAGAAGAAAGTGTAGCTATAAATAAGATTCTTAGTTCTGAGAAGTATGAAACGTTAATGCGATTTGGGTCAAACGGAGCTAAAGTAGTATTAAAGTACCAGGGAGAAGAAGATGATATTGATGAGGTAATCGTTTTTGCTACAGATCAGAAAAAAGGATTAGCATTAATACGTGTATTAGGAGATAATATGAGACCAGAAAAAATGGTTAAACTAGCACAATCTGTAGAAAAAGGTAAAATTGATCTTGATGCATTCAAAATGATAGGAGAAACTATCAGTGATAACATTGGTGATTAATACATAGTTATGTTATACAAAAAAGCGTTGATATAAATAATATCAACGCTTTTTTTATTATTATATCTAATCACAGATTATATCCCGGTATAATTTGAAGGCGTAATCTGTTTTAATTCTGTTTTTATCGTATCAGAAACATCAAGGGTTTCAATAAATTCTGCAATAGAATTTTGATTGATCTTTTCATTGGTTCGAGTAAGCCCTTTTAAAGCTTCATATGGATTAGGATAGGCTTCCCTTCTTAGTATGGTTTGTATAGCTTCTGCGACTACAGCCCAATTGTTTTCAAGATCTTCGGCAAATTTTTCTTCATTTAAAAGAAGCTTGTTTAATCCTTTTAAAGTAGCCTGAAAAGCAATGACTGTATGTCCAAAAGGAACCCCTACGTTTCTTAGTACAGTACTATCAGTAAGATCACGTTGCAATCGACTTACGGGTAATTTTGCAGCAAGATGCTCAAACAATGCATTTGCGATCCCCAGATTACCTTCACTATTTTCAAAATCGATTGGATTTACTTTATGTGGCATAGCAGAAGATCCTACTTCTCCTTTTTTGATTTTTTGTTTAAAATAATCCATAGATACATACGTCCAGATGTCACGATCAAGATCTAATATAATCGTATTGATTCGTTTGAGACCATCAAATAAAGCAGCCATATGGTCATAGTGCTCAATTTGTGTTGTTGGAAACGAGTGGTGTAGTCCTAATTTCTCTTGTACAAATCGAGTACCAAACGCTTTCCAGTCAATATCTGGATAGGCTACTTTGTGAGCATTATAGTTTCCTGTAGCACCACCAAATTTTGCAGCACTCGGTATATCATTCAATAAATCAAACTGTGCTTCTAATCGCGTTACATATACCTGAAACTCTTTACCTAAACGGGTAGGAGAGGCTGGTTGCCCATGTGTACGAGCTAACATAGATATTTCTGACCATTCACCAACCAAAGATGTTAGTTTGTCTTTTAATTCTAAGTATTGCGGAATATATACTGTTCCTATGGCTTCCTTAATACTTAACGGAATAGCAGTGTTATTAATATCTTGCGATGTTAATCCAAAATGAATAAATTCTTTGTATTGTTGTAATCCAAGAGCATCAAATTTTTCTTTGATAAAATACTCAACCGCCTTTACATCATGATTGGTTACTTTTTCAATATCTTTTATAGCCTGCGCATCTGCTGTAGAAAAAGAAGTATAGATTTCTCTCAGTTTACCAAAAACAGAAGTGTCTATATCTTGTAATTGTGGTAATGGAATTTCACATAAAGCAATAAAATATTCTACTTCTACAAGCACTCGATACTTAATTAAAGCCTCTTCACTAAAAAATGGACTAAGGGATGCAGTTTTTGAAGCATAACGACCATCTATAGGAGAGATAGCTTGTAAAGGAAATACAGACATAATTTTCTTTTTTTGAAGCTGCAAAGATAAAGTTTATGTTTTGATTTTTGATTTACGATTTACAATTTTTTGAGAAGCCAGAAATTGAAGTTTTAAAGTCAAGAGCAAAAGGTCTATCAGAAAGATATTGCAGAGATAAAGCTTAGATCTCTCCCGACTTCTGTCTTCTAACACCTAACTCCTGTCTTTTGTCTTGTGACTTCCGTCTTAACTACAACAACTTCTTTAATATCATTCTAGATCTGGCTTGATATGCTGCACTTCCTTCATGATAATTATTTTCCAAAATGATTTTAAGTTCGGGGTGAATCCAGTCAAATTCTTTACCTAATAAATATAGAGAAGTCATAGCATATGCTTTTGGGGCAACTTTTTGATCTGTGATCAGCCAATCAAAACAAATCTCTGTAATTTTTTCTCTATGCGATTCAGTTAAAAATTTTTGTACAGGAGTATTTTTCTTTTGGTAGTATGCTACAATAAGATATTCAAATATTTTAGCCATAGGTCGCACTGCAGGGTGCTGATGTACTTTAGGAACAAGGACCATAAGTTGATCGAGATATGGTAAAACCTCTTTTAGATTTTGCTTGCACAAAAACTCTAATCCCCAGGAGGCTCTACAAGAAATTTCATCATCAACCCGAGCACAAATCGTTAATAGTTCTGGTAATAATTCTGGATGATCAAGAATCAAATATGCAAAATATTTCCTTTTTTCTCGTGAGTGATTAATAGTATTTAATACATTTTCAAGGGATATCATAAGGCAGTATACATAATACTAAACAGTGTTGTGATTAAGGTAAAAAATAGGTCTTTGCAGTAAATATTCAAAAGTAAATAAATAATAATTAGGTGTTAAAATCGTTATCTCTATCAATTACAGGTGATTATGATGTGTGTCAGGTTGTATTATCAATAATTTCATTAAAAAATAACACAATGATCAAAAGAATATTTTTACTATTATTTTTTGTTTTGGTGATTTCTCAGTTTTTAAGACCAGATAAAAACCAGGGCAGTTATGATAGCATAGCAACATTCGAAGCTGCTGCAGAAGCTCCTGTTGAGGTAAAGACCATTTTACAAAGTAATTGTTATGATTGTCATAGTAATACTACCAGATATCCATGGTTTATGGAAGTAAGCCCTATTACGCATTGGATGTCCTATCAGATTGATGAGGGAAAAGAACATTTTAATGTATCAGAATGGGACTCCTATACAGATAAACAAAAAGATCACAAGCTAGAGGAATTTATAGAGATGATAGAGAAAAAAGAAATGCCTTTAAAGCCTTATACCTGGATTCATGGAGAACTATCTGGTCAGGATGCAGAAACCTTAGTGAATTGGGCAAAAGTTGTTCGCTCTGGGATAGGAAAAACAGAGGAAACTCCACAAACCAAAGAAGGAGATTCGTTACCCATAAAAGAATCTGATACTACAGCGATAGAAGAAGTAACTGCAGAGGAGTAGTGTTCTATAATCGTATTTTTGTCATTCCAGCGAAGGCTGGAATCCATTTAGGTACAAAAGGTATAGATTCCAGCTTTCGTTGGAATGACATCAATGATATCTATCTATGTATATTGTTAATTTTGTTGTAACAACTCTTCTACTACTTTAGGAACACCAGTCGTAGCATTCTCTGATAGTATAGTTAGGTTAGGTTGAGGTGAAATTGATGGTTTTGGGTCAATAAAATAAACAGGTGTTTGATGCTTGGCATATTGCAGTAATCCTGCAGCAGGATATACTTGCATCGATGTACCAATAATAAGTAGTATATCTGCTTTTTCTGTAATCTCGATAGCGACATCCATCATAGGTACTGCTTCTCCAAACCATACAATATGAGGGCGTAGTTGAGAGTTATGTTCACAATGATCTCCAAGGTATAAATCCTTCTCCCAGTCTAAAACCAGTTGTTCATCAAACTGGCTTCTTACTTTTAATAACTCACCGTGCAAATGGATAATATGACTGCTACCAGCACGCTCGTGCAGATCATCTACATTTTGAGTAATTATGGATACATTGTATTGCTTTTCTAGTTCAACAAGAGACAAATGACCCATATTAGGAGCTACAGTATGGAGT
This sequence comes from Aquimarina algiphila, assembly GCF_007489275.1. GTDB lineage: Bacteria > Bacteroidota > Bacteroidia > Flavobacteriales > Flavobacteriaceae > Aquimarina > Aquimarina algiphila. The sequence continues at coordinate 52,603 of NZ_VLNR01000030.1, forward strand.
TGACTACGTCTTTTATTGTAAAAATCTAATACCAGTTCTGGATTATTCCTCCACCCAATAGGAGATGCAACCTCCATAATATCATGCCCTTCCCATAGACCATTGGCATCTCTAAACGTGTTTATACCACTTTCTGCACTAATTCCCGCTCCGGTAAGAACCACTATATTTTTCATTGTATTTTCTTCTAAAACTAGGTGTAAAACTATTTAAAATAATTGAGTGACAAAGGAGAACAGATATAGATTTTTATGATTTGTACAATATAAAGTCATAGTCTTAAGTTATTATTAGGACTTTTTTAACCCAAATAAGTTGTTTTTGACATTTTTTTATAAAATGACATACTTATCTCCAGATGAACTCGTTATGTGTTTTAGTGCATTTTCATCGATTAAATGTAAATATTAAACGATGATTAACACAATGTTAGCTCTTGTGGCTAGCGGGTTTCCGCAATAATATTACGGTTTTACCGTACGGAAAAAATAGCCAAATGAACTATCTTGTAATTATGATAATTTGATGTTTATAACCAACTCTAATTTTTTAACTCATACCCTATGAAATATCCTTATGTAATTATTGACAATGATCAAAAAATTGCAGATTCTATTCAAATTTCTTTAGAAGACCAACCAGATTATATCTGTACAGGAATCGCTAAAGATGAGCATGATGCGTTGGATTTAATTTTAGAGAGAAGACCTCGGATTGTTTTTTTAGAACCAGAAGTACCAGGAATACATTGTGATAAAACACAATATAACCTGATGACAGAACTTGCTAAGTATATGTCTAGGCTACCAGAGTTTATTGTAATTACCAAAACATCAGATTATGCAATAGAAGGAATACGCAATAGAATTCTGGACTATATCCTTAAACCATTTAATAAAGGGCAAATTAATAGAACATTAATGCGATTTGTAAAAGACTTTGATCAGGTAGAAGATAATACCTTATGTTTTAAATCCTATGGAGACTATAGATTTGTAGATGTTGATGAAATATTATACCTCAAAGCAGATAATAATACTACTGATTTTATGATGAGCAATGGTAACAAGGTAGAAGCATTTAAAACCTTAAAACATTTCCAGCATCTGTTACCTGACCATTTTGTTAGAATTCATAATAGTTATATTATCAATACGCACTATGTGTCAAGAATTCATTTTGGAAAAGCCAAATGCGCTATAAAAAATACAGACGATTTAATCCCATTCTCCAAATCATATAAAAACAATGTAGAGGAGATTAAAGATACTTTAGCCAAAAAAAGTCTAATTTATATATAAGATTTTATAGGTTTATACTACTATAGAAACCCGATAAACATATAACGTTTATCGGGTTTTTTGTATAAAAACAATGGGTTTTTAGGTTGTCATATTCTTAGTACTTCCTTTCCTACAAATAGGGGTATTGTTAAAAATCCGTCCATCTACTCGTATAATCGGTCAATGTACTTCTAATAGAGGCCAAACTACTAAAGACACCTTAATATATTGGGCGCGAGGAGGGAATACAACTACATTTGTAGTGTACAATTAGAGATACAAAAACAAATAAAAATTAAATAGAGTACTCTAGTAAAATAAACGTCGTTTGCGCAGCGACAACCCCGAAATTAAAAACGAAAAATTGAATACCCCCTAAAGATTTTAAAAAAAATCTTTATCAAAAAAAAACAAAGTATTAAAACTAAAAGACTAACATTATGAAAACTATAAAAACATTATTCGCTATATTATTTTTAAGTACATTTTTTATCGCTTGTGAAGCAGACTCAGTAAATGACGAAGTTGGGATTGAAATTAATGACGAAATCTCTGAAGATGATGACGGTCAAGTTATTACTCCAACAACTCAAGGAAACTAATCATTAATTTCTACAGATAACAGAAATAATTTTGTTTACTTTTCTAAAAACAATAATAAGACACTATTTTAATTTTAAGACTAACGTTATGAAATCTATAAAAACATTATTCGCTATACTATTTTTGACCACATTATTCATGGCTTGTGAGACTGATTCAATAAACGATGAAGTGGGAATCGAAGAATTTGATGAATTCGGAACAGAAGATGATGACGGAGTAGTAATTTCACCACCATCATCAGGCGGAACAGAGAACTAATATAGAAACTAAGTTAATTAAAAGCTCTAATATAATTAGAGCTTTTTTTTTATTTGTAAATTGAGTATTTTAGAAAAAAATTACTTTTCTATGTTTAGATTTCTATTAAGATTTATAATTATTATCTTATTACTTTTTCAAATTGGATGTGATAATCTAGATAAAGAAGTAAAGAATGAGGAATTGAAATCAAATTTAATACAATCTCATATTGATGAAGCTAGAAACAAAAAAAACTCGGATGAAGAACGAAAAAACAATTTAGAAAAAGCATATGGCATTTATTCTACACTTATTGATAATACATATAAAATAGAAAAAATTCAAGAAATTTCATTTGTGTATTTTGAACTTAAAGATTATGATAATTATAGAATAATGAATGAAAAAGCCTTGAAATTATCTAAATCTATTAATGATTCATTGAATATCGCTGAATCACATACTTATTTAGGGCTTTATTATAAGGCGTCTAGACTTGATTTAGCATATGAAAACTTCTATGAAGCTGAGGAGATATATTCATCCTTATATAATAAACAAAATGGATCTGAGGGCCATGCATTTGATAGAGGTAAGGTTTTAACAGATCTAGCCCTTATATTAAGAAAAATCAAAAATTATAGTGAAAGTGAATCATTAACTATTAAAGCAATAGAAAATTTTGAATTAGCTAAAAATAACTTGTATATACCATTATGTTATACAAATTTGGGAATAATAGCAAAGTATACAGAGTTTTATGATAAAGCAATTGAATATCATAAAAAAGCGATAGAATATGCGAAAGGCACAGAAGCTGAAGTGTTGCAGATACTTACTTCTTATAACAATATAGGTACAACATATAAATCTCAAAAAAAATATGATAAAGCAAAAGAATATTATAATAAAGCACTAACATACACTGATTTTTTAAGTAAAAATCCAAAAAGACGTGCTAGATTAATTGATAACTTAGCTTATGTTAATTTTTTGTCTAATGATACTTCTAATATCCCAGATCTTTTTTTTAAAGCGCTAAAAATACGAGATAGTATAGGGGATAAATATGGAATTGCTACTAATAAGTTGCATCTAGCAGAATATTATAAATCTATAGGAGAAGATAGTATTTCAAGGATGTACGCTTATCAATCGAAAGATTTATCGTTAGAATTACAAAAGAATGAAGAGTTATTAAAGACTTATCAAGTTTTGTCTAAAGTTTCAGATAGTAAGGAGGGATTAGAATATGCAAATGAGTATATCAAACTGAATGATAGTTTAGTTAAAGAAGAGCGCTTATTTAGAGATAAGTTTGCTCGTATTCGTTTCGAAACAGATGAAATTGTAGAACAAAATCAACAAATCAGTCGAGAAAATGAAATCCTAATCATTGCAATACTAGGATTAACAGCCTTATTTTTATTGGGATATATTATTTTTAGACAACAACAGAGTAATAAAGAGCTATTATTTGCTCAAACCCAGCAAGAGTCTAACGAGGAGATTTATCGATTATTCATTAATCAACAAATCAAACTAGAAGAAGGTCGGCAGTTGGAGCAACAACGTATGTCAGAAGAGTTGCATGATGGGGTATTAGGTAGATTGTTTGGGGTGCGATTGAGCCTCGATGGGATCAACCAGCGTGCCAATGATGAGTTTACAGATTCAAGAAATAAATATATAGAAGAGCTTAAAGCCATAGAAAAAGAGATACGACTCATCTCTCATGATCTGGGTGCAGAAACCTTACCGTCTGATGTAGCCTATATTGATGCGGTAGAAAACCTGATCAAAGACCTGTGCGAAGTGCATAAGCTAGAGTTTGAGTTTAATAATGATGAGGATATCGATTGGGAGGAGATTGATGATCAGAAAAAGGTAAATTTCTTTAGAATTTTACAAGAGTCGATGCAGAATATTTTTAAACACGCCCATGCAGATAGTATAAAAATAAACTTTGATTATGTCGAGGATAAAATAAATCTTACTATTTTAGATGATGGAATAGGGTTTAGAGAAAATAAGGTTAAAAAAGGAATTGGTTTAAAAAACATTACTTCGAGGGTTAGTCAGATGAGTGGAGTAGTTAAGTTTTTGAGTGAAGTAAACTCAGGAACTACCGTATCAGTAAGTGTACCGGTGTAAAACTAATAGATAGAATAGATACATACTATTTTTTCTTTTGCCGAGTTAAATTATAATACGGTATTATTTTTAAAACCTAAACAACAATTTTTAAAGATGAAGAAAAAACTAAAAGTTCTTATGATCGATGATCATCCCATGATTATCGAAGGGTATAAAAATACCTTGTTAGGAGAAAATCAAAAAGAGTATCAAATTAAGATTGATATTGCATCCAACTGTGATGATGCATATGCAAACATCGTAAAATCTTCTGAGACGGTACCTTATGATATGCTTTTTATTGATATCAAATTACCTCCTTCTTCAGACGGAACGATTACTTCTGGTGAGGATTTGGCAAAACATGCCAAAGAATTGTTGCCAAAGTCAAAGGTGATTATTCTCACCATGCATAGAGAAGATCATAGAATACATAACATACTTAAAAACATTAACCCGGCGGGATTCTTAATTAAGAGTGATCTTACGTCTAGTGAACTGTTATTGGCATTCAATAACATTGTAAAAGGTAAAGCCTATTATAGTGCCACGGTAAATGATCATTTTAGAAAAATGATGACCAATAAGTTTTCTCTGGATGAAAAAAACCTTAAGATTTTGTATCATTTATCTCGGGGTGTAAAAACGAAAAATCTTCCTAATTATGTGAGCTTATCACTAAGTGCAATCGAGAAAAGAAAAAATCAGATTAAAGAGATGTTTTCTATTGCCAAAGCTGATGATCAAAAATTATTAGAAGAAGCTCGCAAAAGAGGTTTTATATAATATAACATATTGATATTTAAGATGTTTTAAATTTTTGTAAAATATACAAGTATAAAAATAGGCGATCCATATTGGATTGCCTTTTTTTATATAATTCATAAGGGTTAATAGGGTTTTTACGGTTTTAACGTATATATTTTGATGTTTTGCACTGATGATAATTAAAGTTTTATGTCTACTTTTATAATGTTAAAGAAAACATAAAGTAAACACAATATTTTTTACGATTATTTATAGAAGGAAACTACACTAGACATTTTATTTTCTTACCTCTACTTGTCATCTGTGTCTTTTTTAGATAGTTACTCACAATCATATTTGTCAAAATCATAAAGAAGGTATGCTTATATCCTCAATGGGATAAAAGTATATGAACATTATGATGTTCTGGTAAAAAATGGGAATAAACAATATACAATAAGAAGGTATTAAGCTGATACATCAGAGATACAATAATTAACTATTTCTTCTGAGAAACAGCTTGTGAAAATAACGCTGCAAAATTGTAAAACTTTGGCGAGCCAGCAATTGCAGTACTGAATAACGAGTAATTTAAAAATAAAACCAATACATATGCCCAAATATTTTCGAAAAAATGATCGCGAAGCTACTTTGCTTTGTAGACAATACTATGCCAAATCCAAATGCAAAACGGCATCTCTAGTATACAGTATCAATACAGAATAACAAAAGCAAACTTTTACAAAACCCTAAGTACACCCAAACCGATATTGTCAAAAACAATATAAATAAAGAATAACTAAATAATCAGTGTAGTATGCTACATCAACATGTAACCTTAATCTATTAATCTATGAAAACAACAATTAAATTTTTAACGCTACTGCTCGTTTTTGGAGTTGGTGGTTCAATCTATGCACAGTCTCCTAACATCGTGGTGATCATTGCCGATGATATGGGGTGGTCTCAGGTGAGTACAGGGCTAACAAATCTTAATAATCCTAGTGATTTCTATGAAACTCCAAGATTAGAAACGTTAGCGATAGAAGGTATAGCATTTGATAATGCATATGTAAACGGAGCGAATTGCGCACCTACAAGGGCAGCCATTTTAAGTGGTCAATATGCATCAAGACCTGATAATAATGTATTTGCGGTTAATGGATTAAATAGAGGAGGAAATTCTACATTGTTGGTAGGCCCAAGTCAGGGAATCTCAAATGGAGAAGACGAAATCCCCGCAAGTGCGATTACTATTGCAGAAACAATAAAGACAGCTGGATATACAACTGCGCATTTTGGAAAATATCATTCTGGTGGAAGTCTAAATAATTCACCAACTGATCAGGGGTTTGATTTTAATTATGGAGGAGGATCAGATGGTGCTCCAGGATCTTATTTTGCTGCTTTGTCAGGAAGTAACTGGGAGTTTCATCCAAGAATTGGCCCAGAACTAGATGTATATGCTTCGCCATATACTGCAGCAGAATCATTAGCTCTTGCGGGTGATAATTCGCTCACAGGTACAGCCAAACATGTAACAGATGCCATGGCAGATGCAGCAATTGATTTTATGAATGCAAATAACAGTTCTCCATTTTTTATGCATTTTAGCAACTTTGCAATCCATGGACCATGGGGGCAAGCTAATGCAAGACCAGATCTGTATGCTAAATACGTAGCAAAAAATAATACTAATCCTAGTCAGATGGGACATACCAATATCGCTCAGGCAGCTATTGCAGAAGGAATGGATCAGACCATAGGTAGACTTATAGATTATTTAAAAACTACTCCAGATCCAAGAAATGCAGGCCAAATGCTTTCGGCAAATACATTAGTGTATTTTATTTCTGATAATGGAGGTGCAATAGGTACCGAAGATAATGGTCCATTACGAGGTATGAAAGGTGAACACTATGAAGGAGGAGTACGATCTATTACCATGGCTTGGTCAGAAGGGCTGCTGGCAAACACAGGAACTATAAATAGTACTCCTGTTGTAGCTTTTGATTTATATCCAACACTAGTTGAAGCAGCTGGAGGAACATTACCGGCAGGATACGAAATAGATGGAGTAAGTCAGTGGTCAATGCTAACAGGTACTAATCCAAACTTAAACAGAGATGCAATTTATTGGCATTTCCCGGGATATTTAATAGATTCTAAGAGAGATCAAAGACCAGTTTCTATTATAAGAAAAGGAGATTATAAACTGATTCATAATTTTGAAACAGCATCATATGAGTTATATGATTTGATAAATGATATTAGTGAATCAAACAATTTGTTGTCAGGAAGTCCAGATGTTGCCACATTAACCATCGGAAATGATTTAAGTACAGATCTTCGTAATTACTTGATTGATATATCGGCTCCTTTGCCAACATTTAGAAGTAGTGGTGCTACAGTTCCTTTACCAGAGATTATTGAAATTACGACACCTCCTCCAGGAGGATGTGGAGCTCCCGATTCTTATATTGCATTTTGGAATTTTGACAGTGTAAATGGAGCTAATGATGCATCTGTAAATAATAATGATCCTCTTTCTACTATAGGAACACTAACTTATGATACTATAGATTTTAAAGAAGGAGACCAGTCTTTTGTGTTTGACGGAGCTACAAAAATACAGTATAGTCAAAACCCAGGACCGTTTATGATTTCTTCAATGACTCAGAGAAGTGTCGCTATGTGGATAAAACCAACGGCATTATCAGGTATCCAGAATCTTTTTGAAGAAGGTGGAGGAATTAGCGGAGTGGTTCTGCGATTAAATGGAGCAAATCTGGAATCAATAGTACGAAATAGTTCTACTGTTTCTGATACCCGTAGTGCAGCATTCCCAAATGATGGAGATTGGCATCATATTGCAGTAACCTATAATGGTGGAGCTACAAGTCATGAATTATATATCGATGGCGTTTCTGTTTCATCTAGTGCAGCTGCTCCAGGTTCTGTTCCTACTCATATTGGATCAGGAGGTATAGGTGGGGTTCAAAAAAAGGATAGTTTTGGCGAAACTGCTGATAATTTCTATACCGGGAAAATGGATGCAGCAGCAGTTTATGATGTTGCACTTTCGACAGCGCAAGTAGTAGAAGCTGCCTGTGTAGATGATACACCACCACCGCCACCACCAGTATGTACCTATTCTGTAATTAATTCAGAAGATTTTGAATCTGGTTTGGGAATTTGGATAGATGGTGGAGCTGACGCAAGAAGAAGTTCAAGTGATGCCGCATATGCAAATGGAACCTATTGTGTGAGATTACAAGATAATACATCAACATCAGTGATGACGACAAGTAATCTGGATCTAACAACTTATGAAGAACTTACCATTGATTTCTCATATTATTGCAGAAGTATGGATAATGGTAATGAAGATTTTTGGCTTCAGATTTCAACAGATGGTGGAGCAAGTTTTACTACGGTAGAAGAATGGAACCAAGGAGATGAATTTGTAAACGATCAACGTTATAATGATCAGGTAGTTATAGCTGGACCTTTTACTGCGAATACACAGATTCGATTTAGAGCAGATGCTTCTGGTAATCAGGATTGGGTATATATAGATGATGTGGTAATTAATGGATGTACAACCTCTGCGGCAAGAGCAAATGAAATGTTGGTTGTTCATGAAAATGCAGAAACAGAAACACAGGCGGTTGCAGAAGAAGAAATTGAAACAAAAGGAGATGAAAATTCTATATATCCAAACCCATTTAACAATCAGATTAATATAACCATAAAAGGAGGGAATTACCAGAATGCAGAGATAGAGTTATTTAATAATCTGGGACAATCTTTATTTTTAAAATCATATCAAAAAGAAGAAAGAATAAAAGTGTCCACTCAGGATTTACCTGCAGGTCAGTATTTTGTTAAAATAAATATCGATAATAAGATAACAACAAAACGATTAATAAAAATGTAAATATCATCTATGCAATAGGTATGATATAACACATATTAATATATCCAAATGAGTAAATTATTTAGTTTACTCATTTGGTTTTTTTATAAGTACTCTTCTTCTATACGTTTTAATTCCTTTTCTTAGATATATGGGTATAATTTACAGTCATAGTACAAAGATGTTATTACGATAAATTAGAGATTAAATTTCAGTATTAAATGCAGATTTTATCGATTAATAACAATATTAATCTCTTTTTTTAAGGTCAAAACCTCTTTTTTTATACGTTTATATCAGTTTTTTGTAGAAAATAGACTACAAAGTGTTTCTGTTTTTTAGTAATTAAAACTCCTTTTTCATTGATAATCAGTGTTTTAATTGTTTAATTGTGGTTTAGCCGTAATTATTTTGATGTTTTAAATTATTTAGAATCAAGCTTTTATGTATAAATTTATAATGTTAAAAAAAACATAATGTATGTTTTGCTAGTTATAATGTTTATTTGTCCCATAAATGTTATAAGTATTGAACTTAACCTGTAAAATAAATTGCCTGTGGAAAGCATTATTTTTATCTCTTTAATGAAAAAATGACGGTTTTTTATCGTCACGATTTTTGTTGTTTAAATATGTATAAATTGTATTCTGAAAATTGTTTTTTTTATACAGTTGCAGAGTAGTAAATACATAATAATGAATAGGATAAAAATATAGATTGAATTCATATTGTTTTCCTTAAATAGTATATAATGATAAATAGTTAAAATCATAGTATAACAATAACAATCTCACTGTTGTAAAAGTTTTGGCGAGCCAACGATAGTAGAGATCTGAATAACGATAAATTTAATATGAAATTAACCATGACAAGGTTTCATTTTTCTACATCCAAAGTTGTATCAAAACATCTTTCTGCAAAAGATAATATATCTAATTATACCACAATAATTTTAATAGGAGCAATGACTCTTTTATTAGGGATTTATTCTTTTGTGGCATACTCCTTTTTAACAACTTCCTCTTCATTATTGATTGAAGACTATTCTTTTTTACCTACCACCATAACCAGTCAAAACAAACAAACTAACCAATTTTTTTCGCATCATAAAGTAACTATAAATGATAATGTATTGATAAATAATGAGGCTATTGACTCACTTCCTATTTCTACTTTTTTAAAAAATCATTTAGAACAGACCCCTAAAGATCACCCATTACAGAGGAGTAGATCTATGCTTTGTATCTCAGAAACAATAATAGAAACGGGTTTTTCTGAATCCTTTCAAAAAAATAATAAAACAGTTTCATAATAGATAGCTTATGAAAATTTATACTCAATTCCTATTTCTAATGCGAGACATACTAGCCTGGATGTATAATTTTTTGGGCTTTTGCCAGATAAGAAAAAACACTTTTGGTAGTAGAAAAAAAGATTACACCGTTCAAAAAACAAGAAATAGTTTATCTCTTGTGTTTATAATTGTAGTAATGTTTATAGGCTCTGTTGTACATGGTCAATTTAGCTGTTCTTCTGTTTTTTACCAGATTATAGATGGTGAACTTAGAAGTTATGATCCTATTACAGGAGGGTATTCAAGTCCTATTAATACTACACCTCGATATAATGCAGTTGGTTATAACAGAATAGATAATTTTGTATATGGTATAGGAAGAGCAGGTGCTATAAATCGACATTTAATTAGAATTGACGCAGACGGTACATTTGAGGACCTAGGTGAATTAACCAATATGGGAACTGGAGGAATATCTGGAGATGTAGATGATAGTGATAATTTATGGATTGATCGTGGTTCAGAATATGATAGAATAGAAAATTTATCTACTCTTGTTGCAGGAGGTTCACCGGCAGTAGTCACTGTAAATTTTACAGGAGGAAGTGCTGATGAAGCAAATGATGCTGTATTTATTAATGGAAACTTATATGGAGTGAGTCAAGCTCCAAATTTATTGATTTGGAATCTCACTACATTGACAAAAACCGAAGTGCCTCTTTCTGGTATTCCAACGGCAATTGGGTATGGAGCTGCATTTACAGATTCGGCAGATCGTTTATATGTGTCCTACAATGATGGAGGTTTATATCAAATTAATGATTATAATACGGGTACTCCATCAGCCAGTTTTTTAGGCTCTACTATTGCTACAACCAGTAATGATGGCTTTTCGTGTCCTACAGCACCTTCCGCAATTGATCAGGATGGCGATGATAACCTAAACCCGTTTGATCTGGATGTAGATGGTGATGGTTTGAGGAATACGGATGAATCCCCATCAGATCCATTTGCTGATGTTGATGCTGATAATGTATTTGCCTATCTGGATGATGATGATACTATGGGAGCCATTGGAAACCTCGATGGAGTTGTTGAAGCTATTTTTGATACTGATGCCGATGGAATCCCGGATTTCTTTGATTTAGATAGTGATAATGACGGAATTTATGATGTTGTAGAAGCGGGACATGGATTACCACATACCAATGGAAGAATCACAGGACATGAAACAGGATCAGGAACCAATGGACTTTTTGATGGAGCAGAAAGCGCTGCCGATTCGGGAACTCTTGGATATACAATTACAGATACAGACGGCTTAGGAAATCCCAATTTTCAGTCTTTAGAGTCAGATGGAGATGTATGTAATGATGTAGTAGAAGCTGGTTTTACTGATGGTGATGTTGATGGAGTTTTAGGGTCTTCACCAATTACAATTGATGAGAATGGAGTTGTCACTAGTGGAGTCGATGGATATACAGCTCCGGGAGGAGATTATTTGGATGATCAAATATCCACTGCTTGTGTATTAATTCCGTTTAATTGCCCACAAACATTTTATCAAATTATTGCAGGAGAATTAAAAAGCTATGATCCTATAACAGGAGAATATTCTGACCCCATTAATATTACCCAATTTTATAATGCAACAGGATATAATACCTTAGACGATTTTGTATATGGTATTGGTAAAGGAGGAGGTTCGAGCCCAATTAATAATCACCTTATTAAAGTAGGAGTTAATGGAGCTATAAAAGATCTTGGTCCTTTAGGTGGAGGTTTTGCAGGAGGGGGTATTTCTGGAGATGTAGATGATAGTGATAATTTATGGATTAATAGAGGAAATCATTATGATCGAATAGCAAATGTATCAACATTACCAGAAGGAGGAAATCCAGTCGTAATAACAGTAACATTTACAGGTCCCGGAGGAACTGCAGTACCTAGTCAAAGAACAAATGATGTCGTTTTTATTAACGGTAAACTATATGGGGTTACTAATGCAAGTGAATTGGTAATATGGGATCTTACTACACTAGAGAAAACGGTGATAGGAGGCTTAGCAACACCTACTGCAACTAATTTTGGAGCCGCATTTACCGATGCAGAAGATCGCCTATATGTATCATATAACGATGGAGGTATGTATTTAATCAATGATTATGATACTGCTACTCCAACGGCTTCTTTTTTAAATTCTACAATATCTACCACAAGTAATGATGGGTTCGCTTGTCCAGATGCAACTTCTGCTTTTGATGAAGATCAGGACTTAGTACTTGATCCACTAGATTTGGATGTAGATAATGACGGTATTCCTAATGTAGATGAATCTCCAACCGATCCTTATGCAGATGTAGATACCGATAATGTTTTTGCATACCTGGATGATGATGATAACAACAATTTAGTAGGAAATGATGATGATGCTATTCAGGCTAGTTTTGATACCGATGGGGACGGTGTACCAGACTTTTTTGATTTGGATAGTGATAATGATGGGATTTATGATGCAGTTGAAGCCGGTCATGGGCAAACAGTGGGAACAGACGGGAGAATAACTGGTGCCAATGCAGGGTCAGGGGATAATGGTCTTTTTAATGCACTCGAAAATGTGGATACAAATGCGGCAGTGCTAAATTACACAATTGCTGATGCAAATGTTGCAGGAAATCCAGATTTTCAATCCATTGATAGTGATGTTGATGGGTGTAGTGATGCTAATGAGGCCTATGCTAACCCTAATGCAGATGGAGGAGATGGTGGAGTATATAACCCGGGAAATACAGCAACCGAACCATTAACAGTAGCAAATGCTACTGTTAATTCTAAAGGAATAGTAGTAGCAGCTCCTTATGATACCGGGATAGTTGCTGCTGTAACTAATGATGCTATTGCAACCGGATGTGATGATGGAGATGGTATTCAGGGAACCGAAGAGAATCAGGGACCTAATGGAGGTGATGGTAATGGAGATGGTATTTTAGACTCTTTACAAGGTAATGTAGCTACTTTGCTGATTGCAGACGGAACGGGGTTTGTTACAGTGGAAACTACAGGAGATTGTATACAGATTACAAGTATAGATGCAGTGCTAGAATCTGAATTAGCAGCTAATGATACAGGGTACAATTATCCTTTTGGGTTGATTGATTTTACATTGACCTGTGTCAATGCAAATGATGATGTAACCGTGACATATTATTGGCATGTAGCTAACTCTTTATCAGGATATACATATCGTAAATATGGTCCGGCTAGTCCAGGAGGATTGACCGATATATTCCAAAACTTCGCCACTACATATAACACTAGTGTTATTGGGTCAAATACAGTTCCTACAGCTTCATATGTGCTTCAGGATGGTCAACCTGGTGATGATACAGTTTCTGATGGACAAATTATTGATCCGGCAGGACCAGCAGTATTAACTATAAACTCAGATAATGATAGTGTAGCCGATAGCGATGATAAAGATGATGATAATGATGGAATCCCAGATATCGAAGAATGTGATTTTGGAGGTGGTTCTTTTGGAATTGAATTAGTTGATGATGCAGATACAAATTTTGAAATTACTGCTGAGGACAATTCAATAACATTAGCAAATCTATTATTCGCTCCAAACTCTGATCTTACTCTGGTTTCTTCAACTGTTAATGTTGGTAATGGAACAGTACCGCAAATTGGAACATTTGATGACGGAGACCAAATAACAGATAGTGGTGGGAGTCCTAATGCATTCGTAGGATTTGATAAGGGAATTATATTTTCTTCAGGGAATGTCCTCGAATTAGATGATAATTTGTCTAACCAATTTTATGAAGATGAACCAACACCTCCATTCTCTACATTTGGACCTGCTTTAGGATTTAATGGAAATGGAACTGGAGTTGCAGGAGGAGGAACTGATTCAGATTTTGCAGGAGGTAGTAGTACAGAGTTTGATGTCGCTAGTTTAGAAGTTGTTGTTAATGTTCCGACTGAAACAACAATTATCGGGGAGTTTGTATTTGCTTCAGAAGAATATAATGATTTTGTGAATACGGGTCTAAATGATGCCGCCAAAATATTTGTAAATGGAACCAATGTAGCGTTAACACCTTCAGGATCGCAAATAAGTATAAACACGGTAAATAATACAACTGATAGCGCATTTTTTATAGATAATGAAACTGATCCTACAGCAGTAAATATTGAAGCTGACGGATTTACAACCACAATAACATTTTCAGCTGTACTTACTGCTGGAGATAATACAATTAAGATTGGTGTAGCAGATAATGGAGATAATGTTTTTGATTCCTGGTTAGTTTTTAAGGCAAATTCATTCGAATTATGCTATGATAGAGATTTTGATGGTGATGGAATTGTGGATCGTCTTGATTTGGATAGTGATAATGATGGGATTTATGATGCTGTAGAAGCTGGACATAATCAAGCTCATGTTAATGGAGTAGTATCGGGTGCAGTAGGAGCAGATGGTATTCCAGATGCTGTTCAAGGGTCAGGAAATGAGGATAGCGGAACAATAAACTATGTTCTTGCGGATAGTGATACCGATGATAATGATAATTTCTTAGAATTAGATAGTGACAATGATGGATGTAATGATGTCACCGAAGCAGGGTTTACCGATGGAGATAATAATGGATTTTTAGGAAGTGGTACGTTTGGTGCTGGTCTTACCGTTGATGGGAATGGAGTAGTTACTTCTGGAACTGATGGGTATACAGGTACAAATGCAAATGTGACCACATCTGGTGTTTCACCATCAATTACTACACAACCATCTAATGCAATTATATGTTCAGGAACAAATACTACGTTTACTGTAGTCACTTCTGATGCAGATACATATCAATGGCAAGTTGATTCCGGAAGTGGATTTGTTAATATTGATCCTGCAAACATAGGTGATATTTATAGCGGAAGTGATACCGCAATATTGACTTTAACAGGGCCTACAACATTTGACAATGGGAATCAATATCAGGTTATTGTTACTAGTTCTACATATATATGTAGCTCGGTTACTTCAGAAATAAGAACATTAACCGTTACAGCGGCACCAACAGCTGGGACTTTATCGGGTACTACCGAAGCTTGTGCAGGAAGTACGACTACCTTTAGCTCAACAGAGGCAGGAGGAAGCTGGAGTTCGGCAAACACATCAATCGCAACGATTAATTCAAGCACCGGACTGATTACGGGAGTAGCAGCCGGTACGGTAACGATGACCTATACGGTTAGTGGTACAGGAGGATGTCCTGATGCTACTGCAACCAGGGATGTAACCATTACCGCACCACCTACAGCAGGAACACTATCCGGAACTCAGGAAGCCTGTATTGCCGGTACGACTACTTTTAGCTCTACTGTAGCTGGAGGAAGCTGGAGTTCAGCCGATATTACTATAGCAACGATTAATAGCAGTACAGGACTGATTACCGGAGTAGCAGCAGGTACAGTGACCATGACCTATACGATAAGTGGTACAGGAGGATGTCCTGATGCTACTGCAACAAGGGATGTAACCATTACCGCACCACCCACAGCGGGAACACTATCGGGAACTACCGAAGCTTGTGCAGGAAGTACGACTACTTTTAGCTCTACAGAGGCCGGCGGAAGCTGGAGTTCAGCTAACACAGCAATCGCAACCATCAACGCAAGCACCGGACTGATTACGGGAGTTGCAGCCGGTACGGTGACCATGACCTATACAGTAAGTGGTACAGGGGGATGTCCTGATGCTACAGCAACCAGGGATGTAACTATTACAGCACCACCAGTTGCTGGAACCCTATCCGGAACAACAGAAGCATGTATCGCCGGTACAACTACTTTTAGCTCTACAGAGGCTGGAGGAAGCTGGAGTTCAGCCGATATTAGCATAGCAACGATTAATTCAAGCACTGGACTGATTACCGGAGTTGCAGCAGGTACAGTGACCATGACCTATACAGTAAGTGGTACAGGAGGATGTCCTGATGCTACTGCGACTAGAGATGTAACCATTACCGCACCACCTACAGCAGGAACCCTATCCGGAACTCAAGAAGCCTGTATCGCCGGTACCACCACTTTTAGTTCAACAGAGGCTGGAGGAAGCTGGAGTTCAGCTGATATTAGCATAGCAACGATTAATTCAAGCACCGGACTGATTACGGGAGTTGCAGCAGGTACGGTGACGATGACCTATACAGTAAGTGGCACAGGGGGATGTCCTGATGCTA
>NZ_VLNR01000031.1 GCF_007489275.1 Aquimarina algiphila
AGGAGAGTCGATGAGAAGAAAAAGAAAAAAATCGTAATTTTAACACTGAAATAAACACGCTTTTGGGAACTGTTTTGCTATGCTCTATTTAAACAGGAATACCCGGGTCAATTTCATAGGAATCTCCACATTGACCGCAGAAACATAAAGTAATATATCAATAGAACCAGAGCGAATTTCACGATGCAGCTGTAACTTACCTGTAAATTCATAAGGTTCCCTATTTTTTAAGTGCTTTTTAAATTTTTTATGTAAAAAAAGTGTGATGTGTTTTCGGGAATCTTTGTCAATAACTCGATCATAATAGTACAGGTTATTATGATAGGCTTGAGTACTCACCGATTCATAAACACCATTAAATTTAAAGGTATGTCCATTTAAATTTGAAGTTATAGAATCTCTAAATAACACCAATAGTTCAGGAATATTGGTGGGAATTACTGTAGGTAAATTAACTTCTGTTGGTTTAATTTCTTCATTCATAGCCCAAATTTATAGTTTAAATCCACAATATTCAAAGCTAAACTACTAGGAATCATGAAGAATCAAAACGAATTCAATCCATAACTGTTTGGTATCATTATCCAAATAAACTATGAATAATGTTAGATAAATCAACTAAAAGGAGAACAAAACAAAATGCTTTGAAGCTGATTACTCATAAAGCCAAGCAAATCCGACGTAAAAATGAACCTTGGAAACAGGCGATTAGTAGAGCATCAAAGCTGCTGAAATCAAAAAAATCTACTCTCAAAGGAGTTGCTAAAAAAAAGAAATTCAAATACCCCGTTTCTCTGGAAGGAACTAAAGGGCAGTTTAAACCAGGGATTATTCCCGAAATAAAAATCAGTTATGTCCGGGGACGTAGAATTTTAGGCAAAGTAACTTCTCCTGATCAAGTGGTCAGTACTATTCGCAAACTATTTAAAAAAGGAGCGATTGAAGGATGGGAGCATTTCTTTGTGTTGTACCTCAATAATCAAAATCAAATTATAGGTTATAATTTACATTCAAAAGGTGGACTTACAGGCACACTTGTAGATGCCCGTATTATCTTTAGTATAGCCCTTAAAAGTTTGGCAACGGGTATTATTTTATCACACAACCATCCTTCAGGAAGTACCAAGCCTAGTAATGGAGATATCCAGCAAACTCAAAAAATAAAGAGAATTGGAGAGTTCCACGAAATTAAAATACTGGATCATATTATTATCACTAAGGATAATTATTATTCATTTTCTGAGGAGGGAATCCTATGAAAGATATCATACTACTAGACCTCTTCAGTGGAATCGGTGGATTTCCTTTAGGACTTCAACAAGCAGGATTTCGAATTAAAAAACATTTTTTTAGTGAAATAGAACCTGCAGCTATAGCCAACTATTCGTATAATTTTAAAAAAGCCATTCATGTCGGACCAATTGAAACGATTAAAAAAAACAGCCTCCCAGCTCCAGATATCATTACCTTCGGATCTCCATGTCAGGATCTTTCAATGGCTGGAAAACGGAAAGGAATTCAAGGCGAAAAAAGCAAACTCTTTTTTGAAGCCATTAGAATCCTTAACCTTTACCGACCCCGTCTGTTTATCTTTGAAAACGTCAAAGGACTTTTCTCCAGTAACCAGGGCAAAGACTTTGAAATCGTACTTAAATCGTTTGCCAACCTTGGGGTATATGATCTCCAATGGCAATTGCTTAATACTTCCTGGTTTCTCCCCCAAAATAGAGAGCGTATCTACCTTGTCGGATCACTTAGAAACCAACTCAGACCCCAAGTATTTCCTATCGGCCAAAGCTGTAAGGCGACTCAGAATTGCACTAGAGAAAGGCTCTCGAAAACCAACACTTCTCCGACAATCGTAACCAAAGTAGGTGATGCCAGTGTCATGACAAACCCCTTTATTTTTACCATTCGAGGTGGAAGGAAAGTAAAAGGAGGGGCTAAAGTAGAATTTAGAAAAGATGGCCGCACTAACTGTATCACCAAAGTGGATCAGGATAATTTGGTCTTAAATGACTGGACTCCGCTGAAAGTAGAACGTACCGAAAAAGCAAAACAAATTCGAAGAGCATTCCAGCAAAAAGGAAAGGACTATGCTCCTTTTCAGGAGAAACAATTTGTTCCCAGAAAAGATGGCAAAATGGGTACAATAACTGCGCATCCACAAAACGAGAATTTATTAATCAAATTAGGTCAGGTGCGAAAACTTACTCCATTAGAATGTGAACGTTTACAGGGTTTTCCTGATGGGTGGACGCAATATGGCTTTCAAAATGGTAAGCTTGTCAACTTAAGTGATTCAAAAAAATACCATATGCTAGGCAATGCAGTAAGCCCTCCAGTAGTGAAAAGCGTGGGAATCCGTCTTTTAACTCGCCCTTCTCTTCAGGGAGTTACTTCAGTAGATATATTGAAAACTAAAGCGTATCAACTTCACTATTCCCTTCTCAATACAAGTCAACAGGAATAAAAAAGAAGCAAGCCGAAAACTGCTTATACGGTTTTGATAGTATTGTATAAAAGCGTTAGTATTGGAATCTCCTTTAAATGGTTTTGGAAGAATTAATAAAACCCCGATTAGCTATTATGGTGGGAAGCAGAATTTAGTAGGTCGTATCTTAAAGTTGATTCCGGAGCATAGTTTATATTGTGAACCTTTTGTGGGAGGAGCTGCGGTTTTCTTTGCTAAAGAACCTAGCGAGGTAGAGGTGATTAATGACCTTAATGGTGATATTGTGAATTTTTACCAGGTATGTAAACTGCAATTCTCAAAACTTCAAAAACTTATACAGGCCACTCCTCACAGTCGAAAGCTGCATTCTGAAGCGGCAAATATCCTTAAGGATCCTTCAGAAAAAGACAAGATCAAAAGAGCCTGGGCAATTTGGGTACAAACCAATATGAGTTTTTCTTCCAGAATATATGGAGGCTATGCTTACGAGCGAAAGTCTGGAGGTACTACCAGAACCATATTAAATAAGAAAAACCGATTTACTATAGAAATATGTGAGCGTTTAGATCAGGTCGATATTGAATGCAATGATGCCTTAAAAGTAATAGAAAGCAGAGATACTAAAGAGAGCTTCTTTTATATTGATCCTCCGTATTTCAATTCTGATATGGGGCATTATGGTGGGTATACCATAAAAGATTTTGAAGCACTATTAAAACTCTTAAGAACAATCAAGGGTAAATTTCTACTTAGTAGTTATCCTTCGGAAATTTTAGATAAGTACACTAAAAAGAAAAAATGGTTTACGCATTCCCTGGAGCAAACAATAAGTGTTACCAAAAACAATCGTGACAAGAAGAAAATCGAAGTATTTACTGCGAATTATGATATTTCAAAACGCATGGAAGAGTTAAATGGGGTTGAACGATCTTGTATTTCACTTCGAATAGAAGCCCTACAATTACAATTAGCACTACTAAACCCGAATCAAACCGAAGCATCCCGAAAGTAAGCCCCCTCGTAATTCTATTATTGTTAAATGAAAACCGAGCGTATTACTTTTGAAAACTACCAGCAATCAATTCAAAAAATTGATATCAATTCATTGCCTGAAATACTGCAAAAAGGGCATGAATTTTTTATAGAAGCGGAATCTTATTACAACAAAGAACAGGATATCAGAGAAACTATTGATATCTATCTTGAGCAATTGAATAATCACCAATCAGCCAATACCGAACTTGGTCAGTTGTTTTCTTCTGCAGGAATTGATTTAGTAGATGGGTTTTTAAAAATGCACAATACCGTACAATCTAAAGATGAGCTTCGAGAATATATTTTTGAATTACAACGAGCCGTTTCTAAAAAATTAATTACAAAAGAGGATCCTAATGCACCTCATGTCGAAAAAATCCAAGACAAATTAATACACCAGCATAATGAAATGTTGATGCAAAATGAAGTACGTATTTTTATCAATCGAAAATGGAGAAAAGAGCTTCAGAGAATAATAAGTAATACCAATGTTGGACAAGAACTTTATGGAAGTTATGATCCTTTACCTGAAGGTGATTTTTTAGGTAATCCCGAATCTGAAGAACTTTTTACACCCATAAATGCTAATATTAAAGAATCTACCATTCCTACTTTTCGTTTACTTGGTGCTTTTGGGGGTTTTTTAGGAGATTTAGAAAAGTTCGAACTCGCCATGACTGTTGAAGGGGATCAGGGAGGAGGGAAAACTAGGTTTACTTATCAATTGGCAGATGCCTTTGCTGACCTTGGAAATCGTATTGCTTTCTTTTCTTTAGAAATTGGAAAGCGTTCGGATCTGATTACTCGAATGAAAGAGGAATACCTAAAACCACAGAATCAAAGCTCTATTTTTATTACAGATCAAATTCCTGAAGGCTATGATACGATTTCAAAAGCTGCAAATAGTTTTGATGTAATTGTTATTGATAGCTGGAATAAAACAGGGTTACCATCTCAAGATTTTGACCGTTTGCGTAAGCAACATCCCAATACTATTTTTATTATCATTTTCCAGCGTACTACTCAAAAGACCATAAGAGGAGGTACTGCTCCATTGTATGATGCTGGAATCAATATTGAAGTAGTGAAAGTAGATGATACCTTTCAAAATAATTATGCTACTACTACTAAAAATAGGTATGGAGTGACAGGTATTAAATACAACATCTTCACAAAGCAAATTACAGGTGCAGCAGTAATACAAGAACCTCTTATTTAATTTTAAATTAGTATGAAATATTATATAGACCTTTTAAAAACCATATGGAAATTGCTCCCCATAGCTTTGACTATTGTATTAGTTATTTTGTTTTTCTCCTGGGGAAAGGAACGACAAAAAGTGATTGATTTTAAAAAAGTTCAAAAAGTGCAATTTCAGGAAATTCAAAAATGGAAAAACAAAGAAGGAAGGAGTCATGCAAGAGCAGAAGCAGCGGAGATCAATGCTAAAAATGCAAAGTTAGTTTTAAATGAGGAGCTGCATAAAATGCTACGAAAAGAAGTAGGAAACTTGAAGCGTAATCTAATTAGTTATGCTACTGTTAAGTCTTCTACTGGGGGTAATTTCAAAACAAAAGGAAAGGATACTATAATTAAATTAAAATCACTCCCTGCAAAAAAGTTTAACATTCGCAATTCAGATCTCAATTTTAGAGGACTTTACATTCCAGAACAGGATACACTTATGGCTCATTATAAAGTCATCCATGATTTTGATTTCATATACTACTATAAAAAACCAGGGAAAAGACCTTGGAATTTATTTCGTAGAAAGCGAGCTGTTGCAGAAATTAAATTTAAAAATCACGGTTCTCAAGCAGATAGCTTGTTTACGGTGATACTGGAAAGAAGAAACAAATAAACCACTTCTTTTTATTCTTTAAGTGGTCTTTCACAACCTTATTACTCGTAATTCCAGTTGCTCATTTCGCTCCAATTAACTCCTAACCACTTAACGATAGTACATTATTTTACGATCTCTTAGCCCTTTTTTATTTGGATTATCTCCCATATTCCTCATTTATTAGGAATTTTAATGTAATGACTTTAGCAAATATTACTATATCAAAACCTTTTATAAAGATCGTATTGTTTTGCATTACAATTAGTTGAAAAATATTACATTTGAGTAATTAATACCCCTAATTTCAAATTGAAGCTTTGATTTTGGGGGTTTTATTTTAAAAAACAATTTCACCAACTTAAAATTATTTCTTCATGGGCTTTTTTGATGAAAAAAACAAAGAATTTGACAGACCGGTACTACCTATAGACCCTATAGAGCTTTATTATTCGTTCAGTAAAGACAATAAGTATAATCTACTATGGGCAGCCCAAGAAGAGGTTTTAAAAAAATGGCATGAGCAAAGAGATTCAATTAACTTACTCATCAAAATGAATACTGGAGCAGGAAAAACATTGACAGGTTTAATAATACTCTATTCTAAAATGTTAGAATTTAATAAACCCGTTGTCTACTTATGTCCAGACAATCAACTCTTATCCCAAGTTGTTGATCAATCTAAAATGTCTGGAATTCCAACTTGTGTGATAGATGAGAATAATGATTTTCCGGAAGAATTTCTTAATTCAGAAGCAATTTTAATAACTACAGTAAATAGAATGTTCAATAGTAAAAACATTTTTGACCGAGATAGAGTAATTCCTATAGCAGTCCTTTTTGATGATGCACATAGAGCTGTCCAAAGTATTATTGATAGTTTTACCATAACAATAGCAGATACTCATAAACTGTATGACGAATTACGAAAACTCTTCAAAGAGGACTTAAAAAAACAATCTACAGCCCTTTATGAAATGCTAAAAACAGGTGCTAGTGGGTATAACATGAAAGTCCCCTATTGGGCCTGGATCGACAAAAAAGATAATGTGAATGCTCTTTTAGCCCCATATGTAGGTGAAAAAGCAACCTTGCTCTTTAAATGGGGTTTATTTCATAACAACTATGATCAGCATGACCTTTACTTCGCTCATAATAAATTAGAAATTTCTCCCAAAATATCACAAGTGAGTAATGTCGCTGCCTATGAAGGCTCCTCTTTTAAATATGCATTATCTGCAACATTTGTTAATGACCATGCTATTCTAAAAGACTTGAATTTTAATAAAGATTCAATCCTTAATCCAATAATACCTACAGATAGAAAAGATTATGGAGAACGCTTGATTTTAACCCCTAAAAGATATTATCCAGAGATTTCTATTGATGACGAAATTAAAATCCTAAATCATCATATAGAAAAAGAGCACAATGTTGTCATACTGGTTCCAAATATGATAGACGCACGTTGGTGGAAAAAAAGAGGAGCAATTATTGCGGATAAGACAAATATCGAAGATGTAATTGACCAACTTAAAACATCAAAGGGAAACCTCGTTGTTTTTTTAAACAGATACGAAGGAATAGACTTAAGTGGAGATTCTTGTAATGTTCTTGTTATTTACAATCACCCTAAATTTAGATCACTCAAAAATAGTTATTACGAAGATATCCATCACGAAACAAGAGCCAATTATGTTGCTCAAACTATTGAACAAGGAATGGGAAGAAGTGTACGTTCAGGAAATGATTTTAGTGTAGTTTACCTTATGGGCAGAGATGTTCTAAAATTTTTAAGATATAAGGAAAATCACAAATTCTTTAATGACCACACTCAAAAGCAAATCCGTATGGGACTCAATTTAATGCAAGGTAAAGAACTTAATGATACGAATATTATAGATGTAATTACTACTGCTGCGGATTCCTGTTTGTCTCAAGAAACTGGATGGAAAACTTATTACAGAGGATTTATGGATAAAGAAAAAATTGAGAAATCTGTATCAAGAGAATTAAACTTAGAAATTAATGAGCTAGAGAAAAAAGCAACTTCATTATTTCTTCAAAAAGAAAATAAGGAAGCAGAAAAACTAATACATGAAATTATTCGTAAAGATATCAATCCAATTCAAAAAGCATGGTACTATCAAATGCTAGGGAATTTTATTTATCCCATCAACCCACAACAAGCAAATAATTATCAAATAAGAAGTAAATCCATTAGTAGTCACATGCTAGAACCTTTTATGGGCAAACAGCAATTCAAAAAACAAGTTTCTGAAGCTCAAATGAAAAAAGCTTTAGATTTTATTAGGTCATTTGATACAAAACACGATCTTCTGCTTTTCATTTCTGAAATATCAAAAGATTTGATTTATATAGAAAGTACAGAATCCCCTGACTATTTTGAAGCAGCGTTAAAAGATTTAGGAAAACTACTTGGTTACGAATCAAGCAGGCCTGAAAAAGAGCTTAAAGAAGGTCCTGATGCATTATGGGGGTCAAAACATTTCCACTTTATTCTCGAAGCTAAATCCCATAAAAAACCAAGCAACAGAATTTACAAATCAGAAATAGAACAACTTCTCTCTTCTAAAATATGGTTTAAAGAAAAATACATTACAGAAACTATAACATTGATGATTACACTACAAGCGAACTCTCAAAGAGAAAATGGTGTAGGCATTGATGAAAATATGTTCGTCATTGATCAACAATGTTTAGATAAACTTAAAGATTCCATATCTAAACTACATTCTTTCATTTCTAATTCGGACTATGATATAATAACTGAAGAGTCAATAAAATTAGAGTATCATAAGCTTAATCTAAATGCAAAAGCCTTTATTCAAAACTATTTGAAGGTCATCAAATGAAATAAAAAAGCTCCGTA
Organism: Aquimarina algiphila; assembly: GCF_007489275.1. GTDB lineage: Bacteria > Bacteroidota > Bacteroidia > Flavobacteriales > Flavobacteriaceae > Aquimarina > Aquimarina algiphila. The sequence goes on from NZ_VLNR01000031.1 coordinate 8,224, forward strand.
TTAAATACGGAGCTTTTTGTTGTACCAAAGGCGGGAATCGAACCCGCACGCCCTAAGGCAACAGATTTTGAATCTGTCATGTCTACCAATTCCATCACTTTGGCATTTGTGCGATTTGTTTAACCTATGTTTAACCCTAAGCAAAAAAATCATTTCATTTTTTCAATTTAAACAACTTAAAATCAGTTATTTAAACTTAATTTATTCAAAAAATATGCTTGGATTTTGAATCCAGCGCGTCTACCAATTCCGCCACTCGAGCATTAATGGACGGCAAAATTAACAAAATATTCTTTTCCTACCATTAAATTAAGTAACAAAATAAAGGTTAGAGTGAAAATAAATTTTTAAATTTGCACCTTGTTTTTAGAAAATAAGTTTTAACTCTTTATAATACAATAATTTACCCTATGTCAATCGCAGTTACAGAAGCAAAATTTTTTGCATGTAGTCAAAGTACAGAACTCGCAGAAAAAATAGTAGCTGCCTATGGCGCTAAACTGGGTAAAATTATTACATCAACGTATAGTGATGGTGAGTTTCAACCTTCTTTTGAAGAATCTGTAAGAGGATCCAGAGTTTTTATTATTGGGTCGACTCACCCTAGTTCTGATCATCTTATGGAAATGTTATTGATGCTTGATGCAGCAAAAAGAGCTTCGGCAAGGCATATCACAGCGGTATTACCTTATTATGGGTGGGCTCGCCAGGATAGAAAGGATAAACCAAGAGTCCCTATTGCTGCTAAACTGATTGCCAAAATGTTAGAAACTGCTGGTGCAACAAGAATCATTACTATGGATTTACATGCAGATCAGATTCAAGGGTTTTTTGAGAAACCTGTAGATCATTTATTTGCATCAACTATATTTTTACCATACGTTCAATCGCTAAATTTAAGTGATCTTACAATCGCTTCTCCAGATATGGGTGGTTCTAAAAGAGCTTACGCATATTCTAAAGCCTTATCAAGTGATGTCGTTATTTGCTATAAGCAAAGAGCCAAAGCAAATGTAATTTCGCATATGGAACTTATTGGAGATGTGACAGGAAAAAATGTAGTTTTAGTTGATGATATGGTAGATACTGCCGGAACATTAACCAAAGCAGCTGATCTAATGATAGAGAGAGGTGCCAAGAGTGTAAGAGCCATATGTACCCACCCTATCCTTTCTGGGAACGCATATGAGCGATTAGAAAATTCTAAACTAGAAGAATTGATCGTAACCGATTCTATTCCTCTAAAACAAAAAAGTGATAAAATCAGAGTTGTTAGCTGTGCAGATTTATTTGCAGATGTTATGAACAGAGTTCATAAAAACCAGTCAATTAGCTCTAACTTTATAATGTAAAATAATAATTAATAAATTTTAAAAAATGAAATCATTAACAATCAATGCATCTCAAAGAGAAAGCGTAGGCAAGAAAGCGACAAAAGCCTTACGTAATGCTGGACAGGTACCTTGTGTTATTTATGGTGGAGACACTATTGTACACTTTGCAGCGCCAGAAATTGCCTTTAAAAACTTAGTGTATACTCCAGACGTTCATACCGTGGTAATTGCGTTGGATAATGGTACAAAGATAAACGCCATCTTACAGGATATCCAATTTCACCCTGTAACTGACAAAATTTTACATATCGATTTTGTTGAAATTTTTGATGATAAGCCAATTACAGTTGAGCTTCCTTTTAGAACAACAGGAAATGCAAGAGGAGTTCTTAATGGAGGTGTTTTACGCTATAACCTAAGACGTATTAAAGTAAAAGGTCTTGCTTCTAAATTACCAGACTTGATCGAAGGAGACATTACTAACCTAAAAATAGGAAACAAATTATTAGTTACCAGTTTAGCAAGTGATGATTTCACAATCTTACACCCAGACAATACAGTAGTTTGTATGGTTAAAACTTCTCGTACTGCTGTCGCAGATGACGATGACGATGAAGAAGAAGGAACTGAAGCTGCTACAGAAGGAGCAGAAGCTCCAGCTGCTGAAGCTTAATCTTACAATTCTAGAGATACAAAAGCATTCTGATTATTATTCAGGATGCTTTTTTTATTTTTACATAGTTTTAATACTTCTATTTAAATTCGTATTAAAACTATACAAATTAAACAATTGTAAATCATATGCTTTCTGTATTTAGAAGATTATTTTCAAAACAAAAAGTAGAAGAAACACAAGATGATCTTATGAAAAAAATTCTTGTCGCCGGTCTTGGGAATATTGGTCCTAAATACCACAACACCCGGCACAATATAGGTTTTAAGATTCTTGATGCTTTGGCTAAAGAAGAAGGTCTTACTTTTGAGACAAACAAGCTGGGTGATCTCACAACCTACAAATACAAAGGAAGAACCATCATATTACTCAAACCCAATACTTATATGAATCTCAGTGGAAAAGCAGTTCGATATTGGCTGGAGAAAGAAAAAGTGCCAATAGAAAATCTTTTAGTGGTTACTGATGACATCAATCTTTCTTTTGGAACCATTCGTGTTAAAACTAAAGGTAGTGCTGGAGGACATAATGGACTTAAAGATATCGAAGCACAATTACAAACTTCTAAATATTGCAGATTTAGATTTGGAGTTGGTGATGAATTTAGCAAAGGCAGGCAAGTAGATTATGTACTTGGAGAATGGAAAACCGAAGAAGAGTCTGCTATGCCAGAACGATTAGAAAAAGCAATTGCATTGATTAAATCTTTTGCTACCGCAGGAACATCAAACACAATGAATAGCTTTAACGGAAAATAAAGAAATGTATCCAAACTATTTTTTATTTTTACAATCGCTGTAAATTTCACTTCTTGAAATAAGCATAACAATCATATTGATGCCAAGCATATTAAATATTAGCGAATTTCATCTGATAATTGAACATGAATTTAAAATGAACAGATGAAACGTTATACAGACGCAAAAACATACGACAACCAAACACCTTCTGTAGTTACCATAGGTACTTTTGATGGCGTGCATATCGGTCATAAAAAGATAATAGATCGTCTTATAGAAAGTGCCCAGAAAAATGGATTAGATTCTGTTATTCTCACGTTCTTTCCACATCCAAGAATGGTCTTACAACAAGATTCTAACATAAAGCTTATCAATACAATCGATGAGCGTATACAAATATTAGAAAAGACTGGACTAACCAGCCTTGTTATTCACCCTTTTACACAAGAATTCTCCCGCCTTACAGCTGGTGAATACGTGCAACAAATGTTAGTAGATCGGCTTAATGTACGTCATGTTATTATAGGATATGATCATAGGTTTGGACGTAATCGAAATTCTAATATCACAGATCTCGCTTCTTACGGAATACAAAATGATTTTACTGTAGAAGAAATTTCTAAACAAGATATTGATGATGTTGCGGTAAGTTCTACCAAGATTAGAGAAGCTCTTTTACAAGGTGATATAACGAGAGCAAATACTTTTCTCGGATACGAATATATGTTAACCGGCATAGTAGTTAAGGGGAAAGAACTTGGAAGGAAACTCAATTACCCTACAGCCAACTTATACATAGAAGAAAAATATAAACTTATCCCAAAAAACGGAGTCTATATTGTCAAATCAGAAATTGATGGCACAATCCGTTTTGGAATGATGAATATAGGAACTAACCCCACGGTGAATGGCACGCAACAATCTATAGAAACTCATTTCTTTGATGCTTCTTTTAACTTATATGACAAAAAGATTCAAATACAGATGCTAAAACGTATTCGTGATGAAAAGAAGTTTGATTCTATTGAGCAATTGCAAGAGGCTATGCAACAAGATGAAGATTTTTCTAGGGATTATATAAACTCTTTGGTATGATTAATCGCTGGTTATTTACCCATATTGATAATAGTGCTCTTATTATATTTAGAGTTTTTTTTGGGTTTCTTATCGCGGCAGAAGCTATCGGAGCTATTTTTACAGGATGGATTAAAAGGACCATGATCGATCCAGAATTTACATTTAATTTTATTGGTCTTGACTTTTTACAGCCACTCCCTGGTAATGGCATGTATTTTTACTTTGCAGTTATGGGGATTTTTGGACTGCTAGTGATGATTGGATTTAGATATCGTTGGAGTATGATCGCCTATACGATAATGTGGGCTGGAGTATATTTTATGCAAAAATCTTCTTACAACAACCATTATTATCTATTATTACTGCTTTGCATTATAATGTCTATTCTACCTGCAGGAAACTATTTTTCTGTTGATGTAAAACAAAATCCATTATTGAAAAAAATTTCAATGCCTCGATGGTGTCTGTTAGTGATCATTATACAATTATGGATCGTTTACACCTATGCTTCTGTAGCAAAATTCTATCCAGATTGGCTTGACTATACAGTTGCAAAAAACTTAATGGCTGGTCGCGCGCATTACCCTATTGTTGGAGATATCCTTCAAGGGCACTGGGCACATATAAGTGTTACCTATTTCGGAATTTTATTTGATTTGCTGATTATTCCTCTTTTACTATGGAAAAGAACACGATTCATAGCATTTTGTATTAGTATCTTTTTTCATTTATTTAATTCTATAGTATTTCAAATAGGGATATTTCCATATCTATCTCTGGCTTTCAGTGTATTTTTCTTTTCTAAAGAAAAGATACATCGCATTTTTATGAAAAAGAAAGAATTCTACACTGCTAGTGAAATGGTTATTCCTTCTTATAAAAAATTTGTGGTACCAATCATGACCGTTTGGTTTTTAATACAAATAACTCTTCCTGTTCGTCACTGGTTTATCCCGGGAGACGTGCTTTGGACAGAAGAAGGACATAGAATGAGCTGGCGTATGATGCTTAGAGGCAGGTCGGGAATCACAAATTTTTATATTTTAGATAAAAATGATCCTGAAGCTAAACGAAAATATATTAACAAGACTAATTACCTTTCTAGAAAACAATTACGATTAGTCTCTACTAAACCAGATGCAATGTGGCAATTTGCGCAGCATCTTAAAGAAAAGTATGCCACTGAAGGAAAAGATATCGCTGTTTATGTAAATAGCAAAATATCTATTAATGGAAAAGAACAAAAAGTATTTATCGATCCCGAAGTTGATCTTGCTAATGTCCCCTGGAATTATTTTAGCACCAATCCATGGATCATTAAATATAACAGAGAATAGGAAAAAAATGATTGTTCTCAAGTAAATATAATAACAAGAATGCATTTCTATATTTTAAGAACTATTTTTATCATCGTTTTAGGATTGCCCTTCTTGGTATCTAGTCAACAAGAAGAAAGGTTTACTTCTTTTGGAGTTACTCCTAACCCGGTTAACAAACGTTTATATCGTAATTTACACACGACCAGCGACCCTATCTCGCGAATAAAAATTATTGATACTATTGCAAATATTCATATACGATATGGAAATACGGATTCTATTATCTATTATGGTAACTTCTTAAAAAGTGAAGTTGTAAAATATCAGAAGAACATCCCGAATAGCGATGAATATATTTCCAAATCATATCACATATTAGGAAAAGGAAAATTAAGTAAAGGGCTCTACGATGATGCGATGAAGTATCATCTTGATGGGTTATCTATCTCCCCGGCTTCCACAATGAGTACTTTGTTTTACACCCATCAGCTTGACCTTGCTATTATATACCTTCATAAAGAAGAATATGACACGGCACTACCTATATTACACAATTGTATAGAAAAAACCACAGATAAAAAACTAAATCTATTAGCTAAAAAAGCGCTAGCCGACTTACATCTTTTCAAAAAGGAAATTGGAATAGCACAATCTCTCTATCATGAAGTTTTGGATCAATTAGATCCAGGTAAAGATTTAAAAACCCAGTTGAAGATTCGCCTTAATCTAGGAAGAATCAATAGTATTACAAAAGAATATGATCATGCAATGGATCAATTTAGCTTTGTTAAAGAAAAAGCTATCCAAAATCACTTTTATGACCTATACATTGATGCTGTATTTCAAATGGGAATTATATACTATACTCTCGAACAATATGATGCTGCTGAGATGATTTTAAATTCTGCATATGTAAATACTGTGCAATGGAATAGACTAGAGTTACAACGAGATGTTATCAATATGCTAACTAGTCTGTATAGAGGACAAGAAGATTACAAAAATGCTTATGGGTTAATGACTCAATATGTCAACGTTTCTGATCAAATCTTAAAAAATCAAAACAAAGAGATTGTTAAGGAGTTAGAAATTAAATACCAAACCCTTCAAAAAGAAAAAGAAATCTTTACCCTCAAGGAAGAGCAACTACTTAAAGAAAATGAAATCAGCCGGCAAAGAACCATTAAAAATGCCTTTCTAATCGGCTTTGTTATCACTCTTATTCCTATCATTGCTTTGTTGATCCTATATTTTCAAAAACTAAAAACACAGGTCAAACTTAATAAGTCACAAGAGGAAGTAAACCAACAGAAAGTACACGGATTGATGAAGGAACAGGAACTTAACCTTATTAAGGCTTCTATGCAAGGACAAGATCGGGAACGAAAACGTGTTGCCAGAGAGCTACATGACAGTATTGGTGGAAACTTGGCTAGTATAAAACTACAGCTTTCTAATAATGATAATGGTAATCAAAACACTAAGATCATCAACCAAATTGATGAAACCTATCATCAAGTAAGAGATATTTCTCATGATCTCGCTTCTAAAAAGTTTCTTGAAAATGGAATTTCTAAGCTTGTAAAAGAATACATATCTAATATACAGGATGGTAGTAATCAGAACATTTCTTTTAATCCTCATCCCGAAGAACAAATCGACAAAATCGGTGTTCCTTTAAAAGAAGAATTATTTAAAATCATTCAGGAGTTATTAACCAACTGTCTAAAACATGCACAGGCAGATCGAATTGATATCTATCTGAATCAATATGAAAAAACACTGCAACTTCTTTTTGAGGATAACGGTATTGGGTTTAATACCAAAAAAAATGCAGATGGTATTGGATTTAAAAACATAAAGAAACGTCTGGATAAATTATCAGGCACCTTATTTATTGATTCTACTCCAAACAGAGGTACAGTAATCGATATTGAAATTCCTATGTAATATCTTGCAGAGAGTACTTTACCTGCTCAAACTGATATTTTTTATTTAAAAATTCTCTGTAGAAATCATAACTCCATTTTCATCAAAATATTCCCATGTCCCTGATTTCTGATCTAGTTCATATCTCCCTTTTTCTTTAATATTACCATTAAAATGATACTTCTCATAATTACCATGCCATAACCCTGATTGGTATTGGTACATTTCTTTAACCACACCTTCTTCATTGTATTCTTTCCATTCTCCATCTCTTTCGCCGTTCTGATAGTATCCTATAATCGATAATTTTCCGTTTGCATGGTATTCCTTATAGGTTCCATGTAAGTTTCCATTCTTAATTGGAGTACTCATTTTAGGAGTTCCATCTGCAAAAAAGTAAAGCAACTCTCCTATTGCATTCCCGTTTGTAAATGTTGCTCTAGAATGCACTGCTCCATCAAAGTGATAGGTTTCCCAAATACCTTCTTGTTGATCATTCTTATAGTTTCCTTTTTTAGACAATGTATTTGTTCTTAAATCGTATGCTCTGGCTTCCCCCTCCTTAACTCCATTTTTATAAGGTATAGAATCTACCTCGGCAGTATCTTCGTCATAATATGCCCAAACTCCTATTTTCTTAGATTGCTTAATCTTACCAATACCTTTGACATTACCATTCTTATGATATTCTATTTTTTGTTCCTCACTAGAGTCTGCACAACTTAAACACAAAATCATTGCACTAAGAACAATGTATTTCTTATAATTTTTCATAAGTCAAATTAATTATTCCTTTTCATCTCTACATCATTTTATAAAAATTGTATCAGGAAATACTTCAAATTTAAAACTTCTACTATTGTCACCAAAGTATATCTATTATACAATTCGAATTAAGAAAAAGTAGAATATTATTTAGCATTTTAAGTGCTTTAAATTTATCATTGTATTGAAATAATATCGATTGTAGTTGAAGTTTTAAAAAATACAGTTCTTAAAGCAATCATATTAACATTAAAACCTAACCAATGAACATGTTCGATTCTACCAACGTAACGGATAAGTTTTTAGATGAAAAAAGAAAAAAAACCGACCCTTTAGCAGATCAAATCATGCATGAAATTATCACATCTGGTAATCATGCTCAATTTATCAAAACACTTAAAGCACTGGTCAGAAATAATAGTTATTCAGAACACCAATTTGACCTATTCCCAATTGAAATACAACAGAAGTTAAACGAATATTTTAAAACGACATCAACACTACCAGAGTGGCTTGATTGGAAACTTATCCAATTAGGGCAGGATGTATTTAACAGATATGTTTTATTGATAATGATGATGTTACAATATAAATCTCTTCCTCTTTGCTATTCTTGTAAAAACGGAGCAAAAATATTACATCTTACCGGTAGGTTAACCGAACGATATGGAAGTTCAAAAATATTTAAAAGACTTGCAGAAACAGGGCAAATGGTTGCAAATACAATGTCTCCTGGTAGTTTTTTACCAAATGGCAAAGGAATTGTTACTATACAAAAGGTACGACTCATACATGCTATGGTAAGGTATTTTCTACAATCTACTAAGTACAATACTTATGAATGGGATACCGATGAATTAGGTGCCCCCATTAATCAGGAGGATTTAACAGGTACGTTAATGGCTTTTGCTCCAATGATTATCGATGGGTTAGAACAACTTAATATTAAACTAACAAAGCAGGAGAAGGAAGGTTATATACATTGTTGGAAAGTAATAGGCTATCTAAATGGGATAGATCATGATTTACTTCCAAACACATATAACGAAGCCTGGGAGTTATCCATCAAAATACTCAAACATCAAGCTGCCCCATCGGCTGAAGGCATCGAATTGACTAAATCCTGTATTGATCTTCATAAAAATTTAACACGAGGGTTCCTATCCAAAAATATTCCCGAATTTATGGTGAGATATTTTCTAAAAGAAACGTCAGAAGCTACTGGACTAGATATTGGTGAAACTATAGGAATAAAAAACAGCCATAACAATCATGAAAAAAAAATAGTATTACTTTCTAAGTTTGCATCAATATCTACAGTGAACAAATGCTTTTTAATAGCGTATCATAAATTTCAGAATATATCTTTCAAAAAAAACTTATCCGTGCCCAATTCTATTAACAGTGGTTAAACTCATCATTAAAAAAAGCTGGTATTTTTCATAAACCCTTTTAAAACTTTATTTATCTAATCCTGTCTAACTATTACATCCCAATAGTATTTACAGTATTACAATCAAACAGTTAAAAATGATCACGATTCAAACACTTTTAGAAAAAAAAACATTCAATGCAACAGAATTCAATAAGAAAACGACTCTTTTTATTGATATTACTCAAATTATTTTAATCCTTTGGACGATCGGAAGTTCAATTACGCAAGCTGGATCAATTTCTGCTGGAATTATTACTTATATTTTATATCCAATCTATCTTGTATATGCAATCACCTCCAAAAACAATCTAATATTAAAACTCATTGTATTTGGAACTTCTTGTGGTATTCTTGAGCTGTTTGCCGACCATTACGCCGCCATAACACTGGATTCATTAGTATATCCAATGGATGAGCCTATGTTATGGACTTCTCCCCTATATATGCCTTTTGCATGGTCAAATGTACTCGTTCAGATGGGGTATCTAAGCTTAAGACTAATCCAATGGAAAGGTATAGCAATTGCATCAGGTATTATTGCTATTTCTGGCGGAGTATATATCTTCTTTTATGAGAATATGGCCAAAAGTGCCGGTTGGTGGTATTATCAAAATGCCTCTATGCTATTTAACACACCTCATTATATCAGTATTGCAGAAGTACTTCTATTCATTACCTTACCCATTTCTATATATGTTGTTTATAAAAAAAACATAGCTTGGTCCTTAGTATTGGGGTCTATATCTGGTTTATGGATTTTGGCAGCTGCTATCTTTGCTTACACTATAGCCCCATAAGGTCATTTATAATTAAGTCTCAAAAGCAGTAGAAAAAATTATTATGACCCATAAATTGAATTTCTTATAACAATCCAAAAAAATTAAGTTCCAAAACCCGAGCTTTTATTTAAATTTGCTCCTTCATTACAAATGATGAAAAAACCGTCAAAAAAGATATCATGTTAGTAGTATCACAAATCATAGCAAACAAAGAAGCGTATATAAAAGCCTTGGCAAAAAGAAATTTTGATGGCGAATCGGTTTTAGGTAAAGTGATTGCCTTGGATGAAGATCGTCGTGCTACGCAAACAAAACTGGATAACACACTAGCAGATTCTAATACATTCTCCAAAGAAATTGGTATGCTCTTTAAGAATGGAGAGCAACAAAAAGCTAATTTACTTAAAGAGAAAACGGCACAGCTTAAGGAAACTTCTAAAGAACTTGGCGCTAAGCTTACTCAGATACAAGAAGAACTCACACAATTGTTATATACCATTCCTAATATTCCCCATGATTCTGTTCCTAACGGACAGAGCGATGAGGACAATGAAGAGGTTTATAAAGAAGGAGAGATCCCGGTATTAGAAGAAGGAGCATTACCTCATTGGGAGCTCGCTAAGAAATATGATATTATCGATTTTGAGTTGGGTGTTAAAATTACCGGAGCGGGCTTTCCTGTATATAAAGGTAAAGGTGCTCGATTACAACGTGCGTTGATCAGTTATTTTTTAGATAAAAACACTGAAGCTGGGTATAAAGAATATCAGGTTCCGCATTTGGTAAACGAAGCCTCAGGATATGGCACAGGCCAGTTACCAGATAAAGAAGGACAAATGTATCATGTAACCGGTGATGATCTATATCTGATTCCTACTGCAGAGGTTCCTGTAACTAATATGTTTAGAGATGAATTAGTAACAGAAAATCAACTCCCTATTTGTTGTACGGGATATACTCCTTGTTTTAGACGTGAAGCCGGTTCTTATGGTGCTCACGTAAGAGGTTTAAATCGTTTGCATCAATTTGATAAAGTCGAAATTGTGCGCATCGAAAAACCAGAAAATTCATATCAGGCTCTGGATGGAATGGTAGAACATGTAAAAGATATTCTTAGAGAGTTACAATTACCTTATCGCGTATTACGTCTTTGTGGTGGCGATATAGGATTTACCTCTGCGCTGACCTATGATTTTGAAGTATTTTCTACGGCACAAGATCGTTGGTTAGAAATTAGTTCTGTTTCTAATTTTGAATCTTATCAAGCCAATCGATTAAAACTAAGATTTAAAGATACTACAGGAAAAAACCAGTTAGCACATACGCTTAATGGAAGTTCATTAGCACTTCCAAGAGTATTGGCCGGTATTTTAGAAAATTATCAAACTCCAAAAGGGATTAAAATTCCTGAGGTATTAGTTCCTTACTGTGGATTTGAATGGATTGATTAATTTAACCCACAGAATGAATTAAAAAATAAGCCCAGTCATATGCTAATCAAGCAAATAACTGGGCTACTCACACCACATGGTTGTTCTACTAAAACAGGGATAATGCTCGCCATCTCATCCCACACATGCAATAACAATATATTTTTAAAATTTGTGACGAATCACAAATTAAATGGTTTATCTATTTGATTGACCCAAGAGTTGCATTAACTGACCATAAAAAATCGAGTTGAAGCGTGTCTTTACCGTAGCTTTGCTGAAAATCTACATAACGATTACCATTATAATTTAAACTCGAATTATTTTGAGGCCATCTTGCCTGGATATGACAGCTCATACAATTGGTTTGAATCCCATAATTATTTTGAACAGTTTTACCGTTATAGATACCGCTTTCATTTTCACCTAGTAAAACAGGATTATTAGAACCAGAAGGGCCAAAACCAGCCTCCAAATAAGGGTTATAGGCATATAAAGATTCCCCAATGTTTTGACCATTAATATAAGGTTGAGCTGGTATTTTGGTTGAATACGCTGCTGTCATGGCATAATGACTAGCCGCATCATCTAAGGTTACATTACTTCGATATGAGGCATGCAATTTTGAACTCGGAAAATGAGGTGTATCGGGGTATTGACTCCACCAAAAAGATTGCCATGTCCATCGTGTTGTTTCTTTTGTCATTACATGCATTCCCACTAAAACAGCATAATCTCCATGTTCAAAATTTCCAAATGGCTCTGTAAAATTTTTATCAACCTTAAAATTTATAAAATCTGATATTGCAAACTTTGTTTTTCCGTCAGCTTCACTTTTACTCTTTACTACTTTAATTAAAGAATTTGGCCAATCATTTTGATCCCAGGTACGAATCGTGTCTTTTGGTGGTCCTTGCCATACATGAATAGTATCCTTGCCATTAGCCAAATTTACAGGAAGAAATACTGGTTTAATCATAATAGATTTTACTGGAAAACCTATAATTTGATTTGCACCGCTTTTAATCAATGATTTTGCTACTTTTTGATCAAAAATCCCTTGTTCTACAACATGCTTTTCTGCAGCAGGACTATATTTTACAAATCCAGCTAGTTGTGTTTCATTAATACTATCCAAACCTACTCCATGTCCCAATTGATGAGGAACGGTTAAAGGAAATAGATTTTTATCATTAATTCTGTCTTCTGATTTTATTTGTTGTGGTGTTCTCCATGATTCAAACACTCTAATTTTATGTCCGTTTTCAGTTTCTAAATCCGTCATTTGAGTAAGCCCTGCCCATATCTGCCAAGCATGTGTATAAATACCTTCTATATTTTTTGGATTCGTGTAATCCTGTGTATATCCGATTAATGTCGCCTCAGAAACAGGAAAACCATATGTTGTTGGAAAAGGTTGTGGTATCAATTTTTGCTGGGGCTCTGGAGCCTGATAAGGTTCTGGCTTTTCATTTTTACAACTAAATAACCCTAGCGTGGTAGTTACTAAAATCATTAAATGTAAGAATATTTTATTTTGTTGTTTTCTCATTTCTTATTGAGTTTAATTTTAGTAACTAATGATCTTACTTCAGCCCCAGAGCAATTACCCACATAGTTTCGCTTTTAAATTATAACACCCAAAACTACATTACATATTACTTTTACTAATATCTAAAAAAGTTGAAAAAAATAATATTTCATCATATTTCATCATTCCAGATTCAATAAAATGTACAAATTCCTAAATTCATCAAAATTGATAATACAATAATTCAACATTAAAGGGTTAAACGCACAGATTAAGGGAACCATAACATACTACTAATTCGCATTTTGTTATATTTACAAAAAACTTGCAAAATGCGCCTTATCTTTTTCTATATCTCCCTAGTATTTACTTTTTCGACATTTGCGCAGTCGGAACAGTTGGCTAAAAACTATATCCAACAAGGAGCATATGAAAAAGCACTTTCTGTATATCAAAAACTATATGCCAAAAATCCCAACCGGATAAATTATTTTTTAGGGTTAGTAGAATCGTATCAACAATTAGAAAAGTTTGATGAAGCAGAAAGTATTTTGAAAAAAAGAGTAGAAAGAACACCTGGTAATGCTCAGATTCTGGTAGAACTAGGACATCATTATGATTTGCAGGGAAAATCTGAAGAAGCGCGTTTGTATTATGACAAGGCGGTAGAAACCTATAGTAACAATAGTGTAAATCACGCCTACTCCCTTGCACAAACATTTGAAAAATATAGTTTACTAGATGAAGCCGCATTGATTTATGAAAAAGGGATGAAAGACAATCCCCGAGCAAATTTTAATGTCCAATTAGCCAAAATCTATGGAGAACAAGGCAAACTAGAAAAGATGTTTGATAGTTATTTATCTTTATTAAAAACACAACCCAATTATATCAATATTGTGCAACGAAATTTTGGAGATTACATATCAGAAGATCCGACAAATGAAGCCAATATTATCTTTAGAAAATTATTAATTAAAAGACTACAACAAAATCCTGATATTTTATATAACGAAATGTTGAGTTGGCTTTTTGTACAGCAAAAAGAGTTTAAAAAAGCATTTATACAGGAAAAAGCTATTTATAAACGTAAAGAAGAAGGTCCTGAAGGAATCATTGATTTAGCCAGAATTGCTATTTCTGAAAAAGATATTAAATCAGCTACAGAAATTCTTAATTACCTTCTAGAAACCTCAGCTTCAAAAGACATGAAGCTTACTGCTCATAAGATTATTCTTAAAGCCAAAGTGGATAATGCCAATAAAAAAGAATACAAAACCATAGTTGATCAATATAATACAGTATTTAATGAGTATGGTAAATCCAGAGAAACGATAGGCCTACAAGTAGATTATGCTCATTTCCTGGCGTTTAATCAGGATAAAAAACAAGAAGCTATTGGTTTTTTAAAAGATTTACTCAAAAGAGAGCGGCTATCCAGATTTCAGTCTTCCCGAATTAAAATGAAAATTGCAGACATCTTAGTATTAGATCAAAAATTTAATCAAGCATTAATCTATTATACGCAAGTACAAAATGCACTGAAGAATAATTTTCTGGCACAGGATGCCCGTTTTAAAGTAGCAAAAACAAGTTATTACAAAGGGGATTTTGCATGGGCACAAACCCAACTTGATGTTTTAAAATCTTCTACCTCTCAATTAATTGCTAACGATGCTATGGAGCTAAGTCTTATTATAAGCGATAATTCTCTTGAGGACTCTACACAAACTGCTTTAAAGATTTTTGCCAGAGCAGACTTATTAGCCTTTCAAAATAAGAATGAAGATGCGATTGCAGAATATCAGAAAATCTTAACTCAGCATAGAGGCGAAAAAATCGAAGATGAAGCTTTTTTACGTCAGGCAAAATTATTTGAAAAAGAAAAACAATTCGAAAAAGCCAAAATCAACTACCTTAAAATTATAGAATTTTATAACGATGATATTCTAGCAGATGATGCTTATTATTGGTTAGCAGAACTATATTCGAATGAATTGGGTGAACCCGAAAAAGCAAAGGAATTGTATGAGAAAATTATCTTTAACCATGCAGCCAGTATCTATTTTGTAGCGGCCAGAAAAAAATACAGAACCCTACGTGGAGATGCTATAAATTAGGTAATTATCAATAGTTAGTTGCACGTAGTTTACTACCTTTGTTCGCTTAACTTTTTTAGATCAAATTCTATTTTCTTCTCAATTAAAATTAAACAATACTTATGTACATATATAACGTCACTATAAACATAGAAGAAACTATTCATAGCGAATGGTTGCAATGGATGAAAGAAGAGCATATTCCTGATATGTTAGCCACAGGAAAATTTAGTAAGGCGTTAATGACCAAAGTACTCGTAGAAGAAGAAATGGGAGGTATTACTTATTCTGTTCAATATACAACTAAAAATAAAGAGACTTTACAAAAATATTATGCTGAAGATGCCGATCGTCTTAGGGCAGAAACCAACCGCTTTGCAGGTAAATTTGTGGCATTCAGAACAGAATTAGAAATTGTAAGCGAACAGAATGGCTAAATCAAAGAAAAACAAAAAATACACTCCTAATTATTCTGTATCACAAGAAAAAACTGCTGTAAAAGCAAAAAAACATCTTGGACAGCATTTTTTGAAAGATGAAAATATAGCCCGAAAAATTGGAGATACGCTAACGCTACAGGGATATAAAAATGTTATCGAAATCGGTCCGGGAATGGGAGTTTTAACCAAATACATCCTCCAAAAAAACCTTGATGTCATTGCCATGGATTTGGATAGTGAATCTATTGAATATCTGAACACTAACTTTCAGTTAGAGCACAATGAAGTATTGAGGAGCAATTCATCTTTTCAGGTTTTGGAAGCAGATTTCCTAAAGTTTGATTTAAGTACAGTATTCCCAGGGAAACAATTTGCGATTACAGGTAATTTCCCATATAACATATCGACACAGATTGTTTTTAAAACATTAGAACATAAAGAACGTATTCCTGAATTTACAGGAATGTTTCAAAAAGAAGTAGCACAACGCATCTGCGAACAGGCAGGTACCAAAGCTTATGGTATTCTCTCGGTACTTACCCAGGCATTTTATGATGCCGAATATCTTTTTACTGTTCCTCCAGATGTGTTTAACCCACCTCCTAAGGTAGACAGCGGCGTACTAAGATTAACAAGAAAAAAAGACTATACTCTTCCTTGCGATCAGAAATTATTCTTTAGAGTAGTAAAAACCGCCTTTGGACAGCGTCGTAAAACACTAAGAAATAGTCTTAAAACTTTTCAGCTATCTGATGAAATCAAAATATTAGATATCTTATCAAAACGTCCAGAGCAATTGTCGGTAGATGAGTTTATAAAACTTACTCAATTGATAGAAAAACATACTCATTAAGGGATTTAACACAACCATAAAGCCTAATTAAATTCTTTGGTTATCTTTGTGGGCGTTTGCACACAAGGGGACACTAAACATCAGGCATATGCAATTTCAGGTTTCTAAAGAACTTATCCAACAGGTAAAGCACCTCATCAAAACAGAAGAGGATGTAAATCTGCGTGATATGCTCAATGAAATACATTTTGCTGATGTTGCAGAAATCATTAGTGAACTTAATTTATCTCAAGCAACATACCTTATCAAGTTACTTGATAGTGAGAAGACCTCTGAAGCTCTTATGGAACTGGAAGAGGATTTTCGAGAACGTATTCTGGAAAATCTTTCTGTAAAAGAAATAGCCGAAGAGCTGGAAGAAATGGATACCGATGATGCGGCAGATATCGTAGCAGAGCTTCCTGATGAAAGAGCAGAAAAGGTAATTGCCGAAATTGAGGATGAAAAACGTGCAGAAGATATCAAAGAACTCCTTACTTATGATGAGGATACTGCGGGAGGATTAATGGCCAAAGAATTGGTAAAAGTAAAAGAAACCTGGACAGTTGCTGGTTGTGTTCGGGAGATGAGACGACAAGCAGAAAATGTAACTCGAGTACATTCTATTTATGTTGTTGATAAAGAAGAAAAACTTAAAGGTAGATTATCGCTAAAAGATTTACTAACAGCATCTGCAAAAACACATATCAGCGAAGTTTATATTCCTAAAGTAGATTATGTAGATGTTGATACAGAAGGAGAAGAGGTTGCACGTATCATGCAAAAGTATGATCTCGAAGCTATTCCCGTAGTCGATCATGATGGAGTTCTGTTAGGTCGAGTAACCATCGATGATATTGTAGATTTTATAAAAGACGAAGCCGAAAAAGATTATCAATTAGCCGCTGGTATTTCACAAGATGTAGAAGCAGATGATAATGTTTGGGAACTTACCAGAGCTCGTTTACCATGGTTAATCCTTGGTCTTTTTGGAGGGTTAGGAAGTGTATTTATCATGGAAGGATTTGAGGAAGCTCTTAACAAATACAAAGAACTTTTCTTCTTTACTCCTTTGATTGCGGCAATGGCAGGTAATGTTGGAGTACAGTCTTCTGCAATCATTGTGCAAGGTTTAGCTAACGATAATGTAAAAGGGAGTCTTCTAACCCGTTTGCTAAAAGAAATAAGTTTAAGCTTAATTAGTGGTGTTACTCTGGGGATACTGGTTATAGTATTCGGGTTTATTACCAAAATGGAAATAAATTTTAGTTTAACTATTGCTATATCCATGCTATGTGTCATCATAGTAGCAGCATTAATAGGAACTTTTGTTCCTATTATTCTAAACAAGAAAGGTATCGATCCCGCAATTGCTACAGGCCCATTTATTACTACGAGTAATGATATCTTTGGTATTTTTCTATTCTTCTATATTGCAAAGATTATTTTAGGGTTTTAGCCGGGACAAACCGTGCTTTACACTATAGTTTTACAAACCATATATCCAAGTTTGTAAAAGCTGTCGCTACAATCACTGACCGAAAAAGGCATGAACATCGTAATTTACCATGATAGTAAGTTCCTGAGTAAAATTCATATAAATAGTTTTGTGAGATACACTATTTATAAAAAACATAATGAACGACTCAAAAATTATAGAATTCCCAAAGGTGTATTCAGAATTAGAAACACTGTGTAAAGAAATCGGCTTTACGATGCCATCAGACCCATACATCGGAACACTTTTAAAAACATTAATAACGTCTAAACCTAATGCAAATCTATTAGAATTAGGCACTGGCATAGGTTTGTCACTTTCATGGATGATTGCCGGAATGGATGATTCGTCTCGACTCATCACATTAGATAATGATCCCAAACTCATAAAAGTGGCACAAAAATACTTTGAAAAAGAAGAAAAGGTAAGCATTATACTTGCAGATGGAGCAGAATGGATTAAAAACTATAACGGAGAAAAATTTGATCTCATCTTTGCAGATACCTGGCCTGGTAAATTTTATGAACTAGAAGAAACATTAGCATTACTAAAACCAGGTGGGTTTTATATCATTGATGACCTGAACACACAACCAGATTGGCCAAAAAGTCATCAACAAAAAGTAAATCTATTGATCGAATCCCTGGAAAGTAGAGACGATTTTAATGTAACCAAAATGAATTGGTCTACAGGAATAATAATTGCCACAAAAAAATAGTACATTCGATATCACAAATCATGAAAATTTTAAGTTTGTATAGAATACCATTTTACGACTTGAAATTACGGTACTAAAATCCTGATCAAATGCAACCTGAAATTTTCGAATATCATTTTACCGTTCCAAAATCAGCTATTGATGATATGGATCATGTAAATAATGTTGTATATCTTCAATGGGTGCAAGATGTTGCAAAAAAACATTGGGAATCCAAAACTGACATTAAACTTAGAAATACGTATGTATGGGTTGTGCTTAATCACTTTATCGAATACCACCACCCTACTTTCGAAAATGACAAAATCACGCTACAAACCTGGATTGATAATCATAGAGGGGTAAAAAGCGAACGTCATACCAAAATCATAAATTCGACTACTCAACAGGTTTTGGTATCAGCAAAGACCAGTTGGTGCTTACTATATAAAGAAACGTTAAGACCTGCTCGCATCACAGATGAAATAAGTACCTTGTTTTTCTAAAAAAAACAGTTTTATGGAAGCAATTAACATCAAAGAGAAACTATCCAAATTTGACAAACAATGGCACCCTCATCGTATCGCTACGGTAGATGATAATCAAATCTATCTCGCTAAATTATGTGGTGATTTTATTTGGCATAAGCACGATGATGAAGATGAGTTATTTCAGGTTGTAAAAGGCACTTTACATATGAAATTTAGAGACAAAACTGTAACTGTAAAGCCAGGAGAAATTATTGTAGTTCCTAAAGGTGTAGAACATTGTCCATCCACAAAAGATAATGAAGAAGTTCATGTATTATTATTCGAGAAACAAAGCACTAAACACACAGGAGATATACAAAGTGAGAGAACAGTGCCTAAGTACATCGAGATATAATTCCAATATTTCAATTTAATAGTTTATTCTTAATATGTATTATGACTATATACACATGGGCATATAACTATTTCTCTATGTCAAAAAAAACAGAAACTAACTTCTAATTACAATTCAAAAAAGAACAGATGAAATCCTTTTTAAAAAATTCTGTATTAGTATGTCTAATGGTTCCTTTTTTTATAAATGCGCAAATTAACAAACCTAGTCTCAGTCCAAAAATAGTTAAAGAATTACAAGTAGGGTTAGCTACTGTAAGACTTGAGTATGGACAGCCAAGTGCAGGAGACAGGCAGATTTTTGGTGGCTTAATTCCATACCAAAAACTTTGGCGTACAGGAGCTAATTCATCTACAAAAATATCAATTGACAGAGATATACAGCTTGCAAAAAAAGATATCCCTGCCGGTTCTTATGGATTATATAGTATCCCGGGAGAAAATGATTGGACTATTGTAATTCACAAAAACACAAAGCTATGGGGAGCAGGTAACTATGATCAAACAAATGATTTACTACGTTTCAAAGTACCAGCGCTCAAACTAAAAGATAAAATAGAAACCTTGAGTATTTATTTTGAGAATTTTCATGCTAATGGAGGTGATCTTGTAATTGCATGGGAATATACTAAAGTTGTTATTCCATTATTTGTAAATTCTGATCCTATATTATTTAAAGAAATAGAAGAGAAAATTAATCATTCGACTGGAGAAATTAAAGCTCAGACTTATTTTGATGCAGCACAATTTTATTATCATAAGAACAAAGATTTAGACAAGGCTGCAGAATGGTTTGAAAAAGCCATAGCCATGAAACCAAATGCTTTTTGGTACAAATATTACAGAGCAGAATTGGCATATCACGTAAAAGATTATCAAATTGCTAAAGAAAAAGTAACTACATCATTAAATCAAGCAAAATCAAGCAAGTCTGGGGATTATGGATATATCGCCAAATGCAAATTATTATTAGAAAAAATGAATACTAAAAATTAATCTTGTATTGATTTAACAAATCCGAAACAACATTTTACAAAATTAAAAACTACCTTGATGCATTCATTTTTAGAGACTTAAGTCATGCTGGATAGAAGAAATTTTATTAGAAACACAGGTTTGGTTCTGGCAGGTAGTTTATTTCCTTTAACAGACATATTTGGTAATCCTTCAAAAAAACTAAACGTATGTCTGGTAGGGCTGGGTAATTATAGTTCTACCGTCTTAGCTCCTGCCCTACAGCGTACAAAATATTGTAAACTTACAGGGATTGTAACAGGAACTCCTTCTAAAATCCCGAGGTGGCAAAAAAGATATGGTATTTCCGATAAAAATGTGTATAACTATGAGACCATGCATCGTATAGCAGACAATCCAGATATCGATGTTATTTATATTGTTGTTCCCACGGGATTACATGCTAAGTATGCCATTAGAGCAGCAAACGCAGGAAAACATGTTTGGTGCGAAAAACCTATGGCTAAGACTGAAGCAGAATGTCAAGCAATCATTGATGCTTGTGCTAAGAATAAGGTGAAGCTTTCTATTGGATATCGTATGCAACATGAACCCAATACACGTACAGTCATAGATTGGGCGGCTTCAAAGCCTTACGGAAAAATCAAGACTGTAAGAGCAGAAATAGGATATAATGTAACCAATCCTGCACGCACATGGAGATTAGATTCAGCATTGGGAGGTGGTACAATGTATGACTTGGGAGTATATGCTCTTAATGCTGCTCGATACACGACGGGTGAAGAACCCGTATCCGTCACTGCAAAACAAATGACTACTCGTCCAAAAATTTTCAATGAGACAGATGAAACCACACATTTTACCTTGGAATTTCCTTCTGGAGCCATAGCGCATGGTAAAACCAGTGTTGGTAAATCGATGCATGAGTTATATGTTGATTGCGAAAATGGATGGTATACTCTAGCTCCTTTTTCTATGTATGGAGGAGTGCAAGGCAAAGCAAGTGATGGTAAATTATTAAATATCCATATAGAGAATCAACAAGCTAGACAGATGGATGATGATGCTTTGTCTATTATCAATAATACTCCTGTTATGGTACCAGGAGAAGAAGGTATAAAAGATATTAGAATTGTAGAAGCCATTTATAAGGCAGCAAAAAATAGATCAAAAATTAGTTTATAACGCTACAAAGAATTATCAAAAGACCATATTAAGTAGTATTTCCATAAACATCCCAAAAACCCTATTTTTGATTTCACTGTAAACCGTGTATTCATAAGGCATTCGTTTTCATACTTTTGGGTATAACATTTCTATAAACATAGTTGTACACCCCAATGAAAAAATCAATATGTATTCTTTACATAAGTATAGTCATACTATGCTTTTCTTGTAGTGATTGGAAACAAATCGGCAATGATATTTACTCAGAAGCTCCTGGGGATTTTGCAGGTATGGCTACTGCCATAAATGATGATGGTTCTATTATCGCAATTGGTTCACCATATAATGATAGTAACGGTATTGGTTCTGGTCATGTCAGGGTATTTCAAAATAAAGAAAATACATGGACAACTATCGGAAAAGACATAAAGGGGTTAAAAACATATGATCATTTTGGAAGTACTTTAGATATAAATGCCAATGGAAACATCTTAGCAATAGGAACTATGCATAGTGATGTCAATGGCGAAAATTCTGGACAGGTAAGAGTTTTTAAATATCATAAAAAAGAATGGATTCAATTGGGTCAAAATCTTAACGGATCAAAAGCTTATGACGAATTTGGATATGACATTAGTCTAAGTCAAGATGGAAAAACACTTGCAATAGGAGCTCCTCATCACGAATCAACCGGCGACATAAGCAGTAGCGTTTCTATTTATACATTAAATACAGTACATAATTCTTGGGAATTACTAGGTGATCGTATTCTAGGGACAACAAAGTCTTTTAAATACACAAACAATACATTTCATGAAAATCAAATCGGAAAATCAATAGCACTTAGCGGCGATGGTCGAACATTAATTCTAAACACAACTGGTAACGGAGAAAGAGGCGTTATCACTTACAAATTAATTGATAATCAATGGGTTCGAATAGGAAATGTAATCAAAATGAACCATAACCTCTATAACGAAATTTCTCTAATAGGAGATGTAGTTTCAATAAATGATGACGGGTCAATCATTGCCATTGGATATAAAGATTTTCAAATCTCCAAATCCTCGAATGAAACCAAGCGCGGAAACATTTTACTTATTGGTTGTATACAAGTATTTCGTCTTAATAGTATTGACGAATGGAAACAAGTAGGAAATACTATT
Source organism: Aquimarina algiphila (assembly GCF_007489275.1). GTDB lineage: Bacteria > Bacteroidota > Bacteroidia > Flavobacteriales > Flavobacteriaceae > Aquimarina > Aquimarina algiphila. The sequence continues at coordinate 30,994 of NZ_VLNR01000031.1, forward strand.
TATGGAACGGATTTAGAACGTTTTGGAGAACAACTTATGTTAAATGCATCAGGTAATCGTTTGGCAGTAACAAGTTATGGAGGAGATACAGCAGAATCAGGAAAAGATGCAAATTTTGTATCGACTTTTGAATTGGTAAATAATAATTGGAAGTTGTACGGAGAGAAAATTGAATTAAAACGAGCATATGAAGAGTTTGATAATTCGATTGCAATAAATAATGATGGTTCTATAATTATTGTAGGCAATAGCGCCATGGATGAGGATAATCTCACCTATGGCGAAGTAAAAATCTTTAAAAATAAATTCAAATGATTAGAATACCAGGCATTATAAAAAAATGGATGGTATTATCAATCACTATGATATTCATTATATCATGTGCCGATATGAATTCTCCATTAAAAGAAAATACTCCCAAATGGAAATCTTTAGGAAATTCTATAACATTATATTCCAAATATAATAATAGCCCTTTTAGAGAAATGAATATTAGTCTTAATGCTAACACTATTGCCATTGCTGATCAATTTAAAGAAATAGACTCTACGGTAGGGCCAAAAAAAATAGCTACATTTAAACTTCGTGATACGATTTGGTCTCCTTTTGGAAATAAAAATAAAGACACTAGTTATTTTACCTATGGACAGAATTATAAAATGAATGGTAATGCCAATCGAATCGTAATAGCAAATCTTGATAATTATGTATTAAAAGTACGAACCTTTGATCTTAAAAATAAAACCTGGGCTCTGGTGAATAACGATAGTAGTCTCGTTAAAAAACCACAAAATGAAGATCTTTATACTGCTGCGCTAAGTGGAGATTGTAACACTTTAGGAGTTTTTCAGGCCCTTAATGCGAATAATAAAGTAAAGCTACAACTCTATTCATGGACGAATCATGGCTGGATCAAGAAAGGCCATAAAATCAATGTTAAAAAGAAAACCATTTACTCTGGTTTCAATTCTTTATTTTGGGATAGTGTAAATATCAATAAAGATGGATCTATTATTACTGTAGCAAATCCTCATGATTATGACAATGGACCTAGCGCCGGAAAAGTAAAGGTTTTTAAGTTCCTTAATAACGACTGGCAACAAGTAGGCAATGATATTGATGGAGAATTTCCATATCATAATCTAGGAATTTCTGCTCATATTGGTAACGATGGAAAATCAATTACTATATTCTCTCATTCAAGAAAACAGGAATATAACTATTCGTTTTATACGTTAGAAAACAATACTTGGATAAAGCAGGATAACTTTATTCCTGATACTTTTTTCGACAATTATCATTTAGGTCTAAGTAAGGATGGCAAAACATTACTAACTAGTAAAGTTAATTTTAGAGATACCTATAATGATTTATATACACTTTATATATATCGTAAGACTCATAAAGGTTGGAAGATTGTTGGCTACATAGATAAAATTAAGGATAAGTTTAATGAATTTGTTCTAAGTGAGGATGGGACAAAGCTTGCTATTTTGTTTGATGGATATACAAGTGACAAGCACATCAAAGTATATGGCATACCTTAGGTTTATATTTTTTTATATTCAAAAAAACCACCCGAGTATTTGAGTGGTTCTTAGCATCGATAAAAGTTACGGACCCCTTACCTTCCTTATCAATATTTTAATTTACTCTGTTCTAAAATTCCATATCTGACCAATGGTAGCTCCTTGTTTATCATCCTTAACCACAACTCTCCAATAATATGTGGTATTGGCTGAGACAATCACATCAAATGTTGAAACATTTATATTTTCTGAAACTAAAACAGGTGGATTCGTATCTCCAAAATAAAGGTCAAAAGTCAAAGGATCATTATCCTCGTCTGTAGCATCCCAATCCAAAGTGATATTGGTTCCTGATACTCGCTCTCCTAATGAAGGACTTAATACTACAGGAGCATTTGGGATAGTATTGACTCCTGCATCGGGCTCTGTAAAAAATGTTTGTATATCAGAATAACCACTATCATTACCCGCACTATCGGTTGCCTTTACTCTCCAAAAATAAGTAGTTCCCTTTTCTAAAGTAAAAGTATTGACTGTCTCTGTAGTAGTGGCTGTGAATAATACAGGAGTAAAGGTATTATCGGCCGCAATATCTATTGTATATTGTATCGAATCACCATCGCCATCTACTACTCTGCTCCAATCAAACTCCAGGTTAAAATTAGTACATACCAAATTGTTGGTAGGAAATACCAAACTGGGTATCGAAGGAACAGTATCTAGTATGGGGGTTACCGTATTATCATCTCCACTACAGGAAAATAGAAATAATGAACTTAATACTACTATATAGAAATTTCTCATTGTTTTACAATTTTAAATGGTTCTGAAACTGATCCTTCAATACGGACAAAATAAATCCCTGCAGATAAACTTTCCATAGGTAAGTTTACTTTACTGTTTATGATACTATACACTCCTGAAGACACCATCATACCCAATGTATTATGAATCGTAACATTCATCGTCTCTCCTCCATTTGGAACCGTTAGGATCACATCTCCTTGCGTAGGATTAGGAGTAATTGTAATCTTATCAAACAAATCAACCCTGGCTGATAACTTGCCTTCGCAAGCCAGACTAGAAACTATATCTAATACATCGCCATGTTGAACCTTAACAGCAAAAGTATTGCTAGTATATTCGCCTACTACCTTATCATTAATCATAGCCATATAAGGCGCCGTACCAGATGCCATTTCAATATTCATGGTATTTGAATCTAAGGTAGTCTTACCAGTTACCACAGCAGCTTCTTCTATAGTCAATTCAAAACATTGCTCGCAATTGGTAACTCCATCAATAGCAATACAGAAGTTATATGTATCTGGCGCCAGATCTGGAATTACAAGATTTGAGGTAAAGTTGTATGCCTCATTATTAATGGTAGCGATATAGTTTAATGGCTCAGTAGCACTAATCGAGATCATACCATTATTTTTATCAGTACAGGTTTCGCTAGCAGTAGTCAACGTAAAATTGTTCTCTGGTAAATTTACAATCGGACAAGAATCTATGACATTGATGATTCGAGTAACTTGAGCAGCTATTTCACCAGAGGCACTTGTAGCATTATAAGTCACAGAATACATTCCTCGTAAATTTGTATCCACGTCAGAAATATCGATCGTTAGTACCGCTCCATGCGTTACCTCTGCTCCCGGCTCTGTATACATATCTCCTAATGTTATCGTTTGAGGATTATCTCCTATGAGTGTAATCACTGGTGTTGGACAACCAAATCCACCATCATTGATGATCCAATTATACAACGAACCTGTTAAAGTATCTCTTGCTGCTTCAGCCAAGCAAAATGTTGCATCTGCATCTAAAGTTAAACCTGTAGGGATTTCAGTTTCTCCGGCTTCTAAGGTTGCCCAACCGATTAAGGTTTTATCATAATTTTCTGTAGACATTCCAGAACCAGTAAAAATGTTATCCAACTCTTCTACATTACTAATATCCCAAGATGATAGATTCTGATCAAAAGATGAAGCATTATCAAACATATTTTCCATATCAATTACTGTAACCATATTCCAGCTAGAAATATTCTGATTAAATGTTACTGCTTCTTGAAAAGAAGCCTCTGCGGTTAACAAATTGGTAAATGTCCATGCACTGATATCTTCATTAAAAATACTACAGCTTGTAAACATATTATCGATACGTTCTATCGTTGATACATCCCAAGATCCCATCCTATCCTTCAAATCTTCAAAGTTGGTACATTTCTCAAACATCCTGGATAACTCGGTAACTTGAGATAAATCTGGGGTATCATCCGCGTTTAGTTTTAAATTTTCACAATCATTGAAGGAATCTCTAAAACTACGCCATTGTATATTTCCCCATTGTTCAATGGTTTGAATTTTAGTTCTTAACGTCTTACCAAATCTAAAAAGCAACGTAAATCTTGGGAACTCACCTGTTATTGACACCTCGTAAGTTCCTGCTGTGGTATACACATGTGAAATATCTGTGGTTACATTGGTATCCTTAGTACCATCTCCCCAATCAATATTAAATCTATAATTATATCCACTAGTGGTTCTAATCGTAATTCTATCATTATCTTCTAATAACCACGAAGTGATAAAAGCATCTTCTGGACAAATCTTTCCACCATCGTTGATCATCCAACTATATGGTAAGCTGGTCAGTGTATTTATGGCATCTACACTTAAACAATGTGCCACATCAGCATTTAAAGTTAAACCTGTTGGGATTCGCGTTTCTCCAGCTTCTAGTGTTGCCCATCCGATTAGGGTATTATCATAATTTTCTTGAGACATAGCTGTGCCTGTAAATATCCCAGCCATATTAGTCACATTCGAAATATCCCAATTGGATAAATCTTGATCAAAAGATGATGCTCCTGAAAACAATTCTTCTATATCCTGAACCTGACTAAAATTCCAATTGCTTAAATCCTGATTGAAAGTGGTAGCGCCAGAAAACATTCCCATCATATATTCCACCGTTCCTAATGTCCAATTCCCAATAGGTTGATTAAAAGCAGTTGCATCATAAAACATATACGCCATATCCATAACTGTAGCCATATTCCAATTAGAAATGTTCTGATTAAAGGCTAAAGCTTCCTCAAAAACAGAATCTGTTCTTAACAAATTGGTAAATGTCCACGCACTGATATCTTCATTAAAAATACTACAGCTTGTAAACATACTGTCGATACGTTCTATCGTCGATACATCCCAAGATCCTATCCTATCTTTTAAGTCTTCAAAATTGGTACAACCTTCAAACATACTAGACAATTGTGTAGCTTGCGATAAATCCGGCACATCATCTGCATTTAATTTTAAATTCACACATCCATTAAAACCACTTGTAAAAGTATCCCACTTCTGGGTACCCCATTGTTCGATCGTTTGTATTTTACTTTGATTATCTACGATACTCGAATTGAAACGAATTCTTGGAAAATCTCCTTTGATTTTTACGGTATATGTTCCTGGTGTTGTAAAGGTGTGAGAAGCATCTCCAGTTATACTGATATCTTCTGTACCATCTCCCCAAGCAACACTATAGTTATATCCGTCTCCTCTGGTAGGAATCACAATAGTTTCATCTGCGGCTGTCGTTTGCCAAGTGGTAATAAACCCTTCCTCGAAACCACAGTCTAAAACATCTCCAATAATGTTCCAATTATTAAGTGTATTGGTTAATATATTTCTACCTTCTTCAACGGCACAGTATTTCAATTGTATAACACCAAGTCTAACACCAGTAGGAATATCATCAATACCGTCACTTACATTTCCACTAGTATCTGTTGCCCAACCTTTTAAAGTAGCCTCATAATTTTCTATAGACATCCCTGAGTAATCCAGCATACCAAGCATTGAATTGACACTACTGATATCCCAATCTGATAGGTCTTGGTTAAATTTAGCTGCCCCTGAAAATGTATAGTTAAACCTATTAACTTTACTCACATCCCAATTATTTAATGGTTGATTAAAAGAAGCTGTTGCAATAAACATAAAATCTATATTTACCGCTCCTGTTACAAACGCTCCTATATTCCAGTCGTTTACATTTTGATTAAAATTATCTGCTCCACCAAACATCACTGAGAAATTTTGAACATTTCCAACGTTCCAAGACGCAATATTTTCATTAAACATATCAGCATCGGCAAACATTCTCTCCATAGTTGTGATGGTACTTACATCCCATGTATTCATCACATCTTGTGTATCTACCAACGAAATAGCACTATTAAACATCCTAGATACGTTATTTGCTTGTGATAGTATTGGTGTATCTGTAGCGTCTAATACCAAATTAGAACATCCATAAAATGCATTTTCCATAGAAGTCCATTGTTGTGCACCCCATTGATTCACGGCTAAAATTTTGTCTTTATCCCCTGAATTATTAAAGTAAATTCTTGGAAAATCACCTATAATTTTAACCTCATACGCCCCTGCTGAGGTATACGTGTGTGTTGCATTTCCTGTTTCTGAAGTAATTGCGGTTCCATCTCCCCAGTCTACGATATAGTTGTATCCAGCTCCTGTGGAGGGTATCGTAATATCTTCATCTGCGGTTGTAGTTTGCCAAGTGGTAACAAAAGCGTTTGTAAAATCGCAGTCTTGTCCTTGGTCGGTGATACTCCAATTATGAGGCGCCGATGTTAAGATCCTTCTTGCATCGGTTCCTAGACAATAAGAAGTTCTTATCGTGCCTAACCCCCTTCTAGGTACGATAGTATCTCCAGGACCTTGTTCTGCCCATCCTATTAAGGTGGCATCATAATTTTCTGAAGAGATGCCCGAAAAGTTAAGTATATTCAATAATGAAAATGCATTAGATAAATTCCAATCTCCCAAACTTTGATCAAAACTTGATGCTAAAAAGAACATGAAATCCATATTTTCCACATTACTCGTATCCCAATTATGTAAAGGCTCATTAAAACTAACTGCATTTTCAAACATTTGTTCTAAATCTCTAACATTACTAATATCCCAAGAATTCATTTTATCTTTGTTATCTACAAAGTTTGAAGCTCCCAAAAACATTGAAGAAAGGTCTTCTACCAAAGATAAATCAGGGACATCATCAGCGTTCAAAACCAAATTTTCGCATCCTGCGAAAGCGAATTCCATATTCGTCCAAGAAATCGTTCCCCATTGCTCTATAGACCGGATGTTATTTCTACTAGCAGCAATGAAAAAATAAATTCTGGGGAAATCACCAATAATTTTAACTGTATGGATTCCTGGAGTAGCATATGAGTGTGATGCATTACCTGTAAATCCAGTTTCTATAGTACCATCTCCCCAATCCACTGTATAATCATATCCACCTCCAGTGGTTGGAATGGTAATTCTTCGTTCTGAGGAAGTTGTTCGCCAGGTAGTAACAAAGAAATCTGTAGCAGCACAACCTAATCCTCCATCGGAAATAGTCCAATTTAACCTGCCAGCATCTGTTAATATATTTCTAGCAGCTTCTCCTAAACAATAGGTAAGACTAGATGCTCCAAGATCTAATCCGCTTGGTGTATTACTGTTTTCTGCCCAACCGATTAAGGTAGCATCATAATTAGCGGTAGAAAGTCCAGTATCATTTAGCATATTCCTAATATTGGTTACTTTCTCTAGATTCCAGGCACCCAAATTTTGATCAAAATTTTCGGCGCCTATTAACATACTCCCCAAATTAACAGTCCCTGTAACATTTTCTCCTATATTCCAATTACTGATATCTTGATTAAATGTTATGGCATTTTCAAACATTAGTACAAAACCTGTAGCTTTTCCTACATCCCAGTTAGTAATAGATGTACTATTAAAATTGGATGCATTTCTAAACATACCACCGAAGACGACTACACTACTGGTATCCCAATTTGAAAAATCTAGCATAGAAGATGTTCCCAATGTAGTACATTCTCTAAACATCCTTGATACGGAAGTCACGTTACTAAGATCTGGAGCATCTGTTGCAATGACATCTAGATTAGAACAACCAGAGAATGCATCGTTAAAACCATTCCAAGCAATAGAACCCCATTGATTCACCTCTAAAATTTTGTCTTTATCTCCTGAATTATTAAAGTAAATTCTTGGGAAATCTCCTATAATTCTTACTGTATACGTTCCAGAAGTAGTATACTCATGAGTGGCATTTCCTGTAAATCCAGTTTCAATGGTACCATCTCCCCAATCCACGCTATAGTCATATCCAGATCCGGTTGTGGGTATTACAATATTTTCATTATCCGTAGTAGTTTGCCAAGTGGTAATAAAAAAATCTGTTGAAGCACAAGCAACACCATCATCCGTGATACTCCAATTTAATCCGGTAGGATCGGTTAGCGTATTTCTAGCATCAGCTCCGAGACAGTATTGGCTTCCCTCAAAGCTGATACTGATATTAGAAGGTATCGTTTCTCCTGGATCTTGTGTAGCCCAACCGATAAGTGTAGCATCATAATTTGTGGTAGAAAGAGAGCTCTGTGAAAACATGTTGTTCATATTTGAAACCTTGCTTATATCCCAACTCCCCAGGTTTTGATTAAATTGACGACCTCGTAGAAACATACCTCCCATATTTATCGTTCCAGTAACACGTTCTCCGATATTCCAACTAGAAATATTTTGATTGAATGGAGAGATAGCAAACGTACTTATGAAATTGGTAACACTCCCTACATCCCAAGTACTTACATCTCCATTAAAACTAGAAGCAAAAAAAACAAAAGGCATATTGGTGACGTTAGACACATCCCAGTTTGAAAAATCTTCATCTCTAAATGCTTGACACGCTCTAAACGCATTTCGCAAATTAGTTACCCTTGAAAGATCCGGAGCATCTGTTGCTTTTATCCTTAGTTTTTTACAATCGTTGAATGCATTTTCCATACTAGTCCAGGCAATATTTCCCCATTGCTCAACGGTTAGAATTTTGTCGGAATCTGCATTATTATTAAAATAGATTCTAGGGAAATCTCCAGTGATTTTTACGGTATAAATATCAGCTACTGCATACTCATGAGTAGCGTTTCCTGTAAATCCAGTTTCGATAGTGCCATCTCCCCAATCTACGGTATAATTATATCCAGATCCGGTAGTGGGTATGGTAATACTTTCATCTGCGGTTGTAGTTTCCCAGGTCGTAATGAATTCATTTTGGGCAAAACCAGCAGTACAAAAACTAACAATAAAAAATAAGGTAATGTAAAAGTGTTTCATATAAGGGGCTTTTAGAAAAGAATTGATCATACATTCTTAAAATCGAGTGCAAAATTAACAGGATTTTAAGGGTTGCAAAGAAAATAGGGGTTGCAAAAGGGTTGCAAAAAGTTGTTTTTGGGCGTTGCAGCTTTACTTTTTCCCTTTTTCTATGATTACTATATCAGACCTTTCGAGTACCTCAAAGTCCATACGTATCAAGGGCTGAGGCTCTCGAAGTCCGATATGATGAACTCGTAACATATATTCTAGAAGTACATTTAAAAACACCCTTCGACAGGCTCAGGGTTCGTATGCTATATCTCAAAGTTTTTGATAAACTCAATAATATCTTGTTTAGAATCGACTCCTAATTTTTTACGGATTCTGGAACGTGTAGATTTAATAGCTGAAACTGTATTGTTTTGTAGTTTACTAATTTCGGTGGCATTAAGCCCCAAGGTCATTAGACATAACAGCTCTTTTTCCTTTTCTTTTAATTGTGAAAAGTTTTTATCGAGAATCACTTTAAAATCGAGGCTTACCTCGTTGAGATACGATTGTAGATCTGTGGTGGTTCTTTTCGTTGCTTTTTCAGAAAGTAATGAAGCAGAAAGTGAATGCAATGCTGTTTTACGTTCTTGTTCATCTCTTAGTTTGATGATATCTCGTATTTCGCCTAAGGTACTACTTAGTATTTCTTGACGTAGTGAATTTTCAATAACCGCATTTTTTAGTTCTTTTTCTCGGGTTACCAGCGCCAATTCTGCTTTTACTTTTTCTAATTGCTCGCTTTCTAACTCTTTATTTGATAATGCTAATCGATGCTTTGCATTTTTTCGGGTTAACCAAAAAATAATACCTCCCATAATGGTAGCGATTACAAAAAGTAATAGGTACAATTGTTTCTTTGAGGTTTCATTTTCTAATCTTAACTCACTCGCCTGTTTTTCTTTATCAAATTGATAATTCAGTTCTAAAGCTGTAATCCGTTTTGCTTTTTCAATATCATTGATAGAATCATTGTACATTTTGTAGACCTTATAATCTTGTAGTGCCTGCTCGTATTCTTTTAGAGTTTCGTTTAGATTACTTCTACTGTAATACTGCTTCAATAACAATTCTTTATGTTTTAGTTTTTTTGCAACAGCAATGGCACTATCAAGATAAGGAACAGCGCTCTCATATTGCTTTAGCGCATTATATAATACTGCTACATTCAAGTAACTTATACTCAATTCATTTTGATCATTAATATCTCTAGAAATTTCAATATTTTCTTTATATATATCGATCGATTGATCATACTTTTTCTCTTTAAAATATATTGCGGCTAAAGTGCCGTTAGCTTTTGATTTACGAACACTTGAACACGGCATCTCTTTAACAACAGCTATATGATATCTAGCAGAATCCATCTGTTCATTGTTGTAGTATGTGAGTGCTAACATATGACGGGATAATGCTAGATCTTCGACATCTTTCAGTTTTTCCTTAACGATTATCGCTTTTTTTAAGTATTCTTTGGCTTTACTAAACTCCTTTTGACGTCTGTAAAACATACCCAGATTATGTAATGATAATCCAATACCCGCAGAATCCTTTACGCTATAAGTTATATCAAGTGCTTCTAAGTAGTTGCTAAGTGCTTTTTCTACATAACTCTGCTTACTATCTAATATACCGAGATAATTCAGTGCTTCTGCTTTGCGACTTTGAAAGTAATTTCCTTCGTTATCTTTGATAATATTTAAGACATCGTTAATAATGATTCTTGTGGTATCTACATTAGATTTAAGCAATTGTTTTGCCAATTCAATTTTATACCCAATCTTGATCGAATCATTGGTAGTTTTTTCGATTTTATGTTTTAATTCTGTAGTAAGACTATCGTGTGATTGTGAAAAAACAGTGCATGATATTAATAAGATACTTATATATACAAAAGTGGTTTTCAACAGATCGTTTTTTGGAAATTAGATACTCTTTTCCCAAAAATACATCATATTATTTTTATAATCGTAATGAAACTTTTTTGAAAGCCTTATGTACTTCTTAAGATAAAACAGTAACAGTCTATAAAAAATAGTATAAGAGGGGATGGGGTGGCAAAAGGGTTGCAACATTCATTTTACACTGTAGTACTGTATTTTAACACACTGTTACTAAAACCTCTGTACCGTTTATCGCAAAAAGAAAAAACCATTCAAATGCTTGAATGGTTTAATATTCTAAAATATAGCTAAGCAAGATTTTTTTATTTTTTCTTTAAGAGTATTTTAGCATCATTATGGTTACTAAATAACAAATAATATCTTGAATGATGTATAATCTTAAGGGAATCATTATTATCCAATAAAAACATATTTTCTTTTAAATCAATATCCCATGTTTTTTGATAAAAATGCTTTGTTTCTCCTTGCAGACTAATCAGTGCTTTGTTATCACGTGTTAAATGAATCTGCGTATTTTCTTTAAAAGCTGTATTAAACTTTGTTCCTTTCTTCATTGCCTTTACAGTCCAAATACCGTAGATGTCTTTTTTTTCTGTTTTCTCTAATCTTCTAAATACTAACTTCTCTTCTCTGTAGTTTTTTACAATTAATGTATTTTTATGTAATCCCAACACTGTCATCTTATTTCTATATTTTTCGTGTTCTTTGTTTTTAATGTAAATAGTGTCATTCTCATACTTCCAAAAAACAGGATTTCTAAATTTGATGATTATTTTATTATTCGGTAAAAATTCTAATAATGGCGGAAAAATGTGTTCCTGCTCTGCATCTATATCATCAATTTTTGTCAGTTGCCATCTTCCTAACAATTCAGATTCTTGAGCATGAATTGTTATTGAAAGGAGATAGATTAAAAACAGTATTGTTTTTTTCATTATAAATAATGTAAGTTTATTTTAGAAATCAGATTCGTTTTTACATTAAAACTAATGCTCAAAACTAACTAGTTTGTTATTTTATCTGCCCCCCTTAAACCGTGAAATTATTTATTGTAAACTCATATTTATATTTGATAGTGTATAAGGTTTATCTCTTTATTGTTTTATGATTTTAAATGCTTTCCCTTCGTTAATCGTGATCAAATAGATCCCTTGCGGTAATACTACTACTTGTCCTGATGTAATCTTATATTCTTTATAAGAAACCTGGACTCCAAGGACATTGTATAAGGATATTCGTATACGATTTACTTCAATATTTGGGATAAAAAGTGTAACATCTCCCTGAGTTGGGTTTGGTGCGATGCTTAGCCTATTGATCAAATTCACTTTAGTTGATAATTCCCCTTCGCAATCTACACTTGAAGAAACCTCTACCTCATCACCATGTTGTACATCGACAATGAAGTTCTTTACTGTATATTCTCCTATTATCTCATTATTGATTTTTACTGTATAGGGTGCAGTACCTGTGGTTACTTCAACATTTACTTTTGCCGTTCTCTCTTCGGTAATTAACTCTGTTTTTCCTGCTAAGTTCTCGGCATCTGCGATCACTACTTCAAAACACTGTTCACAATTCGTAAAACCATTTACTCCAATACAAATCGGATACATACCAGGGGCTAGGTCTTCCACTTCTAAAGATGACGTAAAACTGTAATCTGTACCGTTAATCGTAGTGGTATACTCTAATTCAGTAGCAGCAAGGATATTAATCATCCCATTATTTTTATCGGTACAGGTTTCACCAGATGTAATAATGGTAAAATTATCGGTTGGCAAGCTTACTAACGGACAGTTATCTACTACATTGACTGTTCGGGTCACCTCAACAGCAGCGTTGCCCGAAGCATCGGTAGCGTTGTAGCGAATTGTATAGCTTCCTACAGCATCTACAAAATCGGTGGCATCAATGATCACTGTACTTCCATCATCGGTAGTGGCTCCTAATTCTGTATAACTTGATCCTAAGGCTATCTCTTGTGGGTTATCTCCTGTTAAGGTGATTAAAGGTACATTGGTATCTACTACATCAACGGTTCTGGTTACTTGTACTGCTATATTACCCGATGCATCGGTAGCATCATAGGTAACCGTGTATTGACCTAACAGGTTTGTATTTACAGATGACGCATCGATCAATACGGTACTTCCATCATCCGCAGTAGCTCCTAACTCAGTATATGCCGTACCCAATTCCACAGTCTGTGGATTAGCTCCGGTTAAGGTGATAACAGGAACTATACAATCATCATTAAAACTGGCAATATCATCTTTTTCCCAACTACTTAAATACGCTGCAGTAGGATCATCTACCTGAATACATGTAAGGTTATCGTTATATAGTACAAAGAAATCAGTAATTAAACTATTGTTTCCATTTCTGACATCTAAAGATTCGAGTAGATTTTGATGAACAGCAAGTTCTTCTAATTGCACACATGAGCTAACATCTAAAGAAGTTAAACCATTTTTTCCTGCTTTTAATTTTTTGAGATTAGAGTTATTATCAACCAATAAACTGGTTAAAGAATTAGATCTCAGCTGCACTTCTTCAAGGGCCGTATATCCAGATAAATCTAGTGAAATCAAATCGTTTTCTGCAGCATCCAAAATTCTTAGGCTGGTATTACCGCTTAGGTCTAACGAATTTAAATCGTTGTAATCTACATTTAATGATTCTAGAGCAGCAAAGCCTTCAATTCCTGTTAAATCTGAAATATCAAGACTACTTATATCTAAATCAACTACGTTATTTATTTTTTCAGTATACACCTGATTGTCATTTGCAATCCCATTCCCCATACTTGCAGCGTCTCCAAGAACAACTACATTTCCATCGGCATCATGCGTTTCTAGGTAATTTTCAAAATTGGCATCTGCGATATAGGTTAAATCACAATAAATCGCAAAACTCGCCGTAGCATCCATTTGTCAAATATCTGGATATAACTGAACTACTTTATCAGCTTTAATACATGTTAAATCAGGATTTCCTAAAGCATCAAACCAAGTGAAATTATCATTATTTCCGTTCGCAACATTTAGCGAAGTTAATTGGTTATTAGCAACACGTAATTGTACAATGCTTGGGTATGCAGAAATGTCTAACTCTGTAAAATTATTATCATTTAAGATTAACTGTCTTAACAATGGATTGTTAGAAATATTTATAGAATTAATACCTGTATTAGATACGCTTAAATTAGTTAGAGCAGTAAGTTCAGAAATATCTACATCTCCTAAATTAACATTATCGTCGAGGTATACTTGTTCTAGAAGTACATTATTTGTTAAATCTAAACTTGCTAAGTTGTTATTGGCTAAAGTAATTACACTCAGTTTAATATTATTACTTAAGTCTATACTTGTTAAATTAGTATTGTTACGGCATCCTAAGAACCACATATCTCTAAAATCTTCGATACCTGTCATATCTGCAACCAATCCATTATGCAGATTAAATCCTTCTGAAACCTCAACTAAGGCAGTATATACATAATCATCAATCACTCCGTTACCAAACCCTTGATTTTCTAAGAAAGTTTCAAAATTGTCATCCGGCACATAGGTTAATCTACAGAATTCTGCATAGCTTGCTGTAGCATCTTTTAACCACCCCCCTATTACTGGAGCAGTTGGATCATCTACCTCGATACAAGTCAAGTCTGGATTACCAGTAACATCTACATTATCTAAATCTGCATTATTTCCACTTCTTAAATTCAAGCCTGTAAGTTGTGCATTTTTACAGGATAAGTTATCGAGGGTGGTTTGTTTAACCAAGTCTAAATAGGTAAGCGGTGTATCATCGCATTCCAGTCTACTTAAATTGGCATTGTTACTTAGGTCGATATTTGCAATATTCGTATCGCTAAAAGACAAGTAAAATAAATCGGTAAGATGAGTTACATCCAGCGAACTTAATCCATTACTACCACATTCCAGATTTTCTAGCAATGAATTGTTTTGAATATTTAGTGCAGTAATCCTGGTATTTTCACAATATAAAGATGTCAAATTAGCTTGATTAGTTACATCTATAGTTCCTAAGTTATTGTTCGTAACCGTTAGACTCGTTAAATCATTAGCACTTATATCTAAGTTTGTGAGGCTATTATCTGCTACATCCAAAAATCGTAAAGCAGTATTGGTTGAGATGTTCAAACTGGTAAGACTATTATTTGCTGCAGCTAAGCTTTCTAATACCTTTAATCCTGCAATATTAATACTGGTCAATCCTGTATTCTCCGCAGTTACACTTTCTAATAATGTATTATTGGTTAGGTCTAAACTCGTATCGGTTAATGAGTTTTCGTCAATCCAAAATCGAATTAAACTCACAAAATCTTCTATTCCTGTAAAGTTTTGGATACCTTCATTTCTGGGTGTTAATAATTGAAGAGTTTCAATTTTTGCTGTAGGTACTAGATTGTCGTCAATAATTCCGTTACCCAAGCTGTTTGCACTTCCTAAAGCTACACTTCCTCCAAACTCGTTATGTGTTTCTAAATAAGCTTCAAAATTATCATCCGGGATGGTTGTGAATCGACAATATTCAGCAAAATTTGCAGTAGTATCCTTTTCCCAACTTGATAAATACCCAGCCGTTGGATCATCTACCTCTATACAGGTCAAATTAGGACAACCCGTTACCCTAAATTCAGTAAAGTTGTTATTATTTCCATTTCTTGCATTTAACTCCGCTAGTTCATCGATATCTCTTGCATTAAACTCTACTAAACTTGTATTTTGACTAATATCAATCGAAGTAATATTGGTTTCATCAAAACTTAAATCTTGAAGATTTGATAAGTGACTTACATCATAAGAAGTTAATGGATTTCTAGATAAATTTAAAGTTTCAAGTAATATATTATTTTGAGTATTTAGCGATGCAAATTGATTTAAAGAAGCTAAGATTCTTGTTAAGTTCACATTAACACTAAGATCGATACTACTTAATGTTGTTTCATGAATTTGTAAATCCTCTAATAAAAGATTATTACTAACATCTAATCCGGATAGATCATTCGAGGAAAGAATTAATGTTTTTAAAGCTGTATTTGTAGAAATATCAACTGTAGTAATATCATTACGAGGAATATCCAAATGCTCTAAGGCAGTTAATCCTGTTACATTAATACTTGTTAAGCCCATATCTCCTCCATCTATTCTTGATAAATTGGTATTGTTGGTAAGATCTAAATTAGTATCAGTTAATGTATTATTAAACATAAATAATGTTTGTAAAGCTGAAAAATCCTCTAGACCTGTGATATCCGTAACTCCCTGAAAAGCAATAAATAGACTCATTACATTTTCAATATTAGCAGTCTTCACATAATTATCATTTGCAATTCCGTTACCCATACTGGTTGGATCTCCTACAGAAACAAAATTATTATCAGCGTCATGCGTTTCTAAATAGTTCTCGAAATTATCATCTGGCACATAAGTCCAGTTACAATCATCACTAAAACTAGCTGTAGCATCTTTTTCCCAGCTGCTACTGCTCAAATAACTAGCTGTAGGGTCATCAACTTGTATACATACTAAATTTGGATTTCCAGTAGCATAGACTTCCATCCCACTATTATTATTTCCATTTTTAAAGTTTAACGAAGTCAACTGTCCATTTTGGCATTCTACATATTCAATATCTGGACTTATACTAAAATCCAAAGTACTAATTGCAGTATTGTTTGTATAAAGCTCTACCAGGTTAGTTTGATTTGTAATATCTAATACAGACAATGCTGTATTACTCACATCGATATCTTCAAGATTAGTATTATTAGTAATATCTAATACCGTAAGTGTTGGTGTGTCTTCTATAGAAAAACTATCAAGATTAGTAAGTAAACCTATATCAATGGTTGTAAATTGATTTCCTCCACATCGTAATGTTTCTATTAGCGTATTATTTGATACATCTAGAGTGGATAGTGAATTATCATCTACATATAAACTTCTTAAATTGATATTATTAGAAATATTTAAGGTATTTATTGAATTTTCTCTTATTCTAAAATCAATTAATGCAGCATTTGCGCTTAAATCTATGTTGCTAAAATTATTATCATCTAAATTTAAGGTATGTAATGCTACATTAGAACTTACATCTATCATTGATAAATTGTTATCTCTAGCTCTTACTATTTCTAATGAAGTTAATCCTGAAATATTTAAACTGGTAAGCCCCATGGACTGGCAGCTTACTTCAATTAGTTTTGTATTTCCTGTAAGATCTAAGTTGGAAATTGTATTACTGTTTGTGTACAATCTTTCTACATTTGCGAAACCTTCCAACCCTGTAAAGTCAGTAATTCCTTGATTACTAAGATCCAAAACAGTATCATTTTGTATTCTTTCTGTTCCTACGTAATTATCATCGGCAATACCATTACCTAAACTAGTTGGGTCACCAACAGGCACTACTGTACCAAATTCGTTATGTGTTTCTAAATAATTTTCGAAATTATCATCAGGTACATAGGTTTCTGAACAAAACAGTTTATATTCAGTTTGAACATCTTTTCTGGTAAATGTTGTATTAGCATATGTTACATCATCTACTGATACACATGTTAATCCTGGATTATTGCGAATGTCAAAATCGCTAGGGTTTAAATTTGCATTATTCCCGTTTCTGATATTGAGATAAGTTAATGCATTGTATGCGCAAGATAAATCTTCTAGAACTGTGTTTTTTGAAACATCTAAACTCGTAATTTGGTTATCTTCTATAAACAGTTCGACCAGTTTTACATTTTTACTTAGATCCAAGCTTGTAAGCGAGTTCTCATAGGCTTGTAGTTCTAACAGTTCTGGATTTTGAGTTACATCTAAAACGGTAAGACCTGTATCCACACAATCCAGGTCTTCTAATAGTAGGTTTTTTGTTACATCTAGACTCCCTAAGGGGTTGCTATAACAAGATAATTTTTTTAACGCAGTATTATTGGAAACGTCTAAACTGTTAATTAGGTTGTTACTACAGCCCAAAGTTTCTAAAAGTGTATTTTGTGATACATCCAAACTTGTAATTTGGTTTCGACTACAACTTACAGAAGTTAGTGCAGTATTTGTAGAAAGGTCTAAACTAGTAAGATTGTTTTTGCCTATATCTATGGTAAGTAATGCTACGTTTTGAGAAAGGTCTATATCAGATAATGGGTTTTCAAAACATCTAAAATTTTCTAATGCTATAAAACCTTCAATTCCTGTGGCATCACTAACCGTTAACCTAGAAATATCCAAATCAGTAACATTTTCTATCCTAGATGTATATACCGTATTATCATTGGCAATTCCATTCCCCATGCTCGTGGCATCACCAACAGAAACTACATTTCCATCAGCATCATGCGTTTCTAAATAATTTTCAAAATTATTATCTTGAACAAAAGTTTCCTGTGCAACTATGACATAACCAAATAACAAGAAAAAAGTTAGGAGTAGTTTTCTTTTCATATAAGGGGCTTTTACGTTTATAGCAATTAAAACCTACATTCATTTTGCAGCTCTTAAATTTTGGGCAATGATACTATAATTATTTAATTTTAAGATAATTTTAACAGTGGCAAAAAGTGGCAAACCCTTGTTTTTAAGCAAATATACGTGGGGATACGTATAAAAAATCAGCTAATGTTTTGAATGAATTTTTCGAGTTCTTCCCCAGAGGAAAGCCCTAGTTTTTTACGTATTCGATAACGTGTAGATTTCACTGAATCTAATGAAGCATTACGAGCGATCATAATCTCCTTGATAGATAAATTGAGGCGAAGCAATGCACACATTTCACGTTCAGTTTTAGTAAGTGATGGATATAAATCTCGAAGCTTAGTATCAAAACCTTTATTGACTTCTTCAATTTTAGATTGTAGTCCCGATAATTTTCCTTCGGTCTTAATCTGTACCTGTAGCTCTGAAGTCAGAGAATTAATTGCTTCTTTCACTGTATTTGAAGCTTCTGGTGCTATTTCATTTTTTAATCGGTCTAACAACTCTTGTTTAAACTCTAAACGCATACTGTTATCAGCAATCAGTCGTTTGGTTTCTTCTTCATTGGCTTTTACTTTTGTCTCTAATAATTCTTTTTGCACTTTTTCTTTTTCAAGCTTTTCGGTCAAAATTCGGGCTTTGTTTTGGTAATTTCTTCTTACTAAAAACCCTATTATTAAAGCGGCTATTAAAGCTATTAAAAGCAACCCCAGATATAACCACTTTTTTGAAGCTTCAGTTTCTGCCAATAAAGCTACTTCTCTTTTTTCTTGTGCAAATACTAAACTATCTGCTAATTTTTCCTGATTAAATTTATGGCTTAATTCTAATGCTTGAATTTTCTTTATATTTTCAATATTGAAAATCGAATCTGAATGTCGATTAAATGTTCTATAATCAAAATATGCATCTTTATAATTCCCTTGGAGATGATTCAAAAAACTTTTCCGAAGATATGCTTTGGCAATACGTTCTCTAAAACCTTCTGCTTGTGCAATCATCAAGGAGGAATCTGCATATTTAACCCCCTTATTAAACTCTTTTTTTCTTTTGTAAATAGTAGATACATTATAATAAGCAGTACATAAAGAAAACTTTTTCTTAAGTCGTTTTGCATATCTAATATTTTCCGAAGCTAATCGAAGTGCTTCGTCATAGTTCCCTTTATCTCTATACACCGCTACCATATTATTATTTACCCGTTGCACATCATCTACACTGCTAATAGCGTTAAATAACCCTTTTGCTTTATCATAGCAAATTAATGCCGAATCTATTCTTTTGGTTTGACGGTATGAAACTCCCATCATATTGTATCCTGCAGCAATACCATGTGTATCTTTTAACTGTGTTTTTATAGTAATAGCCTTTTTATACAGATCAATGGACTTATCATGGGCTTTCTGGTATCGGTATACCATCCCCATATTATGATATACATCAGAAATGTGCAAAGAATCATTTTGACTTTTATAAATCTTCTGGGCTTTAAGATAATACTCCAAGGCTTTAGGATAATCAGCTTCTCGTCTATGTACAACTCCTTTTACAACATAGGCTTTTGCTAATTGTTGTTGACTAATGCTATCATTTTTTAGACCTATTAGCTCCAATGCTTTATCAATAATCTGTTCTGTAATGCTAAAATCCCTATCATATTGAATTTCTCCTAACATCAACATTGCGTTTATGCTATCAGATCTTGTAGATGCAAGTTTTAGTTCTTTTTCTAACCTGACCAACGCGGTATCAGCTTCTTGTGGATAAAAGTAGCATGATATTAAAAAGAGTAGAAAGGGTAAATAGCGTTTCATCATCAACAAACTTACTAATTTAAAATAACTGGATGAATCGGTTACATATTAGCACTTTATTTTATTCTTTATATTTAGATAAACTTTATAAACAAATGTGATGAAAAAATTGAAATTAATACCATTTATGGAGGAAACAGAAGTTCTGATTCTCTAACTGTTTTGCAAGAACAAAACACCGATGATGCCGGTGATGACAATGAAGATGAGTACTAAAAGAACACAATAATATATAACCAAAAATCACCCGATTAATTGGGTGATTTTTGATATTAATATCTTAATCGATAGACGTTTACTCTATAACCATTTTCTTGGTATCTATCTTTTGGCTTCCAACATATAGTGTGTAGAAATAAGTCCCACTAGCTAAGCCATCACTATTAATATATAATTCTCCATCACCAGTTTGTTTTAATGATATCGTAGAAAACACCTTACCTGTCATATCACTAAATACTACAGAAGCATTAGTAATACTATCTGGTAAGTAATACTTAATCCTAGAGGTACTATTAAATGGGTTAGGAATATTTTGATATAACACAGGCATATTAGATTTTGTCGAAGTATCTTCACTTGTTATACTTTGTTCTAAAGCTTCAAGACGGCTTATCAAGTCATCTATTTGTGTTTGTTGTGCTTCATTTTCGTCTTGCAATGGGGTCAATATCGAAGATAAATCTACGGTGACTGCGTTTCCATTTTCGATGTTGATAGTAAGATCAGTGCCACTTAACGTTGCAGATGTTAAATCCTGGTTATCGGTATTTACATATGAAGAAAGGTCTACTGCATTCCCATTTGATATGCTTAACACATTTAAAGATAAATCTAATGTCTGATCATCAGTTCCTGTGCCATCTTGTAAAACAGATAAATCTATATTATTTCCTCCAGAAATACTCAAAGTAGTATTGCTTAGTGTAAGCGTTTGATCATCTGTATTATCGAGATAATTTGATAAGTCAATAGTATTTGTTCCTCCAGAAATACCCAAGGTATTTGTGGTCAATGAAAGTTCTTGGCTATCTGTGTTATCCAAATATTTGGCAAGATCTACTGTTGTACCATCATTAGTTAGGCTCAAGGTATTTCCTGATAAATCAAGATCCTGAGCATCGGTATTGTCTAAATACCCGGAAAGATCAACCTTTTGAACAGCTACACCATCGTTTTCCAGAGATATCTCGAGATCATTACTGTTCAATCGAAACGTATCTATCGTTTGAGCATCGGTATTATCCAGATATTTGGCAAGATCTACTGTAGTTCCATCATTGGTTAAGCTCAATGTATTATCCGTAAGATCCAAATCCTGGGCATCGGTATCGGTTACCCATGCCGTGCCATTCCATAAGTATAATTTGTTTTCTTCATTGTCATACACCATCATTCCATTTTCGTCTGCATCCAAACTAGCAGAAAACGTTGTACGCTGTGTAGTTGTTAGTCTATTAATTAAAAGCCCTTTATTGGTAGCTTTCATATGTATAGAGGCATTCGCATTTATATTAGGAAATGATCCTCCTCCAAAACCGACACCAATATTTCCATTCTTACCTATCGCAAATGTATTTGTAGGTGTATTGGGTTGAATTTTAAAAGGTAATTTACTCCCATTTGTTACATCTCGCACAAAAAAATTAGTTTCATTTCCCGCTACATCCCAGGATTGAATTCCAAAACCTCCATTCTGCGCCAAACGTATCGTAGGAGTGTCATTATCTAAAATATTAAGTTCGATGCTTCCTGGGTCATTGGTTCCTATACCAATATTTCCATCATCTGCGATACGCAAAGCATTGTTAGGTGCTCCTGCATCTATTCTAAAAGGTACTTTCCCCCCGGTAGCATCATCTATTGAAAAGTAATTGCTACCACCATTACCACTATCATTAAAAGTAAAACGCCAATCATTTGATGGAAAAGAAGCGCTTCCTGAGGTATCATCAAAATACATTCTAAGGTTATCCTCACTCATGACAAAAGTATTGAAGCCAAAATTGTGCCCATTTTGAGCACTACCTCCAATTTGCATCGAACCTTGCACAATCACATCAGAAGTAAAGAACTGTGAAAATGCTGTAGTAGAAAAAAATATAAAAATTATTCCGGTAAGTAATTTTTTAATCATATGTATAAGGGTTTGTTTTTTAAAGCTGCGAAAGTACTTATTAACTTTTCTTTAACAAAAATTAATACTGTTAAATATGCTGTTTTTCAATCAGTTTATGTGCACAAAAGTACATATAGGATATATCTTATAATATTAGTAGCCCTACGTAATTATTACCATTTGATTTGAGGTATTTTTAATATACAAATTGAGGTTTAATCCTTATTTTTGATGTCAATACCATAGATATGAAAATCCTTCACTTGGATACTAATCATCCTTTACTATTAAATCAACTTGCGGCAGCTGGTTTTGAAAATGATGAAGATTATACATCGACTAAAACAGAAATTGAAGATAATATATCTCTTTATGAGGGTATCATTATTCGTAGTCGTTTTGCCATCGATAAAACATTTTTAAATAAGGCAGAAAACTTAAAATTTATTGGTCGTGTTGGCGCTGGTCTTGAAAACATCGATATCCAATACGCTCAGGAACGAGGAATCAAACTATTTAATGCTCCAGAAGGGAATCGTAATGCTGTTGGTGAGCATGCATTAGGTATGATTTTGTCGCTATTCAACAAAATGAATATTGCTGATCAAAGTGTACGAAACGGACAATGGTTACGTGAAAAACATCGAGGTATCGAATTAGATGGAAAAACAGTTGGTATTATTGGATATGGAAATATGGGTAGAGCCTTTGCCAAAAAGCTACGTGGATTTAATGTAGAAGTTATTTGTTATGACATTCTAGACGATGTAGAGGATAGTAATGCAATGCAAGTAGAACTACAAGAGCTTTTTGAAAAGACTGATGTTTTAAGTCTACATACTCCAGAAACTCCAAAGACTATTGGAATGATTAATAAAACATTCATCAACAAATTCAAAAAACCATTTTGGCTTATCAATACCGCTCGAGGAAAAAGTGTAGTGACCGAAGATCTGGTTAAAAGTATAGAAGAAGGAAAGGTATTGGGAGCTGGATTAGATGTTTTAGAATATGAAAAATCTTCTTTTGAAAATTTATTTACTTCAAAAAAAGATGTTACATCAAGCACTTCGTCTTCGCTCAGCAAAGGCTCTGTCGAGATGCCAGATGCTTTTTCTGCATTGTTAAAAATGGACAATATAATCCTAAGTCCTCATGTCGCTGGTTGGACTGTTGAATCCAAAGAGAAATTAGCACAAACCATAGTAGGTAAAATCAAAACTGAATTTTGTTAAAAGAAGTATTTATAACATTACTATCCAACTACACAAAGGATGTTGATTATATCAAATCCTTATGGAGTGATGTTGTAAAGTACCATAGTAAAAGGAACAGACACTATCATAATCTCTCTCATCTCGAACATCTTTATCATAACCTGACTGAAGTCAAAAACGAAATCAAAGACTGGGACATGGTTATATTTGCTTTGTTTTATCATGATTATATCTACAATGCGTTAAAACAGGATAATGAAGCACAAAGTGCTAAGAAGGCAGTAGAAATACTACATGCTTTGTCAATTGATAAACATCGAAGTCTCCTCTGCAAAGAAATCATCTTAGCCACCAAAGGACATAATATTTCTAAAAATAGTGATATCAACTACTTTACCGATGCTGACCTTTCTATATTAGGTAGCGATTGGGAAAATTATCAGGTCTATTTTAAAAATGTACGTAAAGAATATAAGTACTATCCTGATTTCATGTATAATAAAGGGCGAATCAAAGTTTTAAATCACTTCATTACTATGCCTGCTATTTTTAAAACCGATTATTTTTATCATAAATTCGAACTCCGGGCCAAAGAAAACCTTAGGCAAGAAATTGATTTTCTTTCCTAGAGATTGTTTAAAAATACTTCAACTCAATTTCAGTTTTATTACATTTATAAAGTGAGGAAAACTATTTTTATTTTTACCGCTCTTGTAATCGCATTGCTAGCACTATTTCAGTTAAGCAAATACAGTATTATTACAGGAAATTCTTCTGTAGAAACCATAATTGCTATTATTGCTATTATCTTCTTTGTTATTGGTATACTTATAAACAGAAGAGTCTTACACAAAGAAAAAATTAAACCTCAGGAGATAGATCATAAAAAAATCGAAACTCTTGGTTTAAGTAAACGAGAATATGAAGTATTATGTGAAATAGCTTCTGGATTATCCAATAAAGAAATTGCTGAAAAGCTTTTTGTTTCAGAAAGCACTATAAAAACTCATGTTTCTAATGTATTAGTAAAATTAGATGCTAAACGAAGAACACAGGCTATACAAAAAGCTAAAGAGCTTAAAATCATACCATATTAAAATACCTTATACCAGGTATATAGTATGAATTTCATACTTTAGTATGAGTGTTTTTTTAAGATTCGGATCTACTTTTGAATCAAACATTTAACTACATATTAAAATGAAAAACATAATTATTCGCTACGGAATACGAAGTGCCATTTCTATTTGCGCTTTAGCACTTGCAGGATGGTTTTTAGGGCAAGGTTTGGATTATTCTATCCAAGAAGTAATAGGCTATTTGGGTATGGTCGTGTCCTTACTCTTTGTGTTTTTTGGTATAAAACATTATCGGGATAAAGAAAATAATGGCATAGTAGCTTTTGGAAGAGCTTTATTGATTGGTGTACTTATTACACTAATCGCTGCATTAGCATTTGGAATACTAGATGTGATTTATGTAAAGTATATCAATCCAGATTTTATGGCAGAATATTATGCACACTATGTCGAACAAATGAAAACTTCTCTGCCAGAAGCCGAATTTAAAATAAAACTAGCAGAGTTAGAATCTCAAAAAGAATTATTCTCTAACATATTTATGAACTTCTTTCTTATGTTTGCTACCGTCATGATTGTTGGATTTATCATTTCATTAATCTCTGCACTTATTCTTCAACGTAAACCTACAAGAAGTAACTAAAAAAATCAAAACACATGCAATACGAAGCCAAAACACCTGATGAATATATCGATCTTATTCCTGAAGAAAGAAAAGAGGTCATGCAAAATCTTAGGAAGGTGATTAAAGAAAATCTTCCCAAAGGTTTTTCTGAAGTGATCAGTTATAAAATGATTGGTTATGTTGTGCCTCATCAATTATACCCCGATGGATATCATTGCGATCCTAAGTTACCATTACCATTCATGAATATTGCTTCTCAAAAGAACTTTATAGCGGTCTATCATAGCGGCATTTATGCAAATCCCGAATTAATGAACTGGTTTGTTGGCGAATACCCCAAATATGTAAAAACAAAATTAGATATGGGTAAAAGTTGCATCCGTTTCAAAAAAATAGATCAGATACCGATGAAATTGATCGGAGAATTAGCAACCAAAATGACTCCACAGGAATGGATTACTATGTATGAATCTAAAGTAAAAAACAAATAACAATATAACTATGAAACGAGTAACAGGAATAGGAGGAATATTTTTTAAGACAGCCGATCCAAAAAAAACAAAAGAATGGTATAGAGATCATCTTGGTTTTAATACCGATGACTATGGTTGTACATTCTGGTGGAAAGATAAACAAGGTAATGATTGCTCGACTCAATGGAGTCCTTTTAAAGATGACACTGCCTATTTTGCTCCCAGTGAAAAAGAATTTATGATGAATTTTAGGGTGGAAAACTTAACTGAACTTCTTGAAACTCTTAAAAATGAAGGTGTAACTGTTATTGATAAGGTAGAGGAATATGAATATGGAAAATTTGGATGGATTGTAGATCCTGAAGGGAATAAAATAGAGCTTTGGGAGCCTGTTGACAAAGCATTTTTATAAATAGCTTTTAATAAAAAAGGTTGGCTTTACGGCCAACCTTTTCATATTTAATTTAAATATATAGAATATACCTTTATTCTATACTTATTATAATCTTGACAAAATAATATTATCCTGCAAACAAAAGTGAAGCTACTATCATCCAGCCGCCAACTATGAGTCCTAAAATTCCTAGTTTACCAAGTTTTGGAGCCAATTTCTCTCGAAGCTGGTTTGCTTTTTCCTTCGCTTCTTCACTTTTAGATAAAAAATATTTACTTATTAATCCAAATCCAAGCATAAATCCTAATATTGCAGAAACAACATTTCCTGCAAGCCAAGTTATCCACCAAATCGGAAATGATCCAAGTAATCCTATGCTTAAAATGGCAGAAATAATTCCCCATATGCCCCAAAAACAGAACACAAGCCCAATCCAGCCTTGATATGGTTCGATTTTTTCTAAAAGCTCTTTAGCGTTTGGTTTTTTAGATAATAATAACGATGGTACTGCAAGAATACTTAATACGATTAATGAGATTCCCCATATCATAGTTTTAAAATTTAGAGGGTTAGTATTTGTTTTTTATTCAAAGTTGTTTTATCAAATATAGCAATAAATACCAATTATCAAAATTTATGATACTCAAGCAAGGTTATATAACAAAAACCAATAGTATAAATATTATTCGTGATCTTCTGATGTTTAGTCAATATTTTTTGTAATTTTCTCCAAATAAATTAATCATTTTTAAACAATTATGAGCGAAGAAAACAACAACTTAGGCGACGATATAAAGAAAGGTGCCGAAGAAGCAGCAGAAACTGTAAAAGATGCAGCTAATGATTTTGCCGATGGAGCAAAAGAAGTTATCAATTCTGAAGAAAACAAGAAAATGATAGCTGGAATTCTTGCAATTATTATTGGATCTTTAGGTATTCATAAATTCTACCTTGGATATACTAAAGAAGGAATAATACAGATTGTTATCACTTTTGTTACCTGTGGTATTGGTTCTTTCATTGGATTAATAGAAGGTATTATTTACCTTACTAAATCTGATGATGAATTTTATCAAACCTATCAGGTAGGAAGAAAACCTTGGTTCTAAAATATAATCATTGTTAAAAAAACCGGAAAATAATTTTCCGGTTTTTTTATTTCACTTTATTATCGTAATATTGCGATATAATAATATCAATGCTATGGGAATAACCAAGACACAAATATTTGATCAGCGACAAAATGAGTTAGCACAACTATTCAAAATACTTGGTCATCCTGCTCGTATAGCTATTCTTCAATATATAAGCAAACAAAATGCTTGCATTTGCAATGATTTGGTGGAAGAAATAGGTTTAGCTCAAGCAACTATATCTCAACATCTAAAAGAATTAAAAAGTATAGGATTGCTTAAAGGTGAAATTGAAGGCAAAAGTATGTGCTATTGTATTGATATTGATCGATGGAATACCCTACAAAAAAATCTTAATTCATTTTTTAATACCACAAAAATGAATTGTTGTTAAATCTAATTAATTATAAAAATATGAATACATCAGACTTTATAACCGTATTGGCAGAGCACCAGGATAAATCATTGTTATTTGAATATAGCCCAGGAATGCTGGTAGGTACTAACTATCATATCACAGAAGTTAAACACATTACTATAGATGCAGTCGACTGTGGAGCAGGTACTGATTCCTGGAAAGAAACTATAATCCAACTTTGGGAAAGCCCCAGTGAATTAGGAAAACCTAATTATATGAGTGCATACAAAGCTTTGGGAATATTAAGAAAAGTAGGTGAAATGAAAGCCTATGAAATGGATGCCACAGTAAAAATAGAATATGGAAATTCAAGATTCCATACTGCACAACTGCACATTACAAGTACCGAGATTAAAGAAGGGCAACTCATCGTTAAGCTTGCTGTAAACCCTACTGACTGCAAGGCTAAAGAAACTTGTGGAGTTCCAGAAACTAGTGAAGCAGAAGCAACTTCTTGTGCTCCTGGTAGCGGATGTTGCTAATGAGTGAAAGTATCCAAATAGAATATTTTACTCAAAAAGACTGGTCCGTAATTTCTGAAATTTACAAAGAAGGAATCGATACAGGGATAGCCACTTTTGAGACTCAATTACCAACCTGGGAACAATGGGATGCCTCTCATTTTACATCGTGTAGAATTAAAGCTATGGTCAAAAATTCTGTTGCAGGTTGGGCAGCATTAGCTCCTGTTTCAAAACGAGAAGTATATAAAGGTGTGGCAGAAGTTAGCATTTATATAACCTCAAAATACAGAAGATTAGGAATAGGTACATTACTTTTATCCAGGTTAATTGCAGAAAGCGAACAAGCAGGATTCTGGACATTACAAGCTGGGGTTTTTAGTATAAACAAGGCTAGTATTGCTTTACATAAATCTTTAGGATTTAGAGAAATAGGATACAGAGAAAAAATAGCAAAACTGGATACAACCTGGTATGATAATACTATTTTAGAACGCAGAAGTAAAATAATTATATAACCACAAAACACCACAGATCTTCTTACTTAGCTATATCAATACAGTGAGAAAATCATTAAAAATGACAACAATGAAAAACATTTTAGTATTATGTACAGGAAACTCCTGCAGAAGTCAAATGGCAGAAGGATATCTTAAACATTTTGCAAAGGGTAAAGCCACTATCTATAGTGCCGGAGTAGAAACTCATGGAGTAAACCCAAAAGCAATAGCAATAATGAAAGAAGATGGTATAGACATCTCAAATCACACTTCTAATAATCTTAATGAGTATTTGGACACAAAATTTGAGTTCATCCTTACCGTATGCGATAACGCCAAAGAAAGATGTCCCTTTTTTCCCGGGAAAGCAGAACGGCTACATTACAATTTCTTTGATCCATCCAAAGTAGAAGGCACAGAAGAGGAAATTCATGCTGCTTTTACAAAGACCCGAAATCAAATTAAAGAATACTGTAAAGATTTCGTAGAAAAAAACATATTAGAAACGGTATCCTAGAAAGTCTTTTATATATTAAAAACCTCATAGTGCCTTAGAGTTGGATACTATGAGGTTTTCTATTGTTTTTTAATTACTTATCTCCATTCTTAAAGTATTTCTTCTCCAGTTCGGCCTGAAACTCTTCCATAACTGGTTTTACTGTACTGTCTGGCAAGTCTGCAATACGAATATACATTAGGCCATCTACCGCATTATTAAATAATGGATCTACATTAAAAGCTACTACTTTTGCGTTTTGTTTGATATACTTCTTAATTAAAACCGGAATACGAAGACTTCCTGGTTCTACTTCATCAATAATTTTATCAAATTTATTTAAATCACTTTTACTTTCATCAAAAACAAAATCTTTATCTGCGTCCTTGAGTTTTACCTTAAATTCTTTCTTTGGTCTCACATATTGTGCAACATAAGGATCGTAATAATGAGATTTCATAAACTCAATCATTAGAGATTTTGTGAAATTACTGAACTTATTACTGATACTCACTCCGCCAATAAGATATTTATGCTCTGGAAAACGCAGGGTACAATGTACGATCCCTTTCCATAATAAAAACAATGGCATTGGGCGTTGTTGATATTCTTTAATGATGAAAGCTCTACCCATCTCGATAGACTCATTCATCATTTTATGCAACTCTGGTTCAAATCGAAATAAATCTTGCAAATAAAATCCGTCAATACCACGGTTAGCATAAATCTCAGATCCCATACCCATACGATAGGCACCAACCATTTTTTTTGCGCCGTTATCCCATAAAAACATATGGTGATAATACTCATCAAAAGGATCCAAATCCAGAGAATTATTGGTCCCTTCTCCTATTTCTCTAAATGTGATTTCTCGCAATCTACCTATCTCATGAACTACGTTTGGAATGTATTTCTTCTTGGCCAGAAAAACTTCATAATTTTTACTAATCAATAATCGCTTATCATGATCTCTACAGTACTGTAACTCAGATTCTATAATATTAATATTACCTTCACCTGCAATTTCTTTAGGAGACTTTGGTAATTTCAGATTTTGCGGAATAGATTCACGCAGTGTTTTTTTCTCGAAAGGATTTGCTAACATGTAGGTTTTCTTCCGTAAAAAACTGGTAAAATCTTCCAGGTTCGTATGTTCTTCCTGATCTTTTACAGAAACCGGATTACCAATACGTACTTTGATCACTCTATTTTCTTGCGAAAAAAGCTCACTCGGCAATTTAGCTGTTCTAAGTGTACTGCTAATCGAAGCTAAACGATAAAAAAGTCTGCTATTACGACCGTGAAAATATATTGGTATTACAGGTACTTTTGCTTTATGAACCAAACGCATTGCACTTGGTTCCCATGCTTTATCAACATAATTCTTTCCTTCTTTAATTGTAGACACCTCTCCTGCCGGAAAAATTCCAAGAGGCTTTCCTTCTTTAAGATGTAAAATTGCATCTTTGATTCCTTTAAGACTTGACTTAGCTTCTTTCCTATCTTCAAATGGATTTACCGGCATCACATAAGGTTGTAAAGGCTCAAAACTATGTAGCAAAAAATTACCAATAATCTTATAATCAGACCGATGTGTTAACATCAATTTAAGCAACAACCCACCATCAATACCTCCTAAAGGGTGGTTTGATAATGTTATAAAAGCGCCATCTTTTGGCAGTCGTTTTAAATCTTCTTCTGGGATTTCAAAAGTAACTCCATACAAGTCTAATGTCTTACTTATGTATTCTACACCTTCTAAATGGCTAAGTGAATCGTACTGGCGATTTATTTTTGATATTCGGGTAACCTTAAGAAGTACCCAACCAATAAAGGTACCTATAAAACCGAGTTTATCTAATTTTAGCCCTGTGGCTACTTGTCTTGCTGTGACTATGGGCATTAAATACAATTTGCGCTAACTGCAAATATAGCAAAATCCTTCAATTGACGCTGTTAATACCTAGTAACCATTTGATAGGTTTCTCTGGTGATCTGTTTTAACAAAATGTCTTTCTCCTTTTCTAAAGTTGTAATCGCCTCATTTGTAAAATGCCTAATGGTAAATAAGGATACATCTGTATTATAAGTAACTCTAAATTTTGCTTTAAGTTTACTTAATAGGGATTCAAAATTATTAAACTTATCGTCCAGGCACACAGAAAAACTAATTGCCGAATTCTGGATCAAATCTACTTTAATATGATATTGATGAAAAAGACTAAAAATCTCACTAATGTTATCTTCTACAATAAATGAAAAATCTAATGACGAGAGTGAAAGCAAGATTTGATTTTTCTTTACGATATAACAAGGAAGATGTGGATCTAATGGTTGTCCTTTTTTCACAGAAGTTCCTTGGTTTTGTGGATGTAAAAACGATTTAACGTATAAAGGAATTTCTTTTCGTTGCAAAGGTTGAATTGTTTTAGGATGTATTACAGAAGCTCCGTAAAAAGCAAGTTCTATAGCCTCTTCATAAGAAATATGCGATAACAATTGTGTAGTATCAAAAACCCGGGGGTCTGCATTAAGTACACCAGGAACATCTTTCCATATACTCACACTATCGGCATTTAGACAATATGCAAAAATACCTGCAGTATAATCGCTTCCTTCTCTACCTAAGGTGGTTGTAAAATTATTCTCATCAGATCCGATAAATCCTTGAGTAACACTAAGTCCTTTTTTATTTACTCCTTTAAGTATGCTTTGTTTTGTTACCTCCCAGTCTATTTCTGCATCTCGATAAGCATTATCTGTTTTGATAACATCCCGAGCATCCAACCATTTATTTTGATATCCCTTATAATTTAAATACCTACTTAGGATAGTAGAAGCAAGTAATTCTCCATAGCTTACTATCTGATCATAGATATAATCATACCGGGTCGATTTATTTCTTTTGAGCGTAGTATCCAAATCTACGAACAACTGCTCTACATCTTTAAAAACAGAATGCTGTTCATTATCAAAAAGTTGTAGTACAATTTCTTGATGATATATTTTAATGTGATCCAGCAAACTGTCAAGATCTGAATCCTTTTTAAGATAAGACGTTACAATTTTCTCTAAAGCATTGGTCGTTTTACCCATTGCAGAAACCACAATAACCAGATTAGAATATCCAGTTTCTTCTAATACTTTAAGAACATTCTTTACCGCATTAGCATCTTTAACAGATGCTCCTCCAAATTTAAAAACTCTCATCTACAGTTTTTTCTATAATTATAATGCTGCTACAAAATTATGAACTCCTTCTTTATCCATTTGGACCAGGTACCAATCTTTTAGAAGTTTAGCTCCACTTTTCTCATAAAAATCAATAGCATGCGTATTCCAATCCAACACCACCCACTCTACTCTTCTTACTCCTTTTGATTTTGCATATTTTAATACTTCGGCATACAATGCACTTCCCAGCCCAGTACCTCTCATAGATTCGCTTACAATAAGATCCTCTAGGTGAATAGAACGTCCTTTCCAGGTTGAAAATCGATAATACACCAATGCTATTCCTACAATCTTATCCTGTACTTCAGCAACAAAACAATGAAAAAGCGGATGCTCTGCAAAGCCTTCACGAATTAGTTCATCAACAGTAACTTCTACTGCATCTGGTTCTTTCTCAAAAGTCGCTAACTCTTGTATTAAAGTAAGAACTTGAGCCATATCTTGTTCTCTGGCATCTCTAATTATATAGTCCATAAAAGAAAAGTTTATCAAAACTATAAAATATGTATTAGATTTTGAGTAATTTTCTAATCTTATACAGCTATATTATATCTTTTGCTAATTATTAAAGAGGTTTGATAATTTAAACTTACGAAAACGTTATAGTTACTTAAAAAATAATACTTTTGCACCAAATAAATTTCACCATAAATGACAAGAAAAAACCAAACCTTAGGAGAATTTATTATTGAAAATCAAAAAGATTTTCCATATGCAAGTGGAGAACTTTCGCGTTTGATTAATTCAATAAGATTAGCTGCAAAAATGGTAAATCATGAGGTAAATAAAGCTGGTCTGGTAGATATCACAGGAGCTGCAGGAGAAACCAATATCCAAGGTGAAGATCAGCAAAAACTTGATGTTTTGGCGAATGAAACTTTCATTAATACTCTTACTAACAGAGAAATTGTATGTGGTATTGCCTCTGAAGAAAATGATGAATTTATTACAATAAAAGGTCAAAAAAATGACCATCGAAACAATTATGTAGTTCTTATGGATCCTCTGGATGGTAGTTCTAACATAGATGTTAATGTTTCTGTAGGGACTATTTTCTCTATATATAGAAGAGTTACTCCAACAGGAACACCAGTTACTCTAGAAGATTTTTTACAACCAGGAAATTTACAAGTCGCTGCAGGCTATATTATTTATGGAACATCAACCATGCTTGTGTATACCACAGGGCATGGGGTAAATGGATTTACTTTAAATCCTGCATTAGGAACCTATTATTTATCACATCCTAATATGAGATTTCCTGACGACGGCACTATTTATTCTGTCAATGAAGGTAATTATATTCACTTCCCTCAAGGTATTAAAGATTATATTAAATATTGTCAAGAAGAAAAAGAAGATCGTCCATACACCTCTCGATATATTGGTTCATTAGTAAGTGATATTCATCGTAATATGATAAAAGGAGGAATCTATATGTACCCTAGTACCTCTACATCGCCTAATGGTAAACTTCGTTTATTATATGAATGTAACCCTATGGCTTTTATTACTGAGCAAGCCGGAGGGAAAGCAAGTGATGGCTATAGACGAATTATGGACATAAAACCAACCGAGTTGCATGAGCGTACACCTTTTATTTGCGGTAGCAAAAACATGGTCGAAAAGGTAGAATCTTTTATGGAATAAGTTATTATGTCTCTATGAGCTTGTTTAAAAACTCTAAATTAAACTTTTTTACTGTCAATGTATAAAGGAATAGTTGTATATTTATACTATTCTATACCATTCATATCCCCTAAACTTTAAGAGTAAACACAGCATACAATCTTCCCTAAAAGAAGATGATAACCTTATATAATTAACATTATAACCCATTAACATTATGTTTTTAGCGTTTTTATGTTAATTTTACGTATAGTGTAAAACAAAAATCTAATAAACCGACCAAATGGCTAAAGAAAATAAAGCTATTGAAGAAAAAGTTGATAACGATCCTTCATCAAAAATAGAAGCAATAAAAAATCTGATTTTTGGAGAAAATATTGCAGCTTATAATTCAGAGTTCGAAAAGGTAAAAAAGGACATTGCGAATAAGAAAAAAGAACTCGAAAACTTCATAGAGGATTCTCGTGCAGAACTTAATCAAGCTATAGATAATTTAAGCACAGATATCAATATTAGAATTACAGAATTAGAAGATAATCTTGCCGAAAGGGCAGAACACTTAGATGCTAAAAAGGTTGATAAAAAAGTATTGGGAGATCTTCTTATTTCTTTGGGTGAGAAAATAAGTCAAAAGTAATCCAGGATATCCAAGAGTATGGAGGAACAGGATAAACTTAAGATTCTTAAAGAACTTCTTCTTACCGAAGAAAAAGAATTTGCTGACTCTATTGCTCAAAAAGTAGAAGAACTAACCAAAATTGTTCATCAGAAAAAAGAACTTTCTCATAAAGTTGATCCCATTATTGATGATAAACTAGAGGAGTTTGTACAAGAAATCCCAAAAACTCTGGGACCAACCATCACAGAAGCATTAAAAGAAGAAATTAAAAATTCTCAAGACGCAGTAGTAGAAGCTTTGTTTCCTATTATCGGTAAAATGATAAAGAAATACATTGCTCATGAAATGAAATTGCTTAGCGAAAATATCTCCAAAAAAACCAAACAAGCATTTTCTTTTAAAAACTGGTTTCGTAGAACCAAAGCAAAAGTACAGGGAGTAAGTGAAGGCGATCTTGCCATAAGTGATTATGCAAAACCAAGGTTAATCCAAATGTTTGTGGTCGAAAAAAACTCTGGAATATTACTGGCGGACTATAGTCCGCTATCTGATGGAACTATTGATAAAGAAATGGTCGCTGGTATGTTAACCGCGATAAAAAGTTTTGTAGAAGATGCTTTTCAGGGAGGTGATCAAAACTTAGAATTAATAGAATACGAATTATATACTATACATATTCAAAATTTTTATTCGTATTATGTAGCTGCGGTAATTTCTGGAGCATATAACATGATGTTCAAGGAAGTTTTGGAAGATCAAATTATAGATTTTGCCAAAAATTATATTTCTAGTAAAGATTTAGAAGATAGTACCCTTTTTACTAAAAAATTAAAAAAACATTTTGCAGATGAAATTGTCTAAAAAAGTAGTGCTTTTAGGACACTTTGGTGTCGGAAAAACGTCATTGTTCAGACGTTTTATTGACAATGAATTTTCACAAGAATATAAAGTAACTCTTGGAGTTCAGATTAAGAAAAAAATAGTACAATTGCCTGACGGAAGAGAATTATCTATGATTATTTGGGATGCCGAAGGACATTCTAACAGTGAAGATACCCGTAAATCTTATTTACTAGGATCACATGCTTTTATTTATGTTTTTGACCTTGCCAGGGAAGAAACCTATATAAATATTAATAAAGATCTCGAATATCTAAAAGAAAACTATACCAAAGTACCCGCAAAAGTATTAGGTAATAAACTGGACTTGGTTAATGAAAAAGAAATTAGTGCACATCTTAAAACCAACAATATACCTTTCGATTGCTTAACCAGTGCAAAAACGAATAAAAATGTTCAGGATTTCTTTTCTGACCTGGCTGAAGAAATAACGAAGTGAGTATGGCAGACGAATTGCAATTTAACCCCCAAGTACAAGTTCTCAAAGTATCTTATGATGGAATCATCAAAGCAACTGACAAGAACCTTTTTAACTGGCCCAAGCAGTCCTCTATTTTTGATGCTCATCCTTTTTTTGAGATTCTTAGAGAATTTGAACAAAGTGATTATAGTAATCATACTGCATTAAATTTTCCTTGTATTCATTTAGAAGATAATGATTCAGAAAGAATCTGTGACATTACTATAACATTCGAAAAGGAGGAAATCACCATTATTCTTTTTGATTACACTTCAAAATACAAAGATTTAAATCAAATAGCACAGCAAAAAAACGAATCTATTCTTTTAGCCAAAGAACTAGAACTCAAAAACAAATATCTTCTGGAAAAAGAAGAATTCAAAAATAGTTTTATTGCTAATATTAATCATGAAATAAGAACCCCCTTAACGAGTATATTAGGGTTTGTAGAAGTACTTGAAACCACAAAATTAACTTTTGAACAGGAAGAGCTTGCTAGAATTATAAAAAGAGAAAGTCGACATCTTAACGCTCTTATTGATGATATGATTGATCTCTCTAAAATAGAATCAGGAACATTAAAGATCGTAGAAGAACGTTTTCCTTTTAAGGATATCATGGATGGATTTCGTGAGTCTTATTCTAAAATGGCAGAGGATAAACAAATCGTCTTTGAGACTAATATTGATCCCAACATTCAGGAATATCTGATTGGAGATAGAACAAGAATACATCAAATTATAAACAACCTCCTTACCAATGCCTTTAAGTTTACTGAAGAAGGAAAAATTACTTTATCGGTCACAAAAAACTATCAGCGTACCAATAAACTAAGCCTTACTTTTAAAATTGAAGATACAGGAATTGGAATCCATGAAGAAAACTTACCTCATCTGTTTGAACGTTTCTCACGATTTGATCAGGACAAACAAATTCCGGGAACCGGTTTAGGGCTTGCAATTGTAAAAAACCTGGTTGATCTTCTCAATGGAGAAATAAAAGTAATTAGTGAACCCGAAAAAGGCACGACATTTAATGTCAAATTACCTTTTAAATTTGAAATCACAAAAACTGCTCCTAATAGAAAAAAGAAAAAATATACACTCCCAGAGAGTTCAAATAAGTTTAGAGTGTTATTAGTAGAAGATGAAGAGATTACTCAATATCTCATTATGAAAATACTAATCTCTAAAGGCAATTTTTTTGTTGATATTGCTATCAATGGCCAACAGGCTATAAATTATATTGAGCGCCGTAAATATGATCTGGTTTTGATGGATTTAACAGTTTCAAAAATTGATGGATACCAGGCCACGCATATGATACGCAATAATTATGGTGATAAGTTTATTTCTGGGGTTCCAATTATAGGTTTTTCTGGAAAATCCAATGATACCGCAAGAGATAAATGTATTAGATCAGGAATGGATGATTTTATTGCAAAACCTTTTGAACAAGAAGAATTGATGTATAAAATCATAAAGCAAATAGCAAAAAAGGCTGCCGAATAGGCAGCCTTTTTACATCGTATAAATGTCTTGTCCTAAAATAAGTTGACACAAAATTGACTTATTTATGAAACATTCAGAACAACCAAGGAAGAAGCGTACACAACGAGATTACAATTTAGGCTTTAAATTGGCAATAGTTGCCCAAGTTGAA
>NZ_VLNR01000032.1 GCF_007489275.1 Aquimarina algiphila
ACTGGAGCAACCGGTGCACAGGGACCAACTGGTGCTACTGGAGCACAAGGACCAACAGGAAATACAGGTGCACAAGGACCAACAGGTGCCACTGGAGCAACCGGAGCACAAGGACCAACAGGTAATACAGGTGCGCAAGGACCGACAGGTGCTACTGGAGCAACCGGAGCACAAGGGCCAACTGGAGCAACCGGAGCACAAGGGCCAACTGGAGCAACCGGAGCGCAAGGACCAACTGGTGCTACTGGAGCAACCGGTGCACAAGGGCCAACTGGAGCAACAGGAGCGCAAGGACCAACAGGTGCGACTGGAGCAACCGGAGCACAAGGACCAACAGGTAATACAGGTGCGCAAGGACCGACAGGGAATACAGGTGCTACTGGAGCAACCGGTGCACAAGGACCAACTGGTGCTACTGGAGCAACCGGAGCGCAAGGACCAACAGGTGCTACTGGAGCAACCGGTGCACAAGGACCAACTGGTGCTACTGGAGCAACCGGAGCGCAAGGACCAACAGGTGCCACTGGAGCAACTGGAGCGCAAGGACCAACAGGAAATACAGGTGCGCAAGGACCAACAGGTGCCACTGGAGCAACTGGTGCACAAGGACCGACAGGTAATACAGGTGCTACTGGAGCAACCGGAGCACAAGGACCTACAGGTGCCACTGGAGCAACCGGTGCACAGGGACCAACTGGTGCTACTGGAGCACAAGGACCAACAGGTGCGACTGGAGCAACCGGTGCACAGGGACCAACTGGTGCTACTGGAGCAACTGGTGCACAAGGGCCAACTGGTGCCACTGGAGCAACTGGTGCACAAGGACCGACAGGTGCTACTGGAGCAACCGGTGCACAAGGACCAACAGGTGCCACTGGAGCAACAGGAGCGCAAGGACCAACAGGAAATACAGGTGCTACTGGAGCACAAGGACCGACAGGTGCCACTGGAGCAACTGGTGCACAAGGACCGACAGGTGCTACTGGAGCAACCGGAGCACAAGGACCAACTGGTAATACAGGTGCTACTGGAGCAACTGGAGCGCAAGGACCAACAGGTGCCACTGGAGCAACCGGTGCGCAAGGACCAACAGGAAATACAGGTGCTACTGGAGCAACTGGTGCACAAGGACCAACAGGTGCTACTGGAGCAACTGGTGCGCAAGGACCAACAGGAAATACAGGTGCTACTGGAGCACAAGGACCAACTGGTGCTACTGGAGCAACTGGTGCGCAAGGACCAACAGGTGCCACTGGAGCAACCGGTGCGCAAGGACCAACAGGAAATACAGGTGCGCAAGGACCGACAGGTGCTACTGGAGCAACCGGTGCACAAGGACCTACAGGTGCTACTGGGGCAACCGGAGCGCAAGGACCGACTGGTAATACAGGACCAACTGGACTAACTGGAGCGCAAGGACCAACGGGTGCTACAGGTCCAATCGGACTAACTGGACCACAAGGACCAACTGGCTCCACTGGAGCAACAGGAGCGCAAGGGCCAACGGGTGCTACTGGACCTCAAGGTGATCCTTCAACCGATGATCAAACAGCCTCTGAAGTAGACTCTGACAACCCTGTAGATGTTGATGGTGATGGAGATGTTGAAACTACCGTAGAGGATGTAATACAAGATATTGCTCCTATAGTTTCTAAAGCAGCAAGAATCTTTTATCCTCCATCAATCGCTGTAGATGCTTCTTCTACTGGTGTAAAAACACCTATTGATTTATACCAACAATACTTAGATCAATTTGGTTCTCCAGTAGCTGCTAGTGATCCAACTGCGCCAACCATACCAACGTATGACAGAGATGAATTATATTATTATGTAACATTTGCCGATAGTTTTGTTTTTGGAAGTCCAACAACAATTTCTATCAGTGCTACTGGAATGATGAGTTATGAAATTGTCAATACCCCTGCAGATTTTAATGCATTAATTAATGTAGTATTCGTTGTTAAAACACCAAGACCGTAATCTGCTGATAATATAATATGAAGTTTATATTTAATAAATCATATCTGATTAAACTGGTTCTATTAGTTATTTTACCAATTAGCGCTTCTTTTGGTCAGGATACATATGTAGATAATTTTGGAACAGTTTCTTATGCCAATAATAATGGAACTCAAAATTGGGCTACAAATTGGGTTGAAACAGATAACGGTAGCGTTAATTCCGGACGAATTCGTATAACTGGAGGCAGGCTTCGGTTTGAAGATATAACTAGAAACTCTCAGCAAATTATTCGAAGTGCAGATCTATCTAGTGCTTCAAGTGCTATTTTATCTTTTGATTGGCAAACGGTTGGTCTGGATGGATCAGGAGGATCAACATCTAGTGAACTACTAACTGTTCAAATATCTTCTGATGGAGTAAATTTTACCACCATTGGAAATTTAGCTGGAAATCAAACCAATAGCTTCAGTGCAGATATTTCTGCGTTTTTATCTGCAACTACCACAATCAGGTTTATAAACTTAAGCACTTGGAATTTTGGAGATTGGGAAGCAGGAGAGTTTGTTTTTATAGATAATTTATCTATAGAAACTAATCTTTTTATGATTTCTAACGGAACTACTGTAAATACTTGTAGTGGTACTTTTGTTGATTCTGGAGGAACAAATGGGAATTACAGTAATTTTGAAGATATTACATATACTATTTGTCCAGATGTGGTTGGAGCAAATGTTAGTATTACATTTACTCAATTTAACGTAGAGGATAATTTTGATTTTCTTAGAATCTTTGATGGAGCTTCAACAGCGAGTCCGCTCATCGGAATTTTTGACAATGGAAATTCTCCCAATGGAACTACAATATCTTCTACTACTGGATGCCTAACGTTTAGATTTACTTCGGATTTTATATTCAACTTCTCTGGATGGGAAGCTACAATTTCATGTAGTGCCACTACTCCACAATTAGCTATATCAGATATCACTGTAAACGAAAATGCAGGTACCGCTGATCTCACCGTTAGTCACTCTGGTGGAAATGCTGCTGGAGCTTTTACGGTAG
Source organism: Aquimarina algiphila (assembly GCF_007489275.1). Lineage (GTDB taxonomy): Bacteria > Bacteroidota > Bacteroidia > Flavobacteriales > Flavobacteriaceae > Aquimarina > Aquimarina algiphila. The sequence goes on from NZ_VLNR01000032.1 coordinate 3,025, forward strand.
CATATTCAACGGCCAATAATTCAGCCAATACACCTGCTGATTATACAGCTACAAGTTCAACTATAGCCTTTTCTGGTACCAGTGCTGAAAATCAAACTTTAACGGTTCCTATCCCTATTGTCGATGATAATTTTGCAGAAGCCACTGAAAGTTTTTTTGTAAACCTTGGTGCTATTATGGGCGATCCTTCTATAACTATATCTGATGGACAAGGAGAAATTACAATTAATGATGATGACAATGCCTCTATAGCAATAAATGATGTTACTGTTAATGAAGGAGATGGAACAGCAACTTTTACCATTACGTTATCAGGAGCAAATCTAGCAGGAGGATTTTCTGTGCCCTATACGCTTGTTAATGGTTCTGCAACTAACCCAGCCGATTACACTACTGTTGGAGCCACCCCTTCTCCTATTAATTTTGCCGGTAATATTAATGAAACACAACAAATAACAATACCAATAGTAGACGATACTGATATCGAAGGAAATCACAACTTCTTTGTTAATTTAGGTACAGTAAGCAATCCACTAGTAACAACAAGCGATAATCAAGGAGAAGGTACAATTGAAGATAACGATGCAGCAATTAGCATTGACAACATCTCTGTTAATGAAAATGCTGGTACTGCAACATTTACAGTTACTCATGTTGGCCCCGATACAACAGGGCCTTTTGCTGTAAGTTTTACAACAGCCAATAATACCGCTACAGCGGGAAGTGATTATACAACAAATACCGGAACATTGAATTTTTCTGGAACTAGTGGAGATACAGAATCCATTACAGTTACTATTTTGGATGATATCAGTGTAGAAGGAAATGAAACCTATTTCATTAATTTTACTAGCGTAAGTAATCCTTTAGTTGATATTACAGATCAGGGAATAGGTACTATTGTTGATGTTGAAATAGAAAACCCGAGACCTTATGAAGAACGAATTACAATCAATGTAAGAGGTAATTTTGATATGATCGGAAATACAAATCTTATTTGTACAGCCAACTGTCCTGGAACCCCTACATCTAACAACCCTTCTGTAGTTATGGGGTATGCCAGTATAGACGGAACAACTATAAACTCAAGTAGCGCAAATCTTACATTACCCCCAGGAGCAACTGTAGCCTGGGCAGGATTGTATTGGGGTGGTTCATATAATTCTACTTTTGGTGGAATAACAAACCCAGATCCTTCTTTAAGTTTACAACAAGTACAATTTAGAGAACCAGGTGCAGGAACTTACACTGCGGTTAATGCCAATCTAACAAATATAGAAACCGGCTCATTCGCAGGCTGGAATACATTTATGTCATTTGCAGATGTGACTTCCATAGTACAGGCATCAGGATCAGGATCTTATACAGTTGCAGATATCCCATTAATAACCGGTAGTGCCTTCACAGGACCTTTTGGAGGATGGACAATGGTAATTATATACGAAGACCCTTCAGACATCACACGAAGTGTAAGCATATGGGATGGTTTTGACTTTTTTGGATTTGGAGCCAATGATTCCTTTACTGTTACTGGCTTATTAACACCTTCTACCGGTGCTTTCGATACGGATGCAGGTTATTTTGGGATGGACGGAGATTCTGGAGGATTTACTGGAGATTTTGTTGCCATCAACGGAAATACTCTTTCTAATGCTTTAAACCCTGCAAACAATACCCTAAATAGTACTATATCCAAATTTGGTGTTGATGTTGGTGGTAGAAATCCTAACCAAAGTTTTAACTGGGGAATAGATGCAGATATTTTTGACGCTACTGGTTTTGTTCCTAACAATGCAACAACTTTAAATGTAGACTTGGGTAGTGCTAGTGAAGGTATATGGGGTGGGGTTTTTGCCGTATCTACAGAAGTAGCTTTCCCGGCGGTTGCCAGTAAAAACTTTTCTCCTGCTACAATTGGTTATGGTGAGGAGTCAACAGTTACTATAACATTAGAAAACCCTGCTACAGGAGTAGATCTTACAAATTTATCACTTACAGATAATTTACCTTCGGGAATGACAATATCTACTTCTCCAGACGGAACCTCATCCTGTGGTGGAACTATAACCGCTGTTTCAGGTTCTGACAACTTTTCTATTTCTGGTGTTAATCTACCTGCAGGAAACACCTGTACTTTTACATTTGATGTAATTGGTACCCTGGCTGGTAGTCTTAGCAATACTGTATCATCTGGAGATATTACAAATGATCAAAACATTCCTTTAGCTGGAACAACTACAGGAATACTAAATGTAGTTATTAGAAGTGTTATTACCAATAGAAGAATAACATATAGAGTAAATAGAGGCTCAACAACGACAAGCTCTGTACCAACAGGAACGCTTACAACTGACCTATCCATCAACAATTTTGATGATGGACAAAATAGCGCGTTTAGCCCATATCAATTACAGGTCCAAAATACAACAGCTACACCATTTAACTATGAAATATATATACAAAATGTTCCTTATGCTAGTATTCCAGGATTAAACCTTGGTAACCATACTTTAATTACAACAGATAATGGAGACGGAACATTTAACTATCTATTTACAAGTACAATGGCTTTGGGTGCATTTCAAAACACCATAATATCCGGCTCTGGAGCTGCACCTTCACCCCAAGGTACGGGTCCAGCATGTGGATGTGTAAGTTTTTATAAACTATGAGACCAATAAAATCACATTAATATCGTTAAATAATTATACCCCATAAAAATAACACATATGTCAAAAACAACTCCTAATTACCCAAGCACACCTGCACTTAATCGAACTAAAAACGCATTTTATCGATAGATAATTGATTTTTATCGAAAAAAACCATTGTCAAATGTAAGTATTTGAGTATATTTACCACCTATTAATTACTGTTTAACCGTAATTATCGTAATACCCCTATATACTTTGAAAAAAATAATCTACATAATAGCATTCTTCCTGACCTACACAACAATAGGACAACAGGCATTTCACAACTATGGAAATCTACAAACACATACTGATGCAGAAGTTGGTTTTCATACTGATCTAATAAATGATGGTACTTTTGATGAAAACGATGGTGGCATGGTTGGTTTTTACAATACATCTGGCGACTTAACTGTTTCTGGAAATAACAGGCCTACTTTTTACGATATGGAAGTTGACGTAAGAAATGACCTACAACTTGAAGTTGCTGTAGCAGTAACTAATTTTCAAGAGTTTACTGCAGGGAGAGTTCAAACACCAAGAGATAGGCGTAATGTTTCTTTAGATTACATTAATGACGCACCGTATTTAGGTGAAAATGATGATCGTTATGTAGATGGATATGCTTCTATTACTGGAGTATTAGATTTTACATTTCCTATTGGAGATGATTTCAGACTACGACCTATGCGTATAGAAAGTCAAGCAGCTACAAATACAGCAAGAGGAGCATATTATTTTGAAGATCCAAATTCCCCTAATTTCTTCCCAACAAGCTTCAACACCAATAGTTTTGATAACTTATTATTTGGAGTAAGTAGTTTTGAGTTTTGGGATCTTGATGGAGATATAGAAACACGAGTTACACTAACCTGGGACGACAATAGTAACATTCCAACACTTGTAGATGATATCAATAATTTAAGAGTAGTTGGATGGGACTCAAATTTAAGACAGTGGGTAAATCTTGGAAATTCTACAGTATCTGGAGATCTAAACACAGGTGAAATTACTTCTGAACTTATGATTCCTGACAATTATACTGTTCTTACTTTTGGGACATCTGATATGCTGTTGGACGGAGACTTAGAGATATACACTGCAGTTTCCCCAAATGGTGATGGAGACAACGATTTCTTTAGAATTGATGGTCTTGGAGAAACTAATAATGAACTATTCGTATATAATCGATGGGGAGTTTTAGTATACCAAAGAGAACAATATCATGAAGCACAAACCAATTCAGATGGTTTTGCCGGTATTTCTGAAGGAAGAGCGACTATTGCCAAAGGAGAAAAACTTCCGGTAGGTACATATTATTATGTCCTTAAAATTGATGGAGAAAAAGATCGTGCTGGTTATTTATATATTAATGAATAAATCTTTGACTTAAAAATCAAGATTAAATACCTATTACTTTACATTAACCTCAATATTCTTCATCAAATAAAAACTACAATTTTTTCACAAAGTGATGCGCCCAAATCTCATAACCTTCATTCAGATAAAATTTATGAGAAGGATAATTTGCAACATAGCTATTTAATTCTGAGGTTTCGCAACCTTTATTTTTCGCATAAGCATAAATCCAATCAAACACCTTCTTCCCTATTCCTTGATTTCTATAGTGATCATCTATATACACATGATCTGGTTCACAAGAACGACCTGCATAGTGTCTTGTCATAAACCACAATCCAAAAACTCCTATTAACTTTTCATCAGAGTATACACCAAAACATTCATAATTCTGATCAAACATTTCATTAAATCTTCCTAATAACACTTCATCTGTGAATTGATTATTCATTAGTTTTTGAATAAGAGGAAGAGCTTGACTAAAGTCCTCTTTTAAAATTTTGTGAAATGCTAAATTCATATGATGCTTTTCTGCAAAAATAATTATACATTTATCTCGAAGATGTAAAGAATTCTTAAAAAATATAGAATACGGTAATTTTATTAATACCATCAAATTATTTTATTTTTTTGTCTTTCTTTAAAAATTAAAACCATAAAAATGAAAGAAAAATCAGGAAAAACTCAAGATCTTATTGATAAAAAACTCTTAGAAGAACGTAGTGTTTTTCTTTGGGGTCAAGTGGATGATAAATCTGCAAAGCATGTTATCGATAGATTGATGTATCTGGATATGATCAGTGATAAAGAAATTAAACTTTATATTAATAGTCCAGGAGGATATGTTACTTCAGGATTTGCCATGTATGACACTATAAAAAGTCTTAAAAGCCCTGTGTCAACTATTTGCACAGGCCTAGCAGCATCTATGGGCTCTATTCTATTAAGTGTAGGAGCAAAAGGAAGAAGATTTATACAACCTCATGCAAAAGTAATGATTCATCAACCTAGTGGTGGCGCAAGAGGTCAAGCTTCTAACATAGAAATACAAGCTGCAGAAATTCTTAAAACAAAAGAATTAAGCGCACAGATTCTAGCAGACAATTGTGACCAGGACATAGAAAAAGTATTAAAAGATTTTAATCGAGATTACTGGATGGATGCTCAAGAATCCTTAGAGTATGGAATTGTAGATGGAATTCTTGAATAAATTATAATTAAAGAGAATACCATTATAAATTATAATGTCAATGGAAAGACGAGATTTTGTTAGTCTAAGCACTTTAGGAATGATAGGGTTTTCATTGTCATCATTTTCTATGCTTCAGTCAGAGTTTTCTAAAGATGATTTAATGGGTAAAAGTGATCCTTCTCTATACGGAGATGGATATAAACTGCAAAAGAAAGCCTATGATGCATTTTTAAAAATGAAAGCTGAAGCATTGAAAAGTGGATTTAAAATTAAAGTCGTTTCCAGTTATAGAAATTATGCTCATCAAAATCGCATATGGGAACGCAAATATAAAAAGTTTACACAAGAGGGATTATCTCCTATTAACGCTATCAAAAAAATTGTGGAGTACTCCACAATACCAGGAACATCAAGACACCATTGGGGTACTGATTTAGATATCGTAGATGGTAACCCACCTCAACCCAAAGGCTTGCTTTTAGCAAAGAATTTTGATAGTGAAGGTCCTTTTTGTAAATTTAAAGAATGGATGGATACACATGCTAATTCTTTTGGTTTTTATCTGGTATATACTGATAAAGAAGACAGAAAAGGATTTAAATATGAACCATGGCATTATTCTTATGCTCCAATATCCATTCCTATGCTAAAAGCATATCAAAAAGTAGATATCGCATCAGAGTTAAAAAAAGTAAAGTTATTAGGAAGTGATTTTTTTACAGAAAACTTTATTAATCAGTACATTAAAGAAAACATACTGGATATAAATCCAGAATTATTATAAGGGGTTATATACTAAATTTATACTATTTTAGTTATTCTAAATAAAAAAGCCCCACTTATGAAAATTTCTTCAATTAAATATTTATTTGTATTTATTATTTTATCTATAGCCATTTCCTGTTCTGATGATGATGGCACTCCTCCTGATGAAAATACGGGAGTTGAAAACCCTACAGGAGTGGATGGAACTCCAAGTAACACTTCAATTACCGAGGAAATATTAAGATTAGTTAATGAATATCGTGCAACAAAAGGCTTATCGGCATTGACCTCAAATCAAACTGCCGATGAATTAGCAGCTGATCACACTAGATATATGATTTCTCAGGGTCAAATTAATCATGATAATTTTGATGCAAGAGGAGATGTGTTAAATGAAAAAGAGAATGCAAGAGGAATGGCAGAAAATGTTGCTAATTTTTATCCAGATGCAAAAAGTGTAGTTGATGCCTGGATAAGTAGTGACGGACACCGAAAAAACATAGAAGGAAATTATACTCACACAGGTATTGCCGCTATTAAAGATGAAAGCGGAAAATATTATTATACTCAGTTATTTTATCGCTAAACTATGCTAACTCAACTATGCTAGGATAGCACTAATTTCGTTTATATTGGTTGTAAATGATATCTAACCTCTAGTAGTTGCTTACTAAAAAGTGTTTTTTACATTTTATTTAGTAAGCAACTTTTATATTTATTAACTTTAAGCTTGACATTTTAAAAAAATTAATTTCTAATGAGACGTGGTGGCTTAAAACTTAGAATATTAATAGGTTTAGCAATTGTTGCTTTTGCATTTTTTAAAAAATGTAATAATAAAACGCTAAATCCTTATACTGATAGAGTACAAAATATAAATATGACCAGTGATCAAGAAATTTCTATAGGATTACAAAGTGCTCCACAAATGACTCAGCAACATGGTGGACTATACCCAGATCAAAAATTACAAAGTTATATCGATATGATCGGGAACAAATTAGTGAATTCGAGTATGGCTAAGCAAACCCCTTACCAATATGAATTTCACTTACTGGCCGACCCCAATACTATTAATGCATTTGCTCTACCAGGAGGTCAGATATTTATTACCTATGCCCTATTATCCAAATTAGAGAATGAAGATCAGGTTGCTGGCGTACTTGGTCATGAGATTGGTCATGTCTTGGGAAGGCACTCAGCAGAAAGAATAGCAGAGCACGAATTTTGGAAAACAATTTCGACAGGAGCTTCTGTAGGTGCAGATGCGGGAGGAATTGTAAATAGTATAGGACAAAATGTATTGCTAGGTAATGGACGTGATGATGAACTAGAAAGTGATAAACTGGGAGTATTATTTATGATTAATTCGGGGTATAATCCAGAAGAAATGATTGGGGTTATGAAAATTCTAAAAGCAGCTGCCGGACCTAATCGCACACCAGAATTTCAAAGCACACATCCCGATCCAGATAATCGTGTAGAAAAAATCAGAGAAGCTATATTAGAATATAGCAGGTAATAAAAAACTCTGTCTAAATATCCATTAGACAGAGTGTTTACGTAAAGTATAGATACTCTATGTACCTATTTTAATGTTTCTAATAATGCTATCGCTTCTTTTGCGTTAGATAATTTTGCAAATTTCATTGCCGTATAACCTTTGGGGTCTTTGGTTTTGACATTTGCACCTTTTTTCACTAAGATTTTAATAATCTCTACGCGATTATAGCGAGCAGCATACATAAGTGGTGTCATACCATCCCACTTTTCATTAACATCGCTCCCAAGTTCTATCATTTTTTTTACAACTTCTACATCTCCTTTTACTATAGCCATACAAAATGGATTTGATTTATAGTTGTTTAGTTCATAATCGTGACTAACTGAAGTCTCGATTGATTCTGTTGCAAAACCAACAAAAGTAATACTCATAACCAATACGGTTACAAAAACTGTTTTTTTCATAATGAATTCGATTTAATGATTGACTTATACATGTATGACCTTATTTACTATACCTTGTTACACCCTTTTGTACTAAATAACATAATTTTAACCTTCATCTAACAAAAAATTATGCTGTTACATTTCATATTATTTACTTTTTAATAAATAAAAAACTCTGCTTGTTGATGTTAACAAGCAGAGTTTCTGGGAGATTATCAAATCAAACAAATCACTCCTAATTTATATTGAAAATGAGCTACTATTTTTATTAAATAGATATTGCAAATTTCAAGAATTAAAAGTATTACTATCACATTATAAAAGTAATACAAACAAAAATAACACTATTATATTTAACATTGGGATATAAATTATTAAATAACAAAACATTATGATAGTGGTAGTAATTCTATTAAAAACAAAATCTGTTTACCTAAGCATATACAAATACCAGGTAAACAGATTAAGTACTACTATATAGATAACTCTATAAAAGCTACTTCTTTTTGAGTTCTAACAAAAGTTTTTTAGCATCAACTGCTCCAGATAGTTCAGCATATTTAAGTGCATTAAATCCTTTATCATTTTTTGTATTAATTTTTGCTCCATTGGACACCAAAAGTTTAATAATTTCAAGTCTGTTATAACGAGCTGCATACATAAGAGGCGTCATTCCCTCAGAATATTTATTAACTTCTGTGCCTAATTCAATCATTTTTTTTACCATTTCATAATCACCCTTGGCTATTGAAATACAAAACGGAGAAACACTAATAATTTCAGTTTTTTTAACCTTATATCCATTATCATTTTTCACAGGATCGGTTGCAAATGCAAAACTAACTACCATACATAACATTAAAACAATTAACTTTTTCATTTTTTTACTTTTTTAGGTTCATTATTGATTTGTGATATGTCAAATTTTGACACTGCAAATAAATTATATTATTCCTAAAAAAAAGGCTCTAATTTTAAGAATAACTCACTTTTAACCTTGCCTACACAAATCCGTTAATAGTTTCACAAAAACTCCTCTATAGTTAATCTTAAATACAGGTTTAAATCACTCAGGAATAACATATGCATTTTGCATGCTTATCAACGAAGTTGTAAATTTGTCTCTTTGCTTTATTTTTGGGCTTTTTTTAGCTCAATCATCATTACCCAACCAAAACTTTAATTAAGAGTATAAATACCATGAACAAAAAAGTAATCCTGATGATATTGGATGGATGGGGAACTTCTCCTGACCCAAAAGTATCGGCAATAGATCATGCCAACACACCATATATTGATAGTTTATATACAACATACCCTAACGCATCTTTGCGTACTGACGGTCTTCACGTTGGGCTACCTGATGGACAAATGGGTAATAGCGAAGTTGGACATATGAACCTTGGGGCTGGTAGAATTGTATATCAGGATTTGGCCAAAATTAATATGGCTGTCGAAAATAATAAACTTAAAGATGAATCAGTTTTAGCTGATGCTTTTCAATATGCAAAAGAAAATGATAAAAATATTCATTTACTTGGTTTAGTAAGCGATGGTGGAGTTCACTCTCACATCAATCATATCAAAGGTTTACTTGACGCTGCAGATTCGCATGAACTAAAAAATGTTTTCCTCCATGCATTTACAGACGGTAGAGATGTTGATCCAAAATCAGGAATAAACCATATACAGGATATCCAGGATCACATGTCTAAAACAACAGGTGAATTAGCATCTATTATAGGAAGATACTATGCTATGGATAGAGACAAAAGATGGGAACGTGTTAAACTAGCCTATGACCTTGTCGTTAATGGGGTTGGAGAATCAAGTACAAATGCAATAGAAAGTATTCAGACAAGCTATGATAATGATGTTACTGATGAGTTTATAAAGCCTATTAGCATGTATAAAAATGGCAATCCAGTAACCACTATAAAAGAGGATGATGTTGTGATTTTCTTTAATTTTAGAACAGATCGTGGTCGTGAATTAACAGAAATGCTTTCTCAAAAAGACATGCATGAATTTAATACTCATAAGCTTTCATTATACTATGTTACTATGACGAACTATGATGAAAATTTTGAAGGTATCAAGGTTATTTACAATAAAGATAATATTACAGAAACTCTGGGAGAAATTGTTTCTAAGGCAGGTAAATCTCAAATACGAATTGCTGAGACCGAAAAATATCCACACGTTACTTTTTTCTTTTCTGGTGGACAAGAAGAACCTTTTGAAGGAGAATCCAGGATATTAAGAAACTCTCCAAAGGTAGCCACATACGACCTTAAACCAGAAATGAGCGCATATGAACTTAGAGATGCTCTTGTTCCCGAATTGCAAAAAGGAGATGTGGATTTTGTATGTCTTAACTTCGCTAATGGTGATATGGTAGGACATACAGGAGTAATGGAAGCCGCTATTAAAGCTTGTGAAGTTGTAGATGAATGTGCAAAAGATGTAATCACCGCAGGTTTAGAAAATGGATATTCTACCATTCTGATTGCTGATCATGGTAATTGTGAAACGATGATTAATCCTGATGGAACACCTCATACCGCTCACACTACAAATCCGGTTCCTTTTATTCTGATTGATCACAATCAAATCGATGTAAAAGATGGAGTTTTGGGAGATATTGCTCCAACCATTTTACATCTCATGGGAGTTGACAAACCAGATGCTATGACACAAAACACTCTCATAAAATAAGGAGAGTTCACATTTTTGAAGTCAACTTTGTTAAACTACCTATAAAATAGTGTAGTAGGTTTTCTAGTGGTGGTATATTCGTGCTTCTAAAGATAAAACCTCTTAGTAATATGAATCCTAAAGCAAAGCTAAAAGAAATGGGGCTTGTACTTCCAGAAGTTTCTATTCCTGGCGGGTCATACGTCTCTGTCAACAGAAGAGGAAATATCGCCTACGTTGCTATTCAGTTTCCTATACTAAATCAAGAATATCTATATCAAGGAAGATTAGGAGATACTATATCTACGCAACAAGGATATGAAGCTATGAAATTATGCGCTCTAAATGTTTTAGCACAAATAAATCATAAAATCGGTTTTGAAGCAATCGAAGGACTTAATCATATAGACGCTTATTTTCAATCCGGGACAGATTGGGATAAATCTCCTGCTGTAGTTGATGGTGCTTCTGATTTATTCGTCAAAATATTAGAAGAAAAAGGTACACATTCTAGAGCCATTTTTGGAGTAGAAAAACTTCCCTTGAATTTTTGCGTGGGATTAACTACATCTTTTACTCTAAAAACAGTATAAAGTCCCCCCTCTCATCTTATTGAATTACTCAAATCTTAAAATAGAGGTTATGGTTATCCCTAACAACCAATATTCTTTGTAAATTTGCCTTCCTTATAATGTGAATTTTTTACAAGCTTATATGATTATTACGAAAACACGTGAAGAGATAGAATTAATGAGAGAGAGTGCATTGGTTGTTTCTAAAACCTTAGGAATGTTAGCGACAGAGCTAAAACCAGGAGTTACTACTGCACAATTGGATAAAATTGCAGAAGAGTTTATCAGAGATCAGGGAGCAACTCCAGGGTTTTTAGGTTTATATGGCTGTCCTTCTACTCTTCTTACCAGTGTGAATGAAGCTGTTGTACATGGATTACCAACTGACAAACCTCTTGAAAATGGTGACATCGTAGCAATCGATTGTGGAGCTATAAAAAATGATTTTTATGGAGATCATGCATACACTTTTACTATAGGTGAAGTTCCACCAGAAGTAGAACAACTATTAAAAGTTACCAAAGAGTCTTTATATAAAGGAATTGCAGAATTTAAATTCGGAAATCGTGTTGGAGATGTAGGATATGCTATTCAAAAATATACTGAAGACTTTGGCTATGGAGTTGTTAGAGAACTTGTTGGTCATGGACTAGGGAAGAAATTACATGAAGATCCTGAGATGCCAAATTATGGTCGTCGTGGCAAGGGTAAAAAGTTTATTGAAGGTATGGTTGTCGCCATAGAACCGATGATCAATATGGGAACACATAGAATAAAACAGCTAGAAGATGGATGGACGATTGTAACTGCAGATGGCAAACCAAGTGCTCATTTTGAACATGACGTTGCTCTTATTGATGGTAAACCCGAAATTCTTTCTACATTTAAATATATATATCAAGCTCTTGGTATTGAATCTGATGAGGAAGATGCTTTTAGACAAGAGGTATTAACCGTGTAATACACTTTTTTCTTTATAAAATTACACAGAGTTTCTTATAGGGTTTTGTGCGATCAATTATGAAAAAGCTATTTAAATTTATACTCAACACCATCCCCAGACCACTTTTAATTCGGTTGAGTTATATTGCCAGGCCTATTATTGCTATATTTTTAAGAGGAAAAACATATACCGATCCAATAGATGGAAAGAGTTTTTCTAAATTTTTACCCTATGGATATGGTAAACAACGAGAAAATGTCCTTTCTCCTTCAACACTATCCTTAGAACGTCATCGGTTATTATGGTTATACCTTAAAAACGAGACTGATTTTTTTACTACTACATCAAGAGTATTGCACTTTGCTCCAGAGCAAGCATTTTATAAAAGGTTCAGGAAATTACAACATCTTGAGTATACCACTACTGATCTTAATTCTCCATTAGCCGATGTAAAAGCTGATATTTGCAACCTTCCTTTTAAAGATAACGAATATGATATTATCTTTTGTAATCATGTGTTAGAACATATTCCAGATGACACCAAGGCCATGAAAGAGTTATTTAGAGTTTTAAAACCAGGCGGAATGGCTATTTTACAGATACCGCAAGATCTGAATAGAGCCACTACTTTTGAAGACGATAGTATCACAGACCCACAAGAACGTGCTAAAATATTTGGCCAATATGACCATGTGAGAGTTTATGGCAGGGATTATTTTGAAAAACTAAGAGCTATCGGTTTTAAAGTAGATGAAGTAGATTATACCCAAAAATTATCCAAGGACGACGTTACTCAATTCTGTCTCGCTCCAGGAGAAATTCTTCCGGTTTGTTATAAACCATAATTCTTTTTTATTTTTTTCGACGGAAAAGATAAGGTATCAAATACTTTAAAAGATTCCTCTTCTTCTTTACTGACAGCACATTCTTCTCAGACACAAGTTATAAAAGTCAAAACAAGTCTTATTGAATAAAAAGAGGTTCCAACTTATAATCTGATCCATCTTTTCTGACTTTATGATATACTTTTGAAAAGTCAATCTACACTAAATACACATAAGTGTTCCCCCAAGGTTTTCATTATTTAATCTCCAAAATTTATTAGTAAAGAATTCATAAAAATCAATATAAACTAATTAAAACCTAAACAATGAAAAAATCAATTTATTTACCATTACTATTTTTAACATTGACAATACTAATTGGATGTAATACTGATGACAATACTTTAACCGAACCTGACACTACTAATATTGAACCTGAAACTGATGATGAAGACGAGTTTAAAAATGATGTGTTTGTAAATGGTATTAATCAAACCTATTTACAAGAAACCGGCATGACAGAGGAAGAACTTTTAACATCTATTGAAGAAGATGACATGAAAAATGCTGTCGAATTTGAAAAGCAGTTAAATGATCAGTTTCAGAACATGACAGCTATTGATCCTAATAATAAAGCTACACAATATAACCAAAGAGAACTTGCTGGTGCCATAGCAAATATGTTAAATGACATTAAACAAGAACCCGGAAAATATTTTCAAGCAAAAATAGGAGTCAATTCGGAACGTAGTCCTTTTTTCGACCTTGGATTAAGTGATAAATTGATTCGTCAGACTATTGCTTCATTTCCTGAGTTTAAAATTTATAGTAAAAGACAAAAAATTAATCTTTATAGATTTTCGCTGAGAAGAATTAAAGTCTCTGGTTCTTCAAGAATTAAAATAGAAATTAGATGTAAAATAAGATATAGAAGGTATGTAAAGTTTTTTGGGAAAAGACGTAGAATAATTAACAAAAGACTTTCTGCCGATCTACATATACCGCTTAATTTTGATGCTAAAACTAATACATTAAAAGTAAATACTCTAAAAGTGGATCGCATTCATATTACTAGCTTTATTTTCAATCCTATCATTGCTGTTCTAAACCAGATTGTCAAAAGGTTTGTTATTATCCGAGAAGATGTAAACCTTAATATTTCTTATGATTTTATCTCCAAGGCCTATGTAGACTACAAAGGGCTTTATAAAGAACGTTTAAATGGTCAAAACTTTATATTCTTTAAGTTTGATGTTAAAACGGATGATTTGATTGACACCATAAAAGGCAAATTAAAAACACGCGATATTAAATTTTAAAATATTTACTAACTAATCATCAAAGCCTTGCCAACTAAGCAAGGCTTTTTTTACACAGCATAATACTGTTATAAAATAGTCACAAAGTCTAATCAAAAAGCTTACTCTTCTGGAAAACCGTTTAGAGAAAGCGTTTGCAGTTCCTTGTTATCATCTTCATAAATAAAATATGTTTTAAGTTCTGGATGATTTTTCAAAAATTGTTTTGAACGTTCTAGTCCCATCGACATTAACACCGTGGCATATGCATCTGCCTCCATACAAGTAGTTGCTAGTATAGATACACTTAATAGATTAGATTTATGTGGATACCCTGTCTTGGCATTAATGATATTGTACTTATTTCTTGTATACTTCATACTAATGGAAAAAATATAAAATACTGTTTACCATAGACGAAATACATTTTACTCGTTGTAAACCATAAAAAAATCATTTTGGTGGTAACATTTTGCATGCTTATTACATTAAGAATAATTATTAATCTAAAATTACTTAATTATGAAATCCACAAAAATTAAAAGAACAGTTAACCTACTAACTTTAGTGCTAGCTATGATTCTTTCACAAGCTTGTAACACTGATGACAAAGAAATTCCTGTAGAGGATAGTAGTCTTTTACTTCTAAATGAAAAAATGCTTAATTTCGAAAACATTCATTCTTACACGGATTTTTTTTGACAATTACAACGAACAAAAGTTTAGTTCCCTAATTAAATCTTCATCATTCACTTCTTTTCGGCAAGCAAAAGCAAGCAAAACTTCAATTTCAAAAATGATAAACTTCATTGATGAAGAAGAAATGGATTTAAAAATATATGATCTTATTAATGACCAAGGTTTTATCAAATTAGGTAAATATATAGTAAGATTAGATCTTATTACCAAAACAGTTTTTGTTTCAGAAAACTCTGACCAGAACACTCTTAAATTGATGTATAATGGTAAAAAAGATGATCAAGATGTGTTTTCTTTTTCTTTCGATTATAATGTAGCTGAGTTATTAGAACTATGCGAGGAAAACGATACTACACTGGCAGAGGGTATTTACTTATACGAAACCAATGGAGATGGTAATTCTTCAAAAGCCGCTTGCAGTAGCGCAAGTGGAAAAAATGATGCAAGAGAAAAATGTGGAGATAATAGGTATGAGTATAATGAAAAAGCTTATTCAGCTAAGGTAAAATTAGAATACGAGAAATTTGGCATCTATTTTTCGGTAAAAGCAAAGGTTAAAAATTATATTGTGAATTCTGTTTGTAACCCTTACAATAGTGGATTTCAATCTATTCGTTATACAAGATGTGATATAAATAAAAAGAAGAAAAAATGCAAAGTATTTAAATGCAAGTGCAAAGATGATTGGCAGTTTGACTGGTCGAGATCTAATATCACAATTACTGAAGGCTCAGGATATGATCAAAATTCTGACAGATACGTAACAACTCATCAGGCTTATGAAAGCTCCCGAGGATTGCAGGCTTATGCAGTTAGTGTAATAATAACTTATAGTCCAACTCTTGGGTTGACTGGAGCTCAATCTAAAACATTATCCATTAGTTCAAATTTATAGATTAGTCAAAGTGATCGTTACTTAATATTTATAAAAAAGGAGGTAACGGTCACTTTCTTACTCTTCTGGAAAACCGTTTAGAGAAAGCGTTTGGAGTTCCTTGTTCTCATCTTCATAAATAAAATATGTTTTGAGCTCTGGATGATTTTTCAAAAATTCTTTTGAACGTTCTAGTCCCATCGACATTAACGCTGTGGCATATGCATCTGCCTCCATACAAGTAGTTGCCAATATAGATACACTTAACAGATTAGATTTATGTGGATGCCCGGTTGTAGTATTAATGATATGCGCGTACCGATTTCCTTTTTCATCTATCTTATATTTTCGGTAACTCCCAGAAGTAGCCATAGCTTCATTTTTTAATGCGACCACCTTACTATATGATTGTTTTTCGTCAAAATTAGGGTCTTCCACTCCTATTCTCCATGGTTTTTGTTTGATCACATTACTTCCTTTACCTCTAATTTCGCCCCCTATCTCTACCAAGTAATTATCAAACCCCTTATCTTCAAGAAAATTCGCAAACACATCAACAGCATATCCTTTGGCTAAAGCATTAAAATCAATATATGTATTGGGATTATCCTTTATGATCTTATCATTTTTCAAAGTTACCTTATCTAAACCAACAGATACTAGCAAACTATCTATTTTAAGGCTATCTAATGACTTTATTTTCCCTTTTGGCCCAAAATCCCACGCGTTTACTAAAACACCAATAGTAGGATCAAAAGCCCCTTCTGTTTCGCCATATAACCTCTTAGACGCTTTAAAAACATTTATAAAATGCTTATCAATAGTAACCATCGTATCTCCACTATTAATTCTGGAGATATCAGAATCATCAATATAGGTAGACATCGAAGTATTAATCACTGATATAAGACTATCATAAGAATGAGAGAAATCTAATTCTTGTCGATCTATAAATTGAACAGAGAACGTAGTTCCAAAAGCTTTTCCACTAGTGTAATTAAGTTCTAATTTCTTTTCATTTTTACATGAAACAATAGCTAATAAGAGTACTAATAAAACATTTAGTTTTCTAATCATAATCTTTCTCAGTTCAGATGAGTTTCTATTACTTGCAGACCGGCATATTCTAAAACATATTCTTCATTTAGTAATACAGGTTTATTAGGGTTATCAGGATTTTGCAACCCCACTCCGGCATAAAACACCTTTGCTTCTTGTTCTATTGCATGTTTTTTAAATGATTCCATCCAGATCATGTCATAGTTATGAGGATTATCAGGATAAGAAACTGCTTTAACAAGAACAAAATATCGTTGATTAGATGGGTCGACACAAACAAATTGCGGATGCTTCCCTAATTTGCTATTTATAGCAATAAATTCAAATCCTCTTTTTTCTAATTCTTCTCCTACAATATTCATTGCAAGATTATGTAATTCTTGTTTGGTGAGTGTCCTTGTCATAGGGATACAAAGATATTATTTTGAAATAAATTATACTTTAGTTTCAAACCTTTTCTCTATACTATTCTTATCAAAAAATCAATTCTAAATAGGATATTGTAAAAATTACTTAAACCGAACGAATATTGCTTTATCAAAATAATAACTAGGGGTATATACAGGTTCATTTTTATCAAACCTATACCAGGGAGAAAATTTAGTGTTTTCAAAATTTTTAAGCAAACAAACATTCTGCGCTGGTGTGTTTCCTTGAGCCAGAAGATACATTCTATCCCCATCTGCATTTTGGATTTCGTCTACTACGATTTCAATATGTCCTGGGGAACCTGGTTTAACCAACATATCTCCGATTCGAACATCCTTAACTTGTATTTTTTTCAGTTCATTATGCATCGACATTGTTCCTGCATAGGTATAAATCAGATTTAAGTATGTATAGAAGTTTGCTTTGGAATGGTTGGGACTTGCTGTTTTGTAAAATGTTACTTTATTTCCTTTTATTTTAGGTCGAAAACCTTCTGCATATTTGATCCACGAACAATAATGTCCAGAAGTAAAATTAAACCCTATTTTATCTTTTTTGTTTTTCTCCCACAAATACTCTGATCTTATCCTCATTAATGCATCTGCACATTGTTGCAATCCGTTAGACGGAACAGGAACTTCTAAAATTGCGTCATGCCAATCTTGTGCAAAATACTCACTATCGTCATAATTAATAATTTTACTACCATAAGGTTTTAACCTATAATGACGAAGATACTCTTGAAACGAGCCTACAGCATACTTAACTCTACTATATCCTTTGGGAACAATAACTCTTGTTGATATAGAATCTCCTTTAGTATTAATATAATCAGCATCTGTAACCACATTACTTACAACTGATTTTATGTGGTTAGTTACCATTTTACCTTTTGATGTATTTCTAAATATCAAAAACAAAATGACTATTATAGTCAGAGATATTATATATTTCTTCATCATAACATCAAGATTATTAATTCTTTATTTTTTGATATTCTTCGGGAGAATATCTTTTGATTAGTTCATTAATTTCATAAAAACTTATTTCTGAAATACATGTGTCATTATATATCGCTCCAACATTATCAACTTCCATAATTTCGAATTCTATGGCCACAAAATCGTTATACCCCATATGCTGAATATAATTTTGGCTAATATCAATATATACGGGAGAAATCGAAACTTTAGATAAAGAATCTCTTCTAAAACTCACATCTTTCCATTCATCAATTATATATTCTGAACCTCCCTCTTTTCCTACGGTTCTGATAGTAATATTAGCAACTCTATTATTCTTATACCAAATTTCTTCAGATTTTAAATATCCTGGAACTAACTTAATTGCATAAGGCAAAGCATTTTTATTCTTAAAAGTAATCCGAATTTTTTCTCCAATACCAGCATTCAAAGCACCTTCAACCCACGCGGTATGATCATTGTTATCAATAAGGTTGTTTTCTGAATAATTTTGATTTTTACTTCGTAAAACACTAGAGGCTTTGCAAGTATCTACTATCAATCGCTTTAACGTATATTTATTATAAAAAGCCCCATCAAATTCAATGATATTAACCAAAGAGTCTCTGGATATTTTTATGTTTTGGGAATATAATGTTGAACAAGTTAATAAACCAGTGCACAGAATTACAAATATTAAAACCCTAAGAATATCATATTTCATCATAGAAAACAGATTTATCCAAAAATAAAAAAACCGATATAATTACTTATACCGGTTTCCCGTGAATCATTTATATATTTTCTCTACTTAGAAGAAAATATTGATCAATACTATATTTTACCCTCCAAAGTCATCAAATCTGATATTCTCATCTGGGATACCAAAATCTTCACCCATTTTTTGAACAGCTTTGTTCATTAATGGTGGACCACAGAAATACAGCTCAATATCTTCTGGAGCTTCGTGATGATTTAGATAATTATCTATAACACAATTATGAATAAATCCTACAAATCCATCTCCCTCTGCATCAATATCTGCTTTCACTTTCCAGTTATCTTCTTCCAAAGGCTCAGAAAGTGCAAGGTAGAACTTAAAGTTAGGGAAACTTTTTTCTAAGTCATAGAAATGATCCAGATAAAACAACTCCCGCTTAGATCGTCCACCATACCAATAGGTCACTTTACGTCCAGTCGATAAGGTTTTGAATAGGTGATATAAGTGAGATCGCATTGGTGCCATACCTGCACCACCTCCTACATAAAGCATTTCTGCCTCAGATTCATTAATAAAGAACTCTCCATAAGGGCCAGAAATAACTACTTTATCTCCTGGTTTTTGAGCAAAAATATAAGATGATGCTACCCCAGGGTTTACATCCATCCATCCATTCTTTGCTCTATCCCATGGCGGAGTAGCAATACGTACATTAAGCATTATTTCTCTTCCTTCTGCCGGGTATGAAGCCATAGAATATGCACGCTCTACCGTTTCGTCATTTTTCATGACTAATGGCCAAAGACCAAATTTATCCCATTCTGCCTGGAATTTATCTGGAGTCTCATGCTCTTCTGGATGGGCAGTAATATCAATATCTTCATACTTAATCTCACATTGTGGGATTTCGATCTGAATATATCCACCCGCTTTATATCCCATATCTTCTGGAATACGTACTACAAATTCTTTAATAAAAGAAGCCACATTGTAATTACGAACTACTTCAGCTTCCCATTTCTTAATCCCGAATACCTCTTCCGGAACTTCGATATTCATATTTTGTTTTACCTTAACCTGGCAAGCCAAACGCGCTCCATGTTGCAATTCTTTTCGTGAAAAATGAGGCGTCTCTGTAGGTAACGCTTCTCCACCACCTTCTAATACGTGGCATTCACATTGAATACAGGTTCCACCACCACCACAAGCAGAGGGTAAAAATATTTTCTGAGCTCCCAAAGTAGATAATAATGTCCCTCCTGAAGCTACTTCTATTTCTTTTTCACCATTAATGGTAATCTTTACTGGTCCAGATGGCAGTAACTTATCTTTTGCAAATAATAAGATTCCTACTAAAACAAGAATCAGCACCAAAAACGAAATAATCGTTATTGCTATTGTACCACCGGTAGATGCTAAAAATATCATATTATTTAAGTGTTGTAACGTTAGTATTTTCGGCTACTTCTTTTGTAGTCTCTTCTTTTTCGACTTGAACTGATTTTGTCTCTTTTTTCTCCTCTTCATCTCCACCAGTTAACATTCCACCAAAACTCATAAAACCAATAGCCATTAATCCCGTAAGAATAAAAGTTATTCCTAACCCTCTAAGAGGAGCTGGCACATTAGAGTATCTGATCTTTTCGCGAATTGCCGCAATCGCAAGAATTGCCAAGAACCATCCGATTCCAGATCCGATTCCATAAACTCCAGCGTGAGTAATTGTTGCAAACTCTTTTTGCTGCATAAACAAAGACCCTCCCAAGATTGCACAGTTAACAGCAATCAATGGTAAAAATATACCTAATGAATTATAAAGTGATGGAGAAAATTTCTCTACTATAATTTCTACTAATTGTACCATTGTTGCAATGGTTGCAATAAAAAGTATAAAAGTCAAAAAACTTAAATCATAATCTGCATATTCTGGCCCTAACCACACCAAAGCTCCTTCTCTAAGAATGTATTTGTCTAATAAGAAGTTTAATGGTACTGTTATTGCCAATACGAATATTACCGCAGCTCCAAGACCTACTGCTGTAGATACTTTTTTGGAAACAGCAAGGTATGAACACATTCCTAAAAAGAATGCAAATACCATATTATCTATAAAGATCGATTTTAAAAATAATTCTAAATATTCCATGTTTCTTTATTTTAATGATCTTCGATTAATGCCTTATTTCTACTTCTCTGGATCCAGATAATAATCCCAACGGTAATTAACGCCATTGGTGCTAATACCATAAAACCATTATTTTCGTATCCCAAAGCATACAATCCTGTTTTTTCTATAGGATCTCCTAACACTTTAGCTCCGAATAACGTCCCTGATCCAAGTAATTCTCTAAAGAATGCCACAATCACTAATAAGACTCCATATCCGGCTGCATTTCCTATTCCGTCTAAGAAAGATTTCCAAGGTCCATTACCTAAAGCAAAGGCTTCAAAACGCCCCATAATAATACAGTTCGTGATAATCAAACCAATAAATACAGAAAGTTCTTTACTTAGTGTATATGCAAAAGCTTTTAGCACCTGATCTACTACGATTACAAGTGCAGCTACCACAACCAATTGAACAATAATTCTAATTTTGGATGGAATGATATTCCTCATTAAAGAGATGACTACATTTCCTATTCCTAAAACAAAAATTACTGAGATTGCCATAACGATGGATGGCTTTAATTGCGCTGTAATCGCTAATGCAGAACAAATACCTAATACTTGTATTGTAATTGGGTTATTATCAGCAAGAGGATCTGTAAGTAATTTCTTGTTTTTCTTTGAAAACAAAGGCTCTTTAGGCTCTTTTACTTTAACTTTTTCTTCTGTTACTTCAGCCATTTGTTATTTTTTTAAAGTTTCGAAATAAGGTTGATACATCTTTATTCCTTTCTTTACCATTGCCGTAACGCCATCGCCTGTAATTGTTGCTCCAGCCATGGCATCTACTTCATTATCACTTTTATCCACATTTTTAGGATCTGCATTTCCTTTTTTCACAGTAATTCCTTTATAGTTTCCTGAAGCATCTAAAATGCTTTCTCCTATAAAATCATCTCTAAAATATGCTTCCTTTATATTTGCTCCTAAACCTGGTGTTTCTCCTTTATGATCAAAGAACGCTCCTTTAACTGTCTTGAATTCTTTATCTAAAGAAACATAACCCCAAATCGCATCCCAAAGACCATTACCTCTCATAGGAACCACATAGTATTCCTGACCATCTTTCTTCCCTATAAACAAAGGCATTTTTCTCTGGTAATTAGGATCTTGCTTAACTTTATCGTTTTCTTTTTTTACCTCAATACTAAAAGCATCACTTGTTTTCTCTGCAGAACTTCCAGTAATAATATACTGTTCATCACCTACATATTTATCAAACAACTCCTGAGCTTTTTCTGCTGGTACAAATTCATTAGAATCCTCTGTATCTGCAACACCCATTGCAAATAAAATATTCTGTTGTTTTTCTGTACGCTTATTGGCATCTATTCTGTCTTTTAATGAAGATGCAGTAAATGCTAATAATGAACCGACCACAACTACCATTGCAATGGCAAATATGATCGTATATGAATTTTTATCTGTATTCATCGCCATGATTAAGCCGTTTTTAGTTTTAAACGTTTCATTCTTTTCTTGATATTACCCTGAACCACATAGTGATCGATCGTTGGAGCAAATACGTTCATTAATAGAATTGCTAGCATTACTCCTTCTGGATATGCTGGATTGAATACCCTAATCAATATAGAGATAAATCCAATCAAGAATCCATATATCCATTTCCCTTTGTTTGTTTGCGAAGCAGTTACTGGATCGGTAGCCATAAATACAACCCCAAAAGCAAAACCACCTATAATTAAATGATGCCAGAATTCTGTACTCATCAAACTATAGAATTTACTTCCTTCACTAATCCATTCTGCGCTTACAACTCCGTTAAAAATTAATCCCATAGCTAATGCTCCAAGAACTGCACTTGCCATAATTCTCCAGCTTCCAATCTTGGTAAAGATCAAAAACAATCCTCCTAGTAAAATCAATAACGCAGAAGTTTCACCTACAGAACCAGGAATAAACCCTAAAAACATATCAGCAACTGAGTATGAAATTTCTTTTCCTTGTGCCAAGCTTCCCAGGACAGTTTCACCTGATATTGCATCTAACTGTGCTCCACCGGCTATCTCGTTAGCTCTTTCTACAGCACCGTGTACCCATACTTTATCTCCAGACATCCATGTTGGATAAGCAAAGAACAAAAATGCTCTTATAGTAAGGGCTGGATTTAGTATATTCATACCTGTTCCTCCAAATACCTCTTTACCAATTACTACTCCAAAGATTACTGCAACTGCCAACATCCATAATGGTGTATCTATCGGAACGATTAATGGTACTAACATTCCTGTAACCAAATACCCTTCTTCTACTTCGTGTCCTTTTATTACTGCGAATAGAAATTCTACTCCAAGTCCAACTCCGTAAGAAATAACAACTAACGGCAATACCTTCCAAAGTCCTACAACAAGATTATCTATTGACCAGAATCCTGCACTAAAAAACCCGTTAGCTACAGCTTCTATTTCTCCTTCTGCAAGATGATGTTGATATCCTGCATTAAACATTCCAAAAATTAAACATGGTAGTAACGCCATGATTACAGTATTCATGGTTCGTTTTAAATCATCTGCTCCACGAACATGAGCTCCAGAATGAGTAGTCTCATTAGGCAAATACAAGAAAGTATGGATTGCATTGAATGCAGGGGCCATTTTTTTGCCTTTATATTTAAGTTTTAGTTTATGTAATTTATCTTTTAATCCCATAGCACTATCCTATTTCTTTTAACATTAAGTCTAACCCTTCTCTTATGATTTGCTGATGTGGTTGTTTAGAAACACATATAAATTCAGTCAGGGCAAAATCTTCAGGAGCAACTTCATACATACCTAACTGCTCCATTGCATCCAGATCATTTACCGCACAAGCCTTAAGTAATTGTAATGGGTAAATATCTAAAGGAAATACACTCTCATAGTTTCCAGTAACTACAAATGCTCTATGTTCACCATTTGTATTGGTATTTAGATCGTATTTTTTATTTGGAAACAACCAAGAAAAAGTAAGCGCTCTAGACGGTGATATTTTATTAAAAACAGGTTTATTCCATCCAAAGAATTCATAATCATCTCCTTCAGGAATTACCGTTATACTACTATTATAATACCCAAGATGACCATCGGGCTTTACGTTTTCACCGGTAAGAACATTACCGCTAATCACTCTAATATTTCCTTCATCTATAACTCCAGAATTGTACACTACAGAAGCTACTTCAGCTCCTATTTTGGTTCTATAGTACTTAGGTGTTTTAACCGAAGAACCTGCCAAAGCAATTGTTCTTTCTGCATTAAATTTCCCTGTAAGCAACAACTCTCCTATAATCAAAAGATCCTGTGGGCTTATTGTCCAAACTACTTCTCCTTTATTAATAGGATCTATCTTAGCTATTTGCACACTTACATTTCCTGCTGGATGAGGACCTGAAACCCTATGAACTGAAATATTATTTAAACCTGCTAATGGAGAATTTCCATTTTTCCCAACAGATACATGAACATTTCCTTTGGTTAGTTTACTTAATGCCGTAACTGCTACCTGGAGTTCATTCTCTTTCCCTGTCAACACATAGTCATTATCTGCTTCAAGAGGAGCTGTAGTGTAACCAGAGATAAAAATAGCTTTTGGAGTAGCGTCAGGATTTGCAATGACATCATAAGGACGTTGCTTAATAAAAGGCCAGCATCCCGAAGCCAATAAGTGTGCCTTTATAGCATCACCATCCATAGCATTTACATCTTTTGCACCAAAGTCTGCATATTGCTGTTCTTTATCTGCTAGAATTTTGAAAGCTAAAATCTTTCTTTTGGCACCACGCACTATTTCCAAAATCTCTCCACTTACTGGAGAAGGAAAAAGCATATTTTCATTAGATTTTGAGTGAAAAAGTGGTTCGCCGGCTTTAACTTCTGTCCCTTGTTTGGCAATAACTTTGGGGATTATACCGTGAAAATCGTCAGGCTTAATTGCGTAAACATTACTTGTAGTGGCATTTACAGTAACTTTCTCTGCTTCGCCAACAAGCTTAATGTCTAAGCCCTTTCTGATACGAATGTCTTTTGACATATTTGTAGTCTATGTTAATTAACTAAAAAAATCGTGCAAATTTACTAATTAAAACACGTAAGTGAAAGCAGGTTCTGTTATAAGATTTTATTTATAACGTTTCTAAATAAGTGTTTTTTTGATTCAAAAAAACAACATCTACTTTATGAGGCAAATATACAATCTCTTACCGTATCCTTTATCACATACATTTCATATTTCTTCAAATTTAAATACCACTATCCAAATAATTAACAAAACAATATCTGTGCATCCATATTTAAATTACCAGTCAAAAAAATAAAACAAAATTGAAAGTTCATCTCACAAAGAGTTTTTAGAACAAAAAGAAGTAAACACATTTCCTTTAACCATCTTGCAGGCAATAAAACTCTATTCTATTTGTTTATATTTACACCTGAAATCATTATTTATAATGCCAGAAAAACTTAGACAAATTTTATTCTTTTTTATATTTTCTATTGCGGCTTGCTATACCTCTTATACTCAGCCCATAATCAAAGAAACTCCAGCTGCAAGTCATATCAACACCATTCAATTTCTTACTGATGCAGAATTCGCGGGGGTACCTATTTTAAAAATAGGAGAACCCATAAGTATTGCTTTTGATGACACTACAGGAGATGAATCGGATTACTACTATAGAATAAGTCATTATAATTTTGATTGGACTCCTTCTGCTCTATACAAAAATGAATACCTGGATGGATTTGACGAAATTAGAATTGTAACCTATGAAAACTCATTCAACACGCTACAAATGTATAGCCACTATACATTAAACATCCCTAATGAAGATACCAGAAGACTTAAAGTAAGCGGAAACTACCTAATAGAAATCTACGACGACGATGATGAAGTCGTATTTTCAAGGAAATTTATAGTTTACGAACCTCTTACTACTGTAAAAGTATACACTAAGAGATCAAGGGACTTAAAATACATCAACACAAAACAATCTGTTCAATTTGAAATAAATTCTGCTAGAGAAATTCTAAGAAACCCCAAACAAACGGTAAAGACCTTAGTCATGAAGAACAATGACATTAACAGAGGAATTACCAATCTAAAACCTCAATTCACCATTGCAGATAAACTCGTATATAAATACGATCAGGAATCCAGTTTTTGGGGAGGAAATGAATTTTTATTTTTTGACAGTAAGGACATCAGAGCTTCCACAGTGAGTACCCGAAGAATTGAACTAGACGGAATTTACCACAACTATTTATATCCAAATATTGTAAGAGCAAATAGAAAATACACCTATAATCCAGATATTAATGGAAATTTTGTGATTCGAAATCTTGATGCAGAGGATAATAATGTTGAAGCTGATTATGTTTGGATGCATTTCTTTTTGGAATGCTATGAACCTCTCGACGGTGGAAAAATTCATCTTTATGGTAATTTTAATAATTACACCTTAGACGAATCTACTCTTCTCGAATATAATGAGAAAGACGCCATATATTACAACAAAAGACTATTCAAGCAAGGATTTTATAACTATAAGTATGTATTACTTAGACCAGATGGAACTATAGATCCTGGATTTATAAGTGGCAATTTTGATGAAACCGAAAACGAATACACCGTGATACCTTATTATCGTGCCCCGGGCGCACGTTATGACAGAGCTATCGGAAAAGGCGTAGCTAACTCAGCAAATATTACAAACTAAAATAATTCCTAATTTATTTTTTGGGATTGTAATAAACTCCTCCTATTTTAGACCCCTACCGGCTAAACAACTAAAAAAATGAAAGAAACGGGGAGATTTCTTAAAAAGTACAGAGGAGACGAATGTCTTAACTGTGGAGTTCCTTTGGACATTATAGATAGATACTGCAATCATTGCGGACAAATAAACACCAATAAGAGATTATCTCTTAAAGATTTTTTTAGTGAGTTTTTTGCCAGTATTTTTTCTTATGATTCCCGATTAAGACACACTATAATTGCATTACTTTTTAAACCTGGAAAAATCTCAAAAGAATACATTCAAGGTAAACGAGTAAAATACGCTAATCCATTTCGATTCTACCTTAGTGTTTCTATCATATTTTTTATCATTAATGGTTTATTTATTGATTTTGATGGCTATAGAACAGAAATGGAAGATAAAGCTAAATTCGGAAAAGAAGCCATCGATGAGATCAAAGAAAGTATCAAAATGGATGATTCTACAAAGCAAAAAATTAGTGATCAAATATTAACAACTAATGGCATCCCTGAATCTGAAAAAGATAAAATTAGCCAAGAAATCCTAAATGCGGATGGACTTTCTTTCTTAGATATTGAGGAAGATACTCCCAAAGAAGTTGTCTATTATTCACAAGAGCAAATCGATAGTATCGGATTCTTTAAAAGAGGCTTTAAACTTTGGGCAATGTATAGAGATTATTATAAAAAAACAGAAGAGAAATCTACGTATAGAGCTTTATCAGAATTAAAACATAAAAAAAACCAACTTAACAAATACGTTTATCACAGAGTTTTAAAAACCAAATCAATAGAAGAAAACTATGGGCAAGAGTTTTTTGAATTCATATTTAACAAATTACCTTTTATAATTTTCTTCTTCCTGCCATTTTTTGCTTTAGGCATTTGGCTTTTATACATTAGAAGACCTTTCAATTATATGGAACATCTAGTTTTTATATTCCATACGCAAACCATGTTTTTCATAGTAATTGGTCTCGCTATTCTAATTTCTAAAATCTCAAACGTCAATACATTTTTTAATATCGCAATGCTTGTTTTCTTATTTTACCTGTATAAAGCCATGCGAAAGTTTTATAATCAAGGGAGAGGTAAAACTATTGTTAAATTTCTGTTAGTGAATGTATTATTTTTTATATTAGCAGGTGTAGGTTCTGTACTAACTTTAGTAGGATCCGTGTTTATATTTTGATATGGTTCAACAAATTACCAGAGGTATAAAAATTTCGGTGGACACCACCTTTGAAGGCACGTTCTATAAGAACTACAAGATTCACTTTGCCTTTGGTTATCGCATTACTATTGAAAACCAAAGCAAAGATTCTGTACAGCTCACTTCACGTTTTTGGGAGATCAAGGACGCCCTTAATAACACCGAAATTGTCGAAGGCGAAGGAGTAATCGGAAAAAAACCTGTCCTAAAACCTGGAGAATCTCACTCTTACAATAGTGGATGTTTACTTAGCTCACCTTTTGGAGCAATGAAAGGACATTATAATATGGTTAATTTTACATCTACTCGAAAATTTCAAGTAATGATTCCCGGTTTTAAGTTAAGCGCCCCTTTTGCACTTAATTAGTAATAATTTCTACCTGTTCAAACCTAAATCTTTTCTCATCTTGTTCTATGTGACAATATTTACAGTTAGAATCATATACAAAATGATGCTCTTTGGTGATATCAAAACCATCTCTTGTTGCTCTAAACAATCCTTTAAAATCTTCTTCTCCATATTCAGTATATCTTCTGATTTCAAAAAGTTGTTTTTGCAAAGATTCCTTGATTATGAAATATGCACTACTTCCAATCCCAGAAAGAAAATGAGCATCTTTTAAAAAATCTGGCACCACGACCTTTTTCTTTTCTTCAAATGGCGGTATTTTTTTATCAAAATAATTAGTGAGATTTTCCCTGAAGACCGAATTTGGATACTCCACAAGAACTCCCTTTTCTACTTGGTATATCTTATTCTCCATAGATCCTTTTTCAACATTCCCCAAAGGACTTGGAGTAAATAATTTATTTCTCAACAAAGGAGTTCTTATTCTAGAATTATCGGTACTCTTCAAAATTGTATCTGTAACTATTCTTGAGCAATTGCTCCCTTCTTTTCTAAAAGTAGAATACGGGATACTTCCTCTATCCTGTGTTTCTAGAACATATTTTTTTGCTTTATCGTAGAAAATATAATCACATACAGACGCCACCAAACGTCCACTGCCATGAGTTTTTTCAGGATGCTTTTCTAACCATAACAAAAATTCGTTGATATTAGCCAATTTACCATCTGTAGTAAACGTAGCTTTAAATGGTATCTCCAGCTCTACATCTGTAATAGCACTCCTAACCCTTCCTTTTCCGTGAGGTGTTATATATCGTCCAAAATCATAATATTCTGCAATACCAGTTTTATTTTCGATAAGCACAAAAGCTGCGTGCCCCGCCTTAATAACTCCATTCTTACCCAAGCCAAACAATTGCAATAAACTTGAAGCATTTTTTTCATCAGAAAAACGAACAAAAGTATCGGGAAACGCAAGCGAAATTATTTTGCCTGTATAGTTCAATCTTCTTAATTTAAAATCATCTTTCTAAGCCGTTATCGCTTCAAAAACCACAGTACTTACTTCTTTATTTTGTAGATTTTCATATCGCATAGAAAGCTCTTCTTCTTTTTTTACGATTTGAGTAATACTTCTGGTTTTTAAAAAACCTCGATCGATTTGCAGATCTACATCTTTATTTCCTATTCCAGCATTTTTATGAAAATCCAAGAGGGAATTTGATGTCAATACATTCTGGCTCTCATAAGCAGAAAACCATTCTTTACGCATAGCTTTCATCTCCTTGGTATACAAAGTAGAAGATGACCATATATGCATTTCTTTCTTTAACCTTTTAAAATGTTTTTGTTGTCCATCCCAGACAAATTCAAAAAACAAAAGGTCAGATTGCCAATTTGCAGCCACAATAGTAAAAGGCTCTATTCCTTTACAATTATAGGTCAAAATTGCTTCTTCTAGATGATCTGCTTCTAGCAAATCTTTAACAACAACACCTCTACTTTGCCTATACGACAAAGATCTTTCATGGATTTCAAAACCTCCATTAAGCAAACATATCATTGTATTCTTATCACTCACCCCTATCCAAGTGCCTCCGGCAACGGCGTCCTTTGGGAATAACATTCTTGTTTTATTCACCTGATAAAATTCAGGAAGTAATGTTTTTCGATTTATGGCCTCATCACGATTAGAGGTAAGGATAAAATTATTTTCTTGAGTTGGAATTAACGTAACTGTACACATAAATTTTGGGTCGCCTAAATATCTCACAACTTACAAAAAAAATTACATACTCTACACCTTTATAGCTCCAAAAGGTTAAGTTCGTTTTTCTTTAACTTTGTTTACCAACCTTTAACATCTTTTTCTTATAGATGTAAATGTTATACCTTTTAAAACAAAGGAATCGACAGAAGAATTTTACTTATTTTGTGTGTTTTTTTTGCATAAAAGGTTAAAATAGATTTTAGCCATCATAATTTTTTATCTTTGCAATCCTAAATGACTAACTCATTTTGAGAAACACATCTTACTAATTTAAATTATAACACATTACATTATGGGAAAAGGATTTTTTCAAGTTCCTACAGCTATAAACGAGCCTGTAAAGTCATATGCTCCTGGAACTCCTGAAAGGGAAGAAGTTTTGGCAACATATACAGAAATGTACAATACTACTATCGACGTACCTTTATATATTAATGGCGAAGAAATTAGAACCGGAGACACTGCTACAATGACTCCTCCACATGAGCACCAACACATACTGGGAACATACCATAGAGCAGAAAAACAACACATCCAGAAAGCAATTGATACTGCATTGGATGCCAGACAGCAATGGGCCGATCTTGCATGGGAACAACGTGCTGCAATTTTCTTAAAAGCTGCCGAATTAATTGCAGGACCTTACCGCGCAAAAATCAATGCAGCTACTATGCTGGCCCAGTCCAAAAATATATTTCAAGCAGAAATTGATGCTGCTTGTGAGTTTATTGATTTCTTACGTTTTAATGTAGAATTCATGACTCAAATTTATGAAGATCAACCAGATTCTACTTCGGGTGCATGGAATCGATTAGAATATCGCCCATTGGAAGGTTTTGTATATGCTATTACTCCATTTAACTTCACCGCTATTTCAGGAAATCTTCCCGCAAGTGCTGCTTTAATGGGAAACACTGTCGTATGGAAACCTAGTGATAGTCAAATTTATTCAGCAAAAGTCATTGTTGATATTTTTAAAGAAGCTGGTGTTCCTGATGGTGTGATTAATGTTGTATATGGTGATCCTGTAATGATTACAGATACGGTTTTGGCTAGTCCTGATTTTGCAGGAATTCACTTCACAGGAAGCACACATGTTTTTAAAGATATTTGGGCAAAAATCGGAACTAATATTCATAATTATAAAACATATCCAAGAATTGTAGGAGAAACCGGTGGTAAAGATTTTATTGTTGCTCACCCTAGTGCAAATGCAAAACAAGTTGCCACAGGAATTTCTCGCGGTGCATTCGAATTTCAAGGACAAAAATGTAGTGCCGCTTCCAGAGCATATATCCCAAAAAGCCTATGGACTGATGTAGAGAAGTTTTTAAAAGAAGATATAAAGTCTTTCAAAATGGGATCTCCAGAAGACATGAGTAACTTTATCACTGCCGTGATTCATGAAGGGTCTTTTGATAAACTAGCCAAATATATTGATCAGGCTAAAAATGATAGTGATGCAGAAATCATTGTTGGAGGTAATTATGATAAAACTAAAGGATATTTTATAGAACCTACGGTAATCCTTGCAAAAGATCCAAAATACACAACAATGTGTACTGAACTTTTTGGCCCTGTGATCACAATTTATGTATATGATGACAACCAATGGTCAGAAACCTTAAAGTTAGTTGATGAAACCAGTGAATATGCCTTAACCGGAGCTATATTTTCTACTGATCGTTATGCTGCGGCAGAAGCTACCAAAGCGTTACAAAATAGCGCAGGTAATTTCTATATCAATGATAAACCGACTGGTGCAGTCGTAGGGCAACAACCATTTGGTGGTGCCAGAGCATCAGGAACTAATGACAAAGCAGGATCATACCTCAACTTACTGCGTTGGGTATCTCCTCGTACTATAAAAGAGACTTTTGTCACACCGGTAGATTACAGGTATCCTTTCTTAGGAGAATAAACCTACTATACCCAAACAAAAAAGCGTCCAATGGGCGCTTTTTTTGTTTGGGTATACCGGCTTAAACATTTAATTTTACTTGAAACCATATATACACAAAATGAAGAAGGTACTAATTGCGGGAGGAGGAATAGCAGGGCTTGCTATTGCTAGGATGCTCCAGCACAAAGGGCATCATATAACACTAATAGAAAAACAACCCAAATGGCAAATTTCGGGTACTGGGCTATATATCCCTTCTAACGGAATTGTAGCTTTAGATAAAATAGGGTTAGGTGATATGGTTAGAAAAGAAGGTTTTATAGTAAGTTCTCGACATATTATGGATTCAAATGCCAAAATGTTACTAGAGCTAGATCTCGAAAAAATATGGGGAAGAAAAAAAGCTTGTGTTGGAATTAAAAGAAAAAAACTTCATGATATTCTTATAGATGGTATTGATAAGGTTAACATCCTATTTGACACTACTATAAAAAATTTAAAAACCGATCCTCAATATATCGATATTGAATTATCTAATGGTCACAAAGAAAAATACGACTTGGTTATCGGAGCTGATGGTTTATATTCTAAAACCAGAACATTGATATTTGGAGATATCCCTTTGAGAAAAGTTACCGCTCAAGTATGTCGTTTCATCATCAAAAAACCTAAAAAAGTCAATTCATGGACACTATTTATAAGTGCTATAGGCCAATTTCTAATTATTCCAATAGATAACGATTCTGCATATTGCTATGTAAATCGAAAAACAAAAGGCCTAAAAACATTTGACAAAGAACTCTATATGGAACCTTTCAAAAAATTTGCTTCTCCTGTTCCCGAAATTCTTGAAAAGTGGTCTCCTGATCATTCTTATTGGAATGACCTTGAAGAACTCCCAAAACTACCTATTATGGGTGATGGAAGACTAGTGCTAATTGGAGATGCCGCACACGGAATGCCTCCTTTTATGGCTCAAGGAGGAGCATTAGCTCTTGAAGATGCTGCAGTGCTTGCAACCCTATTAGAAGATGAGGATTGGAGCAACGTAGCCTCTACTTTCTCCAAAAACAGAACGCATCGTATTGAATGGACAAGGATTCGTAACCAAAAACGAGAAAAACTTTCTAAACTACCGTATTGGATTGCTAAACTAGGATTAAAAAAAGTAGGAGAAAAAAACTGGACTGAAGATTACAAACCACTTGCCGAAACTCCGAACTGGTAGGTTAACAATAAAACTCTATTTAGCGCACATAAAAAACAATAAATTTTGAAAAACATGATTACAATACGAACCGCCAAAACAGAAGACCTCCCAATACTTCTTAATTTTGAACAATTACTCATTGAAGCAGAGCGTCCAATGGATGTTACTTTAAAGTTAGAAAAGATTAGCTATTATGATATAGGTGCCTACATCACGGCTGATCATACCCAGGTAGTCGTTGCCGAAATTGATGGAGAAATTGTAGGAAGTGGCTATGGACAAATTAGAGATCGAAAGGACTTTTTTAAACAAAAACAACTTGGATATATCGGTTTTATGTATGTAAAAGAAGAACACCGCGGTAAAGGAATAAGTCAAATGGTAATCCAAAATCTATATGAATGGTTCAGAAGTAAAAACCTTGAAGAAGTTCGCTTAACCGTCTATGAAAAAAACCCCAGAGCTATAAAAGCTTACGAAAAAACAGGTTTTGAGAAACATTTAATCGAAATGCGGGTCAATCTAAAAGATCAAGATTAAAAAAATCAATATTCTAAATAAATATCGTTGTTACTTTTAATGCCTTGTCTTAGAAAGAGACATTAGCTTTTAAAAACTTTAACCAATTTTTCTCCGCTTTTGTCAAAGGTTCTAATTCTGCAACATAAGTAGGATTTTTTGTATACCAGGATTGTTTCTGATAATATGCTTGTATAAAATCTGTTTTAAAAACATATCCTCTCCTTGCATAGGGTAAATTTCTTAAAATCTTATACGATTTTTCATCTTTTACATCTTGTAATTTTTCCTGAAAGGAAATATCAAAAGGAATAATTGTACATTCTTGTGCATCAAACTCTTCTTTTTGACAATACTGGAAATTCCTGGATGACGATATATATAACTCATCTTTGGACACGAAATTTTTCTTATGAAATGTCAGGGAACCTTCTTCAATATAAAAATCTGTAAATTCCCTCTCTTTATTAAAACTCTTCAATCCTTTTCCTGTTATTTCCCAATCCTCATTACCGGAATAAAATGACTTATTGATACTAAAACTCGCTTCATTTCCCATATCAACAATAAGTGTAAAATCGTCTATCTGCTTATTGGACCAACGATTAGCAGCAGTTAATATATAATCAAATGAATACTTATCCATTACCGAACCCGAAAGCTTAAAGATATACTTATGCCTAATTACATTCTTTCCTTTTTTAAAATTTGCATTAAAATGATAGACATAATAAAATTCGGGGTCATTGGTATTAAAATCACTCCCTATAACTTCATTTTCTGTCTTTGCCAGAATCTCACCATTTTTATAATATAAGCTATCTGAAACGATAGCAGTTTTGTAAGAAAGGTTAACAGTATTCATCTCTACTGAAAATCTATTAATATATGGATGCTTTCCATTAATGGGATATCCATCTACATCTCCAGAAGGAGACGGTGCTTCAAAACCCACAAGAACCTTTTTGTCATTACCATGATTATAAAACTCATAGTATACATCTACACTCAAAAACTCTTCCTTATACCGGGTTACTTTCAATATTTCTTTTGTAACAGCAATATCTGCATCGGTTATAGGAACCAAATGATTTCCACTTGCATAATAGGCTCCATCATTGGCAAAAAAAACCTGTGTAGTTGCTATAAGCAACCATAAAAGACATCGTATACTATACTTCATATTCACAATTTATAAAAATCAAGTTTATCCAGCCATATCACTTCTATCATATATCAATCTATCTCCTTCTAAGGTAAAATATAAAAATATATTATACTCTCCGCAAGCCTCTTCCTCTTCTGCATCTCTACCCGTATTTATCCCATAACTAATAGATAACTTATTTTCATTCAAATATATTGAATATATATAATCACAATTATCTCCGGGAATTTCAACCGTTTTATCTACTGTATAACTATTTTTTAATGCGTTTAAATCCAAATGCTGAAATAGTTGATAAAGACTTGGGTGACTTTTTTCTGATAGTATGGTTGATTTTTCAATAAAGACTTGTCGCGTTAAGTACCCATTTTGAGCTTCTATGAGCTTATTTAACTCTTCATCTCTTTTTACAAATAGATAATCTTTGGTGGGAAAATCAATAAATTTAGACAATTCTACCTTATTTTGATCTGCAAGTGCTTTTTTCATCTTTTGAAGCTGATTTACAACCAAATAATTTAAATAAAACTTGTTATTATCTGGAGTATATCCATCTATAGCTTCTATTTCATTGCTATATTTTGTTTGACTTCCTCCCCCCATATGGGTAGCTCCCAATGCCATTTCCTTTTTCCAACCTCCAGGAAAATAAGCATGTCCTTTCTCTGTCATCATCTGCATCTTTTGTTTTACTACATGCTGTATTTTGACAGGCAACATATAAAACTCTTTATCCACAGTAGTATATCGTTCATCATCCATTTCACTATTCTGATGTCGTATTCCTATCTTTTTCCCTTTATAATAAATTAAAACCTTAACCCTTCCATCATTATACATGTCTTGACCTGATGAACCATAAATAACTAAAGGATCTATCAACCCATCTTTATCCAAATCTGAAAACTCAGAATATTTTGTCCAAAACCAAATTGATTCTTCACCTTCCTTTTTAAAATCATTTGTAGTATAATTAATTTTAAATTGTTTATCTCTATATATTAAATTAAATGCTCTAATACTATCATACAGCGATTCTTCCTTTTCATTGGTTTTTAAAAAGTGTTCTGTAAAAACTGCATAATGTTCACCTTCGTGGTCGTTATAAACATATGCTTTCCAAATCCCATAATTTATCCCTAACTGATCTTTTATCTTCTTTGTAAAAAGGGATTGAATTTCTTCCTTAGAAAGCTCTTTTGATGGCTCTATAAGAACGACCTGGTCAAGAGTTTCTGTTTTCATTACCGTTATCGAGTCTATTTTGGAATCTTTATGACTCGTCTCAGTTTGTGACTTACTACTTTGCTCTTGACAGGATATAAAAATCAGTATAAATAAGCATGTTAGTAATTTCTTTATCATACAGAATCATCTTAAATTATTTGTCTCTTTATATCGGTTCTAATGGTTTAAAACACACATTCTACAAAAAAAGGTTTGAACGGTAATTTTAAAACACTAAAATACTTTTAATTTTAATGATATCTATCAGCGATAAAAACTTGCTTGATTTTAATGAATATTTGATAATCATTTATCATTATTCGCAGTAAATAGCAAACATTAAACTTTATATTTTAATGGCAAGTACACTACTTTTTTAGTTTCGAAAAACTCAGAATCAAAATAATCAGAAAGTTTATATTCTATTGCTTTTGGGAATAACGATAATTCTTCGGTTAAATCACCCCCTTTAAGATACAAAATACCATTTTGAAATTCGTGTTTATCCTTTTTCAAAGTGTTCTTGCGAATCCATTTTACAAAATCGGGCATATTGGTAACTGCGCGACTCACTATAAAGTCGAAACGATCATCAAAAGTTCCCGCCCTACGTTGCTCTGCTTTTACATTTGATAAACTCAGTGCTTTAGCTACTTCATTAACAACACGTATCTTTTTGGCGATTACATCAATTAAATAAAACTGAGTTTCTGGAAATAAAATTGCCAATGGTATCCCTGGAAAACCTCCTCCTGTACCAACATCTAATACCTTCGCTCCGGGAACAAACTTCATAACCCTGGCTATCCCAAGAGAATGCAATACATGCCGTTCATAAAGTGATTCAATATCTTTACGCGAAATCACATTAATTTTGGCATTCCACTCTGCATATAATTCTCCCAGTTTTGAGAATTGAACTTTTTGTTCTTCTGTAAGGTTCGGGAAGTATTTTAGTATAATATCCATCAATAATTAAATTAAAGCACAAAAATACATGTTAAGATCATATATTTTACTTCTTTTTAGGAACTTAAAAAAATTTAAATACCTAACTTTACCCAATATAATTATAATCAATAACGTTTGGTTATAAACCTCAATAATGATGACTACA
This sequence comes from Aquimarina algiphila, assembly GCF_007489275.1. Lineage (GTDB taxonomy): Bacteria > Bacteroidota > Bacteroidia > Flavobacteriales > Flavobacteriaceae > Aquimarina > Aquimarina algiphila. Next base: position 40,462 of record NZ_VLNR01000032.1, read on the forward strand.
CCTAACATACGTTTTAGCAGAGTAGATTCTGCAAAATTCTTTAGAACACTTAACAAACGTGTTAACTTGTATTTCAAGGAAAACAACATCAAACGGACAGGGAACTGGAAGTTACACCTGAAAGCAATTGTTATGTTCTCTATGTTTTTAACTCCATATTTTCTAATGCTTACGCTTGACATTTCACAATGGTGGATGCTATTGCTAACTATAATAATGGGAGTAGGAATGGCTGGTGTAGGTATGAATGTAATGCACGATGGTAATCATGATTCATATTCTTCAAAAAAATGGATCAATAAGTTAATGGGAAGTAGTTTATACATTCTAGCTGGCAATGTTTATAATTGGCAAGTACAGCATAATGTTCTTCACCATACCTATACAAATATTCATGGACATGATGAGGATATGGATGCAGGAAGAGTTATTCGTTTTACTAAGCATGCAAAATGGAGACGTTTTCATAAGTTTCAGCACTATTATTCCATATTTTTATATGGATTGCTAACTTTTAATTGGGCACTTACAACAGATTTTAAACAAACCAAAAATTATTTGGCCCGTAAGCTTTCATATGGCAAATTACCAAGTCCATTAAAACAATGGAGTACAATTGTTGTTACCAAAATTATTTATATATCTATCTGGATTGTAATCCCTATGATTTTTATGTCCATAGCCTGGTGGAAAATCTTAATAGGATTTTTTGTAATGCATTATGTTGCAGGATTAATACTAAGTGTTGTATTTCAACTTGCTCATATGGTAGAAGAGGCGCAAATGCCAATACCAGATAAAACAGGTACTATGAAAAACACATGGGCTATCCATCAGTTATTTACAACAGTTAATTTTTCAACAAAAAATAGATTAGTCAATTGGTTTACTGGCGGTTTGAACCATCAGGTGGAACACCACATTTTTCCACATATAAGCCACGTTCATTATACCAAAATTTCTAAAATCGTAAAACAAACGGCATTAGAATTTAATTTACCATATAATGAATACAAGAGTACTCGCAAGGCTATCATTGCACATTTCAAACACCTTAAGGAAATGGGGATGAAGCCTGCGACAATACAATCATAACTTTTATTTACCAATTAAAATGAGCACACAAGTATCGGAAATGAGTATTCAGTTATCAGACAAAATTAACGCGCTTAAAGCATCCGCAACACTTGCCATGGCTGCGAAAGCAAGAGAATTAAGAGCAGAAGGAAAAGACATTATTGGCCTTAGCCTGGGTGAGCCGGATTTTAACACTCCAGACTTCATCAAAGATGCAGCTATTCAAGCTGTAAATGATAATTACAATTCATACACTCCTGTTGATGGATATGTAGAATTAAAAGACGCGATTATAACAAAATTTAAGCGTGATAACAGCCTCACTTATGATCGCTCACAAATTGTTGTATCTACAGGAGCTAAACAAGCACTTTATAACGTTGCTCAAGTATGCCTAAACCCAGGAGATGAGGTAATTCTTCCTTGCCCATATTGGGTAAGCTATAGCGATATCGTAAAACTATCAGGAGGAGTACCTGTTGAAGTAAAGACTGCAATTGATACTGATTTTAAAATAACTGCAGAGCAGCTAGAAAAAGCGATCACACCAAAAACTAAAATGTTATGGTATAGTTCTCCTTGTAACCCTAGCGGATCTATTTATAGTAAAGAAGAGTTAAGAGCAATAGCAGATGTATTACAGAAACATCCTAATATCATTGTGGTAAGTGATGAAATCTATGAACATATTAATTACGTTGGAGGCCATGCATCAATGGCTCAATTTGAAGATATGTTTAACCGTACAGTAACTGTTAATGGTGTTGCAAAAGCATTTGCAATGACTGGATGGAGAATTGGATATATTGGAGCTCCCGCTACAATTGCCAGAGCATGTAATAAAATGCAAGGCCAAGTAACTAGTGGAGCCAATTGTATCGCCCAACGTGCGGTAATTACAGCACTAGAAGCTCCAGTTAGCAAAATCCAGTACATGGTTGATGAATTCAAAGAACGCAGAAAATTAATCCTTAATCTGCTATCCGAAATTCCTGGATTTGAATGCAATGAACCTGAGGGAGCATTTTATGTTTTTCCTGATATTTCATATTACTTTGGAAAAACAATTAAAGGGCATACCATAGAAAACGCAACAGATTTTTCTATGTTTTTATTAGAAGAGTCAAATGTAGCAACAGTTACAGGTGTAGCTTTTGGCAATGGCAACTGCATTAGAATATCATATGCTGCAAGTAAAGAACAAATTATAGAAGCAATCAAAAGAATTAAAGAAGCTGTTAGCTAATTACTTTATTGCTTTATTTTTAAAAAATATCCGGTTATCTCCACCATAAGATAATCGGTTTTTTTAATCTGCTTGTTTTTTTGGAAAACACTAACAAATTTTAACCTTATTTTATCATTATTAATTCATCCTCTTATATACTAAACAAACAAAATTAAAGTTATACTCTTTTATTACTTAAATAAGCTGTATTAACCTAAAACAGTGATTATAAAACCAACTTAAACCAAATCGTCATGGACACCATGGAAAAAGAACGTATCGTCAAAAAAAATATACTTGAACTTTACCGAGAAAACTTCAATGTATACCAAACAGATGATGAGATCTTAAATATTAACCCTAAAAAGGAATCTGGATCTAATTACCTTAGATATTATGAATCCATATTAGATATTTTCTTCATAGAAGAAGAACATCTTGATAGTATTACAGGAAAGGTAAAAGACACTATTAAGAAAGTGGCGGAGCTATGGACTACATTACCAAACTCATCTGCAACCTGGAATTGGCAAATGCAATAATTGCGAAATCTTTTTCGACCTTTATCTGTTTCTCCAGAAGAACGGAGTAAGAAGTATCAGCACTGTAAAGAGCTCTAGCCTTCCTATTAGCATAAGGAAACAACACCACCATTTCCCAATATCAGGAAGCACGTCAAAGTTATTTACTGGACTAAGTTTACCAAAAGCAGGACCAACATTCCCCAAAGAGGATGCGGCTCCTCCTATTGCTGTTTCAAAATCTAACCCTAAAGCTCCAAGCACCACTGAGCCAATAATAAATGCCAGCATATATAGAATAAAAAATGCTATTATATTAAATACAATTTCTTTAGAAACTGCTTTTGTATTATATCGAACTGGTAAAATCGCTCTTGGATGCAGAGTACGTTTAAATTCTAAAATTCCATTTTTAATGGTTATTAAATGTCTCATTACTTTTATACCTCCTGAAGTAGAACCTGCAGACCCTCCTAAAAACATAATCCCAAAGAAAAGAATAGTCAAAAACGGAGTCCACATTGTAAAATCTGCACTAACAAATCCTGTTGTGGTAATTACAGCTACTACTTGAAACAAAGCATGACGAAAAGCACTTTCTGTTTCTCCCCATACCATTGGATGATCAATCGATGAAATAGATGGATCAGATTTAAAGTAAATCACAACCGTAGCAATTAGGGTAAATACAACGGTAAATAAAGTATAAAACTTGAATTCTTCATCTTTTATAATTTTTTGAATCTTACCTTTAAACCCAAAATAACTAAGGACAAAATTCATTCCAGCCAGGAACATAAATAATATAATAATATACTGTATAATCGGTTTATCATTCCAATATGCTACACTAGCATTTTTAGTAGAAAACCCCCCAGTAGACAATGTACTTAACGCATGATTTATAGCATCAAAAAAGTTCATTCCTGCAAGTTTCAAAAGAATGGTTTCAGCAACTGTATATCCAAAATAAATCAACCATAATCGTTTTGCAGTATCTGTAATTCTTGGATGTAATTTGTCTGCACTAGGACCTGGAGCTTCGGCAGCAAAAAGTTGCATCCCCCCTATTCCTAACAACGGTAAAATTGCGATTGCTAACACAATAATTCCCATTCCACCAATCCAATGTGTTAAACTACGCCAAAACAACACTCCTTTCGGAACAATTTCTATTTCATTGAGAATAGAAGCTCCTGTAGTAGTATATCCAGACATGGTCTCAAAAAAGGCATTCGTAAATCCAGGAATAGCACCAGAAAACAAATATGGGAGGGTTCCGCTGAGCGACATAAAAATCCACCCAAATGTTACTACGATATATCCTTCTCGTTTATTAATTTCTTTTTGATGTTCTCTTGTTAAAAACATCAACACTATACCAATAAACATCGTAGCAAAAGACGCCATCATGATCTCTATGGTAACACCATCTTTATAAATAAAACTAATGATCGCAGCAATTAACATGAAACAACCATTACAGAGTAGTAATAACCCCATAATGTGCGAGATGATTTTATAGTTTAATCTAGACATCTTACAAGAACAACTTTTCTATCTTCTTAATGGATTTAGGAAGACAGCATACCACGACTCTATCTCCTGCCTGAATATAAAAATCACCCAATGGGATCATTCCAATTCCGTCTCGTATCACTCCTGCAATTATTGCTGACCTTGGAAAATCTAAATCTTTTATCAGGTTCTCACTTACTTCTGAAGTTGGCTTAACAATAAACTCAAGTAATTCGGCATTCATATTATTAAGTTTGGTCATAGCAACAACCTCTCCTTTTCTAATAAACCTAAAAATATTGTTAGCAGCTAATAGCTTTTTATTTATTAGAGTATCAATACCTATAGAATGTGACAATTGGAAATAATCCATATTTTCGACCAATGCAATAGTCTTTCTTACTCCTTTAGATTTTGCCACAAGACATGACATAATATTAGTCTCAGAATTCCCTGTAACGGCTATAAAGGCATCCATACGATCAATACCTTCTTCTTGCAATAACTCAACATTTCTCCCATCACCATTAATTATCAAAGCATTCGGCAAATCATCAGCAAGATCAAAAGACTTATCCTTATCTTTCTCAATAAGTTTTACTCTAAACTTATGATCGCAGAGGTCACAAGAAGTTTTAAATCCTATCTTACTTCCTCCAAGAATCATAACATTCTTGATTTGTTCTTTTACTTTTCCTGTCAATTTATAGAGTTCTTCTACCCCACCTTGAGAAGTTACAAAATACACCTGATCTCCTTCTTTAAAAGTTGTATCTCCTCTTGGTATTAAGGTGTATTGAGTACCTGACCGCTGAATAGCAATTGGCATAAAATGTAATTCTGGAAAGACATCTGCGGCTTCTCTAACCGATTTCCCAACAAATAAAGCTTCTTTAGACAGTGTCGTTCCCACCATAGTTAACGCTCCATCTTCAAACTCATAACTACCATGAAATGCAGATTGATTAAGAAGGAGTTCAATTTCACTGGCCGCAAGAGCTTCTGGAGAAATCAATTCATCTATTCCAAATTTTGTAAACCCGACCTCTTCTTTATTTTCTATAAATTCTGCATTCGAAATTCTAGCAATAGTACGTTTAGCTCCTAATTGCTTTGCTAATACACATATTGTGATATTTGTTGTTTCACTAGAGGTGACACTGATCACCATATCCACATTCTCTACTCTTGCTTCTTTTAATATAGCAATTGATGTAGAATCCCCTTTAATAACTCTAATATCTAGGTGAGTATCTGCATAGTTAAGACATTCCTTATCTGTATCTATAAGCGTAATGTCCTGAGACTCAAAAGAGAGTAATTTAGCCAAATGAAACCCCACCTCACCAGCTCCGGCAATAATGATTTTCATTGGTTTTGTTTATTGTTTTCCATCTAAAGATAAAATCAATCTAAGATTTATTTTTTACTAAAAATATAACAAGTAAAGAATCTTAGAATATAAAAGCGTACAAAGATAATGTAAATTGAGTAACTGATAAAATTTGATTATCACCAACTTAATTAAAATCTATTCTGACGATCAATATCAAAAATGTATATTTGCCTAAATTTTTTTGAATGTCTGAAAAAATAACACCATATAAAGATAAATCGAGATCTAAGAAAGAGCAGGTCGCCGAGATGTTTGATACGATTTCCAAAAACTATGATGGGCTAAATCGTGTTATTTCTTTCGGTATAGATGTAAAATGGCGTAAAAGGGTTGTTCGTCTCGTAAGTAAAACCAATCCTGAAAGAATTTTGGATGTAGCTACAGGAACAGGTGATTTAGCTATTAATTTATCTAAAACAGGGGCGTCAGAAATAATAGGCCTTGATATTTCTGCAGGAATGCTAGATGTAGGAAAACATAAAATTACGGCTAAAAAATTAGATAATGTAATTCATATGGTACAAGGAGACAGCGAAAGTTTACCTTATGAAGAAAATTATTTTGATGCAATTACTGTAGCTTTTGGGGTAAGAAATTTTGAAAATTTAGAGAAAGGACTTTCTGAAATTTTCAGAGTCCTTAAACCCGGTGGAATATTTGTAATTCTAGAAACTTCTATTCCAACCAAAACGCCCTATAAACAGGGATATAAGTTTTATTCGAGTACCATTTTACCTCTTGTAGGAAAGTTGTTTTCCAAAGACAAATCGGCATACTCCTATCTACGTGAAAGTGCAGCTGCTTTTCCTTATGGAGAAGCACTCAACAATATTTTGAGAAAAATTGGGTTTATAGAAGTCAAAGATAACCCACAAACTTTTGGTGTTGCTACAATTTATACAGCCACAAAATAATATGAAAAAACTATTTATCTTAATTGCTGTTTTAGTATGTACTCAAAACTTGAGTGCTCAATTATTTTCTAAAGAAAAAGTTCAAAATCTTCAGAACTTTGATAAACCTAGGTTTAGTTACGGTTATATTCTTGGATTCAATAGTTATGATTTTAATTTTGATTATACTGCTGATGCTCCAAATACAGATATTATCGTGGATAAAACAACAGGTTTTAGTGTTGGGCTTTTAGGGAATATGAGAATTAATGATTATTTTGATCTTAGACTAGAACCAATGGTTACTTTCACCACACGTAATCTCACCTTTTCTAGCCCAGAATTCACTACCGATTTTGACGCTAATAGAGAAGTAAAATCGACATATGTTCACATACCTCTATTATTAAAGATATCTACTAAACGAATTAACAATATTAAACCTTTCATTGTAGGTGGTATTTCTACCTCTCTCAACCTATCCAGTAATGAAGATAATCCTGATGATAATAATGCAGGACAATTTAGAATGAAAACGAATACCAATTATTATGAGATTGGTTTTGGGGTAGATCTTTATTTATTTTATTTTAAATTCACTCCTTCGATACGTGGAGTGTTTGCCATGTCTGATGAATTGGTAAAAGACAATGACCCTAATAGTCCATATACATCGACTATCGACAAGATGTCAACAAGAGGAATTTTTATAAATTTCACATTCCAATAGTCTAGTTTAAGATCTTCTAAATTCGTTAAGAACAATAGCTGTAGCAGTAGCTACATTAAGACTTTCTGTTTCTTTACTAGCCCCAAACTGAGGTATTGTAATTTGGTGTTCGATAATATCTTGAACATCTTTTGAAATTCCGTTTGCTTCATTCCCCATTATTACAATGGCCTGTTCTGGTAATTCTTCTGCATAAATAGAATTTCCATCCATAAAAGTCCCAAAAACTTTTAAAACACCCACTTTATCTGTTAAAAACTCTTTCAAATCTACATAGCTAATATTTACTCTCGTTATAGACCCCATTGTTGCCTGAATGACTTTTGGATTATAGCAATCGACAGTTTGATCAGAACAAATTAAATCTTTTATCCCGAACCAATCACACAATCGAATTATAGTACCTAAATTACCAGGATCTCTAACATCATCTAATGCAAGAATTAAATGATCTAAGGTTACTTTTTTGGTTTCTGGAATATAAAATATTGCCAAAGCGACTTGTGGTGTGGTTAAAAAACTTATCTGTTTTAGTTCTTCTTTGTTGATTTCATACTCACATGATGTAGGAATATCAAAAATATTTGGATCCAAAGTAAAAAGAGAATGCAGTTTCATACCGGCTTCAAGTAACTCTTTTATCACCTTTTTACCTTCTGCAACAAATAAACCATGTTGTTTTCGGTATTTTTTTTGATATAAACTCTTTATTAGTTTCTTTTGGTTTTTGCTAACCATACAAATAGTGTATTTTTGAATCAATAATGAATACGGATTGAAAGACTTTCTGACAAAAATATTATTAATTACTATAACCACCATCTTTTTATTTTCGTGTGATGCGGTAAAAAGAGTTCCGGAAAGCAAATATTTATTAGAAAAAAATCAAATTTTTGTTGATAGCGTTAAAACCAAAGACGTTAAGCTCTACAATCAATTATACCAAAAACCTAACACCAAACTATTAGGAATTCCTGTCAGGCTTCATATATATAACTTAGCCAAAGTTAATCAAGATTCTTTATATAAAGATTGGTTGGTACGAAAACCAAAAAGGAAAAAGAGAATTACTCGTTTTCTTTCTAAAAAACAAGTAGATCGTTTAGGTGTTGGTTTAAATGGAATAAACGAATGGGTAAAAAGCACAGGAGAATCACCATCTATTCTTGATGAATCCAAAATAAAACGGTCTGTAAAAAGATTACAATCATATTATTGGAATAATGGCTGGTTTAATATTGAAGCTGACTATAAAATTAACACAAAAGACAATAAAACAGCCACAGTAGATTATTATGTAAAACCTCATCAACCCTATTTAATCGATTCCCTAACCTCCAAAATAGAGTCTACAGTCGCTGATTCTATTTATCAACTCCATACAGAAAAATCGACAATTATTTCTGGAAAACAATACAAAACATCAGATATAGAAGAGGAAAGAGAACGACTAACATATTTATTTAGAAATTCTGGATTATATCATTTTGAAAAAGAATTCATAAAATTTGATGCAGATACAATAAACACGGGTCACAAAGTAAACTTAAATCTTCTTATAAAGAATCGCCCTGTAACTTTTGCAGATTCTACAGCAAGAATCCCTTTTAGAGTACATAAAATAAGTAAAGTAAATATTTTCACTGATTACTCTTATCAAAATAGAAATCAAACACCAAAAGACAGTACTTCCTACAAAGGATATAAAATTTATGGTTTTGAGAAAATAAAATATACTCGTAAAGCACTTACAAATTCTGTTTTAATAACACCTGGCGAAATTTTCAGAGACAAGGATCGTACTTTTACATATAACCAAATTAATAACTTAAGAACGTTTAAATATCCAAATATCAGATACGACATAGATCCTAATGATGGAGAAAGTCTTATTGCCAATATTTTATTAACCCCCAAGAAAAAATATAGTACAAGTGTTCAATTTGATGTATCTACTTCTAGTATACAAGCATTTGGAATAGGTTTTGGAGGCTCCTTATTAATCAGAAATGTTTTTGGAGGTGCAGAAATTTTAGAAATTTCTGCCAGAGGTAGTATTGGTTCTTCTAGTGATGCTGTAGATGGAGGACAAAAGTTCTTCAACATATCAGAAGTTGGAACCGATGTAAAACTATCATTTCCAAAAATAGTTTTCCCCTTCAAAACCAATAAAATTATCCCAAAACACATGTCCCCGACAACTAACCTTATCTTTGGGATAAATATTCAGCAGAATATTGGCCTTGATAAACAAAATGCTACTGGAGTATTTAACTACCAATGGAAACCAAATAATACCCTAACCAATCAACTAGATATTGTTAATGTTCAATATGTTAGAAATTTAAATACCAATAATTATTTCAATATTTACAGAACTTCATTTGGTCGATTAAACAATATTGCCACACAAGTACTTCAGCCAGATTCTCCATTCTTTGTACAACCAGATACCGGAACCCCAAACATAAACGATGCTGTCTTAAACATCCCTAGCGGAGCTAACAGTTTTATAGACGAATCTTTAGGCACAACTCCAAATTCTAATTTAACTACGGATCAGTTACAAGAAATTAGCAATATTAATGAGCGTAAAGTACGATTAACAGAAGACAATCTAATTCTTGCTTCTAGTTACACCTATACAAAAAACAATAGAGAAAATCTCTATGACGAAGAATATTCTAGATTTAGAGCTAAAATAGAATTTGCGGGTAATGTCTTAAGTACGATCTCTGATATAGCTGGTCTTAAGAAAAATTCTAATGATCGTTTTGAAGTTTTTGGTGTTGAATTTTCACAATATGCAAAAACAGAATTGGATTATATCAAACATTGGGATTTGGGAAGAAAAAATATAATTGCTTTTAGAACATTTGGAGGTATAGCAATACCCTATGGCAATGCCGATAACATTCCTTTTGCCCGAAGTTTTTTTGGAGGTGGACCAAATGATAATAGAGCATGGCTTGCATATGACCTTGGCCCTGGTAGTAGTGGAGGAAGAAATGAATTTAATGAAGCTAATATGAAAATAGCATCAAATCTTGAGTATCGATATAATATTTTAGGATCTCTTCATGGTGCTTTATTTATCGATGCAGGAAATATCTGGAATGTTTTAGATAGCGTAGAGGAAGAAGATGCTGTATTCTCTAAACTAGATGACATACAAGAAATAGCCGTTGGAAGTGGCTTTGGTTTTAGGTATGATTTTAATTTCTTTGTTTTAAGGCTTGATGTTGGTTTTAAAACCTTTAACCCAGCCAGTGATAATGATAAAAGGTGGTTTAAAGGATACAACTTTTCAGAAGCCATTTATAACTTTGGTATTAATTACCCTTTTTAATCAACACTTATTATCAACATCACAGTATTTTAATTCTTAGTTTGCAAAAGGGATCACTATAATATTATTTCCTATGATCACACCTGATTGTTTACTCTTTGCAACAGGTTTAATTTGATGTACTTTAATCATTATACTAATCGTATAGGTTTATATATAATTTTACTATTTTTGTACCCTTATAAACCAAAACTAAATTATGAGTCACAACATCAAACCGGGAGTTGCTACAGGAGACGAAGTACAAGCAATTTTTGAATATGCGAAACAAAAAGGTTTTGCATTACCTGCAGTTAATGTAATCGGTTCTAATACAATTAACGCTGTTTTAGAAACCGCTGCAGAATTAAACTCTCCTGTAATTATTCAATTCTCTAATGGAGGGGCGCAATTCAACGCAGGAAAAGGATTATCTAATGCCGATCAAAAAGCTGCAATAGCTGGAGCTACCGCAGGTGCAAGGCATGTACATTTAATGGCCGAAGCTTATGGAGTACCTGTAATTTTGCATACTGACCACTGTGCAAAAAAATTACTTCCTTGGATCGACGGATTACTTGACGCAGGAGAAGCTTTTTTCAAAGAAACAGGAAAACCACTTTATAGTTCTCACATGATTGATTTATCAGAAGAACCAATCGAAGAGAATATCGAAATTTGTAAGGAATATTTGGCTCGTATGAGTAAAATGGGCATGACTTTAGAAATTGAATTGGGAATTACCGGAGGTGAGGAAGACGGAGTTGACAACAGTGATGTTGATGATTCTAAGCTTTACACACAACCAGAAGAAGTTGCATATGCTTATGAAGAATTAAGCAAAGTAAGTGATAAATTCACTGTAGCTGCTGCTTTTGGTAATGTTCACGGAGTATATAAACCTGGAAATGTAAAACTAACACCAAAAATTCTTAAAAACTCTCAAGAATTTATTTCAGAAAAATATAATGTCGAGCCTAACCACATCGATTTTGTATTTCATGGAGGAAGTGGATCTACTCTTGAAGAAATCAGAGAAGCTATTGGATATGGTGTAATCAAAATGAATATAGATACAGATCTTCAGTTTGCCTTTAATGAAGGAATTCGTGATTATATGACAAGTAAAGTTGAATATCTAAAGACACAAATAGGTAACCCTGACGGAGCAGAAGAACCTAATAAAAAATACTATGATCCTAGAAAATGGTTACGAGAAGGAGAAATTACCTTTAAGAACCGTCTTAAAAAGGCTTTCGAGGATTTAAACAATGTAAATACATTGTAGTACTACTAAAAAACCAAAGCTGAAACTTATTTAAATAAGTTTCAGCTTTTTTTAATACAATAATTTATGGCTTGGTTTAAGAGAACACAAAAAGGTATACAAACAGCTACCGAAGACAAAAAAGACGTACCAAAAGGACTTTGGTATAAGTCTCCTACAGGAAAAATTGTTGACGCAGAGCAACTTGAGAAAAATTTCTATGTAAGTCCAGAAGATGGGTATCATGTAAGAATAGGGAGTAAAGAATACTTTGAAATTCTATTTGATGATAACAAATACAAAGAATTAGACAAAAGCGTTACCTCAAAAGACCCTCTTAAATTCGAAGACAAGAAGAAATACGTTGATCGTCTTAAAGACGCACAAGAAAAAACAAAATTAAAAGATGCAGTTAGAACAGCGGTAGGTAAATCCAACGGAAATGACATTGTTATTGCTTGTATGGATTTTGCATTTATAGGAGGTTCTATGGGAAGCGTTGTAGGTGAAAAAATTTCTAGAGCTGCTGATTATGCTTTAAAAAACAAAATTCCATTTATGATTATCTCTAAATCGGGAGGTGCTCGTATGATGGAAGCAGCATTATCTTTAATGCAATTAGCCAAAACATCGGCAAAACTAGCTCAATTAGCAGATGCAGGGATACCTTATATATCTTTATGTACTGATCCAACTACAGGAGGTACTACTGCTTCTTTTGCGATGTTAGGAGATATCAATATTGCAGAACCAGGAGCATTAATTGGATTTGCTGGACCTCGTGTAGTAAGAGATACTACAGGAAAAGAACTTCCTGATGGTTTCCAGACTTCAGAATTCTTAAAAGAACACGGATTCCTTGACTTTATTACCCCTAGACAAGAATTAAAACAACGAATAAATCTATATTTAAATTTAATTTTGAATAGACCGTTAGCGAATTAGTCTATATCGACATAAAAATGAACTCACCCGGCTTTATGTCGGGTTTTTTATTCTCAAAAAACAAACTTAAATCTCATATCTTTTTCAAAAACAGTAATTTACCCTAGAAAAAAGGGATATTCCCCTCTTACAAATATTATTCTTATCTAATATTTTTGTTTTATAAAGCATATAGATCAATAGACTACTAAAAATTGATTTATTCATATCCAGATTTCCCCTACTCGATAAACACCACACCCCTTTTAAAAGATTATACACAGCTTAAAAGCATAAAATCATGAAAAGAAACACTCTTATCACAAAACCTAATTCACTTTCCCCAAAATCACCATTCCAAAACTATAGAAAACCAGAACTATCCAAAACATTGATTCCAAAACCTGAAATTTTTATATCTAAAAATCAGAACGAAAATACTTTTAAAAATTTATTAGCAGATCTTCAAAGTATAGGAATCTCTAACATTTCATTTTTTAACTTATTATCTAATTACGAACTAAATAGTATTTCAGAAATAATCAGTTATCTACATTTAATAGTTAATCGCGAAGATTATCACCCAGAAAACCTATTGTTCCATCAAAGATTACTGAGTATTATCCCTCCCAAACACTATAAAGCATTATCAAAACTGTTGCAGGAGAATTATCATAGTATTGCTTTTTCAGAAGAAACTATAAATTTTATCGAAGATGAAAAAATAGTAAAAATAATTGATGAAATTTTGTTTCAATACATGGGTTTACTATACAGCAAAACCGAACTTCATCCAACCAATACAAACCTTAACCTCAGGAGTAAGATTAGGCTATTAGAATCTATAAATACACTTTTGTCCGAAGATCTCAATATTATGCTTTACTTTCAGATGATAAGCACTTATGGCGGTCTTCAAGCCTACTATCAGAATAACAAAATCACCAGTGAAATTTTAAGAAAGATATCTCATAAAGGTTTTGATACAGATTATATAATTTTTAACTCTTCACAGATTCATAGTATCGGCCCCAGTAAACTAGAAAAGCAAACGGAGTGGGATGAAAGATTGCTTCAGATCATTAAAAAAATATTAGGTAGTAAAGATGAAAAACCAGAAGTTGACATCAAACAGAATAGAAATAAATTATTCAATATAATTAAAGAACATTATACCTTACTAAAAAACAAAAAGGATAAAGTTGCTGCTTTGGAGATTATTAATCTAATTTCTCCTGCCCTGGATAAAGGTCATTCCATTCTAAAAAAACAAAATAAATTAGATGAAGAAGTAAAAATAGATAATCTTAAATTAGAATTGGACTACATTAAAGATATCCTACAAAATTACGAAGGTAAATTACCTAAACCCAGAAAACTATACGCAGTCAGAAGTTCTAAAAATATTCCTGAATTACTGTTTGATAACAAGAGATTATCATGCTGTATATTTAAACCGACAGGACTCTTTCATGGAGAAATAACAAGATTAACTCTTAATCCAACGACACCGATTATCGAATTTTGGTTGGAACCTTATCAGGAATTTCTCGGAATAGCAACATTATACTTAGGTGTAAATCGATTAGGGCAAAAAACTATTTTGGTAGATACAGTAGAATATGACAATCGTCTTCTTGAGTTAAGAGGAAATAACGGAACGATGAAATTCATTTTAAATTCAATCCTAATGGATGCGCATCAGGCAGGATCCAAAAAAGTGGTCATCTTTGCTGCTCCTTATGGAAAACCAATAAACTTTGTAAATTATGTAAAAAAGTTTAGCGAGAAACAAGCTAGTATTTCTTTTCATGAAGCATATTATTTTGAATCTGTAGATCCTGACAACACTGCACTTCATTCTTCATCAAATTCAAAACATCATTATACTGTTGCTCTTGGGTACAACAAACCTTTAAAAGGTGTAATTGACTATGGGTTCACTCAAGTGGGCGCAAATAAAGTTGAAAAATTAGTTGATGGTAATAAAGGAGTATTCGAAATTGATGTAGAAGAATATATAAAAGAGAATAAATTGATATCGCAAATTCATAAAAAGGAAAAAACAAGCTTTTCTACTCCAAAAATGTTAATCGATCGCCAACCTGATTATCATGAAACAACTATAAATGAAAGAAAAGAGAAAGTGATTGACAAATTTACAAAGAAACTAAGTGAAAAGCTTTCTAATCCCAAAATTGAAATTACTAACAAAGCATTTAGCGATGAATTGATAGAAGAATTGTTATCTATTGAAAAGGATTCTTTTTCTAACGAATTAAGATATTCTACTGATGATATCAAAAAAAGACTACAGCAAAAAGCTTCTCAGATAATAATGATATATGAAAACAAAACACCTGTTGGATTTATTTTATCTTATGTAAGCCCTAACTTATCAAATGAGATTATTTATCTCGATACTATTGGTATCATTTCTGAAAAACAAAATCTGGGATTAGGACAAATAATGTTACAATTATATTCTAAAATTTCACTTTTTGATGGTTTTTCTCAAATATATGTTCTTACTGAAAAAGGTGAAAAATCAGAAAGCCTAATCAAATTTTATAAAAGGAATGGATTTGAATTAATTTCTAATCAATTTAAATCAATCAGCAATCTTTTGATAAAGCAACTAACATTAAAAATAAAAGAAAATATTGAAGATTTTGAGGTATTAAAAGCTGAATTAGTAACAACTTTAAAAAAAATCATTCCTTCTCCAGAAGTAGAAATTTTATTTGATCTAGATCACAATGCTCTTCAGGTCATTATTGACCTTGAAAAAGAATTTGATATCGATTTAAGGTATAACAGAGAAGAATTAAAAGAAAGATCCAATTATAAAGACACCTTCCTGGCGATTATAAAAGATGATGGAATCCCAATAGCCTCTAGCTTATGCTATTATGATCCTTCTTTATTAGATCATACGATATTTTTTGATACCATGTGTATAAGACAAAAGTATCAATCAAAAGGAATAGGAAAACTGATCGTTAAAAGCATGCTAGATATATCAAAATTATCAAAATATTCTCAAGCATTATTTTATTGTAAAAATGTTAGCAAAGAAGGTATCAATCTTATTGAATTTTATAAAAAACTTGGTGCAAGAATAGTAGAAGTTTTGGAAGACAAAACCAAAATGATTTTTCAAGTCAAATAACGTTTCTTCCTATATCTATAGTAAATGGATAAACTAAAATCTATTAACTAAATAAAAGCAAATAAAAAACACCTATTTGACTATAGGTGTTTTTCTAAGTATGCTTGTAACTGATTTAGCTCATAACTCAATTTCATATTCTTCTCCATCAGAACTTGTAAACATTGCCAGATTATCACACAATCCATCTCCATAATTTAATGAACCACTATAATTTGTTCTTACCAAGTCTACAACTCCACTTACCAGGAATCTACAACCAGCTTCACGACGTAATGGAGTCTTAATGGTTGTACTATGCATATTTCCATTTTTAAAATTAGTTGCCCACTCTCCTGTAATTAAGAAAACATTATCTCCCCAATTTCCATTAAAAGAACCTTCAATCCATTCTCGGGTTTTGGTTCCTGTTCTAGACGCCTCTGTACCATCTGCAAAAGTAACTACCAGATCCATATTCATAATATATTGAGGATTACCATTATCATTTGCCTTTTGTCTTGTAACCGTTCTAGATCCAGAAAACTGAATGTCATTTACAAAGAAGTCTTCAAGAGTATAATTAATGACTAATGTCATCGCATCGACATTCCTAGTATAAGACATATTTACTTTTCCTTTTAAAATATATCCACTACGCACTTCACACCCTTCGGTTCCAAAATCTACGATCACTTCTTTTGAAGTGTCTGTTATCTCAATGGTTACCATAGCACATTCTGGCAAAAAAGGATGAATAGGACTTTTAACAATACTCTCTTCATGTTCATATGTTTGTAAAAATATATCACTTATTACCTCTGTAGTATTATCTACTTTGGCATTAAGTTCTGTCTCTTCTACATTGAAAGATTGTAAAGTTTGATTTTCTGATTCATCTTTGTCACAATTAACTAAAAGCATAGAAAAAAAGACAATTACACTGAATCTAATTAAGTTACTTTTCATAATATTTAATTTTAACGTTACTAGAATTAAGACCTGAAATCTGTCAAAACGTTTAATTTCAATATGTTTTTTACTATAAAATGTATTTCTAATACAAAAAATATTATATTTGCACGCTGATAGCAAAGCGCTATCGATACATAAAAATCATTTAAATAATATTGGAATGTATTTAACGAAAGAAGTTAAAGAAGAGATTTTTGCAAAACACGGTAAAGGAAAGAATGACAGTGGTTCTGCAGAAGGTCAAATTGCATTGTTTACTCACAGAATTACTCACCTTACAGAGCACTTAAAAAAGAATCGTAAAGATTTTAATACTGAGCGTTCTTTGGTAAAACTGGTAGGTAAACGTAGAGATCTACTTGATTATCTTAAGAAGAAAGATATTATGAGATATCGTGCAATTATTAAAGAATTAGATTTAAGAAAATAATTGAAAAAAAAGAGAGGCTACGTGCCTCTTTTTTTATATTTATAAATTAAAAACATTCATTACCAAAAGTTTTGAATGCATGCCTTAGTTTTTCATTGGTCGCGCAATTACTACAACAACAACACAACCTTGTCCGTCCGAGTAAGACGGAAACCAATGTTTAATGAAACGTATTGTCATAATAGTATTAGATAAGACAGATACGTTAGAATCAAAAAAATTATGATTCCAAAAGTTTATAGAGAGGTCATCGACCTTGGTGACGGTAGAGAGATTTCTATCGAAACCGGAAAATTAGCAAAACAGGCTCATGGTTCTGTTGTTGTGCAATCCGGCAATTGTATGTTATTATGTACAGTTGTTTCAAATTACAAACAAAGTGATGTAGACTTCCTTCCTTTAACTGTAGATTATCGTGAGAAATTTGCTGCAGCAGGACGATATCCTGGTGGTTTTTTCAAAAGAGAAGCAAGACCAAGTGATGGTGAAGTATTAACAATGAGATTAGTTGATCGAGTACTACGTCCTCTTTTTCCAAAAGACTATCATGCCGAGACGCAAGTAATGATCCAGTTAATGTCGCATGATGAAAATGTTATGCCAGATGCTATGGCTGGATTAGCAGCTTCAGCGGCAATACAATTATCTGATTTTCCATTTGAGTGTGCTATCTCAGAAGCACGTGTAGGTCGTATCAATGGAGAATTCATCATCAATCCAACCAGAGCTCAGCTAGAAGAATCAGACATTGATATGATGATCGGTGCTTCTGCAGATTCTGTTATGATGGTAGAAGGAGAAATGGATGAGATTTCTGAAGAAGAAATGGTGGAGGCTATAAAATTTGCTCACGAAGCTATCAAAGTACAATGTGCTGCTCAACTTAAATTAGCAGAAGCCTTTGGGAAAAAAGAAATTAGAGAATATGATCCAGAAAGAGAAGATGAAGATCTAGCTAAGAAAATTCATGAAATGGCTTATGACAAAGTATATGCCATTGCAAAAGCAGGTTCTTCTAAAAAAGAACGAGGTTTAGCTTTTTCAGAAATAAAAGAGGAAATAACAGCTACATTTTCTGAAGAAGAATTAGAAGATTTTGGTGATCTGGTATCAAAATATTTCTATAAAGCAGAAAAAGCTGCCATTCGTGATTTAACTCTCAACG
Source organism: Aquimarina algiphila (assembly GCF_007489275.1). Classification (GTDB taxonomy): domain Bacteria; phylum Bacteroidota; class Bacteroidia; order Flavobacteriales; family Flavobacteriaceae; genus Aquimarina; species Aquimarina algiphila. The sequence goes on from NZ_VLNR01000032.1 coordinate 59,065, forward strand.
AAGGATTACGTCTAGATGGTCGTAAAACCGACGAAATTAGACCTATCTGGTGTGAGGTAGATTATTTACCTTCAACTCATGGTTCTTCCATCTTTACAAGAGGAGAAACTCAAGCATTAGCAACGGTAACTTTAGGAACCTCCAGAGAAGCAAATCAAATTGATATGCCCTCTTATGAAGGAGAAGAAACTTTTTACCTGCATTATAACTTCCCTCCTTTTTCTACCGGAGAAGCACGACCTATTCGAGGAACTTCTCGTAGAGAGGTAGGACATGGTAATTTGGCTCAACGCGCATTAAAGGGAATGATTCCTGAAGATTGTCCATATACTGTTCGTGTGGTATCAGAGGTATTAGAATCTAACGGTTCTTCTTCTATGGCTACTGTTTGTTCTGGTACTATGGCATTAATGGATGCTGGTGTGCAATTAAAAAAACCAGTTTCTGGTATCGCAATGGGGTTAATTTCTGATAGTGAAACAGGAAACTATGCTGTTTTATCTGATATCTTAGGTGATGAAGATCATTTAGGAGATATGGACTTTAAAGTCACTGGTACTGCTGATGGTATTACTGCCTGTCAGATGGATATCAAGGTAAAAGGTCTTTCTTATGAGATTCTGGTAAATGCATTAAAGCAAGCTGCTGATGGTCGTTTACATATACTTGGAAAACTTACTGATACTATTGCTACTCCAAATGCTGATGTAAAAGCTCATGCTCCAAAAATGGTAACCAAAACTATTCCAGGAGAATACATTGGTGCTTTAATCGGACCTGGTGGGAAAGTAATTCAGGAATTACAAAAAGAAACAGGTACTACTATTGTGATCAATGAAGATCCTGTTACCGAAGAAGGAAATGTAGAAATTCTTGGAACTAACCAAGAAGGAATTGATGCTGTATTAGCAAAAATAGATTCTATTACGTTCAAGCCTGCCGTTGGTAGTGTATATGAAGTGAAAGTAATCAAAATGTTAGATTTTGGTGCTGTAGTGGAGTATATGGAAGCTCCAGGTAACGAAGTACTTCTTCATGTTTCGGAGTTAGCTTGGGAACGTACAGAAAATGTTAGCGATGTTGTAAACATGGGTGACATTTTTGATGTGAAATATTTCGGAATTGATTCTAGAACACGAAAGGAAAAGGTTTCTAGAAAAGCTTTATTACCTAGACCTCCTAGACCAGAAGGTGGTGATAGAAAAAAGGATGACAGAAGACCTCCTCGTAGAGATAAAAAAGAAAATTAATTTTCTTTTATTATGATCATAAAAAAGAGTCCTTAAAAATTTTTAAGGACTCTTTTTTATTGATTAAACTATTTCTTTTATGCTTTTCCTAATTGCCGTAGATGCAATAAATGAGACCTAATTCCGCCCAAATATGATGTTTGGTTCGGAATTATATTATTATTGATCAAAACCTTATATAATATTTTATTTAATTCTGGATAATAGACATGATGAATATGTGGAAAAAGATGATGAGCAATATGATTATTAAAACCTCCAAAAATAAAATTAGCTATTTTACTAAAAGGATAAAAATCATTAGAACTCTGTATTTGATTCATTAACCATGAAATTTTTATAAAGCCATTAGCATTAATTTTAGGATAAACCACTCCTTCGATATGATGCGTCATAAAAAATGTAAAGAGTAAAAAGATTGATTGTATTAAATGCATTAAGATAAACCCAATCAATACTATACCCCAATTTTGATTACTCAATACTATTGGTAAAACAATTAAATATGATACATAAACCATTTTCTGCATCCAAAAAGATATCATATAGCGAAGAGTTTTAGTTTTCCCAGGCAATTTTCTAGTAAAAAAGACCTTAAAATCTTTTACAAATATCCAAAACAAAGAATACGTAGTATATAAAAAAGGTGCATACCAATGCTGAAATCGATGATGTTTTTTCAATCTGCTTTCTGGAACTACTCTTATTAAATCTGTTATCTCCAAATCAGTATCATACCCTTCTACATTTGGTGCATGATGATGTGATGTTACATGTCTATCTTTCCAAGCCTCTGCATGAGCCCCTACTATTGTGTACAAAATAATGAAAAAGTAATGATTTGCTTTCTTATTTTTAAAAATTGTATTATGTGAAAAATCATGTGCAAAATTAAACGCAAATAACAATGATATTATCCCATACAATACAAAACACCCCATAAACAACAACGTATTTGTAATCATATAAAGAGAAACATAAGTAATTATCGTTAATATCAAATAAACAAAGCATTTAAAGATTAGTATTCTATTAAATCGTTTCGGACAAAAAGATAGCTTTTGATTTATTTCTACCTGAATTGTTTTCAACAAATCGGCATGTAATTGATTATAAATATGTTTAGATTTCATAAGCCATAGGTTTAAATTCTGTTTGTTCTCCCATTTTCTTTAAGAATCTAAAATGTGATTTTAATGCTTCGAGATATGACATTTCCATATAAATAATACCATGTTTTTTTGCTAATTTTCTAAAAATAGGTAGTAATTTAATATAGTGTACGTGACAAACATTGGGTAAAAGATGATGTAATGCATGTGCATTAAACCCACCCAAAACCCAGTTCAAAAAAGAGCTATCTACATTATAATCAACCGATGTGCACATTTGTAATTTTGGCCAACTCATTGCTAGCCTTCCTTCTACATCAGTTTCTGGATGTTCTACATAGTCAGACAAATGAGAAACCGCCAATACTGCTGTAAAAATTATAGAAACTAAAAAATGATTAAAAAGAAATGCTAATAAAACAAAGCGCCAATCAAATGGCAACAATAGACATGGTAACACGACCATATAAGAGAGGTAACATACCTTAAAAAAAATAAGTTTAACAATCTCCCATTTCGGAATTGAAATTTTAATAGTTCTGCTAGAGCGATTAAAAATCATTAAAAATTCTCTAAACAAAAACCAATTTAATGAATACAATAGATATAAAAATGGAGTGTATAGATGCTGAAACTTATGATACCACTTTAAATCCTGACTCGTAGTCATTCTCACTAAGGGGTTATGAATTACATCTATATCACTTCCTTCTATATTAGTATACAAATGATGTGATTCATTATGGTTCTTACCCCACACATAAGCATTGTTTCCTTGTAAATTAAAACTTAATTGGAATAATAATTTATTCCAAAATTTACTTTTGACAGCTACTCCATGTGCAGCATCATGCGAGACATTAAATGCCGTTAACAAAACAGATATTCCTAAGAGAATATATAAAACAAAAAATATCCAAACACTGGATGAAGTAATCATCAAAGAATAAAACAGCATCACAAGCCCAAAATACATTATTATCTTAAACATCATCTTTTGGTTTCCTGTTTTATTGATCTTGTTTTCTTCAAAATAATTCTTAATACTTTCATTTAATTCTTTATAGAATAAAGAACCTTCATCCTTAGAAAATTTTATTTTTTTCATAATTATTCATTTTTAAAATTCGACAGAAAAGAGTGCGCATACAGTAATAAGACTCTTACTGTTTACAAATACATTATTGATAATTAATTAAGTAATAACTATTACTTCAAAGGGATTACTTTTTGTTATGTGATGTACTGTCTTTAAAAATTCCAATTCTCACATTCCCAGTTTTAGACAAAAAAACTAACAATTGCTCTCTAGTAGAATGCACATTTATTTTTTGTGTTCGCCAATGTTTTATAAACGAGACTATAGTCGTCAATGGATTGGAGACACATACATCAAAAACTCCATCTCTCAAGGATCCTTTAATATACTTGGTAGTTTTTTGAACTCCAGATTTCATTAAACTCACTTTTAATGTTTTTTTATTTAATAATTTGATACGGGTAAACGAATCTCCTTTTTCAGGAATAAGCCCAACCAAATTTCCTGTAAGCACATAAAATGCTTCAAACTTATAATCTCCTTCTATACTCAGATTGCTTGTGATTTTCATAACTAAGATTCCTTAATTTTTGTTTTTTTCTTCGAAAACTGCCAATTAACAAAGGGTAAGGAACGTTTTTCGTTTTTGTTCCATAGCCCTATTTGAATTCCTCTATGGTCTGTACTTTTATTAAAAAGTCCTATTTGAAGTCCGACTCCTTTTACTTCAATATCATTTATAGCACCTATTTGCACTCCTGTATAGTAATAGGTTTGATTTCCCAAAACGGAGGCAGAGATTCCAAAACCTTCATACATTTCATTTCCATAAATGGATAAAGATATTCCTCGTTGTTCTTCTATAGAGTTTCCTATTCCAGCAAAGGCAATTCCATTTACTCTTTGTAAATATTGTCCCATCAAAGCTCCAGAGATGCCATCAACAGCTATATCCCCTATACTGCCTCCAGAAATATTAATCCCATATACATGATCTGTTAGTGATTTCATATCTGCTCCTCCAGAAATAAGGGTTGATGGTGCCATAAAATAGAACACTCCTAATCCGGGAGCTTCTAGTCTAAAGCCGTAAGATCTGGTCAAAGTTGTATTATTTTCATTAAGAAAATCCTTAGGAACAACTCCCAACGATAATCCAATAATATCACTATTACTACTATGAAAGGTCCATGCTGGAAAATATGTTTTTCTATTCTGACCAACTACAGATATCGAAATCAACAATACAATGATTATTAAAATTCTATTTTTCATTCTTTTTGTTTTTAAAATTCAACAAGTCAAAATTATTGTGATAAAAACAATTAAGAAGATATAAATCGCGAATGTGAAATTATTTTTTTGCGAAAATCACAAAAATTAGTTTATTTTTGATACACTGCCCATTATGATTAGCTAAATAACCAATTGATGATACAAGAAAACTTTCTAGAACTTATTAAAAAACAGATCGGTCCTAAAACCTCTTTGATTGATGAAGTAGCTACCGCATTAGATATAAGCTATGATGCTGCGCACAGAAGAACTAACAAGAAAAGTAAATTATCATTAGAGGAAGCCGTATCCTTAGCTAAATACTTTAGTCTTTCTATTGATCAATTATTTTCTAATGAAGACGAACATATTGTAGCAGTAAAAAAAACAGCACCTATAACTGACATGGAGAGTTTACTGGTATATTATGAAAACTCTTATAAATCATTATCTCCCTTGGTTAATAATCCAAATGTAGAAATGATATATTCAGCAAAGGATTTACCAATTTTCTACACCTCAGATGATAGTTTATTGTCAAAATTTAAAATGTATGTGTGGCTAAAAATTCTGGATTCAGGAATTAACGATGTTAAATTTACTTCTTTTAATCCACCACTGTCTATTCTAGAAGCAGCAAAACGTCTTGGAAACATCTATAATAATCTTAACTCTATAGAAATATGGGATATCACCACAATAAATAGCACCTTAAAACAGATCCATTTCTATTTTGAAGCCAATTCTCTTTCTTCTGATGATGTCTTAGAAATATGCAATGATCTTCAGAAGTTGATTGATTCGATTGCCAAAAAAGTGATTTCACAAAAAGATACTTTTAAGTTTTATTATAATGAATTATTACTGATGAATAATACGGTTTTAGTAAAAACCCCTTCAGAAAGGTCCTTATATGTCCCTTTCACCATTCTTTCATATTACAGAACTAATGATGTAATCACGTGTGATCAGGCAGAAGAGTTTATAAAAACCCAGATAGAAGGTTCCAAATTATTAAGTACTGCCGGAGAAAAAGAAAGAAATCTCTTTTTTAATAAAGTCCAAAAAAAGATTAATGCGCTACGATCACTAATTGAAGCTCATGATGTACTTGATTTTGAGTAATCTCAGCGCAAATCTAGTCTTATTTTGGCATATTAAAGTTATTATTCTAAAGACTTATCGTCTTGCGGCATAAGCATTTTACATACTATCAGAGCAAATTATTACAAGAATCATTTTATAAGGTCACGCAACCTTTTGGCACTTGTTAGTCTATACAACATAGGTCCAAAATAGTTTGATTATGATAAAGTTTAAATTTTTTTTAATACTGGTTTTATTAACCATAACCTCATTAGCCACGATAATTTCTTGTACTAATGAAACCTTTGATTTATTCCCTGATAATATTCAGAAAATTGATACAGAATCAGCATTATTTAATTCATTAAAAAGCATATCTCAAAATGAGAATGATGTTGCCGAACCTATTTGTGTCACTTTTATATATCCTTTTAATGTATACTTATTTAATGATGATTCAGAAATTGAAGATAGCCGGATAGTAAATAACAATTTGGAATTTGTAGAACTTCTTGGAAATGTTGAAAATGACACAGGAGGCATAGGATTAAGTTATCCTATTACTACTATTCTAGCCGATGGTAGCACATTTAGTATACAAGACAATGAAGAATTAAAAGAAACCATAGAAAAGTGTATCGAATCAGAAATCATCAATTATTGTAATAGAGTATTAGAGGAGAAAAATTGTGTTTGGAAAATAACATCATTGACAGAAAACTCCAGGTATAATAGTTCTCTACTAGATTTTTATGAAGATGGTACCGGAATTTTTTATGATAACGGAAATGCCTATAGAACTTCTTGGATATCATTAGTTTTAGAAGAAGAATTACATGTCAACATTCATCTTGAAGGAGATTCTGAAGTTTCAGAAGATTGGAATTTTGATTGGAAAGCAATAATAATAGAAGAAGATACTATAGAACTATCCAATGGAGATAAAAAATACAGGATTAAGAAAGAATGTGACGTAGATAATGCTTGTGATTATGTTGAATTTAGAGAATGTGAAATACCCAACTCAGAGCATACTGCAGCATTTGTTTTTGATAATTATACAGATTGTATTCTTTCATTCCAGGAAAACACTACTGCTGTACTTTCATTATCATTTTATGAGACTCAGGAACAAGCAGAACAAGAAATAAATAGATTAAACTCCTCTTCTTATCTCAATACCACTAATCCACAAATAGTTTTTGTTAACGTTAAAAACGAAGACACTACAGAATCAAAAATCATTAGAATTGTATTATTTGCTGAAGCCTGCAATAGTCCTGAAGAGAACTAATCTATTTTGTTCAGTATCCTTACCTCTTTCTGGGGTAAGGTTACTTTTTTAATTGTAGTTATTTTTCATATGAATTGATTATAAATACCCGTTGTGCATTTAGAAAAAGTTGCGCAAACTGCTAAAAGGCAGTAAATTGTAGTTACGACACTATAATTCATATGCACAACTTTCAAGCAAATTACGATAAAATACTCAAGGTTTTAAAA
>NZ_VLNR01000033.1 GCF_007489275.1 Aquimarina algiphila
TTTTAAAACCTTGAGTATTTTATCGTAATTTGCTTGAAAGTTGTGCATATGAATTATAGTGTCGTAACTACAATTTACTGCCTTTTAGCAGTTTGCGCAACTTTTTCTAAATGCACAACGGGTTAAATATATGTATCTTATATTCTAAATATCCTTAGACATTGCAGATAAATGCAAGTCTCTTTTTTCTTTCTCTTGCGCATCAATAACAGCTACTGCAGCCATATTAATCATTTCCTCTACACTTGCCCCCAACTGCAAAATATGTACCGGTTTACGCATACCCATCATAATAGGACCAATAGATTCTGCATTATTTAATTCACTTAATAGTTTATAATTACTATTTGCTGCATCCAAATTAGGAAACACCAGAGTATTTACTTTTTGCCCATTAAGCTTAGAAAATGGGAATTTATCTTTTCGCATTTTTCTATTCAGTGCAAAATTCATTTGTAATCCTCCATCAACAACCAGATTTGGATAATATCGATGCAAATACGATACTGCATCCTGTACCTTTGAAGCATTATCATGTTTTGATGATCCAAAGTTGGCATAAGAAATCATAGCTACTACAGGTTTGATTCCGAACATCTCTACTGTTCTGGCTGTCATCTGTGCTATTTTAGCCAATTCTTTTGAAGAAGGATCTATATTAATTGAGGTATCACTTATAAATAATGGTCCTTTATCGGTCATCATAACATTCATTGTAGCAATACGAGTAGCTCCTTTTGCCAGCCCTATAAGATCTAGCATCGGTTTTACTACTGAAGCATAACTTCTAGAATATCCAGAAAGTAATGCATCGGCATCTCCTTCATTAACCATCATAGCAGCAAAATAATTACGCTCTCGCATTAATTTCTCTGCATCATATAATGTTATCCCCTTACGTTTATGGGTTTGCCAATATTTTTTGGCGTATGCATTTTTGCGATCATACTCTTCGTCTGCTTTAGGGTCGATGATAGTAATATCACTTGGATCAAAATCAATCTCTTTCATCAGTTCCAGAATAATATCTCTACGTCCCAATAAAATTGGAAAAGCAATACCCTCTTCTTTTACAGTTTGTGCAGCTTTTAAAACATCCAAGTGGTCTCCTTCTGTAAAGACAACTCGTTTTGGATTTGTTCTTGCTCTGTCGAGTAGTAATCTCACCAATTTATTATCATTACCCATACGCTCAAGCAACTCATTTTCATATTTCTCCCAATCTGTAATTGGCTCTGTTGCTATACCACTTTCTATTGCGGCTTTTGCAACTGCCGGAGGTACTTTTGCAATCAAACGTGGATCAAACGGTTTCGGAATTATATACTCTCTTCCAAAGTTAAGACGTGTTTCTCCATAGGCAATATTTACTTGCTCAGGAACAGGTTCTTTGGCCAATTCTGCTAATGCTTTTACAGCTGCCATTTTCATTTCTTCATTGATTCCTGTTGCACGAACATCCAATGCTCCTCTAAAGATAAAAGGGAATCCCAAGACATTATTTACCTGGTTAGGATGATCGCTTCTTCCTGTAGCCATAATCACATCTTTACGAGCTTTTATAGCAAGATCATATTTTATTTCAGGATCTGGATTTGCCATTGCAAAAACAATTGGGTTATCTGCCATAGATACCAACATCTCTTGAGTCACAAGATTTGCCATTGACAGACCAATAAAGACATCTGCATCTTTCATAGCATCTTCTAATTCATTTAGATCTCTATCAGTTGCAAACTCTGCTTTCTCTTTGGTAAGATTATCGCGGTCTTTACGTATAACTCCTTTACTATCGGTCATTGCAATATTTTCTGCTTTTGCGCCGAAAGCTTTATAGAGCCTGGTGCAGGAAACCGCTGCAGCACCTGCTCCACTCACTACTATTTTTACGTCTTCGATTTTTTTACCTGCAATCTCTAAAGCATTAAGTAAAGCCGCAGCAGAAATTATTGCGGTACCATGCTGATCATCATGCATTACTGGTATATCTAACTCTTCTTTTAGTCTTCTTTCGATTTCAAAAGCTTCAGGAGCTTTAATATCTTCTAGGTTTATTCCTCCAAAGGTTGGTGCAATATTTTTTACCGTTTCAATAAAAGCATCCACATCTTTGGTGTCTACCTCAATATCAAATACATCAATATCTGCAAAGATTTTAAATAATAATCCTTTACCTTCCATTACTGGTTTAGAGGCCTCGGGACCAATATCTCCTAGTCCTAAAACTGCGGTTCCATTAGATATTACTGCAACCAGATTACCTTTTGCAGTATATCTATACGCATTAGAAATATCTTTTTCTATTTCTAAACAAGGTTCTGCAACACCTGGGGAATATGCCAATGCCAGATCTCTTTGAGTTGCATATTTTTTAGTAGGAACGACTTTTATTTTGCCGGGGGTGGGCTTTGCGTGATACACTAAAGCCTCTCTTCTTTTACTTTCGATACTCATACTAAATTTAGATAAATGTGCGAATACAATAAATTGTATTAAACTATTACATATACAAAGGTACAAGTCCGATTGAGATGCAGAAATTTATAGTGCTTAATCTTTCAAAAAATAACAAATAGAAAAAAGAAGTTGTTTTTTTAACGTATCTATTGCTAATTGTGCAATCATATACCTGTTTTCATAGAAATTTCGTCAGGATACACACATTGGTTTAATTTATTTTTAAAAACAATCTATAACAATATCAATCAAATTATAGATAAACAGAATATTCCTAATAGTTTGTATTCTTTAAGTTTACTTTTTTTATCACGAACACTTCTCATTAACTCCCATTTCAGAAAAATTAACAGCTGTCTCTATTAATGCTAGGTGAGAATATGCTTGTGGAAAGTTACCTAATAAACGTTTGGTTTTGAAATCAATATCCTCGCTAAAAAGCCCTAGATGATTACTGTAAGAAAGTAATTGATCAAAAAGTTTTTTTGCTTTTTCCTCTTCTCCTATTTTAAACAGACTATTGATAAACCAAAAACTACAAATAGTAAAAGAAGAGGATGGCAATCCAAAGTCATCTTTATTTTTGTATCTATATAATAAGCCATCATTACACAATTCTTTTTCTGTTGCCTTTACCGTACTTATAAAACGTGGATCTTTTGCATCTATAAATCCATAAGATTCCATTAATAAAGTAGAAGCATCTAAATCACTAGACCCATAAGATTGTGTATATGCTTGTACTTCTTCATTCCAGGCATTTTCATAAATATCATTATAAATACGATCCCGAAGTGCTTTCCAACGTTTGTTCTTCCCTTTTTTATTAATAAGTTCACCAATTTTAATTGCTCTGTCAACAGCTACCCAACATAACAATTTAGAAAAAGTAAAATGTCGTTCTTCGGTTCTAAATTCCCAAATACCCTTATCTGGTTTTTCCCAATTTACATTTACAATATGTACAATACTTTTACTAATTGTCCATAAACTCTCGTTATCATCTACGGTACATTCAAACTTTACAAATTGCTGATAAATCACATTCATTAAAATTCCATAAATATCATTTTGTTTTTGATGAAATGCAGCATTTCCGATACGAACCGGACTAGAGTTTTTATATCCGCTTAAATGATCTAATGTTTTTTCTGTAAGGTCTTTTTCTCCATTAATTCCATACATAATCTGTATTTTCTCATCCTTATCCGGTATGATATCAATGATAAACCTTAGAAAACGTTGTGCAACATTTTTATGTCCAAGATCTGAAATTACTTTAATAACCATAGAAGCATCTCGAATCCAACAAAAGCGATAATCCCAATTACGAACTTCGCCTATGGTTTCTGGCAATGAAGTAGTTGCAGCGGCTAATACAGCTCCAGATTTTTCATAACTCAATAACTTGAGCACAAGAGCACTTCTTAATATTTCATCATTATATTTTGCATATGTGGTTGTTTTTTCGCTCCAATTTAACCAATACACACGGGTTCGTTGTAATTTAAGATAACAGCGCTCTAAAGTTTGTTCCAGAATTTTTTCATGGTAACTAATCAGAAAATAAGCATGATCGGTTAATGTAATTTTTTCTCCGCTCAGTATGCCCTCCAAATCCAAATCTGAGTACAAATATAAGGTGTCATATTTATCCTTATTGGTAATACTTTTTATGTAATTTTCTGTTTTTTTTGAATACGTTTCTTCCTTTGCATATTCAAGCTTTGGATTATATTTTACTCTGAAAGTAGGTTTTCCGGCAATTAATTTGATATACCTTATAATATCTGCCGGATTATGATAACTCCCATCTTCATTTTGATATCTGGGCATAAAATCTATACTCTCAAAAATATCTGTTCCATTGTTGAACTCTGTGACCAGGATATTGGTTTTATGAATATACTTTTGTGATACTTTGTAATCATCAGAAACCAGGATTTCGAAAGAACCACCTTTTTGTTCATCTAAAATTTTTGCAAATACCGAAGAAGAATCAAAGTTAGGCAAGCAACACCAATCCAAAGATCCGGTTTTTGAAATTAGGGCTGCGCTTCTACAATTTCCAATAATTCCATAATCGAGATTATCCATAGGCTCAAAGTTCTTTTTAATTGCTGTTTTTAAATCCTTTTTTCCGAAATTTAGCAAAAAACAAAAACAAAAAACCAAATTTAAACACTGTTTATGAGTAAAACTATTATAATCTCAAATAGACTACCACTTCAATTAAGAATCGATAATAATTCTATTGAAACTACTCCCAGTGTTGGCGGATTAGCAACAGGTATGAAATCGGTACATTCTGGTAGTGATAGTATATGGATAGGCTGGAGCGGTCTTCCAGAAGAAAAACTAGATAAAAACTTAGAAGAATTAGTTGCTAATGCCTTAAAAAAACATCAATGTGTAGGGGTTCCTCTGACTGAATATGATATTGATAAATTTTATTTTGGTTTTAGCAATAACACCTTATGGCCATTATTCCATTATTTTATGGAATACACAGAGTTTGAAAAAGATACTTGGGACGCCTATTATGACGTAAATCAAAAATTTGCAGATGTTGTCATAGAAAATCTTAATGAAGGAGATACTATTTGGGTTCATGATTATCAATTATTGTTATTGCCAGAAATGATTCGAAAAAAGAAACCTAACGTTTCTATAGGATTCTTTTTACATATCCCTTTTCCATCATATGAAGTTTTTAGAACAATTCCTTACAGAAAAGAACTTCTCAAGGGTATGTTAGGGGCTGATCTTATTGGATTTCACACATACGATTATGAACGTCATTTTTTAAGTGCTACTCAGCGTATATTAGGTCATGAAATTAATTTTAATAATGTACATCTTGATAATCGAATTGTAAAAGTTGATTCTTTTCCAATGGGTATTGATTATGAAAAATTTTACAATGCTGCTTTAGACCACGACCAAAAAGAGAAAAAGGAAAAAACTGAAATTCAACAAGAAATAGATAAACATTATAACGCAAAACTTATATTATCTATTGATAGGCTTGACTATACCAAAGGAATTGCAAACAGGTTGAGAGCTTTTGAGTATTTTTTGGAAAAATACCCTCAATTTAAAGGTAAAGCAAGATTGGTAATGCTTGCGGTTCCATCTCGATCTGACGTACCACAATATCAAATCTTAAAAAATGAAATTGACCAATTAGTAGGTCGTATTAACGGAAAGTTTGCAGAAGTTAGTTGGACACCTATCTGGTATTTCTATCGCTCAATGCCTTTTGAAAACCTGATCGACCTGTACACTTCGAGTGAAGTTGCTTTACTAACACCCATAAGAGATGGTATGAATTTGGTTGCCAAAGAATACGTAGCCTCTAGAGTAGATAAAAAAGGGGTGTTGATTTTGAGTGAAATGACAGGAGCTTCTAAAGAAATGAGTGAGGCTTTGATTATTAATCCAAATAATTTTGAAGAGATTGCAGACACCCTCAAGTTTGCTCTCGAAATGCCTGAGGAAGAACAAATTAAAAGAAACACTGCTTTACAGAAACGACTAAAGAGATACAATGTCGAAAAATGGGCTAATGACTTTATGGAAGCATTAGAAAACACCAAAACCAATGCAAAAAAAATATTATTAAAAAAATTAACTCCCTCTATCAAAGACGCTATACTGTCTGATTTTTTAAACGCTAACAAAAAAATATTTTTCCTCGATTATGATGGAACATTAGCGCCTTTTGAAAAATTACCTGAAAATGCCAAACCAACTCAAAAAATATTTGATATCCTAGATGCTATTCATAAAGCTCCTAATACAAAATTAATTATCATAACGGGTAGAGACAAGGACACCTTTAACAGATGGTTTGGCCATAAAGACTACACACTAATTACAGAACATGGTGTTTGGCTTAAAGAAACAGAAAAAGATTGGGAACTACTTGAAAGAGTAACCAACAAATGGTTTGAGTCCATTTCGCCAGTATTAGAATCCTTTACAGATCGTACTCCTGGATCCTTGATAGAAGAAAAGAACTATTCTCTGGCTTGGCATTTTAGAAGTGTAGATCCAGATCTTGGTAAAAAAAGAGCTATGGAACTCAAAATGACTATCCAACATTTAATAGCAAATCACAATCTTGAAATTCTAGAAGGAGATAAGGTATTAGAAATTAAGGTAAGTGGCGTTGACAAGGGAAAATCTGCTGCAAAAATGTTAGTCGGACAAAGCTATGATTTTATATTTGCTATAGGCGACGATTGGACCGATGAATATATGTTTAAAGAATTACCTGATTTGGCATATACGGTTAAAGTTGGTTTAAAGAAAACTGTTGCTCGATATTATGTCGAAGACACCAACCAGGTTCATGAACTTCTTAGTTCATTTAAGTAATATAAACTTAGCTCGTTGTGAATTTAGACTTTAAAAAATAACAAATAGAAAAAAGGACTATTATTTCTAACGTATCTATTACCAATCATGTAATCACATATTTGTTTTTGTAAAAATTTCGTCTGGATCTATGAGTTGATCTAGTTTATTTTTAAGATCTATTGGTAAAAGACTTAATCCTAGTTGATAAGAGGCGTTCATCCACCCAAAACCACTGGGAGTGATATAATCGAATTCTGTTCCTACATTACCATATTCTGCATATACCTTATGTGTAGCATCCACTACATCATATTTTTCGGGTATCGTACCATTATAATTTACTGCATTTTTGGTAATCGTCCATAACCAACGATATATTAGTTCTTGTGCTTCATTATCATATCCATAAGTCATCAATCCTTTCCAAAGTAGCATTTGATGTGGAGCCCACCCATTTGGATAGTCCCATTGCCTTTGTGGGGCATTAGGGTCATTTTTGTCTGTGATATCTGTAGTCCCCGAAATCCCTCCTTTTTGAACCAAATTTTCGAATAATCCTTCCAACAAAACAGATGCTTGCTTTTTACTACAGATTCCTGCCCATAATGGATAAAAATTGGTTGCAGACACCACAGGTACTTGCTTTTGGATTATAAAATCATAATCATAAAAAGAACCTTTTTCTTCATTCCACATCAATACATTCATCATTTTTTTTCGTTCTTCTGCTTTTAGTAACCAAATCGCTGATTCATATTTCGTTCCATTGACCTCAAAAGCATTATCAAACACGTTCTTTATAAGATATGCAATGTCAGTTTCATATTTATACAATAGGCTATTTAAGCCAACGGTATTTAAATTGGCGCATACTCCATCCAATCGATTAGATGTATCATGACCGCTTTCTCTCATCGAACGGTCATGAGTAAAATAGGAATCTAATTCTGTATCGATTAAATCTCGATTTCTATATTTTTCTTTAAATTCTTCTAGAGATAATTGATGTTTTTCTGCATACTTTTTTAGTTCAAAATCAAAATGACCTTCTTCTGTTTCTGGAGGCATTCCTATACCTTCTCCATAAAAACGATTAAGTCCTGTATTGGTTAACCTAATCCCTTTTTTCATCCAGACTGTTTCATATTCCTGAATGACCATTTTTAGGTTTTCGGCTATCCATTCTTTTGAAACTTTAGGGTTATTAAGATAGACCTCTTTAACCAAAGAACTAAAAAAAGGAGGCTGTGTACGAGTTAAGTAATAACTTCTGTTGGCATTAAGAATTTTCCCATAGTGTTTAATCTGGTAGGCAAAATTATCTGCCATAACCATAGCCAAATCTGCCCTGCCATCAATTAACAATCCTATAGATTCAAAATAACTATCCCATCCATACATTTCATTAAACCTTCCTCCTGGCACTACAAACAGTTTTCCTTTATATTCTTTATCAATTGCATCATGAGCAAGGTTAAGGATTCCTGGTTTTTGATTTATTTTGTTCACATATTCAGGCGTGATTTCTTCTGGAAGGATAACAACCTCCAGTTTTGAAAACTCTGTTGTAAGGGTATTAAAATATTTTGCAGCTGCAGTATCTCGATGTGGGATGTATAGTCGCAGTGTATCGGTAGTAGATTTTGTATCTTCTAAAACCTTTGCTAATCCTTGTTTATCAATAGATCGAGTTAGGTTATTCCAAAATCGAGTTTTGATTAATCTTGAAATACGATCTGTAGGTTTCTCAGTAATCTTATCGATATCAATGGATTCATCATCCCCGGTGATTGCTAGCTCTTGAAGAAGGTTTGACAATTGGTATGTCCCCTCTATTAAAAAAGACACTCCTTTTTGGTTAACAAATTCAAATCTTTTAGGCCCTTTATCTTCTATAGTAATTTTCTTATCTCCATCAGTGTCTTCTTGTTTGATTAATTTTTCTAACAGAAAAGCATGATTTAAATATTCAGGTTTCTGTTCTTGTTGACAAGCTACCAAAATTACTATCACAAATAGCCCAAGTATATATTTGAATTTAATAGTATTCATCATCTTATTTTCTTACCAAAAAAAACCTACTACAATTGCTGTTAAGATCAAAAGAATAACTGATAATATCCTATAATTTTTATACCATGATATTCCGGCAAGTTCTTTTGATTCTTCTGCAAACATAGCTTTCTTGTATGTGTATTCTTTTATTTGTTGTTCTGATTGCGGTTTAGTGAATAAACTCACAATTACATGGATCAATATACAAATTACAAATAACCAAGTCGCCTTTGCCAGAAAGTGCAATTCATTGATTTCTAGTACCCAATCAAAAGACTGTGACAAAATCATAAATATGGCAAGGGAAAAACCTGTTAGTAAACTCACAATAGATCCTGTTCCATTTGCACGTTTCCAAAACAAACCAAGAATAAATGTAGACACTGCTGGTGGACAAGTATACGCAATTACTAATTGTAAATATGTCCATAGAGAATCACTGACACTTTCTATAAACGGAACCCAGGAAATTGCTAAAACCACAAGAATTATCGTGGTAACCTGACCAACCCTTACTAATTGCTTACTTGTTAAATCAGGTCTCATTTGTTTTACAAAATCCATAGTCACTAATGTAGAAGCCGAATTAAATGTTGCCGAAACAGATGACATCATCGCTGCCATTAAGCCTGCAACTACCAATCCTAAAACTCCGACGGGTAACAACTGAAATAGTAATACAGGATAAGTTAGATTAGGACAATCTGCAAGATTATTACAAATTTCACCATTGGTCAATTCATAATTAAGTCCTGTTATATCTAATGTACTAAATAAAAGCAGTGCTAAAACACCCGGAACTACCATAATAAAAATTACAGGTAATTTAAGCAACCCTGCAAAAAGAGCTCCCCATCGGCCATGATTTAAATCTTTAGCTCCTAATACACGTTGTACCATGAATTGATTATTTGCCCAGAAATAAAACCCTAACAAAGGAACACCAGTAAGTAATCCCCACCAAGGCATAAACTCATCATTAGAAGGTCTTACTAAACTAAATACTTCACTAGAATTTTTTGGTATAAATTTTCCTTCTGCTGCTCGATCTCCAAAATTAACATCCCCTGCTGATAACATAGTGTCGAGTTTGGCCATCATACCAGACCATCCTCCTCCTAATTGGTCAAAAGCAAAATACGTTAATAGACATGAACCCAAAATTAACAATATTGCCTGGATAACCTCTGTCTGGATTACAGAGTTTAACCCTCCGGGAATCGTATATGCAGCCGCAGCCACAGCAAGAATAATAAGGATCAATGTCGAATCCATTGATGGAAACAATAAGGTTAAAACAATTTTACCTACATATAATCCGGCAGCAGTATCTACTAAAATATTACCCACTACTGTTATAAAAGAAAAATAATATCTGGATCTACTATCATATCTCCTTTCTAAAAACTCTGGCATAGTATATACCCCTGATCTTAGATAAAAAGGTAAAAAGAATATGGCAAAAAATATCAGAACCACTACTGCATACCACTCATAATTATACACATTTATATTGGTTTGATATGCGTCTGAAGCGAGTCCAACTAATGTAGAACTCGAAATATTTGCTGAGAACAAAGCAATCCCTACAATAGGCCATGTCATCGTTCTACCTCCAAGGAAATAATCCTCAGAACTCCCTCTCTTGGATTTGGAAATCCCGTAAATAATAATACCGACTAAATATACTACGATTACCGCAATGTCGATATAAGATAATTCGTTCATGTGTGAAGTGTTTTATGCTAAATCAAAGAATATTTGTTTTCAAAGAATAAGATCTAGGGGGTACCTTAAAAACTAAAATTGTTTACTTTTTGTTAAATTATCTGATGAATATACAAGATAATTCAAAATTGGATACGATTTTGATATTCAAAATAGCCTCAACTCAAAATGCAAACGTTTGTATTATGAAATTTGTAATAAAAACTCTGTTAATCCTCTAAAAATCGAATGTTTCTTTGTAACCCAGAGAACTTGGTTCTTTTTACTGCAGATTTCTGAAAAACTTTTGAAAATACTTCCTGAGTAATTTCTTGCCAATCTTTTTTGGTCATTTCTAACAACTCTGGTTTTGGATGAAACAAAGGTTCATTATGAGGTTTAGAGAAACGATTCCAAGGACATACATCCTGACATACATCACAGCCAAACATCCAATCATCAAATTGTCCCTTATAACCATTAGGTATCTCTTCTTTTAATTCTATAGTAAAATAAGAAATGCATTTACTTCCATCTACTACATATGGCTCTACTATAGCTTGAGTAGGACATGCATCTATACAGGCTGTACACGTTCCGCAATGATCAGTAACCGGGGTATCATATTCTAATTCGAGATCGACGATTAATTCTGCAATAAAATAAAAAGAACCAACTTGTTGCGTAAGTAGGTTACTATTTTTACCAATCCATCCCAAACCACTTTTTGCCGCCCAGGCTTTATCCAAAACCGGAGCAGAATCTACAAAAGCACGCCCATAGACATCTCCTATTTCTTCCTGAATAAAAGATAGCAACTGTTTTAATTTGTCTTTTATTACAAAATGATAATCGGTACCATAGGCATATTTTGAAATTTTGGGAGCTTCTGAGTCTTGCTGTACTTCAGAAGGAAAATAATTAAGGAGTAAGGATATGACACTCTTAGCATCATCAACAAGTAGAGTCGGGTTCAGTCGTTTATCAAAATGATTCTCCATATACTGCATTTGGCCATGCATATTATTATTAAGCCATTGCTCTAACCTTGGAGCCTCTTGTTCAAGAAATTCTGCTTTAGAAACTCCACAAGATAAAAAACCAAGGCGTTTTGCCTCTGCTTTTATCAATTGGGTATGTTTGGCTTTAGAATTCAATTCGATAAAATATTATTACTGTGTTTTTGCTAAAGTACAACGATTGCTCAATATAGATTAAAATTGATACTGCTATTATTTTCTAAAATCTATTACTTTTTTCTTTCTACCAAAAAAGAAAAAATGTTTTTTATACCTTAGAGGAATACAAACTCCCCCTAATGAACCCATCGCTTATCCATATTTTAACTAACAGCAGTCCAAAAGAAATTAGTCGGTTGTATTTTTCTTATAAGAAAGCTTTCTTAAATTTTGGTAAGAAACATAAAACCGAAGCTGATATCATAATTGATATTTATAAGGAAGCATTTGTTGTACTAAGAAAACATTGTATACAAGGAAAACTGAATCAAATCAAAGGCTCTATTAAGCCTTATTTATTTGGAATTGGCAAGACCATGTTATCTAACTACCAAGAAGACAGCACTTCTCCTGATTTACAATTTTCTTCTACGGATAGCAAATTTGTGGAAGTAGAATTAGATGCACCCATTACATTATCTAAGGAACAAAAAGTTTTACATCAGTTTTTTGGCACACTTGGAGAGCGCTGTCAGGAAATATTAATATTATTTTATTATAGAGGTCTAGCTATAGAGGAGATTGCCGACAGACCAGGATATGAAAATATCACTGTAGTAAAAAACAAAAAATCACTTTGTACACAACAACTTAAAAACCTGAATGCAGGTATAGAGAATGAAATTGAATTTCAGGGAAATCTTAAAAGAATAACTGAAGATCATGATTCACAAAATTTTCGATTATTACTTTCTGACATAGAATCTAAAGGTCCTATTCATGAAAAAAGAAAAAAGAAAATAAAATGGTGGCTCGTGTTAGCTTTAATACTTGTCATTATCACATTGGTATATTTCCTAAAATACCACACAGAGATTCTAAAACAAATAACATAAAGTCCCTTAAAAATACTTATCTGGAAGTAAAAGTTAAGGGGGCTTCCATTGGTTTTAATGTAATCAAAGGTTTTACTTCAATACTATCAAGACTGGTTTGAATTTTATATTTCCTGATCATACTACTTATTGCCAGAATCATTTCGTACATCGCAAAATTATTACCAATACACATCCGTGGCCCTAAGCCAAAAGGGAAATATTGATCAGAATACTCTTTTTTATCAACTTCTGGACTAAATCGCTCTGGATTAAAACTTTCTGGGTTTTCCCAAAAATTCATATGCCTATGTATTTCAAAAAAAGAAATAAGCACGGTAGTTCCTTTTTTAAGAAAAAGATGATTATATGAATCGTCTTCTATGGCAACTCTATCAGAAAAATATGCAGGAGGATATAATCGCATTGCTTCTTCGATACATTGTTTTGTATATTGATACTTTGCAATCTGTTCTATTGGTGATTTATTTTCTTCATCTCCAGAAACCTCTTTGTATATTTTTTCTTGAATCTCAGGATGTTTTGCAAGCAACAGCAAGGTAAATGTTAAAGCATTAGAAGTAGTTTCATGACCTGCAGTAAACAATATCAGAATTTCATCAATTAATTGTTCATTACCCATTGCGGTTCCATCTTCATATCGAGATGCTAACAACATATCCAACAGGTCATTGTATTCTACCTTAGACGCTCTTCTTTCTTCAATAATAGTATTGAGAATATCTCTGGATTCTCTTGTTAATGTAAGGGTATCTTTGACCTTTCCTGTAAGATAAAACCACCACCGTTTATAGGGTTGTCTTATTTCTTTGATGAGAAATTGTTGTGCAGCTTCTGTTATGTGTTGCAATCGAGATATGGTTTCACCTTCATCGGTATAACTAAACAATGATTTTGCAACTACCTTAAATGCTAAATCACTCATTAAGGGAAAAACATCTAATTCTTTGTTAGGTTTTATTTTTAAAAGTTCTTCTCTAATTACTTCGGTAATTGTATCTATTAGAGTTTCTAATTTTTTCTTATGAAAAGCAGGTTGAATAAGTCTTCTTTGTTTCAGCCATTTTTCACCTTCAGCTGTCAATAAGCCTTCTCCTATATATTTAGCAAGATCTTTGGTTTGCAGTGATGACTTACTATATTTTCTATGTTGTTTCTGCAACATATGTTTAGCAAAACCTGCATCTCGTGTAAAAATTACAGATTTCCCGAATCCTAATTTTACTTCAAAAACATCTCCATGTTTTTCAAAATTCTCATGATGAAAAGGAAGCGGATTCTTGAGAATACGATTGGCATTGTTAAGTACATTAAAAAAAGAAACTTTGGGGATATCGTTACCCATTACAAAATAATTTGTTTGGAAAAGTTAATACTATTAAAATAATCCACCTTGAATTCCACCTTTTATGCGTCCAAGATGTTTATACGCTGCCTCTGTAACTTCTCTACCGCGCGGAGTACGCATAATAAACCCTTGCTGTATTAAAAAAGGTTCATATACTTCTTCTATAGTTTCTGCACTTTCACTAACAGCAGTAGCAAGAGTAGTTATACCTACCGGTCCCCCTTTGAACTTATCGATCAAAGTTGTCAAGATTTTATTATCCATCTCATCCAATCCATGTGCATCCACATTAAGTGCTTTTAAAGCGAATTTAGAAATTTCGATATCAATTTTTCCGTTTCCTTTGATTTGGGCAAAATCACGAACTCTACGTAATAAGGCATTTGCAATTCTAGGTGTACCTCGACTTCTTCCGGCAATCTCTATAGCAGCTTCCATAGAAATAGGCACATTAAGAATATGAGCACTTCTTTCTACTATAGTTGATAGTAATTCTGTAGTATAATATTGTAATCGAGATTGAATCCCGAAACGCGCTCTCATGGGAGCGGTTAGTAATCCTGATCTCGTTGTTGCTCCAACTAATGTAAATGGATTGAGATTAATCTGCACAGTCCTCGCATTTGGACCGCTTTCGATCATGATATCAATCTTATAATCTTCCATAGCAGAATATAAATACTCTTCTACTATAGGACTTAATCTATGAATTTCATCTATAAATAATACATCTCTATCATCAAGATTAGTCAACAATCCTGCTAAGTCTCCCGGCTTATCGAGTACTGGACCTGATGTCACTTTGATACCAACACTTAACTCATTAGCCAAAATATGTGCTAATGTAGTTTTTCCCAAACCTGGAGGACCATGAAATAAGGTATGGTCCAAAGCTTCATCTCTAAGGTTAGCTGCCTGTACAAAAATCTTAAGATTTTCTAATACCTGATCCTGTCCTGCAAAATCTTCAAATGCCAGTGGTCTTAACGCTCTCTCTATATCAAGGTCTTCGCCAGAAAAATGTTCATTTGTTGGATCGAGGTTTTCATTCATAAGATATATTCAAAAAAAGAAAAATAATAATAAATGTGAAATGATTTTTTTAAATCTCCACAAAGATAATAGAAAAAGTCCATCCGTTTCCGATCATCTAAATCCAAAATTAAATTGTAAATTGCATTTTGTATACAAAATACAAAATAATTGTGATAGAACACGCAGATCTTAGCAGACCGATTTATATACGGTTAAAAGAAATGATTCTTGATGGGGATCTAAAGCCCGGTGAAAAAATAATTCAGGAAAAAATTGCTGAAACTTTAGGAGTTAGCAGAACTCCTCTGATGAAAGCCTTACTCACCCTGGAAAACGAGTATTTGATTGAGAGTATTCCCAGAAGGGGAATGTTTGTAAAAACCAGAGACCTAAAAGAAATCATAGATGTATATATATGTAGGGAAGCTATCGAAGGTATGGCTGCTCGGTTATTAGCAACGTATAAGAACGATAATAACACTGATGCTTTAAAAAAGTGTTTTACGCCTTTTTTAGAAGATGAAAATATTGATTCTCAAACCTATACTAAAGCAGATGAAAATTTCCATAAGCTTCTCATTAAACTCACAGAAAATGCTCCTCTAGATAAAATTTACTTTTTCAGCAATATTCATGACAAGGTAATTGGGCATGGATTAGTACGTCCGCCGGAAGAAACCTTAGAAGAGCATTTTAAAATTATCACCGCTATCGAACAAGGAAATCCTGATGATGCAGAACGATATGCCAGGGAGCACATTAGAAAATCGAGAGAATTATTAATTGACCAATATAAAAACCATAAAAGTGAATAATTATAATATTGCAGTTGTACCAGGAGATGGTATAGGAAATGAAATTGTCCCAGAAGGAATAAAAGTTCTTGAGGTAGTAGCCCAAAAACATGGTTTTACTATTTCGACAACACATTTTGATTGGGGAGCCGGATACTATATCAAAAATGGAGAGTTTTTACCAAAAGATGGCTTAGATACTCTCAAACAATTTGATGCTATTTATTTTGGATCTGTAGGTTTACCCGAGGTTGATGATACACTTCCTGCCAAAGATTATACTTTCAAAGTACGTACACATTTTGATCAATACGTTAACTACAGACCAGTACGCACTTACCCTGGCGTACAACGTCCTCTTAGAAGTGAAAAACATATTGATTTTGTTATCATTAGAGAAAATACAGAAGGGGAATTTGTACAGGTCGGAGATCAGTATCTCCCTGATTCTGAAAACGGAATGGGAGTGGATACTAGTATTTTTACAAGAAAAGGGATCGAAAGGATTGCTCATTATGCCTTTAAACTTGCTCGTACTCGAAGAAAAAAAGTAACTCATATCACAAAATCTAATACATTGATTAACAGCCTAACCTATTGGGATAGAGTCATTAAAGAAATCGCACAGCAATATCCTGATATAGAGCATGATCAAATGTATATCGATAATTCTACTGCTAACTTTGTTTTAAAACCAGAAATTTTTGATGTGGTATTGACTACCAATCTTTTTGGAGATATTCTTAGTGATCTTGGCGGAGCCGTTATGGGTAGTCTTGGACTTGGAGGTAGTGGAAATATTAATCCCGAAAAAGAGTTCCCATCTATGTTTGAACCTATTCATGGATCTGCACCTGACATTGCTGGTAAAAATATTGCAAATCCATATGGTCAAATATGGTCTGGCGCTTTATTATTAGAGCACTTAGGAGAAACAAAAGCTGCCAATAATATTATGCAGGCTATTGACACATCCACTCAACAAGGTATACTCACTGTTGATTTAGGAGGTAATGCCAGTACTTCTGATGTAGCAGATGCAGTAATCAAAAATCTTTAATAGGTTTTGTATGAAAAACATCGTTGATCTTACGCTTACCTATACAAATCAGATAGATGGTTTCTCAAAAAAAACTAGCAAAACTATCCAAAAAGATGGTTGGAATGCCAGTACTCTTACTTTCTATTCTCATTGCGGTACTCATATGGATGCCCCAATTCATTTTAATGTAAGTAATCAAACTATTGATCAAATTCCGGTTTCTGATTTTGTAGGTAGAGCTTGGGTCATTGATCTACGTCATATTGGTTCCAGAGGGTTAATCAATCCAACACATATCCCGGCGGATATTCAAAAAAAAATCATTGAAGGTGACAGTCTAATTCTATGGACAAATTGGTCACGACAAATCAACACCTCTGCTTATCGAAATGAATTACCTAGAATAAGCGAGCGGTTTGCTATATGGTGTTTAGAAAAAAAAATAAAAATGATTGGTGTTGAACCTCCTTCTGTAGCTGATGTAAATAATCTGGAAGAAGTTACCAAAATCCACCAAATCCTATTAAAAGGAGTTGTTATTATAGAAGGACTTACGAATATTAACAAGCTACAATCTAACTGTGTAGATTTAATCGCATTACCGATAAAAATAATTGGTGGAGATGGTGCTCCTGCCAGAGTAATTGCTATAGAAAAATACGAGTGACTTTACTATTATCTGACATATCAAAATTATTACCTCCTGTAGATCAAACCGAATACAGAAAGCTTAATCACGAACTTTTTAAAAAGCAGAACCATACTTGTATTATTATTGATGATGATCCCACTGGAAATCAAACCGTATATGACATCCCATTATTAGCGCAATGGGATCAAGACACCCTGATACAAGAATTTAAAAAACAAACTCCCGTATTCTTTTTACTAACCAATTCCAGGAGTTTACCACAAGCCAAGGTCTCAATCATATATCAGGAAATTTCAAAAAATATCCTTGTCGCTTCGACAATGACAAATCGAGAGTATACTATAATTAGTCGCAGCGATTCTACTTTGAGAGGACATTTTCCCGTAGAAACGAATACCATAAAACAAGCAAGTAATCTAGATAAAGTAATTCTAGTTTTTATCCCTGTGATGTTTGAAGGAGGAAGAGTTACCGTGAATGATATCCATTATATTTCCGATAAAGAAACTTTAATTCCTGTAGATAAAACTCCATTTGCTCAAGATCACTCTTTTGGATATACTAAAGCCAACCTTAGTGAATGGATAGAGGAAAAAACTGAAGGGCAAATAAATGCTTCTAAAGTATTTTCATTTTCTATTGAGAATATAAGAACACATAGTGTGCAATTATTATCTAAGCAAGTACAAGCTCTCACTCCCGGCAGTTACTGCATTGTAAATGCAATTAACTATCATGATCTCGACAAAATAACACATGCTCTATTATTAGCAGAAAAGTCTGGCAAAAAAATATTGTATCGTACTTCTAGTTCGTTTATTCCTTCTTACATTGGAATTACACCTAAAAAACTACTAACCACAGAGGATCTTATTCCTAAAAATGTTAAAAGCGGTGGTTTAATTATAGTAGGATCATATGTTCCTAAATCCTCAGCTCAGCTTAATTACCTTTTAAAGTACTTTGATAACAATAATACCATAGAGGTTAATGTCGAGAAAATACTTAATGATAATGCTTTATCATATCTTAATGTTATCAGTAAACAAATAGAGGAAAAACTAAATTCTGGTAAAGATGTAGTTCTCTATACCAGCAGAAAATTAATTACCGGATCTGATATTGACGATAATTTAAATATAGGTTCTAAAGTTTCTGAGGCTTTAGTAAAGATCATCAAAGGAATTAGTGTTTCCCCAAAATATATCTTAGCAAAAGGAGGTATTACCTCTCACGATCTAGCAATAAAAGGATTAAGAATGCGACGATCAAAAGTTATGGGGCAAATAGCTCCCGGAGTTCCTGTATGGGAAATGGGTGCAACAACCATGTTTCCTAAACTACCTTATATTGTTTTTCCCGGGAATGTAGGAGATGACACATTATTATATACTATAACACAAAAACTATCTTGATATGGGTACATCTTTCAAAAGATATGGTTTTTTTGCCGGTTCTTTTTTAATAACATTACTGTTGTATGTTGATAGAGTATGCATATCTACAGCAAAAGACGCTATTGGTAACGATTTAAGTCTTTCTGATACAGAAATGGGTTGGGTTTTAGGAGCTTTTGCTCTGGGTTATGCATTATTTCAAGTTCCCGGAGGTGCGTTAGGAGATACATATGGCGTTCGAAAAGTAATGGCGAGTATCATGATACTTTGGTCATTATTCACTTCTCTAACCGGAGCTGCCTGGAATTATCTCTCTCTCTTATTCTTTAGATTCATATTTGGTGCAGGGGAAGCAGGAGCTTTCCCTAATATTTCAAGAGCAGCATTCTCTTGGGTACCTCTTAAAGAAAGAGGAATATTTCAAGGAATTAATTTTTCAGGATCACGCTTGGGCGCTGCATTTGCTTTACCCTTGGTTGCCTATTTAATTGAGGCCTGGGGATGGAGATATATCTTTTATTTCTTTGGACTCATTGGGATTATATTTGCTGTCATATTCTACTTTGTATTTAGAAACAAGCCTGAAGATCATCCTGCATTATCTGATGAGGAGAAACAATTCATTATCCAAAATCGACAACAAAAGACTGATACCAAAAAAACTAAAGGAATAGGAATTGGAACAATTTTAAGTTCGAGCAATGTGCTATTGGCTATGGGTCAATACATAGGCAGTAATTTTATTTTCTTTTTTATGCTAACATGGTTATTTCCATATATAAAGCAAAAATATCAACTTAATTTGATTGATACAAGATTCTATGCAATGCTTCCTTTATTAGCTGGAGCCGTTGGCAATTGGGTTTCTGGTTATATGGTAGATATTATTTATAGAGAAGGAAAATGGAAGCTTTCCAGAAGAATCCCAGCAATTATAGGTTTTAGTTTTGTCATTATCGGAATCATTTCCAGCCTATATATGAATACAGCTCTAGGAGCCGTTCTATGCCTATCTATTGCCATTTTTGGAGCGGACATGACACTTAGCCCATCCTGGTCTTTTTGCATGGATATAGGCCAAGAAAACTCAGGTAAAGTATCCGGAATGATGAATATGGCAGGAAATTTAGGGGCCTTTACCACGGCACTTGCTTTTCCTTATATGCAAAAATGGACAGGATCAGACGAACCTTTCTTTTACCTCGCAGCAATACTTGCAGGTATAGCAATTATACTCTGGTTGTTTATGAACCCCAATAAAAAATTAATAGATGATTAAGAAGTTAAAAGGCGTAGTCATTGGAGCAGGTTATTTTAGTAAGTTTCAATATGAAGCCTGGACACGAATACCTGAAGTAGAAATTACTGCGCTTTGTAATTCTGATGTAGATAGAGCCACTATCATCATGAATAGTTATGGCATTAAAAAACACTATACCGATTACAAAGAAATGATTCTAAAAGAAAAACCAGATTTTGTAGATATCATTACTCCTCCAGAGACACATTATGAAATGTGTGTATTTGCTGCCGATCAAGCTGTGCATATCATATGTCAAAAACCTTTAGCACCGTCCTATGAGGAATCCAAAAAAATCGTAGATCACGTACAGAAAAAAGGAGTTCGTTTTGTAGTACATGAAAATTTTCGTTTCCAACCCTGGCATAGGGAAATCAAAAAAATCATAGATCAAGGTGAACTCGGAGATTTATTTAATTTGAATTTTAGGTCCCGTATGGGTGATGGTTGGGGAAAAGATGCTTACCTGGCAAGGCAACCTTATTTTAGAGATTATGAAAAGTTACTTATTTATGAGACAGGAGTTCATTACATAGACACTTTCAGATATCATGCTGGTGAAGTTAAAAGTGTATACGCAATCCTCAAAAAACTAAATCCTGTGATTAAAGGAGAAGATGCTGCTATGATGATTTTAAATTTTGAAAATGATGCCCATGCCGTTTGGGATGCAAATCGATATAACGAGAATAACTTTATAAAATCCAGATATACATTCGGAGAATATCTGATTGACGGGTCAAAAGGTTCTCTTCGTCTATACTCGAATGGAAAAATAACAGTACAAAAACTAGGTGATATAGAAAAAGAACATTTCTATGTTCATAATGATGTTGGATTTGCTGGAGATTGTTGTTATATTTTTCAAAGAGATTGTATTGACAAGTTTATATCAGGAAAGCCCTTTGAAACTAATGGACAGAATTATCTTAAAACATTACAGATACAAGATGCTGTATATGAATCTTCCAAAATGAACGCTTCTATTACTATAAGATAAAAAAACCCTTTCAAAATTTTGAAAGGGCTTCATTATATTTTTTAAACATCATTATTAATGATGCATTTCTTCCTCTCCTTCTTGAAGTGGAATAATTTGAGATACGAAATCCTGACCTGCGATCACATATTCGCCATCCTCTCTAGTTTTACTATAGTCATATGCCCATCTATGAACAGAAGGTATTTCTCCTGGCCAGTTACCGTGCATATGTTCTACTGGAGTAGTCCATTCTAACGTATTTGATCTCCAAGGATTTTGTACAGCTTTCTTACCATAAAATATCGAAACAATAAAGTTATATAGGAATACTAATTGAGCTGCAGCAGTAATAATTGCAAAAACAGTAATTAATACATTAGTATCTGCTAAATCATCAAAATATGGGAAATTCGAATTTGTATAATAACGACGTGGTAATCCTGCCATGCCTATAAAGTGCATCGGAAAGAATACCCCATACGCTCCTATCGCAGTTACCCAAAAATGAACGTACCCAAGGTTTTTATTCATCATCTTACCATACATCTTAGGGAACCAGTGATATACCCCTGCAAATAATCCATAAAGTGCAGAAATACCCATTACCAAGTGGAAATGCGCTACCACAAAATACGTATCATGTACATTGATATCTAATGTACTATCTCCAAGAATAATACCCGTTAGACCCCCCGTTATAAATGTAGATACCAATCCAATAGAAAATAACATTGCAGGATTAAGCTGTAGATTACCTTTCCATAAAGTGGTGATATAATTAAATGCTTTTACCGCAGAAGGTATTGCAATCAATAACGTAGTAAATGTAAATACCGAACCTAAGAAAGGATTCATTCCTGAAATAAACATATGGTGACCCCAAACTATGGTTGACAAAAATGCAATTGCCAGAATAGAAGCAACCATTGCTCTATAACCAAATATAGGCTTACGTGCATTTGTAGCAATTATTTCTGAGGTGATCCCTAATGCAGGCAATAATACAATATATACTTCTGGATGTCCCAAGAACCAAAATAAGTGTTCAAAAAGAACCGGTGAACCACCTTGGTTATGCAACACTTCTCCCTGGATATAGATATCACTTAAGAAAAACGAAGTCCCAAAACTTCTATCCATAATCAAAAGTAATGCTGCAGATAATAATACAGGGAAAGAAACAATACCAATAATTGCTGTAACAAAAAATGCCCAAATCGTTAATGGTAAACGAGTCATTGACATTCCTTTCGTTCTTAAGTTAATTACAGTCACTACATAATTCAAAGAACCAAGCAATGAGGAAGCAATAAATATTGCCATAGAAACTAACCAAAGGGTCATACCCATTCCCGAACCACCAATTGCCTGTGGCAATGCACTTAAAGGAGGATAAATTGTCCAACCAGCTGATGCTGGTCCTGCCTCAGCAAATAAAGACAATACCATGATTACACTACTTAAGAAGAACAACCAATACGATATCATATTTAAAAACCCTGAAGCCATATCACGTGCTCCAATCTGCAAAGGAATAAGTAAGTTACTAAATGTACCACTAAGTCCTGCTGTTAATACAAAGAATACCATTATTGTACCATGAATGGTTACTAATGCCAAATAGATTCCTGGATCCATTACACCATCTGCACCAAACTTATCACCTAACAGCACCTCAAAAATTGTAAATTTATGATCTGGCCATGCTAATTGCATTCTAAACAAAATAGACATTGCAATACCAATAATACCCATTATCAAACCAGTAATTAAATACTGCTTAGAGATCATTTTATGATCTTGACTAAAAATATATTTGGTAATAAATGTCTCTTTATGATGTCCGTGATCGTCGTGGGCATGATCATCTGCGTGTGCTATTGCTGACATATCGCTATTCTTTTTTAATATAATATATTAATTCTTCTTTTCTTCTAGTTACTTGCTTGAGCTGATAATTGCTCTCCAAAAGTTGGTTGTGTTTTTAACCAAGCTTCATAGTCCTCTTCGGACTCTACAATAATCTTCATTTGCATATTATAGTGAGAAGTTCCACATATTTTATTACATAATAAATAATAATCAAATGCATATGTTTCTAATGCTTCATCACCTGCAGCAACTAATTTCTTACTCTTTTCTTTTCTGATCTTATTAATAGTAGCTACTTTTTCTACCATAAACTCACTATTTCTCATTTCTTCAGAAGTAAGAG
Organism: Aquimarina algiphila; assembly: GCF_007489275.1. Lineage (GTDB taxonomy): Bacteria > Bacteroidota > Bacteroidia > Flavobacteriales > Flavobacteriaceae > Aquimarina > Aquimarina algiphila. Next base: position 23,424 of record NZ_VLNR01000033.1, read on the forward strand.
TAGGTGTATATGAAAATTCTGTAATCATACCAGGTACTACGTTCATTTGCGCTCTAAAGAAAGGCATATATGCTGAGTGTAATACGTCTTGAGATCTCATTTTGAAGATAACCTTTCTATTCACCGGAAGATGTAATTCATTGGTTATTTTATCATCCTTACCATAGGAATCAGAAACATCTACTCCCAATGTATTAATCCCTTCTATAAAACGAACATTAGCTTTACCCAATTCGTTATCTTCTCCAGAATATCTTGCACGCCAATCAAATTGATATGCATATAACTCTACTATTAATGGATCACCATCTTCCTCATCAATATTCATTATATCTGTCCAGGTAAATAATCCGTAAATGATTAACCCTGCTAATACAATCACAGGAATAATTGTCCAAATAAATTCTAACTTATCATTATCGGCAAAAAACAAGGCTTTATTTTCTTTCTTTCCACGGTATTTGTATGCAAAGAAATGTAATAGCCCTTGCGTAATGAATTGTACAATGAAAATCAGTACCATCGAAATCAACATTAGTTGATCATAGTCCACTCCATGTTCAGACGCCGATTCTGGAAGGAAAAAAGTATGATACTGTACAAAACAATATATGGTTAATAAGTAAAGAAATATTACAAACGCAAGCATAAGCTTACCATGTAAATTATTATCCTTATCATTCGCTACTTGAGAATTATCAGCGTCTTTCAATTGAGACAATTTCAAAATCTTTGACATTTGCCACAATGTGATTCCAAAAAGCGCTATAACTACTATGGTTAAGAATACAGTCATTTTTATCTATCTTCTTTTTTACAATTCTATTTATTAATAATGAAAGTGTTTACTCTCCTCTATATATGGATTTCCTTTTGCCAGTAATGGAGCTTTAGTTAACGCTCTAAATACTACAAATAAGAACAATCCTAAGAATAATAACACCGCACTAATCTCACTAACACCAATAAACCATGATTCTCCAACTGTAGCTGGCATAACCATATTATAAACATCAATATAATGACCACAAAGAATTACAATTCCTGCCATCACTACAAACCAGTTTACTCTTTTAAAGTCACTATTCATTAACACTAAAAGTGGGAAGATGAAATTCATTGCTAGCATCCCAAAGAATGGTAATTTATAATCTTCTATACGAGTAATGAAATATGTAACTTCTTCAGGAATATTAGAATACCAGATCAACATAAATTGAGAGAACCAAAGGTATGTCCAGAATATACTTATTCCAAACATAAATTTAGCTAAATCATGAATATGACTATTATTTACAAATTCCATATATCCTTTAGACTTTAGGTAAATTGTAATTAATGCTATAGTTGTAATTCCGGATACAAATAAACTAGCGAATACGTACCATCCAAATAATGTACTAAACCAGTGTGGATCAAAACTCATAATCCAATCCCAAGACATCATAGATTCTGTATAGATAAAGAATACCAAAAACCCTGCTGATATCTTAAAACTCTTTTTGTACCATTTGTTTCCTGTCGCATCTTCGTCTTGTAGTCTAGAATATTTTACTGCAAAATGACGATATAATAACCAACCTCCTAAAAAGATTGCTGCTCTTATAATAAAACCAGTACCATTTAACCAACCTGATTTACCTTGAATAAGCGCATCATGTTCCACAACTTTAGGATCTGCCCATACAAACAAGTGATTTACATGAAATCCTGATAATGCCAATATTACAAATAAGATGATTCCACCAGGCACCAAGTATGCTGTAATAGCTTCCATAACCCTAAACAGCACTGGAGACCAACCTGCCTGTGCTGCAAATTGTATAGCATAAAATGCTAATACTCCCAGCGCAATCATAAAAAAGAAAAATGCAGCTACATAAAGAGAAGCCCAGGGTTTATTTTGTAACTGGTGTAAAACATGCTTATAGTGTTCATCACCACCATGTGCATCTGCTGCTGCCTCACCATGATTTTGATTACCATGACCACTTTCTTCTGCATGCGATTCACCATGACCACCACCGTGAGCATCGTGCGCTGCCATCATTTCTTTTACTTCTTCAACAGTTCCTGGGGTAGTAAGAAAACCAGAAACAAGTCCGATCCCACCTACAACCATTAGAATGATAGAAAATAATCTTAATCTATTTGATAGCGTATACATATCTTAATATCGTTATTCTTAACTTTATACTAGTGCACTAGTGTGCGTTACTATGATCTTCTGTTGACTCATGATGTTCTTCTTCCAGCTTTGTCTCTGCAACAACAACATCTGTATCTATTCTAGGGGTTTTCCCCTCTAAGTCTGCCTTTAATTTCTGTACATATTGAACAATCTGCCAGCGTTCATGCTCACTTGTTTGAGAAGCATAAGACCCCATAGAATTAATTCCATAGTACATCACATGATAGATACTTCCTTCTGTGATTGCTCTACCTACATCATCATAACTTGGCACTCCAAGAATTTTTTCTCTTTTCACCAATGTTCCTTTTCCATCTCCTTTTTCACCATGGCATATTGCACAATAGATATTATATAACTCTTTACCAGCATCTTCATTTTCTTTGGTATACCGAATGGCATTTTTAAGAGAATCTTTTGCAAACTGGTATCCTACATTTGAGTTTTCAATTTCATAAGGCATCCATCCTCTTGGGATAGAACCTTCTGCTGGTAACATAGCCTCCTGTCCTCCAGGAAAAACACCATACTCCCCATAAGCCTCGTAACTTACTGGTTCATACATATTAGGCATATATTGATAATTAGGTTTTGAATCTTTTTGACAAGAAACAACACTAATCATCACTACTGCCGCTGCTAATATTTTTATAGTATTCTTCATTATTACTAATGGTTATCTTCTTCCTTATCTATTACTTTAATTTCTACTGCTCCTGTATCACTTAATAAACTTGTAAGTGTATCTACGTCGTGATTTCCAGCGTCTACTTCCATTAAAAAGTGATCGTCTGTTGTTCTTAAATCAGGATTTTCAGCTTCTTTGAATGGCCATAATCTACTTCTCATGTAAAAAGTAATTACCATTAAGTGGGCTGCAAAAAACACAGTAAGCTCGAACATAATAGGAACAAATGCTGGCATATTTTCCAGATAACTAAAACTTGGTTTACCACCAATATCTTGCGGCCAATCCTCGATCATGATAAAATTCATCATCAAAATTGCAACAGTTAACCCAACACATCCGTACATAAAAGATGTGATTGCTAATCGTGTATGAGGTAATCCCATCGCTTTATCAAGTCCATGAACCGGAAAAGGAGTAAATACCTCTTCGATATGATAATGCTCTGCGCGAACTTTCTTGACAGCGTCCATCAGGACATCGTCGTCTATATATAATGCATGTATAACTTTTGATGCCATACTCTTAGTTATTTTTAAGTTGTTCTGCCTGTCCTGCCCAATCATCGCGTTGTGCTCTACCAGGAAAAGATCCAGTGATACTATCTAATAAATCGTACTCTGTCGTGGTCATTTTACTTACTTGATCGAAAGTGAATATTCCGATCTCATTAAGTTTCTTTTCCATTACAGGTCCAATGCCATTAACTTTTTTAAGATCATCAGCTTTTTGGGTTGAAGGATCAAATGTTCCTAAGTTACCTAATAAACTATTTATATCTTCCTGACTTGCCTCTTTTGTTTCAGCTTTTTTTTCAGGTTTTGTTTCTTCTTTAGTTACTTCTGCTTTACCCTTTGGGAGTTCATCTCTATGATCAATTCCTGCTTCTCTAAGTTTTTTATATTTCTCTCCAGAAGATTTTAAAATTGTTTTCACCTCTGCTTGTGCTATTACCGGGAATGTACGAGCATATAATAAAAACAATACAAAGAAGAATCCTATCGTTCCTATAAATATTCCAATATCCACAAATGTAGGAGAGAACATTGTCCAGGATGATGGCAAGTAATCTCTGTGAAGAGATGTCACAATAATTACGAAACGCTCAAACCACATTCCTATATTTACTACAATAGAGATAAAGAATGAGAACATAATACTTCTTCTCAATTTTGGGAACCACATAAACTGCGGTGAGAACACGTTACATGTCATCATTGCCCAATATGCCCACCAATAAGGTCCTGTTGCCCTATTAAGGAATGCATATTGTTCATACTCTACACCCGAGTACCAGGCAACAAACAGTTCGGTAATATAGGCGACTCCAACAATAGAACCTGTGATCATGATCACAATATTCATTAATTCTATATGTTGAATGGTAATATAATTTTCAAGGTTAGATACTTTTCTCATAATAATAAGAAGAGTATTTACCATAGCAAATCCTGAGAAAATCGCACCTGCAACGAAGTATGGTGGGAATATGGTTGTATGCCATCCAGGTATTACTGAAGTAGCAAAGTCAAACGATACAATTGTATGTACCGACAGTACAAGTGGAGTTGCCAAACCTGCTAATACAAGAGATACCTCTTCAAAACGTTGCCAATCTTTTGCTCTTCCACTCCATCCAAAAGAAAGTAAACTATATATCTTTTTATTAAATGGTGTAATAGCGCGGTCTCTGATCATCGCAAAATCTGGTAATAAACCTGTCCACCAGAATACTAATGATACCGAAAGGTACGTAGAGATCGCAAATACATCCCAAAGTAATGGTGAATTAAAGTTTACCCATAATGATCCAAACTGGTTAGGAATAGGTAATACCCAATATGCTAACCAAGGACGTCCCATGTGAATAATAGGGAATAGACCTGCTTGAATAACCGAGAAAATGGTCATCGCTTCTGCAGATCGGTTAATTGCCATTCTCCATTTCTGACGGAATAATAATAATACCGCAGAAATCAGGGTTCCGGCGTGACCTATACCTACCCACCAAACAAAATTGGTGATATCCCAGGCCCATCCTACTGTTTTATTTAATCCCCAGGTTCCTATACCTGTAGAAACTGTATATATAATACAACCTATCCCCCAAAGGAAAGCAATAAGCGCGATGGTGAACACAATCCACCAAGATTTATTTGCTTTACCTTCAACCGGTGCGGCTACATCCACAGTTACATCGTGATATGTTTTATCGCCGGTTACTAAAGGCTTTCTTATAGGTGCTTCGTAATGAGACATAATCCTTTATAATTGAATTGATTCTTTATTTAGTTAATTAGGCTTCTGTAGTATTTCTTACTTTGGTGTGATACATCACATTAGGCTTAGTCCCAACATGTTCAAGTAAGTGATACATACGATCATCCTCTTTAAGTTTAGCTACTTCACTATCCTTATCATTGACATCACCAAATACCATAGCACCTGATGAACAAGCCGCAGAACAAGCCGTTTGGAATTCTCCATCCTTAATTGCTCTTCCATCTCGTTTTGCATCCAGAATAGTTTTTTGAGTCATCTGGATACACATAGAACATTTTTCCATAACCCCTCTCGAACGTACAGTAACGTCAGGATTAAGAACCATTCTACCTAAATCATTGTTCATATGATAATCAAACTCGTCATTGTTATTATACAAGAACCAGTTAAATCTACGAACTTTATAAGGACAGTTGTTTGCACAATATCTTGTACCTACACAACGGTTATATGCCATATGATTTTGTCCTTGTCTACCATGTGATGTCGCTGCAACAGGACATACAGTCTCACAAGGAGCATGATTACAATGTTGACACATTACTGGTTGAAATACTACCTGAGGATTCTCTGATGGATTTTCCATCTCACCAAATTCAGATAATGAACTACCAAGACCAGCAATAGCATTCTTTTTATTATCATCCCCTTCAAAACTATCCTGAGAAGAATAATAACGATCAATACGCAACCAATGCATATCACGAGATCTACGCACCTCTGATTTACCAACCACAGGAACATTATTTTCTGCATGACAAGCGATCACACACGCTCCACATCCTGTACAAGCGTTTAAATCTATTGAAAGATTAAAGTGATGTCCTACAGAACGATCAAATTCATCCCAAAGATCAACTTCAGGAGAAGTAACCTCATATTCAATATGATTTTTACTCACTTCAGGAATAGCATTCCATTCGTGGTGATCTTTTGTATTAAATATCTCAAGAGTCGTCTCTTTTACAATATCTCCACGACCCATTAATGTATTATGCAATTGCACACATGCAAACTCATGTGTTCCTTCTGCTGCAGTAACAGAAACAGTCTGTACTGCATTAAGGTTTTGATATAGAGGATATGCATTAACACCAACATTCATATCTTCTTTAAGCCCTTTGGACTTACCATATCCTAATGCCAACCCTACAGAACCTTTGGCCTGCCCTGGTTGAATAATTACAGGAACAGTAACTTCTGCTCCACCAACAACTACTTTAGCATAACTACCATTTAAAGCTCCATTTGCAACATTCTCATTAGTTAATCCTAATTGATCCGCATCTGCTTTGGAAACTGTAAGGTAATTATCCCATGATGTTCTGGTAATAGGATCTGGCATCTCTTGTAACCAAGGATTGTTTGCCTGCTGACCATCTCCTAATGATGTCTTAGTATATAATGTAAGCTCTAGACCATCATTTGATTTCGTCACAGAAAGCCTTCTTGCTGCAGCACCTACATTAGGTCCAACAACTGTCGGAGCTGGAACTGCTTCTATATCTGCAATATCTCCTTCTGGAGCATCAAGAGCATCTACTAATTCTTGTTTTGGAAGTATTGGCTTTACTAATACTCCATCATGCAGTGCCTGATTCCAGGATGTACCTCCTAAAATACCAGTCCATGCATTTTTTATATAATCATGATACGTTGCTGTATTCCCTGTCCACTTTAATAAAGTTTCCTGGAACTGCCTAGTATCAAATAATGGTCGAATTGTAGGCTGCATTAAACTATAGCTTCCTTTTTTCAACTCTACATCTCCCCAAGACTCAAGATAATGCGGAGTAGTAGCAACATATTGACATAACTCTGCAGTTGCATCATTATGCATACTAAAAGCTACAGATACATCTACTTTTTCAAGACCACTTTTAAACTCGCTTGCATTAGGTAAAGAATACATTGGGTTAACACCAGCAATCAAAAGACCACCAACGCGCCCTGCATTCATATCTTTTACCAATTGAGCTACTGCTTTTGCATCACCTTTACGGATAGTACGTGGAGTACTTTCATTAAAAGCTTTACTCTTTATGGCTTTATTTATTTCTAAAACTACCAATTGTGCATCAACATCCTGAATACCCGTAACTACTAATGCGTTACTTCCTGCTTTTTGGATTTGTTTAGCAGCTTTAACTACTTCTGTATCTAATCCAGAATCCAAAGCTCCTTTTGAACCAGATCCTGTTACATATTTATACAATGCAGCCAGTACTTGTTTTTGTTGTGATGGAGTTGCCTGAACTCTTTTATCTGCATTAGCACCAGATAAAGACATATTAGCTTCGAATTGAATATGCCTTGACATTTTTCCATTCTTAGGAATACGTCCTTTTGCATAACCACTATCATATCCTCCTCCTTGCCAATCTCCTAAAAAGTCAGCACCAATACTTACAATGGTATTTACTTTAGCAAAATCATAATCGGCAAGTGCTCTTTCACCATACATCATCTGATAAGCATCCAAAGCCTCACTGTTTGATACAGCATCGTACACCACATGCTTAACATTTTGGTACTTTGCTCTAAAATCAGAAACTAACTTCGAAGTAGAAGGACTTGCAAATGTCTGAGTTAGTAAAACAATTTGTTTACTTCCTAATCCATTGAGTTTAGCTCCCACTTCTTTATCTAATGAATCCCAACTGATATCTTCAGCACCTTTTTTAGGCCCTTGAAGACGTGAGCTATCATATAATGATAAAACAGAGGCATGTACTCTTGCATTAGCATCACCATTTGACACTGCAAGGTTATTATTCTCTACTTTAATTGGTCTACCTTCTCTTGTTTTAATCAAAACACTAGCAAAATCATATCCATCTGCTATAGTGGTAGCGTAGTAATTTGCTACACCAGGAACAATTCTTTCTGGTTGAACCACGTAAGGGATTGATTTCTTAACAGGCCCTTCACACGCCGCCAATGTTGCAGCAGCAGTACTAAAACCTACATATTTAAGAAAATCACGACGAGAAGTCGAAGAATTTTCTAAAGATGATTTATCACCTAAAAACTCATCTGTAGGAATCTCCTGAACAAACTCGTTTTGTTGTAGCGTCTCAACAATAGAGCTATCTTCGTTTAGCTCTTCAACACTTTTCCAGTATTTCTTGTTTGATGACATATATAATTGATATTAGCTTCTTACTATTATTTTCCGATATCCGGAATCAAATGTTTATTATTAATAATGGCATTTACCGCATTCCAGACCGCCCATTTGAGCTGCCGTTAATTGCTCTACACCATACTTCTTAGAAAGTTCTTTATGAATTTTCTCGTAATATTTATTATCAGCAACCTTCACGTTAGTTTCTCTGTGACAGTTAATACACCACCCCATAGTAAGTGGAGCATGTTGATACATAATTTCCATTTCTTCTACAGGCCCATGGCATGTCTGACATTCTACTCCTGCAACACTTACGTGCTGAGAGTGATTAAAATATGCAAAATCCGGAAGATTGTGAATACGCACCCATTTTACCGGCTTCGTTTTACCAGTGTACGCTTGAGCGCTAGCATCCCAACCTACTGCATCATAAAGCTTTTGAATTTCACCATCATAAAATTCTTTAGAATGATCTGGTGTCGCAGTAGCATCCGCAACCTCACTTATAGATTTATGACAGTTCATACAAACATTAAGAGATGGTATCCCAGATGTTTTACTGACTCTTGCAGAAGAGTGACAGTATTTACATTCGATTTGATTATCTCCAGCATGAATTTTATGCGAGTAATGAATTGGTTGAATAGGAGCATATCCCTGATCAACTCCTACTTGCATAAAATACCCATACACAAAGTATCCGCTAGACAACAACAAGAAAATTGCTGTAACCAATACTAAAAATTGATTTTGAATAAATGCTTTCCAGATAGGAGTTCTTGCTTCTGACTCTGGCAATTCAACATTATTAGCTGCAGCAAAACTTCTAAGTGTTTTATTCACTAAGAACAATACAACCAATAACATTAGGAATACCAATGCCAATATTGCCAAAATAACATTCATTGAAACTCCTGAACCACTTCCTGAAGCAGTAGATGATTCATTGCCAGGCGCCGGAGTAGGAGGTTCTACTTTAGGCACCATCACGTAAGCCATGATGTTATCAATGTCTGTATTGGACAACTGCGGGAATGCATTCATCGCAGTTTTGTTATACTCTTCATAAATAGCAACAGCTTGAGGATCACCAGAAGCGACCATTGCTGCACTATTCTTTACCCAAGAGTATATCCATTCTCTTTCGTACTTATCAGCTACTCCAAAAAGAGCAGGACCTGTCATCTTTTTATAACGCTTATGGCAAGCAGCACAAAGAGATTTAAACAACTCTTCCCCTTTAGCTACATCTCCTCCAGACGAAGCTTCAGTAGCGGCAACATTATCAACGGCCGCTTCATCCTGTGCAAAAACAGGGTTAAAAAAAGTAAATAAAAAAACAGTTCCTAGGATTAGGATTTTAGAGGCTGAATTTCGGTGTTTCACCTGTCTCATATTATCAAGTAGAATTATCGTCTTAATTTTGGTATGGTTTTTTCTTTAATCTCTTTAAAAAAGACATAAAAACCAGCACTTTTAATTCGACGACAAAAGTACTATAATAAGTCGATTTTGGAAATGTTAGAGAAGCGTTAAGTATTAATTTATAATAATTCTAAATAATATTTTTAATCTGTTTTGAGTTATTAAACCATACCTTTGCTTCAAATTAATTTGTAATGAGAATGTTAAACACCACAAACTGTATTTTTATATTTGGTTTTTACCTTATCGCTACCAGCACTTTAACTGCTCAAGATAGCCCAAATCCTAGTTCTGAAAACTTAAATCAGAGCAATTTTGTACCTGTTAATATTTTACCACCACCAGAAGCAACCGTTACTATTAATCAAGATCCAAGAATAAAAAGATTACTTGATATAAAGTTAAAAATGGAAAAAGATGGTGATTTTAGCGACCGTTATAAGATTCAATTATACTACGGGAACCTAAATAAAGCTAATGAAATTGTAAAATCATCTAAAGAATCATTTGAAAAATGGGAATCTACTATTCAATGGGAGACTCCAAATTATAAAGTATGGCTAGGTAATTTTCGTACAAGACTCGAAGCCGACAGAGCCTTAAAAGAGGTGCATGAAAAGTTTCCAAATGCTTTTATATTCAAACCAGAGAAAAAATAAATACCACTACATACAATAACAAAACAAAAGCCCGATGTAAAAACATCGGGCTTTTGTTTTGTTCAATACTATATTTATACAACCTATAGTTTCTTCTTTACTGCTACTTCCTGGTAAGCTTCTACTATATCACCAACCTTAATATCATTGTAATTTTTAATCTGAAGACCACAATCATATCCTTTAGCAACTTCTTTTACATCATCTTTAAACCTTTTCAAGGAAGCAAATTCACCTGTATACACAACAACACTTTCTCGTATCAAACGTATTCCTGAGTTACGATAAATCTTACCTGTCAACACCATACATCCAGCAATAGTACCGACCTTAGAAATCTTAAAGGTTTCTCTAATCTCTGCTGTACCTGTAATTTCTTCTTTCATTACCGGTGACAACATTCCTTCCATTGCATCTTTAAGATCATTGATCGCATCATAGATAATAGAATATGTTCTGATATCGATTTCTTCCTTATCAGCAACCTGTCTTGCATTACCAGCAGGCCTAACATTAAATCCAATAATAATTGCATCAGAAGCTGACGCAAGTAACACATCACTTTCTGTAATTGCACCTACGGCTTTATGAATAATATTTACATGAATTTCTTCTGTCGATAATTTCTGGAACGAATCAGTAAGTGCCTCAACAGAACCGTCAACATCTCCTTTTAGAATAATATTAAGTTCTTTAAAGTCTCCTAATGCAATTCTTCGTCCAATTTCATCCAATGTTATGTGACGTTGCGTACGAACAGATTGTTCTCTATGCAACTGAGCTCGTTTTGAAGCAATATCTTTTGCCTCACGCTCATCTTCTAACACACTAAACTTATCCCCTGCCTGTGGAGCACCATCAAGTCCCAAAATAGATACTGGTGCTGATGGTCCGGCTTCTTTTACATTATTACCACGCTCATCCTGCATCGCCTTCACCTTTCCACTATTTTTTCCTGCAAGAACATAATCTCCTACACGCAATGTTCCGGTTTGTACTAATATTGTTGACACATAACCTCGTCCTTTATCCAAAAACGCTTCAACCACAGTTCCTGAGGCCAATCGATTTGGATTTGCTTTAAGTTCGAGTATCTCAGCTTCAAGAAGTACTTTTTCAAGCAGCTCTTTAACTCCTAATCCAGTTTTAGCAGAAATATCATGAGACTGTATTTTACCACCCCAATCTTCTACCAATAAATTCATAGAAGCTAATTTTTCTTTTATCTTTTCTGGATTTGCTTCTGGTCGATCTACCTTATTAATTGCAAATATTATTGGAACTCCGGCAGCTTGAGCATGACTAATTGCCTCTTTGGTCTGAGGCATCACGTCATCATCTGCAGCAATTACAATAATTGCTAAATCCGTCACTTGCGCACCACGAGCACGCATCGCTGTAAATGCTTCGTGACCTGGCGTATCCAAAAACGCGATCTTTTGCCCATTTTCTAACTGAACTCCATATGCTCCAATATGCTGTGTAATTCCACCGCTTTCTCCTGCTATTACATTTTCTTTTCGAATATAATCCAGCAACGATGTTTTTCCGTGATCAACATGTCCCATCACAGTTACTATAGGAGCTCTTGCTTTTAAATCTTCTGGTGCATCTACAATCTCTTCTATAGATTCTTCTATATCTGCTGTTACAAAATCAACTTCATAACCAAATTCATCTGCAACAATAGAAAGTGTTTCAGCATCCAGACGCTGATTCATTGTAACCATTATCCCAAGAGACATACAAGCAGATATAATATCTGTAGTAGGCACACTCATCATTGTCGCAACCTCTGCAGCTGTAACAAATTCTGTAACTTTAAGAACCTTACTTTCTTGTTCTTGTTGAGCCACATCATCTTCTGCTTTTTGACGGTGTTGATCTCTTTTATCTCTACGATATTTAGCCGCTTTAGATTTATTTGATTTCCCTTGCAATTTTTCAAGAGTCTCACGAACTTGTTTTTGTACTTCTTCTTCGCTTGGCTCTTCTTTTACAACAGCTGGTTTTCTTCCTTTTGCAGGTCCTCGGTTTCCACCGCCTCGATTTCCGCCTCCACGGTTTCCACCACCTTGACCACCTGGTCTTCCTCCACCTGATCCAGGAGAACCTCCTTCTTTACTTATTCTTCGACGACGTTTCTTTGCCGCATCTCCTGCATTAGAAGTCTTTTTATCAGATTTATCATCCTTCTTTTTAGCAGGTTTTTTAAATTGAGCTAAATCAATTTTTTGACCTGTAAAATTAGGACCATCTAACTTTTTATATTGTGTTTTAACCTTTACAGGTTCTGCCGGAACTTCTGGCTGAGCATCTTCTGCTTTAACTGGTTTATCAACAGACACCACTGGTTTAGCTTCTTCGGTTTTAGCCTCTGCAGACTTAGATTCTACAGGCTTGGTCTCTACAGGCTTTTCTTGCTTCACCTCTTTTGGTGCTTGTTTTGTGATTTTCAAACCTTTCTTTTGAGGTCTATTTGACACCATCTCTGGAGCAGCACTTTTAACCTCTTCCTTCACCTCTTCTTTCTTAGGAGCTTCAACTGCTTCAGTTTCGGGCTTTGCAGTATCTTTTTCTTTACCTCCTTCTAATTCGATCTTACCGACTTGTTTTGGTCCACTCAATTGAGCTTTGGCTTTTACCACTTCGCGAGCTTCGGCAAGTTTTCGTTTTTCTTCTTGCTCATGCTCTATCTGCACTCGCAATGCTTCTTTCTCCTTCTTCTTTTCTTCTCCAACCTCTTTTGAAGCTACCTTTTTACTCTTATCAGTTTGAAATTCATCAAACAAGAGCTTATAGATCTCTGAAGAAATCTTGGTAGTAGGACGCGCATCTATCTCGTGACCTTTTGAATTCAAAAAGTCAACAGCCCGATCTAGCGAGATATTGAATTCGCGTAATACTTTATTTAATCTCATTGTTCCTGCTTCAGCCATAAATGCCTTTTATTTAATGCTCAAATATAATTAATTGTGACTATTAATCTTCAAATTCAGATTTTAAAATTCTAATCACTTCACCTACTGTCTCTTCTTCAAGATCAGTACGCTTTACTAAATCACTAATATCTTGTTCTAAAATACTTTTTGCTGTGTCTAACCCTATCTTAGAAAATTCTTCTATAATCCATGCGTCTATCTCATCAGAAAACTCTGTTAACTCGACATCTTCTTCAACTCCTTCTCTAAACACATCTATTTCAAAACCAGTTAATTGACCAGCCAATCTAATATTATGTCCTCCACGACCAATTGCTTTAGAAACTTCTTCTGGCCTTAACATCACTTCTGCTCGATTAGTTTCTTCGTTAATCTTAATCGAAGTTACTTTTGCCGGACTTAAAGCTCGGGTAATAAACAATTGCAAGTTATTTGTATAATTAATAACATCAATATTTTCATTCCCTAATTCTCTAACAATACCATGGATACGAGAACCTTTCATTCCCACACATGCACCAACAGGATCAATTCTATCATCATAGGAGTCTACAGCAACTTTGGCTTTTTCTCCCGGAATTCTAACTACTTTTTTAACAGAAATTAAACCATCAAAAACCTCTGGTATTTCTGATTCGAATAACTTTTCTAAAAACAATGGAGATGTTCTAGACATAACAATCGCTGGCTTATTTCCTTTAAGTTCAACCGATTCTATAACTCCTCTTACATTTTCTCCTTTTCTGAAAAAATCAGATGGAATTTGCCTATCCTTAGGCAATATAATCTCATTACCTTCATCATCCAACATTATAATAGCTCTATGTCTAATATGATGAACCTCTGCTGTATATATTTCTCCTTCTAATTCTTTAAACTGTTTATAGATATTCGTATTATCATGCTCATGAATTTTAGAGATCAAATTCTGACGAAGTGCTAATATAGACCGTCTTCCTAAATCTATCAGTTTAACTTCTTCTGACACATCTTCTCCAACTTCAAAATCTGGTTCTATTTTTCTTGCTTCAGTTATTGAAATTTCCTGGTTACCATCTTCTACCTCTCCATCTGCAACCACAATACGGTTTCTCCAAATTTCTAAATCTCCTTTATCAGGATTTATAATGATATCGAAATTGTCATCACTACCAAATTTCTTCTTTAGAGCATTTCTAAATACATCTTCTAAGATCGACATCAGCGTCACACGATCTATAAACTTATCATCCTTGAATTCTGAAAATGATTCTATTAATGCGATATTTTCCATATCAGTATATTATAATTAAAATGTTATCATAACTTTAGCCTCTACTATATTTTCATAAGCTACATTAGCCTCTTTTGTCACTGTCACTTTACCTTTACCTACTGGCTTAGGCTCTCTTGCTTTCCATGTTAAGGTAATTTCATCATCTGTTGCCGAAATCAAATCCCCTTCTAACACCTCTTCATCTGTCTTTATCTTAATTTTCCTACCAAGATTTTTCTTATACTGACGAATGTGCTGCAAACCTTCAGAAACACCAGCTGACATTACTTGAAGAGAAAAATCCTCCTCTTCTCTGTCAAGATTGTGTTCAATTGCCCGGCTTACCGCAATACAATCTTCAACCTTCACTCCATCATCTCCATCAATAATAATTTCGATACTATTATCGGGATGAATTTTACTTTCGATAAGAAATAAAGACGGATTTTCTTTAAGCGCCCCTTCTAATAATTCCTGAACCTGATCCTTTAATGATATAAATAGATAAAAAGAGGGGACTTTCCGTCCCCTCATCCTGGTTTTTTAATTTCAACGGTGCAAAGATAGTAATAATATCTTAGATTCAAAATATCGCTGAGAATGAATTTATTCGTAAATTTAAGATACTTAATTTTGGATAGTTTCTTACCCAAAGTAATAGCTGACTACTTAAGTACTATTCAATAATTACAAATACGCTTAAAATTGTAAATTAAAGATTAGTTATTCATTTCAAAAAAGTGCTGTTATGATTAAAAATATACTTGTTCCAACTGACTTTTCTACACAAGCTGAAAGTGCATTAAAAGTGGCCGCGCAAATTGCTAAGAAAAATGGTGCCAAAATCTATTTGTTACATATTCTAGACCTCCCCATACATCTTTCTGATCTTATGTCCTCTGGAGCGTCAGCCGCAGCTCCCGAAGCCATCTTCTTCATGAAACAAACGCATAAAAAATTTGAAGAAGTTATGGAACAAGAATACTTAAAAGATATTGAAGTTATAGAAACGGTTAGTTTTGAAGATGTTCTTGGAGGCATTATTGATTCCTGTGAAAAAAATAATGTGGACATTATTATCATGGGGTCACATGGCTCTTCTGGTTTTGAAGAATTATTTATTGGATCCAATGCAGAAAAAGTAGTTCGTACCTCTAAGCAACCAGTACTAGTTATCAAAGAAGATTGTGATATTTTTGATGTTAATGATTTTGTATACGCAACCAATTTTGATGATGAAGACAAACCTTCTTTATTAGCTGCCCATGAATTCGCTAAAGCAATAGGTGCAAAACTTCACTTGGTATGGGTAAATACTGCAAACGGTTTTAAAACCACTTATGAAACCGAGGAGAAAATGAACGGTATGATCTCTAATTTACCAATAGACAACTATTCTTTAAATATTTACAATGATATTACGGTAGAAAAAGGAATCCTTAATTTTGCAGGTTCTGTAAATGCAGGAATGATCGGCATTAGCACTCATGGTAGAAAAGGGATATCTCATTTTATCAACGGTAGCCTGGGTGAAGATGTAGTGAACCATGCAAAAAGACCTGTATTAACTTTTAAAATATAAATTTGTTATAACACTAAGTTTTACTACTAAAAGAATAACCCTACTTCTTCAAGAAGATCAACAGAGTCACATAAAGTATTCTAAGTTTTAGAAATATCCTCTAGAACAACTATCTATGTCTTCAAATTTTTATCAACAAGCCCCTTAATATTATTTTCAATTTTTCTTTTTTTATGTTTTCCCAAAAAAGCTTATCGACTTTATTGAATTAAGACACAAAAAACAATTGAGCCATGTAATTTAACCATATCATCAAATATTTGAATGATTTGTTGTATTCAAATCTGAAATACGCATTCCTTAATTCTCTAAATTTACTCATCCCGAAACGTTATAACTAACCCCGCATAAACAATAGTAATAACATTAGATTAAAGACGATGGTTTTCTATAAACGAAAAAAATCGTGATTAGAATCAACATTCATCACAACAGATGAAATAATGCAAAATCAAATTTTGAAGTCAAAAAGCTGAAAACTCAATACATTATGAAAATTAGCTACACACAAACTTTCATGTTCATTTTGATGACACTGAATATGACAATATTTATAAATGCCCAGCACACAGAAAAATTTAAAGAAAACTGGGAATCAATAAACAAAGTAAATGCCACTCCTGATTGGTTCCAAGACGCTAAATTTGGTATCTACACACACTGGGGACCTGTATCAGAAGTATTTGCCGGAGCCGATCCGGACAAATACTACGGGGGTTGGCACGGAATGCTAATGTATCAAAATGGAAAGTTAACTAAGGGAAAGAAAACCAAACCCTCATCAAATTATATGCATCACAAAAAAAAGTATGGTGATCCAAAAAAATTCGGCTACAAACATATCATTGAACAATTTAAACCTACAGCATTTAACGCAAAAGAATGGGCTAATTTATTTGCTCTTTCTGGAGCTAGGTTTGCCGGACCAGTCGCTATGCATCATGACAATTTTGCTATGTGGGACAGTAAAGCTACTCGATGGAACTCTATGAATTATGGAGGGATCGATCCCTCTGCTGAGTTGAAAAAAGAAATCGAGGCAAGAGGTATGAAATTCATGGGATCTTTTCATCATGCTTTTACCTGGAAATTTTTTGCTCCCGCACATGCGTATGGCGGAATAAAATCTAAAGATTACGATCTATATACCGACCCTCACGAGTTAGATTCTGACATCCCTTCTGATCGTTTTTACACAGAGTGGTGGGCAAAATTGAAAGAATTTATAGATGTATATCAGCCTGATTTAATTTGGTTTGATTGGTGGTTAGAAAACATGACCGAAGAATCAAGACTTCAATTCTTAGCATATTATTACAATAAAGGATTAGAATGGAATAAAGAAGTAGCCATATGTTACAAAGAAAGCACCTTTACCGAAAAAACTGCAATTAAAGACTATGAAAGAGGCCGTCCAAATCAACCAAAAAAAGCAGCATGGTTAACCGACACTTCTCCCGGACAATGGTTCTATCGCCCAAATGCAAAATTTAAAACACCTAATGAACTCATAGACATCCTAGTTGACATTGTAGCAAAAAATGGAGCCATGCTATTAAACGTACCTCCAAATCCGGATGGCTCTATCCCTGAAGACATGGCTACTTTACTAAAAGACATGGGTGCCTGGCTGAAAGTAAATGGAGATGCAATATATGGAACTCGACCCTGGACGATTTTTGGAGAAGGTCCAACACGCTTACCTGAAGGAGGGCATAAAGTTGAAAAAATAAAAATTGCATATACAAATACAGATATTAGATTTACTAAAAAATCCGATAAAGAGATTTACGCTATTGTCTTGGATGCTCCAAAGGATGAAATAATTATTAAATCTTTGACCACGCAAATTGGTCTGTTAAATTCTAAAATTAAAAACATCCAATTATTAGGAAGTGATGAAAAAATAAAATGGGAAAGAAATGAAAGAGGATTGGTTATTACTGTGCCAAAAAAATTACCCACTCCTTACGCTCATTCATTTAAAATAACACTTGAAGGATATACTGAAAATGATATTGGCGGTGCGGTTGATGCTCATGTAGATTAATTTTAAACGATATGCTTGGCTTTAATATTTAAAAAGTGAAATATACTTTTTATTCCTTTAGATATATCGAAGGCAAATCAGAGTAGGAACGATTATCACTAAAAATGACAGAATATATAAGCCAACCATTTTTTGGATCTTTTATAAGCTGAATAGTATTTACACCTCTAATAGTACGCTCTTTACCCTCTCGTTTAATCGTAAATTCATAAGTACTAAAACGCATAGCCACTCCCCCATACACATGAGTGATTGCATTAATTTCCTTTTCCTGAAATGAAATAATGTTATTTTTCTCGAAAGCTTTTTTATTTGCCGCTCTAAATTCTTTCTCGGTAAACATTCTTACTTTTGAGGTATCTACAGCTCCAACCATAGCTTCAGCATGATGAATCGATGTTAATTTATCCAAATCCGGGGCTCCTCCTTTATCAAACGAAATTGATTTATACAAATCTGAAATCACCTCATCAATTTCTTTTCGATCAACATCCTGATTTTGAGCAAAAATTAATTTTGAAAGAAAAAGCATTATAATTAAGAGTGAAAAATGACTAATTTTCATAGGTTACGTTTTATTAGATTTACATTCTATTACCCTCCTTTAAACCAATACATTAAAATACATAAATAAATTACAAATTCTTAGATTTACACATATCATTTTAATTTCCTCTGATACTTGTTGGATTCTTTTTTAAAAATTTTCAGGATATCCCATCAGTTTCTCCTCTTTTTTCAAAAAAGAAACTTCTATATCACCTTAAGACAAAAAAGCCTACAAAATAAATCGCTAAAAAAACAACCCTTTAAACGATTATGTTTAAAGGGTTGTTGTACCTGTTTACTTAGGAGTACCTTGGACTACGACTCAAGATAAACTACTTTACTTTGCCTAAGTAATTTTTATTTCAAAAAAAAAGAAGGAATTAGATCAAAACTAATTCCTTCAATTTAAGTTGGTCTACTAGGGCTCGAACTTAGTCGATTCTATATTAATTTGCTTTTATGCGGCTTAAAATGGTTGTTTTTACTGGAGGTTACATCACATAGGTTCATATAAATCCATAAAAAACCACTATTTGTTGTACCAATGTTGTACCAAAATTTTGTATCTTTATAGAACAAATATACGACAAAATGGCCAGTATTCATGCGATCTTACGAACAAGACCAAACAAACAAGGATTATATCCTTTAGCAATTCGTGTGACCCAGGAACGGAAATCTACGATAATTCAGTTGGGTCAATTTATAGATAAAAAGCATTGGGATGATAAAAAACAAATCATTCGCAAATCACACCCCAATTCCGTTAGAATGAATAACCTCATTTCGTCTAAAATATCTGAGATCAATAATTCCATATTAGAAGCGATCCATACTTTCGGAGATTATTTTACCATCGATGATTTTAAATCCTTACGATTGAAAACATCCGCTAACAACTCCTTTTTCACATTCTCTGATAAGTATTTCAACGATCTGGAAGCTGCGAAAAAATTCTCACGACTTGATAGTGAAGTACCATTAGTGAAAAAAATTAAAGAGATGAGGGCAGGGCGCGATTTGCTATTTAATCAAATCACGGTTCCTTACATAAAACATCTGATTGTACAGTTGAAGAAAGAAGGCAAGATTGGTGAAAGAAGTATCGCCAATGTACTCATGTTTATTCGTAAAATATATAACCTCGCTATTACAGAAAACTTGGCCAACCGTGAATCCTATCCGTTTGGTGATAGTGATGGTAAAATCCGTATCAAAATACCAGAGTCGATCAAGATCGGACTGAATCGTGAGGAAGTCACTAAACTGGAAGAGGCAGATTTTGGTAAAAAGCAACACCTTAATCATGCAAGAAACATCTGGTTATTCAGTTTTTATCTAGCAGGAATGCGTGTTGCAGATGTAATTAAAGCCAAATGGAGGGATTTTAATGACGGACGTTACTATTACCGCATGAGTAAAAACCAACAAATTGTGTCCTTGAAAATATCAGAACAGCTAGATCATATCATTAGCCAATATCGACCCGATTCTGGTGAACACTCAATCTACATATTTCCAGAGCTGGAAGGGGTTGATCCGAAAAATGAAGAAGAAATCTTCAACCGCACAAAACGCGCAACGGATAAATTCAATAAGAATCTGAAAAAGATAGCCAAAGAGCTAAAGATTACTAAGAAAATGTCGATGCATATAGCGCGACATACATTTGGTAATATCGCTAGCGACAAGATAGCACCTCGTAAACTACAAAAGCTATATAGACACCAACATTTATCGACAACTACCAATTATCAAGGTAACTTCATTCACCAAGATGTCGATGATGCTTTAGATGCCGTTATCAATAGCTGATTTTTCTATTACCAGTCTATTTTAAAACCACCACCCATTCCACTTACTGCCCGATGCAAATCTAGCCGTTCGCCTTTGCGCTGTTGCAAGGCAAGCTGAAGAACACGCTTTACTATAACAGGTGAGGGACGGGCGCGTGTTGCCTTGCCTTTCCCTCCGCTGCGGCATTTGCTGGCATGTTCAGTAAGTATCCTGGTTGGATGTGATATGAACGATAAAATAATTGTTTCATTAAAATCTTTAGATTATGGCAGCAACAAAAGCGACTGCAAAACAGAATGGCACTGACATCAAAAAGAACGGTGTAACGCCTAAAACGACCACGACAGGGACTCAAAAACCTGCAACTACCGTGAAGAAAGAGGAAACACCAAAGGATGTGACCGAAAAACTAGCTAAGGAAGCGGTTGGAAAAACAACTCCGATTAGCATTGAGGATCGTATGACCGCTTTCGATCAATTGACGGGATTGGCTAATCAACGAACACGCCTGAAAAGCAAGTTGGAAGAACTCAACAAGTTTGTATTCAATAACGGGGCAAATTGTGAGTTTAGCGTCAAGGATGAAGAAGGGAAAACTTTCAAGACCACGAACAACAATCTGATTACGTTAGTAACAGGTATTTTAAAGGATACGTTGGAAGAACGTAAAACCGAGATCGAAGCACAGATTGTGAAATTTCAACTGTAATGTCTAACTGAATAGCATCAACCCTCTCACATCTTTGTGAGGGGGTTTGTTATTCTAAATCTTACGATTATGAAAACATCCGTTACAGCGACACCCTTTGAAGGAAATGAATCTATCAAACGTACTTTATGGCCGGTTGATAAACGACACCGTTTTTACCCAACCTTTCTCCCGGGATGCGAAATGGCTTTTGAACAAGCTGTATTTCGATTTATGGAAGAGTTTTGCAAACCGTACAATGGAGGTTACTGGGATTTTTATATACTCAGTAATGGCGGGTTTTATCTGTGCCTGAATCAGAAAGGTGACATGCGTGTAGAGAATCACGAAAACTATTTTTTCAGTGATATGAGTGCCGATGCTGCCAGTATTGGTGTGAACCTATTTGCGCTTGGTCAAATGGCGCATCAGTTTGAAAGGCAACATATCAATGATGCCTATTATCATTTGCTGGATTACGCAAAGATACATCCAGAAGCAGACAAGATTCTTCGATTTATTGATTAAACACTTCCATCCCTTCACATCTCTGTGAGGGGATTTTTTATTGTTTACCATTTATTAACGTTTTAATGGTTTAATAGATGTATTCATTATGAAAGGAGATATTAATGCCTCTTGAATGGCGAGATTTAATCGATTTATCAGGTATCGAAGATAAGGGATTTGCTTCTAAAATTGAGCAGGTTCTGGATTTCCGCTTTAGCTTTCCTGATGGTCAGGAAAAGCTGGAAAAGTTGCAAGAAAAACTGGATTCACTGCAAGAAAGGCGACGTATGGAATCTGGACAAAACCTCCTCTCTACAGAAGACCCTGGGAAATATAAAGTGCAGTTCAAGAGTGAATCAGGGAAGGTATCCTATTCAGATTACTATGATGGTATAGCTACTGTATCTTTAGATCCAAAAATGCTAAAACAAATGGCATATATAGATGCTGATTTGCAGGTTATCCCGCTTACATTAAATCGTGTTATTGAGCATGAATTACTAGGCCACGGGTTAGATGATACAAACCCTGAAAAACTCGATACATATGAACAATTATTTAATCTTAAACACGAAAAATACACATCATTCAAAGAGGTGGTAGAAGAAAATAGTGAAGCCATACCAAACATATACAAAGCTTACGCAGAAACGGCAAAAGAACTAAATACTGTACAATTGGAAATGCAATACGCCTTTCAGGAGTTTAATGCAGAACAAATTTTGAAGGGGCGTGACATTGAGGCAAGCCTCAAGAATCAAGAACATGTTCTCAAAGAGTATATCACCAATGTTACCAACCACGATCTTCGTTATCAAAACTCAGATATTGCCATAGCATTTAAAGAGCACGTTAATAGTGAAGAAGCTGTTATCAATAGCCTACACAATCATCTTGAATATAGCGTCGTTGAAAGAAGTAATACACTTGAATCATCCTTTGGTACACCGGATCGAGAACATTATATGGCAACAATTACACTTAGTGAACCTCTTTCAGATGTTCTTTTTTATACCTCCGTTGAGCAAGCGAAATCGATAAACAAAGTGATTGATGAACCTCTCTCAGAAGCAGAGAAAATCTACTTTAAACAATTGAATCATTCTAAGGATGATCATGAAATTGCACAACATAGCCCTAACGAATCAGCACGACAAATCGTGGATGATTTGATCCAAGATAATCCTGAGCTGAAACAGGATATTCTTACTGCAACAGCCCCCATTCTGAATCCAGAATCAATTCAGTCCATTGGAGCAAAAACGGAAAGAGAAAGCCAGAGAGATGAAAACGTACCTCCAATGAGATATCCATCATCCTTTGAACGTTGATGCATTTAAGACTTTAGGCATAGATAAATTAGAATGGTCAATTAATATACGCTCCCGTCCATTACCAAACTTCACTTTAACCGAATAAGGATAGGGCATGGAGGATGATATAGGACTAAATATCACCTTCAACAATTCTTCAGCATTGGCAATAGCATCGTAATACACATTTGTGTCATCCCATGCTTGTTTCCGTAAAGATTTATTGATTCTGTAATTAATATCATTTAACTGGCTAGGGCCAATCTTGATTAACCAGCCATTATCTATATCTCTAATCTTAGTACTAACCTCATGAGAAACAATATGAGGTGTTGGGAGTTGTATCTTGATTTCTTGGGTCAGATGGTCAATCTTGAGTTCAAACCGTTCCATTAAATCGAAACCTAACTTAGTTGTAGCCTTAGAACTTGTTTGAGCTGTTGCTTCTGAGTCGAATATTGGTCCTTCTTTAACATAAGTAAATTTCTCATCTCCATATGTTATTACTTCTGCGGTTGCAAACTCAGCAATCTGATTGGTAACTTGTTTTTTTATACTTATTTTTAAATTATCATAATCCTTAATAATCCCTTTTTCTTTAAGTTTAACCAAATAAGGTCTGACCGCATATGATGCAACGTAAGGGCATACCTCCTTTGCTCCAGCTTGCATAAAAAATGTAGAATATTGATCAGCAACCGTTGCTTTCATAAAGATGCTCACCACATCACATATCTGATCCCCAAGAACCGAATCAAAATTATTTAGCCCCTGAATGTTTCTTTTCGAGAAAATGGTTTTTTCTTTTTCCAGATGAGTCTGCTTATTGAGATATGAAAGATGCTTATAGGCTACACGATTCATTTTATGACTTTCCTTTCTGTACATAGCCAGAATGTGATTTCTGTCCTTCTTCTCTAACTCAAAATTGTCGGAAAGAAATGTAAGGAGTTCCGTATTAATTGAATTCATAACCGTAGAAAACTCCTTATAGCTTCCATCAGAACCAGATGAACCTACAGAAGCCACATTATCAATAATACGTGAGTAGTGTATAGTGGGTTTAAACTTGTATTTCAGTTTTTTAAATACTTCTTCTATTTTTAAAATGTCCGCATGTTTGGAATCAAACCCTCTGGCGAAACCTGTACTATCTCCCCTGTGAAAACCAAGGCTATCACCATACATTTGACCACGTTCGAATCCACTACTATTACCCTTTAAGAATCCGTCATTATTTCCTCTCTGATACCCTGTTTCAAAAGCATCGGTAGATACTTTTTTTCCAATCAATACAAAAACTGCAATGATCAATACCAATATTACAAAAGCCCCTATAAAGAATTCCTTTTTCTTAAATTTTAATTGCTCCATAACTCAAATATTTTATGTGAATAAACAACAAAACCCCATACTCAAATGACGAATTTGAATATGGGGTGGTGTATGTTAAGTATGAAATAAAAATACGTATATATTATTAATTAACAAAGGGTTAACTAAAAAATCAATCTAAACTCTCAGTATGGCACATACTTTGTAATATAACTGATATGAAAACAATGGAAGTCATATGTCTGGAATCACAAGCACTTTATATGCTGGTGGATAAGGTCGTTGAGCAGATCAAGGAGAAGCACAACGTCAAGGAAGATAAATGGATTTCCCCTACGCAAGCAATGCGCATACTCAATATCTCCAGTGATACCACATTACAGAAACTACGCGATACTATGGAGATCGAATTTAGCCAACCATCACGCAAGATCATCCTATATGACAGGGATTCAATTTATGCCTATCTGGAACGTCACCGTAAAAAAGCACTCTGATGAAAAGCCTAGAAAAACGCGAAGAGGAACTATACGAAAAAGCATTTAACCACGGTTATTATACGCAACGTTATGAACCTGAATTGGCTCAGAAGATTTCGGAAACCCCTCATGTTCATAATGTATATCTGCTCACCTTCAATGACGGACGAGAAGCCCGTCTCGAAGAAGTTAAAGAACAACTGAAAGATTACCGGATTACTCCTGAAAACTTCTCCAAAAGCCAAGACAAAGACAGGGGAATGGATATTGACCGTTAGAAGATTGCTATCATTTTTGCAGATTATTCTACTGTTCAAGATATGGGCGTGACCACAAGGGTCGGGCTTTACGCTTCAATTCCTCGCACTTCCCCCTAGTCAGGCTGTGGGATTTACACTGCAATCCCTCACGCAATTTTTTTCTACACCCAGAAAGATGTATATTTTTACATTCATTATTCAAAACCTATAGCTGAATTTTGTAACGTTTGTGCTAATCGAATTGGCTTAGAGCCAGAACTACCACCTTTCCTATGTGAAGGATGTGGTCAGCAGATTGTACGTTTTTCTATCCTTAAATGGTTTCTAAAACTCTTTGGCAAATGACAATCGAAGCATTCAATAGCTTATCGGAAGGTCAACAATATCGAATCGTCTTTTCCCAAGGAACCTTTGTCGATACCTTTATTGAAGACCAGGAACGATATATTCTCTTTGCCATTGATCGGTTTTTTGTGGAAATTCACTTTACAGGATATAGTGACAATGTGGTATACATCAAAGCCTTCATCACAGGGCATTTACTCAACAAATACTTACCTGAGATAACCAACTAACCTCTCTTATTTTTCTTTTGCCAATCCGGCGCGACAGCGCATCATTCTATTTTTTACGGTTTCTAATGGCTTTAGGGTTGCAAAGATAAAGCCCAAGGATCCACACACCATTTCCTACGTCATGGCTTAGTGGATTCTTGGGCTTTGTGGGTTTTCGCATTAAACCACATTAGAAACCGTAAAAACATAACCTTATGAATGTGTATGATGCAGCCAGAATACTAGGGCTAACAGGAGAAATAAACCCGAAAATTGTGAAGAAAGCATTTCGGGAAGCGAGCAAAAAATATCACCCCGATGTGAATCCCGCAGGTGAAGAATTGATGAAAATGATCAATGAAGCCTATGAGGTGCTAAAAGACTATTCCGGTGAGAGTAAGGATGAACAGAGCAATTATAGTGATTTACTCAGTGAAGCACTTAACGCCATTATTCACCTCGACGATCTGATGATTGAGATATGCGGGGCATGGATCTGGATTACAGGCAATACCAAAGTCCACAAAACCGTGTTGAAAGAAGCGGGCTTTTATTGGGCCTCGAAAAAGAAAGCGTGGTATTTCCGACCAGAAGCCTATCGCAGTAAACATAAAGGCAGTAAATCAATGGATCATATACGCACCAAATATGGTTCGGTAACACCAGCTCGTCACACCAATTCACATAAAACCTTAAAGCCCTATGACCGATAGAGCGATATTAAATCAGGAATGGGATCGTCAGCTCGAAGAGATGTTGGCGAGTCCGAAGAACCGGCCTTATTATCGTGTATTAGCAAACCCTGAACGACTGATGGTTTATTACGGGTTTGCTAAACTCACTCCCAAAGTGATGCGCAAACATGAGCTGGTCATCATCTATGAAAATGCCAATCACAACCCGATGAAGAATCTGGAATGGATCTTTCGTAAAACACATCTCGCCTATATCCGTGAACAGAGTGCTGAAGAACGACAAGCCGCTTCCATGAGCAATCGTATGTTTACCAAATATGGGTATTTCATAGATGATAAGCCGTGGGATAGTAATATCGATATGGTACTCTCTGATAATTTTAGTGCGGATGAGAAGCACGTTTCACCCAGTGAACGTGAGCTCATCCGTGTCATGTTACGTGAAAAATATTTTGAGATATATGATACAAAACCAGTACATCAACTGGCTTTTATTTTTGCATAAAAAAAGGTGTAGTTAGGGGCTACACCAATTACTCTACTGTGTTTACGTTAAGGGTAATCCCCCAATTTTTACATTTTGACAACACAATATTACGGTTTTACCGTAACAATTCCAAATCATGTAAGGTGATTTCATTGAATAGATGAATAATGCGGTTTGAGTCTGCAAGGATAAGGCCGGTTCTCCAAATGCCATTTCGCTTCACTCATGGCGTATTGGACAACAGCCCTTTAGTAGAGATGTGGCAAATCAAACCACATTATTCACTATTAAATTTTATACAATGAAACAAAATCAAGAACAACCCAAGTACCACACGACCCTGAAAAACACCAAAGGGTTTGGCTGGAAAGCGAAAACGATTGTGAAAGACATTCTAGGCTATGACTGGAACATTACCACATTAAAGATGAGTTCTGGAAAGATTAGCTGTACTGCGCAAGCGGGAACACTAAAAGACAATGATGGCTACGAATCATTCAGCTTTATACTCTTTCAAGACCCGCTTATCCGACTCTATGATGAGAAACGACGTGCCACAGAAAAAGCCGTGGAAGAGGTTCACGACAAGGGACTGGCGAAATTTACTGAACTCCTAAACACAGGAAAAATCACTTCCAGAGATGAAAACGAATAATCGTAGAACCGTCCGTTATATGCATTCACTGGCATTTATGACCTGTGATTGTGGAAGTGAAATGACTCTGGCCCAGACCATAGCGGGTGATCCTGTCTATCGTGGCAGTTGTGAATGTGGAAAGCACTTCGTATTATTTAATAATCAAATTGTCAGAACACGATGAAACAGCAACAATTTCCTATAGAAACTTCACATAAGGATTGTGTGAACCGTAATTTACTTGGATGGCATCGACAGACTATCATCTATGACATTTCCGGCTGTGACTGGAATATTGAAACCTATAAACGGGAAGGAGCTATACGGTGCTGTGCCAGTATGGGATATGCCAACCCCGAAGACGGTATATTATTTATCCCTACTAATCGACCATTACTACGGCTTCATTGGGAGCGGCGTTATTGTACCAAGAAGGCTGTAATAGAAGTCCATGAAGCGGGAATCAAACGCTTTGACCTGATAGTAGCATCCGGATTGATTCGTGTTCCTCAATATATCAAGGATTGGGTGAGAAACGAGAAACTGCGTGTGGATATAAAGCGCTATGCTAGTAACTCATAAATCTATCATTATGAAACGCTATTTTAATATTCAGCTAAAATGGATTGATGATGGTATAGTGGCTAGTGCTTTAGTCACTGACTATGATGATTATGAGGACGTTGATAATACCACTGAGACTGATAAGGATGTAGAAATATTCTGGTTTGGAATCAGTGAAACACAGATTCAACACCATATCAAAACAGGAGAACCCGTTTGCAATCAATTTATGATTCTGGATTACGAAGAACTGGAGTGGTAACAGTAGTATTATTAACATTTAATTGGCAGAAATAACCAATTAAACCATTAATTTTAAAATACTTAAAGTAAACAACCCTGTATGCAGATCGTCATCTGTATATGGGGTTTTTCTATGTTTAACTCTTAAAACCAAAGATCATGAAAGCAAAAACCAATTGGAGTTCCCAATTTTCAAAAGACCCTGAGGACAGCTTCATCAAGTATATTCGTCAACTTAATGATGAGGGGTGTTTTGATATTACTATTCTATCAGACTTCATTAAAGAAGAAGATGATGATGAAGCATTTAAGATATTGTTAAGGGGGTTTAAAAAAGAACATAAAGCTAAAGAAATCCATTCTCCTGAACTAAAAAAAGGATATCCATGGCCAAAAATAAGAAAATCACCATCCTTTATAATGGAAATCGCTGAACTAATTGCTGAACAAAAATACATCAAAAAACTGCGAGAAAAATTGAGTGCAATTACACAACCCTTAAATTACGACCATATGAAAAACACCAAAAAAAATAACAGGCAACATTTAATGATTTTTATGCTGTTACTCGCCATATCCATCACGATATGTGCTGTAACACTTAATTACACAGATAGTGCGGACACGCAAATCACCATTGAATATAATGTGGGCGAAATTATAGCTGCCATATTAGCTGGGGCAGGCATATCGAGTGCAGGAATTGCTTATGCAGCAAAAACCATTAAAGACATGAATAAGGAAGAATAAACAATTATTACATTACTTCATTATCACTGAACGATAGTATGTTCAATCGTTCGATTAGATTACCCCGCTTATCGTTTTCTTCTTCCCAATCGCCATATTGTTCAGGATGCCATTGCCCCGTTTGTTTATGACCACTGATATGCCCGTTAAGTTGTTTGGTACTGCTAAATGACTTATGGCATTTCGGGCAACGATAAGGCTTTAACTCTATTTCTATGTGATTTGCTTTAAGTACATCGAATGTATTAGGCTTTTCTTCTTTTTCATCGGCTTCAGGTTGCGATTTGGTAGCATAGAATAAATGGCTGAAGGAGAAAATCGTTCCCGATAACATCACTGCAATCAGTATCGCACTATAGATGCTATTCGGATAAAATTGATATACGACATTATGCGCGATGGTTCCAAACAAATAAATAAATGCCGTTTTCTTCCAGCCCTTTACCGTAAATATCAATATCGCCAGATCAACCCCGATCGCATAAAACCACGCAAAGAATGGATCATCATATTGGCTATTCACCTTGAAGACATACACAGTATGTGCCACTTGCGGAATCAATATGATCGTCAGTGCCAGAATTCCAAACCATTCCTGTGTGATAATCCGTTTCATTGTCGTGATATTACACAATGAACACCTCAACCATTATGCCGTAAACACCCTTATTTACTAGGCTGGCTGCATATGAATCCATCTGGTTTTATATGGGAAAAGTTTTTTCTTAAAGCTTCACGAACAACTAAAAATGTTTTATAATACAACTATAATTGTATATAAGAGGTAAATATGTTTTCTACATCAGATGTTCATACCGTAACAGAGTTTTTCCGGAACCCTTCAGACCATATCAAACGGTTATCGATCAGTAAAAAACCAGAAGTGCTTACCCTGAATGGAAAAGCAGCTATCGTCGTACAGGATGCAGCCAGTTATGAACGAATGGCTGAACTGGCCGATTATGCGGAAAGTTTAATGCAGGTGAAACAGGCATTATCTGAAGAAGGAAGGCCCATTGAAACATTTACCCAAGAGTTTGAGAAAGATAATGGAATTACGCGATGAAAAGTTATATCGTTCAGATAAAACCTTCTGCTGAACTGGATATTACTACCCGTTATCATCAGATCAAAGAATCTTCTGAACAAGATGCTATTAATTGGTATTTAACCATTATCAAAACTATTGAATCACTGGATCAGTTAGCTGAACGTTGTCCTTCTGCTCCAGAAAGTGAACATGTGGCTCAAGATATTCGGCATCTGATAATTGGTCATTATCGAGTGTTATTTTCTATTGAAGAAACCAATGTCCATATTTTACATGTAAGACATTCCGCTATGAGCAGAGAGCAGTCGCTATAAAATGAAGTTGGTTACTGGACTGTATCATTCGGTCACTGCGAAGAGTGACATTGTGCCTATGGCAAGTTTGTTTCATTCTACTTCAAAAGGGCAAAAAAGTTAAGGCTGAAATTCGATTGAGGTGAGGGGGCTGTTGCCCCCTTATCTTTAGCCATTCAGATCATACACCACCACATCATTGCTTGGTGTACCTAATTTGTGCATTACTTCAAGTTTTTCAGGAGTAGTATAGCATTGCGCTATACCGCTTTTTTCATCTTCCGCACTGACCTCTATAAACTCGGAAAATGTAGTTCCCTTATTGTCTTCATTTAACGTTGTCTTGAACACGATACATTCCATCGGATAATCGTCAGGTTCTACCATAAAAATCTCTGAAACATTTGTTTTTAGATGATGTTCCAGTGTTTCTTTAATCTGATGATTCAACATCGTTTCATACCTCCTTTGGACAAACTGTTTTCTACTAATTTTATATAGCATATTACTGGAGATATAGCGAGTAAAAAAGTACCAAAATTAGCAGAAATATAAGGCTTGTAGCTTATTTACGAGCTTCGACAAATTTGCATATATGGTGATCGTATTTTGTGTCCGACAAACGGTTTTTTGAGCTTGCAAGGCTAATACCAAAAGCGCAAATGCCATTTCGTTTCACTCATGGCGTATTGCCCTCTTTGGTATTGATTAAACGGGCAAATAAAAACCATTTGTCTAACCCATAAATATGTATCTATGGAAACCATTAAAAAGAAATCCACTCGTAAACGAACACCTAAGAAGGCTGTTAATGCAAAAACTTCTGTTACTGAAGGGCTGCAAAAAGTGCCTTTATTCTCGCTTGCGGTGAGTGGTAACAATCCGCGTAAACAATTTAACGAGGAGGAAATTGCCGAGCTTGCACAGAGTATCAAGGAAAATGGCGTATTACAGAATCTTGTCGTGACCGAGTATGAGAAAGAGGATCACTACACGATCATTGCTGGAGAACGTCGTTTTATGGCATTGAAACATCTGGTCGAACAAGGTGAGATCGATGAAAGCTATCCAGTGCCGGTTACTGTCAGGTTGCAACAATCCGACGATGATTGTTTGCGTTTAGCCGTCATTGAAAATGTACAACGCAAACGCATGCATCCGCTAGATGAAGCCGAAGCCTTTTTTACACTGACTCGCAAAGGCGTGGATTTGGAAACCGTATCCTCACAATCGGGCCTCAGTATTAACACCATAAAACGGCGATTGCTGCTGCATAACCTGATTGATGATGCTAAGGCGCAATATCGAGGTGGAAGCTTAAAATTGTCACAGGCTGAAGCCATAGGTCGCGCGAATGATGATGATCAGAAAGATGTTTTAGACCGTATTCATAGTGGCTGGGAAATGGATGCAGAAGAAATTAATGATTATCTGATTGCTGATAAGCCCAATGTGGCTATGGCGAAGTTTGATCTGAGTAAATACACCGGAACGATTACAACCGATTTGTTTGGTGAGGATAAAGACAGCTTCTTTGATGATGTCGATCAATTTGAACGATTACAGGATGAAGCAGTCGAAGCATTGGAAGCCGAATATGTCTTTAAGTCCGATGTGCCTTGGGTTGAAGTGATACGAGGATATAACTTTGAGCGATGGCGCTATGACAATGCCAAAGAAGGCGAGAAAGGCGGTGCCGTGATCCTTTATCAACCAGATGGTGAGGTGGATATCATTGAAGGCTTGATAAAAAAGGTTGAAGAAAAGCCGGTTGTTTCTGCTGAAGAACCTACTGCAGAAACAACTACTACTGACAAACAAGAAAAACGCTCATTATCCGCCTACACAAAAACGGCTTATGAATATGTAGCCAATCATAAAACGGTATCCTTACAGAATGTACTAGCCCTCAATATCCGAAAGGCTAAAGAGATTGATATATTGCAGCGTTTAGGTTTGGGTCGAGAGGTGAGCATTGGATGGCATCAAGCTAACCGATTCCAATCAGATGATAACAAGCATAAGTCAGTAGGTGTCTTAGGAATGGAAGTATTACTCACTGAAATACAGACTTTGCTCGATATGGACTGGAAAACTGAACTCTACTATCATCGTGATTATGCTAAAATTTATGCAAGGCTGAAAACGCTGACCGATGTGGAATTGGATAAGCTATTATCCATATTGATAGCAATGAGTTTTGGTCAGGAAACATTTCAGCATGAAGAACCGAAAGACAGTTTGTTTAATACCATAGGTCGTGATCTGGAAGTGAGGGTACGTGATTACTGGAAACCCGATAACGATTTCCTGAATATGCACCGAAAAGACCAATTACTTGCTATGAGTTTAGCATCAGGAGCAGCGAAAGGTCGGTACTTTGACCGATTGAAGAAATCTGAATTGGTCAGTGAGTTGAATAACTACTTCACCAATGAGGAACCACTCACGGATGTGGAGCAGGAATTTATAAAGCAAAATTATTGTCCGGTGATTATGCAGTTTGATGAGTAGGTAGCAATTCTGAGAATATGATGAGGCGGGTTGATGTGTCAGCTCGCCTTTTTTAGTGTATTATTTGGTGATGTTTAATCTCTCATCTCCCTCCACGGAAGGCGTGTTATTAGGTGTTTCTATTTCCTCAACATCCTGAGCTGGAGAGATAGAGATGTCTTCTTGTTTACCTAACTTGGCATCGCGGTATTCTTCCCAGGTATCATAACCTTCATCATTTCTGGTATAATAAATAAATGTATCATGTAATGTGCGTTGTTCTTCAGTCCATTTGATCCATTTACCTACCACTTCATCGCGTTCACCAAAGGCGTCCTGAATATCTGGAGGAAGTAGATCATACCCAAGCTCATTCATTCTACTAAAATAATTACCATCATCATCGAAATAATATTGTCCTACAATCGCAGTTTCTTTTACTTCGCCATTCTCATCGATGTAAGCGGTAAAGATCACACTGTCATATTTCTTCTCATTCTTATCCAGCGTGTTACTATCATTAGCCAGATTGGCTTTGGCATTCTCCCACAGGATTTCCCAATCTTTTAAAGGCACTTTCGTCTCTTGGGTGGAGTTTGGCACGTCACTGGCTATTGCTTCCCTTGCAATCTCTCTAGCTTGTTGTTTTATGTTGTTATCTATCATGATTAGCGTTCCGTATTTTCTCACACAACCAGTTTATAATCAAAAGGTTAACAAATATTTAACAGAGAGAATATTCCTTAAACTATGCTAAAAGCCTAATTTTAAGTTAACTACCCCGCATAAAGGAAAACACCCAAAAACATCACATTATGATACCATTAAAAAATGACGCACTTCGCGTGTGGTTAGCCCTATCTATTATTTTTCTCACTGTTTCAACCATGTACGGGCAAAAAGGAGTTAGAGTCGATCAATATATCAAGGTCACACCCAAAAACGTTAATCAATTTGAAGTCTTCAACAAGTCAGGCACCCAGTTAGGTATTATTTTTAGTAACAAACCATCTAAAACCATTTACTTAAATCCAGCTAGGTCTAAGACATTTTCCTATAAGAAATATCCTATTACATCACGTATAGCACTTCATTATAAGAAGAAAACCTGGGATAACACAAGTGCTGTGCTTGAAAGAGAATTTTACAAAATCGTTACTTGGAGTGGTGTTGCCAATTTCTTTAGTAAAGGCGATGACATCCTGCATAATGCTAGAAAATATAGAAATAAGCGGAAAGGCATAAGTACACAAGAGCAGGAAAGACAAGATCGAAGGCATCAAAAGTCTAAGGAACTGCAAAAGGACATATTTCAGGATGCAGCAGCAAAGGTAACAGAGCGACTCATTTATTACGGTCATCTGTATCACGCCTCAAACGGCTATGATGGCAGATACTTTATCCCAGTAAAGCTATCCACCGCAGTAAGCTCTTACTAAAAGGAATAGCGCCAATAATGATTTCGAAGGCGGGTTGATGTGTCAGCTCGCCTTTTTGATTGCTGTATCTAGAGGGGAAAATAGACCTAAAACATCAAGGTATTTAACCATTAATAAAGGGAGTATTCCCTGTAATTAGCTGTGTTGTTTTAGTATAGATTTGCCCACGAAAATAATCATTCAAAAAACAAATCATTATGGCACAGAAAACAACAAAGAAAATCAACGGTATCAAAGTGAAAGTATCCTCGTACAAACTGAATCTATTAGCCTATAAAGAAATAGCAGGTAGAGTAGTGATCAAGGCATCGAACAAAAAAATTAAGCAAAAGAATGTGAAGGTAGAAATAGATAACTTTTATTTTGGAGTAAACCCGCATCCATCCCCCAATACTCCTGTATTACTTGGAAAACATCACAAACCCTCGTTTGAGAAGAAATATACTACTGCCAGACATTTTGCAGTGGGTATTGGAGTCAAACTAAAGATAGGTGGATCTCCTATAGAAGTATCACCATCTCTTCCAAGTGGCTTGGTAAATCTACCGATTAGCGGTGTTATCACAAAAGCAACCATAACAGTCGGTGGAAAAACAGAAACAATCACGACTCAGAAAGGAAAAGTAGGTTCTATTTTTTAATTGAGAGTCTATTCATATACCGTATCGCAAAAGGCGAGTTGATTGATGTGTCAGCTCGCCTTTTTTGTTTCATCTATCTGAAACGTTTACGCAGTGCGAGTATGAAAAAGGTTAAGAAGGTGGCTCCCAAGATGCCTTCAATATTCGATACGATTAACCAGTTACCACAAAACATATCTTCTTCCGGTACGGTAACGGTGAATAGTTTGGGGAGTGCGCCATATAAACCTCTCTGAAATGCTTTTGACAGATCGCATTCAATCCGTAAGTACCATAGAGAAAAAATAACGATAGTTGCCAATAAACTCCCTAGAGGTTTAAACACATGCCTTGTGTAGCCGCCAAACGTGCTATAAAACCAATAAAGGAACCAATAAAGGATATTCCATTCTTTGAATAACCGACGCTTACGCATGTCCATTTCACTGACATAGGCTTTACTCGAAAGCTCCCAATCCTTGTTGTTATCAAAGTTCATTTTAAGCTGGCGATAAAGTTCTTCAAGGCTTCGACAACCTTCCTTGGTTTTACGGATGCCTTTCTCTCCATTTAGTCTAATTCTTGACCTAACATTCCCCCAGTCACATTCTTTAAACTGTATTTCAGTCAGGTCAGCTTGCGTGAAGTTAACTTTCGTCAAGTTAACCCTCTTCATTGCTAAAGATTTAGGGAGTCTTGTGTTAGAAAAATCTAACTTCGGTGCTTCCTTCAGATCACTGAAAACAGCCTTATTAAATCGTGTTCCTTGGAATTTTGCCTCATTCTTGAATAGCACCTCTTCTATTTGTAATGCCTCTTCAAATATTGAGTATTGGAATGATGCTGTATGAAGAAACTCAGCTTGCTTTATAAGAGTATGGCCTTTGAAGTGGCACTTGAAGAAGTTTGCATGTTTCTTGAATATAGATTTTTGCATAAATAGTTGATTGTCAAATATGCACATCTGGAAATTAGCCGACTCTGAAAAAACCGTATAGCTTAAATTAGCGAGTTTTTGAAAAGTGACTTCAGAAAGCATTACGTTTGATAGAAATCTGGCACCTAGAAAATCTGCTGCACTGCTAAATACACGTTTTTCGTCTTGCTCCCAAAAATCTCCATTATGCGTTATTACGTCCAAATTAGCAGGGTCGATGGTGGTTTCAAACGTGGGAAACACAAATTTTCTGAAGTAATATAAGTCATTCTTTTTGCAGAAGGGCATATAGTGTTTTCTGAGAATCTTCCAGAATTGTGTCACCTTTCGCTGATTCCACCGTTTTTCTCCATCTACTTCTTTGTACCAATCCCTCTTATCGGCTGTAAAATAGTGATTCACCAACTCTAGATGTTCATTATCCGTAATGGTTTCATTGTCCAAGAAATACTCGATACGTTCGTCAGTCATCATAGGCTGATCATTTATATGTGAATATGTTGTGATGTAACTATGGGGTAAGTAGGTTAAAGATACAAAGAATTGGGCATCTGGCAGTTATGTAAGCTTTATGATATGTGCTTGATGATCCACCTTGCTTCCTTTTCTTCTTGCCAACCCAGAGCGTTCAAACTGTATGTGATGTGTGTTGACCTTGTGGGTAACTTACTACGGAGCGCTTACATTACGCGGAGTAGCTGGTTATCCATCAGGTGAGGGGGCTTGTTATTTTTGGTCTTTCTTCTTGGGAAGTGGGTTTGGAGGTTTGACCGTATCTATGACTTCAACATATCCTCCGTATCGTGCTTTTTTAATACTGCTATGCGGGCCTGTAATATATTCAATAGGACGTGTCTGTTTTTGTTTCACTAATGACTCACAATCTTTTACGCTAATATCGCATTGAATCCGCATCTCCTCCCAATCTATACGATATACAAAGATTTCCTGAACTTCCACCTCAACCCATGCTTTCTTATCATCCTTACAGAACACACTAAATAAAATAGTGTCTTCCAGAAAACCATTATCAAAGTCGTTTTCAGAAAAGAAACCTATCTCATCGATCTCAACTTCTACCGAGAAACAGCCAGAGAGAGCGTCTTTGATCTGCTGTTCGCTAGCATTCCTTAAATAAGGGTAATTTTTTAGCACTTCCTGTTTTATGAACTCAGGCTTGGTCATTACTGTTTCAGTATTCATTGATATATCTCCGTAGATTGACCTAAGATATAGCAGTATAGATTGTAAATGACCATAAGGTTATGGCACATCAGAAGAGAATCTTCTGAGCGTGCTCTATTCGCTGGTCGGATCCGTTTGCCGGATTAGACCAGCTTACCGAACCTCTCTTAGTTTCGGCCCATACGAGTAACGATCACTTGTAATATGAAATAAGGCTAGTTGTGTTTGATGTTCTTGAATGAATGATCAAACCTCTCTGGCGATCCGACTGTGAAGGACAGTCGCTCCGCAATAATTAATGGTATTTTTTTAAGCGTCTACTAGCCGTCATAAGCCTCTGTTCGGTTCATCTCGTACTCCCTTCCCATCGAATAAAAAAAGACAATTAATTCCCGCTACGGGTTGGACAATTCATCCGCTTCGGCGACAAGGTTTTGTCGCCCCAAAAAAAATATGTTTTGGGGCGCAATGACAAGGGTTCTTAGAGATAAGCAACTACTGAGCAAGCCGAAACATCCTCTGCGAGAGCAGGGAGCTAACCATTAACTAAAGGAGTAAATACTATGTCTATCGTAACTAACACAAATAACTTTGTACAACTAACAGGCAATATTACTAAAGATGTGGAAAGCATCACTACCAAGAATGGAACCCAGTTAAGCAAGTTTACTATCGCAATCAATAAAACTGTCATTAATGGCAATGGTGAAACGGTTAGCAAACCATCCTATGTAGATGTATGTGCATGGGGCGATGTGGGCATTGCTACTAAAGACCTCAAGAAAGGGGATCGTGTGCAATTGCAAGGTGATCTAGTCGGTAATGAGAAATCAACCGGAGCCAATGGCAAGACTTACTATAACACCTATGTCAATGCAGAAACCATCCTGAACATTACCCCAAAATCTGCGAACGAATCCGAGACAGCAAATAACTAATTCCATCCTAAAGGTGAGGGGCGTTAGCTCCTTACCCAACCTCAACACACAATTTTATGGAGTAAGAGAAAATGACGAATACATATGAAACAGAAATTACTAGAGATGCTTATAAAAAACTAGAAGCAAGAACAATGGTCAATAATATCAATGATTACGATTGGCTTATTTCAACCTACAAAAATGATAGAGGGCAAATAGTTTGTAACGCACAAGCTTGTGAAGAAACCGAAACGGGATTCTCGTTTGTAATGTTTCAAGACCCCTCGGTTACGCTTTGTCAGGTTCAAAAGAGAGCTACGGAAAAAGCGATTAAAGAAGTGCATGACATGGGCTTGATAGAATTTGATAAGCTCATTACTTCCAGTGAATTGCCTACACGTTCATTAAGCGTATAGGGGGCAATCATGAGCATACAACAATTTATAGATCATCAAATCACTATGAACATGTCGCCATTTATCGGCTTGTTAGATTCGATA
The DNA here is from genome assembly GCF_007489275.1 of Aquimarina algiphila. Taxonomy (GTDB): domain Bacteria; phylum Bacteroidota; class Bacteroidia; order Flavobacteriales; family Flavobacteriaceae; genus Aquimarina; species Aquimarina algiphila. Next base: position 61,928 of record NZ_VLNR01000033.1, read on the forward strand.
GATAGTGAAGCACTTCCAAACGAATATGTAGAGTTAATTTCTCATAGTGATGTAGACGGTGAGCCAGTAGAGATTCTGGAATATTGGGGCGTAAGCGAATGGTTAGCCCTTCAACTCCAAGGCAGGAAAGAAGCCGTTTCTATGAATTTTAACGGTATGCCGACTTGGGGAAGAACCACCAGCGGCCAAGCTATCAAATTGGATAGTGTCATACGCGACATTTACCAAGAGCATTACGCTTAATTTCTAACAGGTTCGGGGGAGCCTTTAATTTCTCCACTTTTTTCAACGTCATTATAAGGAGTAAACACAATGACAGTAAAAACTATACCACTATCAGAAATCGTTTCTAACCATAACAATCCACGCACTACATTCAATGAAGAATCCATTGAACAACTGGCACAAAGCATCAAACAAGATGGAGTCTTGCAAAACCTCATTGTGAAGCCAGTCGAAGGAGGATATGAAGTAGTAGTTGGTGGTCGAAGATTGCGCTCGCTTCGCTTGCTGCTTGAGCAAGGTGAGATCAATAGCAACTTTTCGGTTCCTGTGCGGATTCAGGATAATCAGCCAGATAATGACAATTTAAGAATTGCCGTTGTAGAAAATGTGCAGCGTGAACAAATGCACCCGCTCGATGAAGCCGAAGCATTCTTGAAATTAACCCAAGAAGGCGTTGATCTCAAAGAAGTGGCAGCTCAATCCGGTGTATCTATTTACTTTATGAAACGTCGTCTATTACTTGGTAATCTGATTGATGATTCAAAGACTGCTTATCGGGAAGAAAAAATCAGTTTATCGGCTGCGGAAGCTTTGGCAATGGGCAATGCTGAAGATCAAAAATTGCTGTTAGAACGGCTAAATGATGGTTATGTGCTGAATCCGCACAAGATTAGAAATATGCTACTCTGTGATAAGCCCAGCGTTTCTATTGCTCTGTTTGACAAAGAAAAATACACTGGCTCTATTACCGCCGATCTATTTGAAGCTGAAGATAACACCTATTTCGATGATGTGGGGCAGTTTAACGAATTACAGGACGAAGCCGTTGAGAAATTAATGCAAGATTTGGAAAACGACCCCGATGTGGACTGGGTAGGCATCGAACGTGACGATCATTTTGAGCATTGGCGTTATGACGAGGCAGAAGAAGGCGAAAATGGTGGTGTGATGATTCATTACCGTCTGGACGGGAATGTGGAAATATACAGAGGACTGGTTGTCCGTGAGAACACGAAAACCCTTGATGATTCTAAACCCAAAGAACGCCCTGAATTTACTCAGAAAGCCTATGGTTATTTTGCGAATCAGAAAACTATTCTGGCGCAACAAGCCATTACGAAGAATATTCGCAAGGCAAAAGAAATCGATGTGCTGCAACGTATCAATCTGTTCAGAGATGCTAATATTAAAACGCATCAGGCAATCAAATCCTTATCCGGTGAACAGAAAGACAGCGCAGAATGTGAATTGCTTACACAAATCGAACAGGATTTAATGGAGTTTCTAGGTATAGAGCTGAAAGATCGCTGGTATGTGTTTGATAGTTGGGGAGTGAATCGTTCTGCATACTATGAAGCCGTAAAGTCACTAACTGACGAGCAACTAGATCAACTCTTTGTGTTACTGGTAGCCATCAGTTTCGGAAAAGAAGTAACAACACGTGAGGAAACCAGAGATAGCCTGTTTTATCTATTTGCCAATGATCTGGATATTACCCCACGTGATGGTTGGACTCCAAACGAGGAATTTTTCAAGCTGCATAAAAAAGACCAGTTACTTGCCATAGCAGAAGCGTGCGGTGCATCCATTGGTAAGCAATTATATAAACTCAAACGCAAAGATTTGATTGCTGAATTGGTTGCATATTATGCCAATAGCAACCCCTTACAGAATGAAGCGCAACAAGCATTGAAAGACTCATTCTGTCCGCGTTTGATGCAGTTTGAAGCCGAAGCATCCGAGGCATAAACTACTTCACAGGTGAGGGCGTAACCTATGCCTTCACCTCAACACTACCATTTTTTAACAACCCCTATGTGAATGCGTTTTGGTGGCAAATGTAGCGCCAACCATCCAAACGCCAATGGCTGCGCTATGGCTTATTGGCCGCCTTGTCGCTTGCCTGAATCTTTCCAAAAAACGCATTCACATAACCATTAACCATAAGGAATTGAACCATGCAAACAGAACAATTATCTATTGATTTTCTAACCAACTTTGCTACAGAAAGTTGCATAGCAGACTTGGACTCCATCCGCTCCGATCTACCGGAATTATTTCCAGAGCAGCAAATGGATGTACTCAAAGCCGAACAACGTTTTTTAGACGGTAAAGGGATTTTATTTACCAATGGAACAGGCACAGGCAAAACCTTTGTAGGGCTTGGCATTGCTAAACGTTTTCTATTACAGAGCAAGCCTAATATTTTAATCGTAGTACCTACCGATAAAAAGGCGAAAGACTGGATTAAGGAAGGCAATCAATTGCAACTATATATCAAGCAACTGGAAACAGTTAATGATGTAAAGTCAGGTATCATTGTAACGACTTATGCGAACTATTACCAAAATGCAGCCCTTACCCATTACCCGTTTGATCTGGTCATCTATGATGAATGCCATTACTTGCTGCAAAATGCCCAAGGCAATGAAACCAAAGCATTATATCAACATCAATTTGTGGCTAAACTCCCGTCATCCTTTGACAGTCTGTATAGAGATAAGATACGTGAAGCGTGCAAAAGATATGATGCAGAAAATGACCGTTATGTGCTTAATGAGGACAAATTCAAAGAGCAATATAATAACCAGCTAAAGGAATATACCGATAAAACGAAAGTGGTTTTTCTTTCTGCATCTCCTTTTGCTTATCATAAATCTATCCCCCTAGGTGATGGCTGCTTATGGGAACTCAATGAACATTCGGAGCTGCAAGAGGATAAATTTTACGGTTATAATGTTCCTAATCCTTACAACCAGTTTTTCATAGAGCATTTCGGCTATACGATGAGCTATAATAAACTGACCAAGCCGGATGCTGCGGTCAATGTCGGACTCATGGAACGCAACTTTCATGAGCATTTCTGCAAAGAAGGGGTAATCTCAGGACGACAAATCGAAGTCGAAAAAGACTATTCCAGAGAATTCATTACCGTCAATAGTGAAATCGGAAAGCGAATCGATGAAGGTAAAGAATTGTTTAGCTCAAAAGAGTTTATGGACAGTTACCCGCTGTTAAGCCAATTTGTTTACCGAAAATTCAACTATAACTATACGAATCAGCTATTAGAGTGCATCAAGGCAAAAGCTGCAATACCTCGTATCAAGCAGCATCTGGCGTTAGGTAGAAAGGTCGTGATCTTCCACAATTATAACCATTCATTGCCAAGTCATCCCTTTGATTTTGATGCAGATGAATTACTCACAAAAAGCGAAGAACGAGAAAATCATCTATTTGATTTAAAGCAGGAAATCAGACGCTTTAACGAGGAATATAGCGAGCTGGTTAATCTCGATTTATCCGACTTGGTAAACCCGCGTCAGACCATTGCAGAGGCATTTGATACCATGCGCGAATTTAACGGCAATGTCGGTAAAAAGAAGCGCAGTCAATATGTCGAAGATTTCAACCGGAATCAATCAGGTGTTGATATATTGATGGTGCAGACCAAAGCGGGCAAAGAAGGGATTTCGTTACATGATACGGTTGGCAATAAACAACGTGTGTTAATTACATTAGGTTTACCAACTGCCCCAACCGATGCCATACAGATTGAAGGGCGTATTTACCGTATCGGATTAAAAAGCAATGCGATCTATGAATACATCACTTTGCAAACCCATTTTGAGCGATACGCCTTTGCGGATAAAATCGCCAAACGTTCCCGAACAGCGGAAAATCTGGCTATGGGTGAAAAAGCTCGCAATCTCGAAATTGTGTTCAAGGAAGGCTATCAACATGGAAATTCTTGCCAAACTGACCCACCTATTCCTATTATATTGACCCAGTAAATCCTATTTAAACTGACCCACCTATTCTTGTTTAAATTGACCCACCCCCAAGAGTGTGTGTATTAAATAACTTGTATGGTTATACGTAATCAAAATAACCATGGCAAACACACACTTAGATATGCGAAAAATAAAGCAGTTATATCGTTTCTATACCCAAGGGGTTAGTAAGCGAAAAATCAGTAAGCGGTTAGGGATCTCCCGTAATACAGTTCGCAAGTACCTTGATTTATTGATTAAGAGTAAACTTACCAGTGAAGAGGTAGATGCACTGACCTTTGAGGAACTCCGTATTCTTTTGGATATCGACCATACTCATGTTACTACACGTCATTCTTATCTATTTGATTTATTTCCAATAGTTAACAAAGAGCTTAAGAAAGTTGGCGTCACTCGTTATCTGGTATGGGAGAGCTATCTTCAAAAGTACCCTGATCTTGTGTCATATTCCAGATTTTGTCATCTTTATAAAGCTTGGAGTCGTAATCAAAGCCCTGTAATGCGATTTAATCACAAGGCAGGAGATAAAATGTTCGTTGACTTTACGGGTAAGAAACTCTCAATTATCGATCCTGGGACAGGAGAAGTAAAAGAGCTAGAAGTTTTTGTTGCTGTTTTAGGAGCTAGTGGTTACACTTATGCAGAAGCCTGTCCTTCACAAAAACGAGAAGATTTTATAGGCTGTATGGTTAATGCTTTAAATTTTTATGGAGGTGTTCCTAAGGCAATTGTAACGGATAATTTAAAGTCAGCAGTTACTAAGAGTAGTAAATATGAGCCTATTCTTAATGAGAGTTTATTAGCAATGGCTACTCATTATAACACTACAGTTCTGCCTACAAGAGCTTATCGACCAAGAGATAAGGCATTAGTAGAGAATGCTGTAAAAATTGTTTACACACGAGTATTTGCTCCTTTAGGGGCTACTGATTTTTATACATTAGGAGCTTTAAATACTGCTATATTAGAACATACCGCGGTACATAACAAAACTAACTTTCAATCTAGAAATTATTCTCGTTTAGAGTTGTTTGAATCTATAGAGAAACAAGAATTAACAGCCTTACCAGTAGAATCATACAGATTACGACAATATGTAATGGGTACT
>NZ_VLNR01000034.1 GCF_007489275.1 Aquimarina algiphila
GGGATTTAAAAATAGAATCTTATCAAAGATCACAGCAATGACCATTATTCAATATATCAATAGGTTTGAATTCAACAGAAATATAAACAACCTAAAAATTAATATTAACTAAATGCACAACGGGTTAAATTAATTAAAAATTAAACCTATTGTACTACTGTTGTTTGAAATGTATCTTAAACAACGGTAGTACTAACTATAAAAAACAAAAGTGTGAAAAATCAAATGCCCTGGCAGGATAGACCTATAGGAAGTAATGATGTTATTTGGAGATATACCAAAAACCCAATAATACAAAGAGATGCAATACCTGTATCCAATAGTGTTTTTAATAGCGCTGTTGTTCCTTTTAATAATGGATTTGCTGGAGTTTTTAGATGTGATAATAAGGCGGTGCAGATGAATATTTTTGCAGGATTTAGTAAAAACGGAATCGATTGGGAAATAAACCATGATCCTATTATTATGGAAGAAGGAAATACCAAAATGATTGATTCTGATTATAAGTATGATCCTCGTGTGACTTTTATAGAAGATAGATATTGGATTACATGGTGTAATGGATATTATGGACCAACTATAGGGATCGCATATACCTTTGATTTTAAGGAATTTTTTCAATGTGAAAATGCATTTTTACCATTTAATCGAAACGGAGTATTATTTCCTAAGAAAATTAATAACAAATATGCAATGTTAAGCCGCCCAAGTGATAATGGACACACGCCTTTTGGAGATATTTTTATTAGCTATAGCCCAGATATGAAATATTGGGGAGAACATAGAAATGTGATGCAGGCAACTCCTTTTGAAGATAGTGCGTGGCAATGTACAAAGATAGGAGCAGGATCTGTACCTTTTTTAACAGAAGAAGGATGGTTAATGTTTTATCATGGTGTTATTAATACGTGTAATGGGTTTAGATATGCTATGGGAGCAGCTATTTTGGATAAAGACAATCCTGATATCGTAAAATATAGAACAAAACCATACCTTTTAACTCCCTCTGTTTCTTATGAACAGGTAGGAGATGTTCCTAATGTAATATTCCCTTGTGCCACAATACAAGATATAGAACAAGATAAAGTAGCAATTTATTACGGTGCGGCAGATACAGTTGTAGCATTAGCATTTGGAAGAATAAGTGAAATTATTAAGTTTACTAAAGAAAATACATTATAAAGTGATTAAGAACGGTGATCAGTATTTTATATTAGAGGTAATGCATAAAGGATTAAGCATTTTATTGATCTTTTTTATTGCAATTGTCGGCAGTGCTCAAACATTACCAAAGACATATACTGCATACCATATAACAGAATCAATTATTATTGATGGAGTAGCGTCAGAAGAATCATGGAAAAAAGTAAAGCCAACGGACCTATTTATCGATATTGAAGGAAATAAGGTGCCTAAATACAATACATCTGTAAAAATGTTATGGGATGATACTCATGTATACTTTTTTGCAGAAATGGAAGAGCCTCATGTATGGGGAAACTTAAAGCAAAAAGACACTATTATTTTCCATAATAATGATTTTGAAATTTTTATAGATCCAGATAATGACACACATAATTATTATGAGTTTGAGATAAATGCATTAAATACACTTTGGGATTTGTTTATAACAAAACCATATAGAGAGGGTAGTCCTGTACTTAATGATTGGGATGCCAATGGATTTAAATCCTCAGTAAAAGTTCATGGTACGATCAATAATGCTAATGATACTGATAAAGGTTGGTCTATTGAAATAGCAATTCCTTTTGATGCATTTAAAACATCATATTTTCATAAAAATGTTCCTAAGGATCAATTCTGGAGAGTGAATTTTTCAAGAGTAAATTGGAATTTTCAACTTCAGAATAATAAATATTCTCGAAAAGAGAATGATAAAGGAAAAATCGAACATGAATATAACTGGGTATGGTCACCTATGGGAGTGATTAATATGCATCGTCCAGAAGATTGGGGATATGTATATTTTTCTTCAAAAAAAGCAGGAGAAGAAGATAAGTTTAAAATACCTGAAGATGAAAAAGTAAAACAAATCTTATATCGCTTGTATAGAAAACAAAAAGAGTATCATAAAAAAAATAATCGCTGGGCAACTAAATTTTCTGAATTATCTGATGATGATTCTAAAATAGAAGGGAATAGAGTTATCCGAACAATAGAAAACCATCAAACTGGTTTTAATATTACTGTGATTAGTCCTTTTACAAAGCGCTTGTTTATTATAAGAGAAGATGGGAGAATTATTCAAAAATTAGATTGATATGCGAATGATCAAAAATATTTCAATGTGTATTGCACTTATTCTTTTAAGCTGTGTATCAGAAGAGAAAAAAGAAGAAACTGTTAATGAATTAGAAACTAAGGTTGATATAACACCTTTTAAATATTGGACTTGGATTACTGCTAATGCTGAAAAATCTGAAGAAGAGTATAAGACTGAATTTAAAAAGTATAAAGAAAATGGAATAGACGCAGTTCTGATTAATACCGAGACTGATGCAGAAGTGTTGAGAAAAATTACTCCATTGGCCACAAAAGAAGGATTAGAAGTTCATGCCTGGATGTTTACAATGAATAGACCTGGAGATAAAATAGCACTTCAACACCCCGAATGGTATGCAGTAAGTAGAGAAGGAAAATCGTGTTATGATACACGGCCTTATGTCGATTATTATCAGTGGTTATGTCCTACCAGAAAAGAATCCAGAGATCATGTTTTAAGTCTTGTAGAAGGTTTGGCTAAAGTAGAGGGAGTTACAAGTGTACATATAGATTATATTAGGTATCCAGATATATTTTTACCTATAGGGTTACTGCCAAAATATGATTTAGTTCAAGATGAAGAATTACCAGAATTTGACTTTTGCTATTGTGATGTGTGTATTGATACATTCCAGAAAGAGCATCATAAAAACCCTAAAGATGCTAGTAATATAGCTATAGATATTGAATGGAAACAGTTTAGACTTAATCAAGTAAAAAGAGTAGTTGATGAGGCATATGAAATTGCTCATAAATACAATAAAAAATTAACCTCAGCTGTATTTCCATATCCAGAAATGGCAGACCATATGGTAAGACAACGTTGGGATAAATGGCATGTAGATGAAGTGTTACCCATGATATATCATAATTTTTATAATGAAGAAGTAGATTGGATTGGTTTTGCAACAAGACAAGGTGTTAAGGATCTTGAAGGAAAAGAAACTAAACTACATACTGGGATATATTTACCTCCTATGAGTGCAGAAGATGTTGCCGAAGCAATTCAATTAGCTAAAGATAATGGAGCTTCAGGAATATCATTTTTTGATGGAAATGCAATTACCGAAGAACAATTCGAAGTGATAAAAGCTTCTAAGCAATAATTTTACATAGACTAAGTATGGTCTAATTCATTGTCAGAATGAGAAAAATGGATTTTACATATATCGTTTTAATACTGCTCCTTTGGTCCTGTAAAGAAGAGGCTAAAGAAAAGATTGATTTCCCTGAAGAATCATCAGTAGTCGATTATGTAAATCCATTTATCGGTACAGACGGACCAGGGAATACTTATCCTGGTGCAACACTTCCATTTGGGATGGTACAATTGAGTCCAGATATTGGAATCCCTGGCTGGGATAGAATAGCAGGATATTATTATAAAGATGCTATTATTAGTGGTTTTTCTCACACACATCTCACTGGTACAGGAGCAGGAGATTTATATGATATCCTGGTAATGCCTACGAATAGTAGATTTTCAGAACGAATAAAAGAGAATAACTACAAACCATTTTCCAAATACAATCATAATAAAGAAGATGCATCCCCAGGGTATTACACCGTAGATTTATTAGATTATGATATCAAAGCAGAATTGACAGCAACAAATAGGGTAGGGATACATCGATATACATTTCCAGAAGATGCAGCTACTGCAATACATGTAGATCTTGGGTATGCGATAAATTGGGACGATCCTACAGATACCTATATTGAAAAAGTAAATGATTCGACCTTACAAGGATATCGTATGTCGACAGGTTGGGCAAAAGATCAGAGAATATACTTTGTAATACAGTTTTCAAAACCATTTAGGAGATATTCTGTATTTAAGGATGATAATCCCACAACCCTTCCTGTACGAGGCAAAAAAACTAGAATAGTATTGCAATATACTACTACAGAAGGAGAGCAAATAGTTCTAAAAACAGGAATCTCCACGGCAAGTTTTGAAGGAGCACAACAATCAATATCAAAAGAGACCTCCAATTTTGATTTTGATACTTATAAGAAAAAAGCAAAAGCAATTTGGGAAAACGAGTTAAATAAAATAAAGATTACGACATCTGATAAAGACAAGAAAAGTATTTTTTATACGATGATGTATCAATCTATGCTGGCTCCAACATTGTTGAGCGACCCTAATGGAGATTATAAAGGTGCAAACGATACTATTGTGAATGCAAAAGGATTTGATCGTTATGACACCTTTTCTTTATGGGACACATTTAGAGCGGCACATCCATTATATACAATTATTCAGCCAAAACGTGTGCCAGATATGATACGATCTTTATTAGCACATTATAAAGAAACAGGAATCTTACCTGTATGGTCTATGCAAGGTAATGAAACCAATATGATGATTGGATATCATGCAGTTCCTGTAATTGTAGATGCATATTTTAAAGGATTTACATTTGATATTGAACAAGCATATAATGCATGTAAAGAAAGTGCGATGGTCAATGATAGGCAAATTGATATATACAAGGATTTAGGATATATTCCGGTTGATGAACACCATGAAAACTGGTCAGTTTCAAAGACCATGGAATATGCTTATGATGATTGGTGTATCGCAATGTTTGCAAAAGATCTTGGAAAAGAAGAGGATTATAAATATTTCATGAATCGCTCAGAAAATTGGAAAAACCTATACAATGATAAAAGATCCTGGTTACAACCAAAAAATATTGAAGGAAATTTTATAGAACCTTTTGTCCCTAAAGAATATACACCTTATTTCTGCGAGAGTAATGCCTGGCAATATTATTGGTTTGTTCCTCAGGATATAGATGGATTAATTAAAAAAACAGGTGGTGCTGTAAGATTTACCCAAAAATTGGATTCTATGTTTTCTTATTATCCAGAATCAACCGATAAACTACCAATATTTAGTACAGGAATGATAGGTCAATATGCACATGGAAATGAACCAAGTCATCATGTAGCGTATTTATATAATTATGTGAATCGTCCTTCAAAAACACAAGAGCTTACTCGTAAAATTTTGGAAGAGCAATATAAGAATGAACCCAATGGACATTGTGGAAATGAAGATTGTGGACAAATGTCATCCTGGTATATTTTTAGCGCTCTGGGATTATATCCTGTAAATCCAGCTCAAGGAGTATATCTTTTTTCTTCACCACTTTTTGAAAGTACAGAAATACAATTACCAGAACAAAAAGTTTTTAAAATTAAGGCCAAAAATCTTTCGGATAAAAATAAATATATAAATAGAATTATACTTAATGGAGAACCTTATAAAAAACTATTCATTAGGCATAAGACTATTATGAATGGTGGGCTTTTAGAATTTGAAATGAGTGATATCCCAAATGACTCAGTATTTATGAATTTTAAATTACCTGAATTAAATAAAATATATTAATTATGATGAGAACCTTCATATATCAATACTTGATTCTGTTTTTAGTAATAACCCTATGGAGTTGTAATACCAAAAACAATATTAAGGAACAGCAAAGCAATGAGAAAAGTGAGATTGTTATAGAGGTGATAAAACCTGTTGTAATTTCTACCTGGAATCATGGAGTTCCTGCTAATGAAGAAGCTTGGAAGATATTAAGTGTAGGTGGTAAATCCCTTGATGCTGTGGAGCAAGGCGTACGCACAGCAGAAGCAAACCCAGAAATACAAACTGTAGGCTTAGGAGGTTTTCCTGATAGAGAAGGTAATGTTACTCTAGACGCTTGTATTATGGACTATAATAGTAATTGTGGTGCTGTTTCTTTCTTACAGCATATTAAACACCCAATTTCTGTAGCTCGTAAAGTAATGGAGGAAACTCCGCATATCATGTTAACAGGAGATGGGGCATTACAATTTGCCTTAGAACAAGGATTTGAAAAAGAAGAATTACTTACGCCAGAATCAAAAAAAGCATATGAAGAATGGTTACAAAAAACCAATTATAAACCAGTAATTAATATTGAGAATCATGATACAATTAGTATGCTGGCGTTGGATGAAGATGGTAATTTATCAGGAGCATGTACCACGAGCGGAGCGGCTTGGAAAATGCACGGTAGAGTGGGAGATTCTCCCATTATTGGTGCAGGATTGTTTCTTGATAATGAAGTAGGAGCAGCTGCGGCAACGGGCTTAGGAGAAGCTGTAATAAGAACAGCCGGAAGTGCCATGGTGGTTGAGTTAATGCGTCAAGGAAAATCTCCTTACGACGCTTGTAAAGAAGTTGTAGAACGAATTTATAAAGTGCATAAAAACCATGCAGATCTAGAATATTTACAAGTAGGATTTATTGCACTAAACAAAAATGGAGAATATGGCTCTTATTGCCTACGTCCAGGGTTTAATTTTGCAATTAAAAATGCTACAGTAAATAATGAATTAAGGGATGCTGAATTTAAAATGAAATAGAATTTAGTATCCATAATATGATATAAGTCTTAATTTAAAAGTTGAACAGATGAAAAAGAAACATGTTGTATTATATTTTTTGATTTCTTTTATAATAGCGGTTTTTATAAAATGGATGATTTCAAGTCAAAAAGAAGAATACGTATTATTATCAGAGGATAAAAGTAATACTACTAATTCAAAGCAGAAAGATTCTGATAAGGAGACAAAACAAAAATTACCAGAGACAATTAGCTATAGTTTTCATGTAAAACCTATATTATCAGATAAGTGTTATGCTTGTCACGGTCCTGATGAAGGTTCTCGAGAAGCAGGACTTCGTTTTGATACAAAAGATGGTGCGTATGTACCACTTGGAGAAAACAAAGATAGATTTGCAGCTAAACCAGGAGATCTTGAGAATAGTGAAATGATTAAAAGAATATATGCTGAGGATACTCATAAATTAATGCCCCCAGCTGATTCTAATTTATTGTTAAGCGAATATGAAAAAGAAATTCTAAAAAAATGGATAGAGGATGGGGCACAATGGGATTCTCACTGGTCATTTAAAATTCTTCAAAAACCATCATTACCAAAAGTCGTTAATACAAAATGGGGCAATAATGAAATAGATAGATTTGTTCTTAAACGATTAGAGATAGAAGATCTTACACCTTCTAAGATAGCTACTAAAGAAAGATTAATAAGACGAGTCTCTTTTGACCTTACAGGTTTACCTCCTACCACGGCAGAAATTGATCATTTTATAAATGATACTTCATCCAATGCATTCGAGAAAGTAATAGACAGATTACTAAATTCTAAAGCTTATGGAGAGCGCATGGCTTTAGATTGGATGGAAGTTTCCAGATATGCAGATACACATGGATATCAGGATGATTTAGAACGTGTAATGTGGCCCTGGAGAGATTGGGTAATCCATGCCTTTAATGAAAATTTACCTTATGATCAATTTGTAAAATGGCAATTAGCAGGAGATCAGATAGATAATGCAACCTTAGAACAAATTGTAGCTTCAGGATTTAACAGAAATCATAAGATTACTCAAGAAGGAGGAGTGATTGATGAAGAATATCGTGTAGAGTATGTAATGGATAGGACCAATACTACCGCCAAAGCCTTTATGGGACTTACTATGGAATGTGCCCGTTGTCATGATCATAAATATGATCCTCTGTCTCAAAAAGAATTTTATGGAATGTATAGTTTTTTTAATCAGTTAAAGGAGAAGGGACAAATAGATTATGGAGAAATTCCGGAACCTTATGTTACTTTAGATCAAAAGACTATTAAAACAAAGTTACCTTTTGTTAATATTCCTGATTCTATAAGTGAAGTAAAATTAATGGTAATGAAAGATGAGAAAGGAATACGTAAAAATAGAGTACTAAATCGGGGCCTTTATGATGCACCTGGAGAAGAGGTGCCTTATACACTCCCAGAACAAGTACTGCCTTTCTCTGATCAATATTCTCAAGATAGACTTGGACTGGCAGAATGGTTTTTTGATGATGATAATCCATTAACTGCTAGAGTGATGGTTAATCGCTTATGGCAACAAATGTTTGGTACTGGTATTGTTGCGACTGCCGATGATTTTGGAAACCAGGGAGCCCTCCCAACACACCCTGAACTATTGGATTGGTTATCTGTCACTTTTAAAGAGGAAGGTTGGGATATAAAAAGTATGCTTAAAAAAATGGCATTATCAGCGACCTATCAACAAAATTCTAAAATTACACCAGAGTTATTGGAAAAAGACCCTGAAAATCAACTGTTAGCAAGAGGATCAAGGTATAAGTTGCCAGCAGAAGCAATTAGAGATAATGCTTTGGCAGTAAGTGGATTGTTGGTAAAAAAGATTGGCGGACCTAGTGTAAAACCATATCAGCCTCCAGGGTTATGGGCAGGAACTACATCTGGAGTTGGTCTTACAGAATATATTGCAGATAAAGGAGAAGGATTATACAGAAGAAGCTTGTATACGTTCTGGAAACGTACTGTTCCTCCTCCGTCTATGCTTACTTTTGATGCGGCTTCCAGAGACTTCTGCACCGTACAAAGGCAAAAAACAAGCACACCTCTCCAAGCATTAGTATTAATGAACGATCCTCAGTTTATTGAAGCAGCAACAGTTATGGCTATTGGGGTACTAGAGAATGATGCATCTGATGAAAAACAAAAAATTGGAGCTCTTTTCAAAAAAATTACATCTAGAAGCCCTGATGAGGTAGAACTAGATAAATTATCAGAATATCTTAATGAACAAAGACAAGGATATGTTAAACAGAAGACAGAAAATATTGATCCTACGGTAACAAGTACATTAGATGTTCCTGAAAATATTCAACCTAGAGAACTTAAAGCATATACTGCTTTGGCTAGTTTGTTATTCAATTTGGATGAAACTATCACTAAAAGTTAAAGATCATGAACGAGTTATTCAAACATTTTAATAATAATAACAGGAGACATTTTTTAAAGAAAGTAGGATTAGGAATTGGCGGAGTCGCTCTGGGTTCTCTAATTGATCCGATAGGTATGTTTAGTCAACCAAATACAGCAAAAGGGCTTAATTTGGGAACTAGTTCATTACAACTACCTCACTTTGCCCCTAAGGCTAAAAAAGTTATTTATCTTTTTCAAAGTGGAGGACCTTCACAATTAGATTTATTTGATTATAAGCCTAAATTAACAGATATGAGAGGGCAAGACTTGCCTGAATCGGTTAGAAAAGGACAACGATTAACAGGGATGACTTCTGGGCAATCTAATTTTCCATTAGCAGATAGTAATTTTACATTTAAGCAATATGGTGAATCCAGAGCTTGGGTAAGTAGTTTAATGCCTTATGTATCCAAAGTGGTGGATGAATTGTGTTTTGTAAAATCGATGCAGACAGATGCAATAAATCATGATCCTGCGATTACATTTTTTCAAACAGGATCTCAACAATCCGGAAGACCTAGTATTGGTTCCTGGATGAGTTATGGTTTAGGAAGCCTTAATAATAATTTACCAGCTTTCTCTGTCTTATTAAGTAGAGGAACTGGTAGACCTAATGCTCAACCATTATATTCAAAACTTTGGGGAAATGGATTTTTAAGTTCTTTACATCAAGGAGTACAATTTCGTTCGGGTAAAGATCCTGTTTTGTTTTTAAAGGATCCCGAAGGAATGTCAAGAGCAGATAGAAGAAAAATGTTGGATTATTTAAACGAATTAAATCATAAACAGGAAACAGAATTCGGAGATCCCGAAATAAATAGTAGAATTTCTCAGTATGAAATGGCATACAGAATGCAAACTTCAGTTCCCGAAACTATGAATATTGATGATGAACCAGAACATGTTTTTAGAATGTATGGTCCCGATTCTCAGGTCCCTGGGACATATGCAGCGAATTGTATTTTGGCGAGAAGGTTGATAGAAAAGGATGTTCGATTTGTACAATTGTATCATATGGGTTGGGATCAACATGACAACCTTCCTACTCAAATAGAAAAGCAAGCCAAAGATGTAGATCAAGCATCGGCAGCTCTTATTATGGATCTAAAACAAAGAGGTTTACTAGAGGATACATTAGTTATCTGGGGAGGAGAGTTTGGTAGGACAAATTATAGTCAAGGTACACTAACCGATACAAATTATGGGCGGGACCATCACCCGAGAAGTTTTACAATTTTTATGGCTGGCGGAGGCGTAAAACCAGGGTTTACTTATGGGGAAACTGATGAGTTAGGATATAATGTAGTAAAAGACCCGGTACATATACACGATTTTCAGGCTACACTAATGCACTTGATGGGAATTGATCATACCAAATTTACTTTTAAACATCAGGGTAGAAGATTTCGATTAACTGATGTTCATGGTAATGTAGTAAAAGATCTTATTGCATGATAAAACCGAAAAGTAATGAATAGAAGAAAATTTCTACATAAATCAGTATGTGCTTCTGCTGGGATACTTACTTTACCAATGTATTCTGGAGCGTATACTTTTGATGATCATAAAGATTTGATTATTGGGCATAATTCTCATCGCTACAAGGTGGATTTGAACTGGGGAAATTTGAATGCAGAAAAAGTTCCGGTAAAGGACTGTCATGAAATTATTCAGGATTCTAAAGGAAGAATTGTTATGCTTACCAACCATATCAAAAATAACATTATTGTATATGATAAATCAGGAAAGTTATTAGAAACTTGGGGAACTACATATCCAGGAGGTCACGGTTTAACGCTTTCTGTTGAAAATGGAGAAGATTTTTTGTTCATTACTGACTATGAACGTCACCAGATTATTAAGACTACAATTGATGGTAAAGAGGTAATGACAATTGATTATCCAGCAGATACAGGAAAGTATAAAAGTAAAGAAGAATTTAAACCCACCGAGACTACAGTTTTAAAAAACGGAGAGTTTTATGTTGCTGATGGCTACGGAAATCAATTCATATTACATTATAATCACAAAGGAGAACTTCTAAATATATTTGGAGGAAAAGGAACAGAAAATGATCAGTTTTTAAATGCTCATGGTATTTGTCTTGATCAAAGAGATGAGGCAAATCCAATACTTTTAATTACAGCAAGAGAACAAAACAAATTAAAGAGATTTAGTTTAGATGGTAATTACTTATCATCTATAGAAGTTCCCGGGGCTCTCATTTGCCGACCGGTAATTTATGGTAATGAAATCTATTTTGCTGTTTTAAAATCAAGAAGTGCATCACATAATGGTTCAGGATTTCTTTTGATTATGGATGATAAGAACGAAGTAATTTCTTGTCCAGGAGCAACACAACCGATATATCAAAATAATTCATTAAAAGAATTGTATCAAACCATAAAATTATTTCAACATCCTCATGATGTATGCATAGATGAAGAAGGTAATATGTATGTAGCACAATGGAATTCTGGACAAACATACCCTATAAAACTAACCAGAGTATGAAATATATAGTAGTCATAGTATTGGTTGTATGTGTTTATTCTTGTAAAAAGAATAATAAAGAAAATGAATTTACTAAAACCTATGTGCAAAAAGAAGAAATACAGTTAGTCAACCCTAAGATTATTGTAAATAATGTGATTATCGACACTTCTTCATCAATTATTGCTTCATTGCCATTAGATCAAACAGTAATTCGTTATACTACAGATGGTAATGAACCAACAGAAACATCAGAAAAGTATACAGATATAATTTCAATTTCAGAATCCGGGACCTATACATTTAAAGCATTTCATCCTGAATTTAAATCCAGTGGATCAGAACAGGTATCCTTTTTTAAAAAAGGAATTGATGTTGACATTTTTTCCTTGATTACTCCTTTAAATAAACAATACCCAGGACAAGGAGAGAGTACATTAGTGAATCATAAAAAAGGAACCTTAAACTTTAGAGATGGAGAATGGATTGGAGTTACTGAACCATTTATAGCAATAATCGATTTTAAAACTAAGATATTTTTAGATTCTGTAGATATAGGATATTTGGTGAATACAGATGCATGGATTTTTCCTATTCAAAATGTGTCTATTGCTTTTTCAGAAAATGGGGCGGATTTTACAGATATTGAACCTCAGGAAGCATTAGAAAAAATAAAGACTGGTAGTACCAAATTAGATAATATTCATATTCCAGTTGCTAAGAAATTAAAAAAACTAAAGATTAAAATTTCCAATGTAACATCAATCCCCAAATGGCATCAAGGTAAAGGTAATCCTGCCTGGTTGTTTATGGATGAATGGATTTTTAACGCCAAAATCTCTAATTAATGAATCTTATAATATCTCATATATGTTGTATGTTTCTGAGTGTAATACCACTTGTTGAAACAACTGGTACATCAGAATTTGTGTTGTTTTTAGGTCGTTTTCATCCTCTGATATTACATTTACCTATTGGTGGGTTACTATTAGTGTTTTATTTTGATATCGTTGGGCGTATTCGCAAGAATTACCCCGAAACTCTTATTGAAAATGGATTAGGATTCAGTGCGTTTTTTGCAATTTTGGCTTGTGTATTGGGGTATTTTTTATCCTTAGAAGGTGGTTATGAAGAAAATACAACTAATATTCATATGTGGACAGGAATTGCTACTGCAATTTTGATTACTTTCTTATTCTTACTAAAGAGATCTACTCTTGAAAGCCTAAAAAAACTATTCTTCCCTTTATTCGTAAGTACTATAATTTTGATTAGTATAACTGGACATTATGGGAGTACGCTAACGCATGGAGATGATTTTATTACACAATATTCTCCTTTAAAAACAAAAAAAAACAAACCTCAGGTTATTGATAGTCTTCATTATTTTTCTGATGTGATATATCCTATTTTAGAAGCTAAATGTATACAATGTCATAATGCAACAAAGCAAAAAGGAGAATTATCCCTTATTTCTGAAGTCATGATTCTCAAAGGAGGAAAAAATGGTAAGCTGATAGAGAAAGGAAATGCTTTGAATAGCCATATAATTGAGCGAATTTTATTGCCTTTAGAAGATGAAAAACATATGCCTCCAACCGGAAAAAATCAAATATCTACAGATGAATTATGGCTGTTAGAACATTGGATAAATAACGGTGCCGATTTTAATGTGAAGGCGTTGGCATATCAAGAAAATGATACATTAATTAATCTTTTAGAAAATTATGTAGAAGAGGATGTTGAAATTATAGCAGAAGCTTCTATAGCGGCATTAAACGATGTGGTGAATTCAGGGTTTTTGGTTTATAGAATTGCGATAGATAAGCCACAATTGAGTGCTAAATTTGTTAGAGACTCTATAACCACAGATGCAATAAAATCATTAAAAGGTATAGCAGAACAATTAGTAGAATTAGAGTTAAATAATACTACTTTAACAGATGATATGACTAAAGGATTAAAGGAACTTAAACGATTGGAGAAATTACGTTTGGATAACACCAAAATTTCAAATACAACTCTTAATCATTTGGTTAACCTAAAAAAACTAAAAGTTTTAAATGTACACCATACAGAAATAGATAATGAGGGAATAACAACTATTGTAGAGGAAATTGCTCCAGATGATATTTATGTATGGAATACACAAGTAGATAAAAAATATGCTAAACAGTTAATGAAAAGTAGTCCGACCATCATCCATCATGGTGTTTTTGAGGGATTTGCAGAAATTAAAGCTTTAAAATCTCCTACCCTTATTACAGAGCAAACTATTTTTTCTGATAGTTTAATGATTACATTTAATAATCCATTGCGTAAAGCAAAATTATATTATACGATAGACGGTACAGATCCGGATAGTACTTCTATCAGGTATACTGCACCTATAAAAATTACTAATTCTATAAAGTTAAAGGCTTTATTATATCAAGACGAATGGTTACCAAGCCCAATTATGGAAGAAGACTTTTTTAAAATAAAATATAAGATTAAAGATTTTAATATGGTACATCAACCATCTGCCAAATATCCGGGAGCTCAAAAAGTTTTTGATTTTATAAAAGGAAGTTCTGTTTTTTCTGATGGAAACTGGACAGGATATGAGGGTGATAATTTGATCACTACAATTAATTTTGATGAGCCTAAGGTGATTCAAAATGTATCGGTAAGTTGTTTAAGAGATGCCGGATCATGGATTTTATTTCCCAAAAAAATAGAAGTCTATACCAAAAATGAAAATACAGCTTTTCAAAAAATTGTAGAAATGGATTATGACGCAACTAATGAGGAAGAAGCTAAAGAAATCAGTAAAAAGAATTTTAGTTTAAAAATACCACAAACTAATGCCAAATATATTAAGATAGTAGTACACAATGCAGGTAAACTTCCTGATTGGCACCAGGGAGCAGGTAAAGCCCCATGGCTTTTTGTCGATGAGATATTAATACAATAAACCAGAACTAATGAAAGTAAAAAGTACTATATATGCTATAGTTATAATGTTATTAGGATGTAATTCAGACCAGAAAAATGAAGAAGTTGTAAGCCAAAATAATATAGATAAAGAAAGTAAAACAAGCTTGATTGATTATGTAAATCCTTTAATGGGAACAGATTCTGCGTTTGATTTATCAAATGGAAATACATACCCGGCAATTGCAACACCATGGGGAATGAATTTCTGGACACCTATGACTTCAAAAATGGGTGATGGTTGGACATATAAATATGATGAAAATACAATAAGAGGAATTAAACAAACACATCAGCCCAGTCCATGGATTAACGATTATGCAGCATTTTCATTTATGGCAATTACAGGAGATCTTAAATATAAAGAAGAAGAAAGAGCTTCTTGGTTTTCTCATAAAGCAGAAATAGTGAAACCAAATCATTATAAAGTATATTTAGCAGATTATGATATAGTAGCTGAGGTTTCTCCAACAGAACGAGCTGCACATTTTAGATTTACTTTTCCAGAAGCAAAGCAATCTTATATTATGTTGGATGCTTTTTTTAAAGGATCAATGGTGAAAATTATCCCCGAAGAACGAAAAATTATTGGGTATTGTAGAAATAATAGCGGTGGAGTTCCAGATAATTTTCATAACTATTTTGTAGCACAATTTGATAAAGATTTCGAAGTAAACCATACTTGGGGAGATGAATGGAAATTACTAGAGAATTCATTAGAAAATAAAGGAGAACACGTAGGGGCTATTATTGGTTTTAAAACCAAAAAAGGAGAAAAAGTACATATAAAAGTGGCATCTTCTTTTATTAGTCCAGAACAAGCACAATTAAATCTAAATAGAGAGATCGGCACTGATACATTTGAGCAAACTAAAATCAAGGCTAAACAAGCGTGGGAAAAGGAATTAAATAGAATTAAGATCGAAGATGATAATGTAGATAACATCAAAACTTTTTATTCCTGCTTATACAGGGTGCTGCTTTTTCCGAGGAAGTTTTATGAGTTTAATGAAAAAAATGAAATACTACATTATAGTCCATACAATGGAAAAGTGTTACCGGGATATATGTTTACAGATAATGGTTTCTGGGACACGTTTAGGGCGGTTTTTCCTTTCTTTAATATGATGTACCCCGAATTAAACGGTAAAATCATGAAAGGCCTTGCAAACACATATAAAGAATCTGGCTGGCTTCCAGAATGGGCAAGTCCAGGGCATAGAGATTGTATGATAGGATCTAATTCGGCACCAATTATTGCCGATGCATTCCTAAAAGGAATACCAGATATAGATACAGAAACTTTATTCGAGGCCATACTCAAAAATGCAACAACTTCAGAAGGGAGGCCTTTGTCTAATGGAAACGAAATACGGTCTGTAGGGAGAGAAGGAATTGACTACTATAACAAATTAGGGTATGTGCCATACGATGTAAAAATCAATGAAAATGCTGCACGTACATTAGAATATGCTTATGCTGATTTTACAATTGCTAAGATGGCAGAAAAATTAGGAAAAAAGGAGGTTGCAAATACATTCTATAAACGATCTCAGAATTATAAGAATTTATTTGATCCATCTACCAAATTGATGCGCGGTAAAAATGTAGATGGTAGTTTTCAAACTCCCTTTAATCCTTTAAAATGGGGAGATGCTTTTACAGAGGGAAATAGCTTACATTATACATGGTCTGTTTTTCATGATATAGAAGGTCTGATTCAGTTAATGGGAGGAAAAACAGAATTCGAAAAGCAATTAGATAACGTATTTGAAATGCCCCCAGAGTTTGATGCATCATACTATGGATTTACAATTCATGAAATAAGAGAAATGCAAATTGTGAATATGGGGAATTATGCTCACGGTAATCAACCCATTCAGCATATGATTTATTTATACAATTATGCTAATGTTCCTTATAAAACACAGGAGAAAATTCGGGAAGTATTAACCAAATTATACTCTGCAACACCAGATGGATATTGTGGAGACGAAGATAATGGACAAACTTCTGCCTGGTATGTTTTTAGTGCATTAGGGTTTTATCCAGTTACTCCTGGAGTAGATCAATATGTAATAGGAAGCCCCTTGTTTAAAAAAGCGACAATTACCCTAGAAAATGGTAATGAATTTATAATTAGCGCCTCTAATAATTCTAAACAAAATGTATATGTTCAATCAGCTTCACTTAATAATGTAGTCTATAATAATAGCTATTTAAATTTTGATACAATTCAACAAGGAGGGGAATTAAATTTTATGATGGAGAAAGTTCCTAATAAAGATTGGGCAAATACAGATGAAGCTGTACCATATTCGTTAAGCAAAGTGAAGTAAATTTCCAAAATAATCCAAGGCCATGTAAGGTTAATGAATTCAAAAGTTTTTAATTTAATATAAAGAATGATTATTAATATTTTAAAAAAGAATTGTGCACTCAAATTATTAACAATAATTATAATTGTTTTTTCCTCTTGTCAAAAAGAAAATAAACCAAAAACTAAGATAGAACGAACTCAGGAATACTTAAAAAAAGATTTTACTCAATATGTCAATCCATTTATAGGAACATCCAATTTTGGTACCACCAATCCAGGGCCTATAGCCGTTCGAGGAATGGCCAGTGTTTCTCCTTTTAATGTTTCAGGAAATCAAAACTTACCATTAGAAAAAGATAATCGTTGGTTGTCAACACCATATATCCATGAGAACACATTTTTGACGGGGTTTAGTCATGTTAATTTAAGCGGTGTAGGATGCCCAGAGTTAGGAGTGATTACTGCCATGCCTACTACAGGAGATATACAGACCGATTATCTTACATATGGATCTACATATTCTAACGAAATTTCAGAAGTAGGATACTATTCAAATATATTAGATAAATATAATATTATCGTAGAAACTACTGCTACGACAAGAGTAGGAGTGAGTATGTATTCTTTCCCTAAAGGCACTGCGAATATTTTACTCAATTTAGGATTAGGACTAACAAATGAACAAGGTGGAAGAATAAAAGTAGTTTCTCCCACTGAAATAGAAGGAACACGCTCTGTAGGATCATTTTGTTACTATAAACCAGAAGAAGCATATCCTGTTTATTTTGTAGCAAAATTTTCTGTACCAGCTGATGAGTTTGGAGTATGGGAAAAGCCAAATACATATCAAGGAGTGGAAGCCGAATGGATGAAAGAGTATAATGGAAAAACAAGAATAAAAAAAGGATTCACAAAAGAAGTAACCGGTGATAGTATAGGTGGATATATGAGATATCATTTTGATACTCCTACAAAAGTAGAAATGAAAATAGGAATATCCTATGTAAGTATAAAAAATGCTCGTGAAAATTTAGAAAAAGAAACTTTAAAAAAAGGATTTAAACAAATTAGAAAAGAAACGAGAACAGAATGGAATCAATATTTATCAAAAATCGAAGTAGAAGGAGGTAAAAAAGAAGATAAAATAAAATTTTATACGGCATTATATCATACAGGAATTCATCCAAATACGCTTAATGATATAAATGGTGAATATCCTAAAATGAGAACCCGAGAGACTTTAAATACAGAGGGGACTCGATATACTGTTTTTTCCCTTTGGGATACGTATAGAAATCTACATCAATTGATGAGTTTGGTTTATCCAAAACAACAATCTGATATGGTAAAAAGTATGTTACAGATTTATGATGAAACAGGATGGCTCCCAAAATGGGAGTTAAATGCTACAGAGACAACAACTATGGTTGGCGATCCAGCAGGGATAATCATTGCTGATACATATCTTAAAGGAATCAAAGATTTTGATATAGAAAAAGCATATGAGGCAATGTTAAAAAGTGCAGATCAATTAATTGATAATCCATTACGCCCGGGAATTAAAGATTATATCGAAAAAGGATACTTAACAACAAAAACAATACATAGTGGATCTGTTTCAACCACACAAGAATATAACATTACAGATTTTGCAATATCAAAATTAGCACAAGAGCTTGGTAAAGAGAAAGATTATCAACGTTTTTTAGATCGCTCAGTATCCTATAGAAAACTTTTTGATGAAGAATTCAATCTATTGCGTCCAAAAAATAATGATGGAAGCTGGCTGTCTCCATATAACCCAGAAACGGGGGCTAATTTTGTAAAAAACCTTGGCTTTATAGAAGGAAATGCATGGCAATATACCTTTATGGTGTCCCATGATGTGGAAGGGCTAAAAGACCTTATGGGAGGAGAAAAGTTATTCGAACAACAGTTACAAAAAGTTTTTGATAACAAGCAATATGATATGGCTAACGAACCTGATATTGCTTATCCTTTTTTGTTTAACTATGTAAAAGGAAAGGAATGGAAGACCCAAAAAACCGTAAATGATCTATTAGAAACATATTATAAAAATACTCCAGATGGATTACCAGGGAATGATGATACAGGAACTATGTCTGCTTGGGCAATATTTTCAATGATGGGTATATATCCTATAACACCGGCAAAACCAATATATACATTTTGCGCACCAAAATTTGAAAAAATAACTATTCATTTAAATAAAGAATATTATAAAAATGAAACTTTAGTGATTACTTCTAATACTACTAATAAAGAAAAATTTATAGAGTCTATTAAGATAAATAATGAGAATTTAGATAGTTTTTTTATTTCACATGAACAACTTATAAACTCAAAAAAGCTAAGTTTTTATCTAAAATAACGTTTGTTTCTTAATCTAGATTTAACATTAGTTATAATAAAATAGGGCTTTATCTGTTAAAAAAACAAAAAAAAACCAGTATCAAACGTTTTCGTAATAGTGTTCTTTAACTTTTCAGCATCGTCATTGGTCGAAAAACTTTCCAAAAAGTTAATGATATTATAACATTTATACTGGCTTTTATTAAAGTCTGGGAGAATGTAAATCAATTTAATGTAAACTAAAAAATCAAGTATGTATAATAAGTTACTAGTATTTCTAGTGTTTGTGTCCTTTGTTGGTTTTCAAACGATTCTAGCACAAGATTCGACGGTATCGGGTACTATTTCCGATGAAAAAGGAGGCACTCCTATACCCGGGGTGAATGTTATAGTTAAAGGCACGTCAGTAGGAGTTTTATCAGATTTTGATGGGAATTATTCTATTAAACTACCAAAATCAGATGCTATTTTGGTGTTTTCTTCTTTAGGGTTCGAAACAAAAGAAATTGCAGTGAATGGGCAAACTACAATTAATGTATCCCTATCTGTAGGAACAGAGCAGTTGGATGAGGTTGTTGTCACAGCATTAGGAATCGAACGGAATAGAAAAACACTTGGATATTCAGTCACTCAATTACAGGGAGAAGCAATTTCAGAAGTTAAAACTCCTAATGCTCTTAATGCATTACAAGGTAAAGTAGCGGGAGTTAATATAACACCTCCTTCTACAGGAGCAGCTGGATCTAGTAGAGTTGTTATTCGAGGAGCATCTAGTTTGTCTGGAGCAAATCAACCCTTGTATGTAGTCGATGGTGTAACCATAGATAATACACAGTTAGGAGCAGCAAGTGAGTGGGGAGGAGCTGATTTTGGAGATGGTATTTCTAGTATTAATCCTGATGACATTGAATCGGTTAGTGTTTTAAAAGGAGGAGCAGCTGGAGCTCTTTATGGATCTAGAGCTTCTGGAGGAGTCATTATTATTACTACTAAGAATGGTCGAAAACAAAAAGGACTTGGTGTAGAATATAGCAGTCAAATAACATTCGAAAAGATTAATCCTAACATAAGAGATTTTCAGGAAACGTATGGTCAAGGTTCTCAAGGAGTAGCTCCTACTACAGCAGATGAAGCTTTAGCTGCAGCTTTTTCATCATGGGGTCCGAGATTAGGAAGTGTTCCAAATTCTGTTCAATTTGATGGTGTATCACGACCATATACGAATGCTGGAGATAACTTAAAAAAGTTTTATGATACAGGATCGACATTTATAAATACCATAGCGCTATCAAATAGTAATGATAAAATTAATTATCGATTTGCAGCTACTAATTTTGATAATAAAGATGTCTTACCAAATTCTGAATTAGATAGAAAGTCTTTTTCTCTTAATTTAGGATCTAATGCTTCAGAAAAACTATCAATTGATTTAAGCGCAAGATATATTGTAGAAAAGGTGACAAACAGACCAAGGGTGTCTGATGCACCAGGAAATTCAAATTTCTCTGTAGGCTTGTTACCAGCCAATGTAAATGTAGAAAGTTTGGCACCAGGTTTTAACGATGCTGGTTTAGAACAACGGATATCCTCAAATCCTTTTGTACAAAACCCATATTGGGCATCAGAACGATTTAGGACATTTGATCGTAGAAATAGAATATTAAGTTCAGCAACCGTAAAATACAAAATATTTGATTGGTTGGATATTACCGCGAGAGCTGGTATTGATCATGCAACAACTCGTACAACACAAATAGAAGGTTTTGGTACTGCATTTACTCCACTGGGGAGTATTGAGGAAAGAGAAAATAATATCACTCAGGTGGATGCAGATTTAATTCTTGGAATTAATAAAAATATAACAGAAGATATTTCAGTAAAAGCCTTTTTTGGAGCGAATAAAAATACACAGAGAAGTGATTTCCTTAGATTAAGAGGAGAACGTTTTGTAATTCCTTTTTTAGAAATTATCGGGAATGTTGAAAATTCTAGCCAGGAAAGAACATTAACAGAAACTGCTCTTTCGGGTGTTTATGGTTCAGTAGAAGTCGGGTATAAGGATTATGCATATCTTACAGTTACAGGACGTAACGATTGGTTTTCTACACTTTCTGCGGTAGGTAAAACGACACCAAATAACGATTTTTATCCATCATTAAGTGGTAGTTTTGTATTCTCTAATGCATTTGAATTGCCTGATTGGGTTACTCTTGGTAGAATTAGAGCTGGATATTCTGAAGTTGCAGGTGGTGCCGAAACACCATATTTATTAAGCCTGTATTATCGTATTTTTGGACAAGGTCATTTAGGACAACCATTGGGGGAAATAGCACCAGCATTGGCACCACTTCCTGGAGGAACAGTGCCTAATTCATTAGTAACTCCTTTTAGTAAAAAAGAAATAGAATTTGGTTTAGATCTTAGTTTTCTAAATAGTAGATTAGGTCTTGATTTTGCTTATTATAATAATAGAACTGAAAAAGATATTCTTCCCGTTGATATATCTAATACTTCTGGTTTTTCTAATGTGCTGTCAAATATTGGAGAGCTTGAAAATAAAGGAATAGAACTTTTACTTAGAGGTAGACCTATACAATCTACTAATTTTAGTTGGGATGTAAGCTATAACCTCGGGTTTAATGAAAGTGAAATAATAGCTACTGATGATCAGGAAAATATTCTAACGGTAGGTAATGTACGAACGTTTAGAGCAAATATTAGCCAGATTGTAGGAGAACCATTTGGAGTGATATATGGTACTGCATATCTTAGAAATGATGCAGGTCAAATTGTTTATGATGCAGATGGGTTACCTGCAGAGAATCCTGATCGCCAGATTTTGGGAGAAGGCGTACCTCCATGGACAATGGGACTCACAAATACCTTTAGTTATAAGAATATTAATTTAAGCTTTTTGATAGATGCTAAGTTTGGAGGACAAGTATATGCAGGAACAAATGCAATTGCACTTTCAAGTGGATTAGATAAACGTACTTTGGAAGGTAGAGAAGGAGGTCTTACTGTTACAGGTGTAGATGAGGCCGGTAATCCATTTACGTTTACTCATGATAATACCACCCTACAAGCGTATTATGGTAGAATTTCAGGAATAGCAGAGGAAGTTGTAGAGGATGCTGATTTTATTAAATTACGTCAGTTAAGTTTAGGATATACCTTTCCTTCAAAATTGTTAGATAAGACATTTCTTACAGGAGCAAACATCTCTTTAGTAGGAAGAAACTTGTTTTTTATCAAGAGAGATTCTGAGAACATAGACCCAGAGGCTGGATTTAATGGAGGTAACGCGCAAGGACTAGAATATTTTGGATTGCCTTCTATCGCTAGTTACGGACTAACCGTTAATTTAAAGTTTTAAAAAAATCTAAAAGATATTTCAATAATGAAAAAAGTTATCACAGTAATTTTAATAGTCTTTTTCGGAGTGAGTTCTTGTGACAGTGGTTTTGAAGAACTTAACGAAAATCCAAATGCAGCAACAGAACTCGAACCCGGACCAAAGTTTACGAATGCTATCTTAAGAACAGCAGGAGATCGCTTTGAGAACTGGAGGGGAAATCTAATTTATTCTTCTATGATGATTCAGCATATGGCTGCAACAGGAGGAGTTTGGGCAGGAGATAAATACTTTTATAATGCACAATGGTCTGGAGCTTGGTTCGAAAGAGGATATAATGATCAAGTAAAGATCATAGAAGATATTGTTTTTCAGTTAGAAACAGATCCAGAGAATGAGTATTCTGAAGAAATGCTTGCTATAGCTAGAATACAACGTGTCTTTATTTATCATAAATTAACTGATTTATATGGAGATGTACCTTATAGTGAAGCCGGTAAAGGTTTTATAGATGGTAATTTTAGACCAGTATATGATCCGCAAAGTGAAATCTATGCTGATATGCTTAACGAATTGGCAGAAGCTACAGCCGTTTTGGGTACGGAAACATCTCAATTTGGAGCAGCAGATATATTATTTGGAGGAGATCAGGAAAAATGGAAGCGTTTTGGAAACTCCCTAATGCTACGTTTAGGATTAAGATTAATAAAGGTTGATCCTACAGCATCCCAACAATGGGTACAAAGAGCTATAGATGGCGGAGTCATGCAATCTAATGATGATATTGCTTTTGTCGAACATACAGATGGTCCAGAAGGAATAAATAGAAATGGAAACGGACAAGTTTTTAGCGCTGATGATGATATGAGATTAAGCGATACATTCATCAATGCATTAACAGGAGATCCAAGACTTCGTATTTATGCAGCATTACCTGATGGGGATGACGATAGAAATACCAGTGGGAGTAACGATCCAGCTATGCAAATGGGACTTCCGAATGGACTTGATGCTACCACTGTTTTAGGGATTCCTGGAGGAGATAATATTAATAATTTTTCAGAACCCAACAGAAACCTTATTACTAAAGAAGATGCGCCTTACTTTTTTCAAACCTATGCAGAAGTAGAGTTTATGCTAGCAGAAGCCGATATACGTTGGGGAATTGCTGGAGGTAATCCTGCAGCTCATTATGAAGCTGGAGTAAGAGCGGCCATGAGACAAATGGATATGTATGATGTAGGAACAGAAAGTGTTACCGATATGGAGATTACAGATTTTCTAACAGCAAATCCTTTTGATGCTGCTAATGGCCTAGAACAAGTAAATACACAATATTGGATTGTTACTTTTTTAAATGACATAGAATCTTTTGCAAATTGGAGAAGAACAGGGTTCCCGGTATTAACTCCGGTTAACTATCCTGGTAATGAAAGTAATGGTCAGATACCAAGAAGACTTCGTTATTTTGAAAGAGAACAAACAACAAACCCGCAAAATTACCAAGCTGCAGTAGCAAGGCAAGGAGCCGACCAATTTACTACCAGAGTATGGTGGGATGTTGAGTAATTTCATATTAG
Source organism: Aquimarina algiphila (assembly GCF_007489275.1). GTDB lineage: Bacteria > Bacteroidota > Bacteroidia > Flavobacteriales > Flavobacteriaceae > Aquimarina > Aquimarina algiphila. Next base: position 24,245 of record NZ_VLNR01000034.1, read on the forward strand.
CCAATAAATTTGACTTGATTTTATCAAAAAAAGGGAGGGAAATTAATCCCTTCTTTTTATCTTGAAAATCATGAAATGAACCCTTGAAGTAAAGTTGATATCAATTTTACTTCAAGGGTGAATTCCATCTGACAAATAGAAAACAATTAAAAGAGCAGATGAAAGTAATACATATATATTGGATTAGCTTTTTATTTTTTGTGAGTGTAAATGCTCAGGAGAATACACTTTTTACATTACTCCCTCCAAGTACGACTGGAGTATCTTTTTCTAACAATGTAACCGATCTTAAGGGAAAAAATATCCTATTATATTCTAATTATTATGGAGGAGGAGGAGTAGGTATAGGAGATTTTAATAATGATGGATTACAAGATCTTTTTTTTGGAGGCAACCTTGTGGGAGATCAATTGTACCTTAATAAAGGAAATTTAACCTTTGAAAATATAACGCAAAGTGCTGGGATTTTTGATAATGGAGGATGGTCTTCAGGAGTTGCATTGGCAGATGTAAATGGAGATGGTCATTTGGATATATATGTTTGTCGTGAGCTGTATGACGATGATGATGAATTAAGAAAAAATAAATTATATATCAATAATGGAGACCTTACTTTTTCTGAAGAATCAGCCAAATTTGGGGTTGATAATAGTGAACGCACCCGGCATGCTACTTTTTTTGATTATAACAATGACGGTTATGTAGACCTTTTTCTACTTAATCAACCTCCCAATCCGGGAAGCTACTCTAAGTTTTTTGGTATTGATCTTAAAAAAGATCTCAAATATGCTTCAAAACTCTATAAAAATGTAGGCAATACCCATTATGTAGATGTCAGTGAAGAAGCAGGTGTCTTAAGAACAAGTAATGCAAATAGTGTATCTACGGGAGATTTTAATAATGATGGGTATGTAGATTTGTATATAGCTAATGATTTTTACTTACCAGATTTCTTTTATATTAATAATCAAGATGGGACATTTACGAATGCAGCGAATAAGGCTCTAAACCATATGTCATATTTTAGTATGGGAGTAGACGCTGCTGATATTAATAACGATGGCCTTTTAGATATTATGGTGGCCGATATGGCCGCAGAAGATAACGTGAGATTAAAATCTAATATGAGTGGTATGAACCCAAAAGCATTTTGGAAGGTTGTTCATAATGGGGGACATTACCAATATATGTTTAATACGCTTCAACTTAATAATGGCAATGGAACATATAGCGAAATTGCAGAACTCGCCAATATTTCTTCAACCGATTGGAGTTGGTCTAATTTAATTGCAGACTTTGATAATGATGGACTAAAAGATATTTATGTAACCAATGGATTGCTGAGAGATATACGTAATACTGATGCTAATGAAAAAATGGCCAATTATGTAATGAATGTTGCCAATACATTTGTAAAAGATAACCCCAATGCAGGAGATGTTAGTATTTGGGATATTCTTGATTTGAAGGAAACCGTTGAAATTTTACCTTCGGAAAAACTAAAAAATTATGCCTTTAAAAATAATGGGGATTATACCTTTTCTAAGGTTATGGATGATTGGGGGTTAGATCAAAAAACGTTTTCTAATGGATCTGCTTATGCTGATTTGGATAATGACGGAGATTTAGAAATTGTGGTAAATAACATCAATGAAAAAGCATTTATTTATAAGAATAATGCCCGAGAAAACTTTACCTGTAATTTTTTGAGATTCGAACTATTAGATAAAAAACATAGAAATACTCTAGGCGCCAAAGTTACTATCAATTATGGAAAAGAAAAACAATTTATTGAAACAACAGCGGTCAGAGGGATTTACTCTACTAGTGAACATATCGTACATTTTGGAGTAAATGATATTGAAAATATTGATGAGGTGATAATAGATTGGCCAAATCATCATCAAACCAGGATGACAGATATAAAAACCAATCAGACGATTACTCTTTTTATGGATGAGGCGATTTCAAAAAACACTAAAGAAAAAGAGCGTCAAACTTTTATTTTTGAAGATGTGACAAGGCTTCAGAAATTAAAGCATATGCATAAAGAAAATACTTTTAATGACTATAAAGATCAGATTTTGTTACCCCATAAATTGTCTCAGTTCGGTCCGGCATTAGCAATAGCTGATGTTAATAATGATGGATTGTTAGATGTTTATATTGGGGCTGCAAAAGATCATATTGCTTCATTATATATTCAGAATACTCTAGGATCATTTACAGAAGCAGATCAGAAATCTTTTAAAGAAGATTATAAGTTTGAAGATGTGGATGCTATTTTTTTTGATGTAGATAATGATGGGGATAGTGATTTATACGTAGTGAGTGGAGGTAATGAGTACAAGTCATCATCAGAATATTATAAGGATCGATTATATATAAATAATGGAGAAGGAAATTTTGTAAAAAACATTAAAGTTAACTTGCCAGCAGTTAGTGGATCTTCCGTGGTTCCTTCTGATTTTGATAACGACGGGGATCTTGATGTATTTGTGGGAGGTAGATTAACTCCAAAATCATACCCAGAACCTACTTCAAGTTATATTTTAGAAAATAAGAAAGGAAAATTAGTGAATGTTACCCAACAAATAGCACCAGAATTGATAGAAATTGGAATGGTTACTGATGGTGTTTGGGATGACTTTGATACAGATGGAGATCTGGATTTGATTGTTGTGGGAGAATGGATGCCAATAACAATTTTTGAAAATGAAAAAGGCAAATTTAAAAAGTCAAATATTTCTGGGCTTGACCGTTCTTCTGGATGGTTGTTTAGTATAGGGAAAGGAGATTTTGACAATGATGGGGATACAGATTTTATAGCAGGTAATTTAGGACTAAATTATAAGTATAAAACAACCACAGATAAACCTTTTGATGTATACTATGAAGATTTTGATGATAATGGAAGTAAAGATATAGTTTTAGGGTATTATAATTATGGAAAACACTATCCATTAAGAGGTTTCTCATGTTCTGCACAACAAGTTCCCGGTCTTAAGAAAAAAATAGAAAAATATGACCTTTTTGCTTCTTTAGAGATAAATGATGTCTATGGTAATGACCACCTACAGGAGGCTTTACATTATGAAGCGCATACTTTTGCTAGTTCTTATATAGAAAACCTCGGTGATGGTACTTTTAAAATATCGGTTTTACCAAATAGTACACAGTTTTCTAATATAAATGATATGATTATAAAAGATTTTAATACAGATGGAAATCTGGATGTTTTATTAGCTGGAAATCTATTTGTATCAGAAATAGAAACTATGCGTAATGATGCAGGTACTGGTGTATTGCTCTATGGGAATGGAAAAGGTAGCTTTACAACACAAACAATTTTAGAAAGTGGTTTTTTTACCAATAAAGATGTTAGAAAAATGAAAATGCTAGAGGATAAAAAACAGAAACTAATTCTAGTGGCTAATAATAATGATAAGATACAGGTTTTTAAATACAATAATTAACATAATACATACTTAAAAGATTAAGATAAAAGTTTGAATACTATGGATAACCAAAAAATGAATTACAGAAAACCTTTTATTACCATTACCTTTTTATTTTTTATGTGGGGATTCATTACTGTAATGAATGATGTTTTAATTCCACATTTGAAGGCAGTATTTGAACTTTCTTATTTTCAGGCAGCATTAATTCAGTTTGCCTTTTTTGGAGCTTTTTTTGTGATTTCACTTATATATTTTATTATCTCTGTTAGTCAGGGAGATCCTATTTCCAAAATAGGATATAAGAATGGAATTATAATTGGCCTTATTCTTTGTGGTATCGGATGTTGTCTTTTTTATCCCGCAGCTAATTATCAACGATATGGAATTTTTCTTGGGGCTTTATTTGTCTTGGCTTCAGGGGTGACTATTTTACAGATAACAGCTAATCCATATGCTGCAATACTAGGAAACCCTGATACGGCATCAAGTAGGCTTAATTTGGCTCAGGGATTTAACTCTTTTGGAACAACTTTAGCACCTATTATTGGGGCTATATTATTATATAAAGTGTTTTCTAATGGTGAAATTACAGTAGATTCCTTAAAAATGCCTTACCTTATATATGGAGGACTTTTTCTAATACTAGCTGTTATTATAAAATTCGTTAAACTACCTTCTTTTGTCAATAATGAGAAAATAGAGAAAGGATTAGGAGTATTAAAATTTAGACATGTCGTTTTAGGAATGTTTGCCATCTTTTTTTATGTAGGAGGTGAAGTGTCTGTTGGGAGTTTTTTAATAAACTTTTTTGGTCTCGAATCAATTATGGGGATGGAGGAAGCAGAAGCGGGAGTATTTTTATCATATTACTGGGGAGGTGCCATGATAGGCAGGTTTTTAGGATCTGTTTCTATGGGGAGCATTACCGATAAGACAAAAAAGTATCTGTTAATGGCTGGGTTGTCAATACTTTTCTTTTTTGTCTTGTATTTTATTACTGGAATAAAGGTAGAAGCAGATGAGTTCTCACTACAATTATTACCGTTTTCTAAAATATGGCTGTTTATTGTGTTTTTACTTATTAACTATTTGGCCTTCATGATAGGAGGGGTTAAACCTTCAAAGGTATTGACCTTATTTGCAGGAGTTATAATACTATTACTCTTAATCATGATACTTAGTCATGGAGAAATTGCTTTTTGGAGTGCTATAGCGATTGGAGCATTTAATTCAATCTTATGGTCAAATATATTTACATTGGCAATAAAAGATTTAGGAAAATATACTAGTCAGGCATCGTCATTATTAGTTATGATGATTGTTGGTGGAGCATTAATTCCTTTGTTGCAAGGAGCGGTTGCAGATATTATAGGAATTCAATTATCCTTTTTTATACCTCTGGTATGTTATATATACTTAGTGTTTTACGGAATAGTGGGATATAAAGTCAAGAATACACTGTAGAAATATTTAAAACATATAAATGTTATAATTGAAGACGATGCGATATGAAATTGTATAATGAAAAGTAATTCATACATGTTTGTTAAAAACTATGAATTATTCTTAATTTTTTGGATTCTACCTATAATAGTTTTTTACCCAATATATTACCAATAATGAGTGAGGTAAAAGTAATGCTATGTGAAAAGAATATTTTACTTACCGTGATAAATTAGAGATGATTTAAGAAAATATGAAAAGAATAATAATAGGTTTTTTAATTATGATTGTTATACTATCTTGTAAAGATGAACAAAAAACACCTTTATACTTAAATGAAAATGCAGATATTGAATTAAGAGTATCTGATTTGGTATCTAGGATGACTTTAGAAGAAAAAGTAGGGCAATTAGATATGTACTCTTCAAATGACTTGGTTTATAGCGGTAGGTTATCTATTGAAAAAACAGATAAGGTTTTAAAAAAAACAACAATTGGTTCTGTACATGATTACTATCCAGAATCTGCAGAAGTTTCTAATGAGTTGCAAAAGTATATCATAGAAAATACACGGTTAGGAATTCCTGTTCTTTTTATTGAAGAAGCGCTACATGGTTACCAAGGTAATAAAGGAACCGCATTTCCAATTCCTATAGGAATGGGGGGCATGTGGGATGTAGAACTCATGGAGAAAATAGGTAGAGCGATAGGAGCAGAAGCACGATCAGTGGGTGTTCATATGGTATTGTCACCTGTTTTAGGAATTGGACGCGAACCACGTTGGGGGCGTGTTCAGGAAACCTTTGGAGAAGATTCATATTTGGCAGCACGAAACGGTGTTGCTATAATACAGGGAATGCAAGGAAACGACTTAACTGCAGATAATGCTATTATTGCCGAACCAAAACATTTTGGGATTCATAGTATTCCAGAGGGTGGAAAAAATACCGCTCCTGTTTTTACTGGAGAACGTGATGCTCGTACTAATTTTTTATATGTTTTCGAAAAAGCTTTTACTGAAGCAGGTGCCTTGGGAGCTATGGCAGCCTATCACGAATGGGATGGGGTACCCGCGGCTGCAGATCCTTGGTTATTGAAAGAGGTTTTAAGAGAAGAATGGGGGTTTAAAGGAATGGTACTTTCTGATTTAGGAGCTATAGCCAAACAAAGCAATTCTCATTTTACAGCATCGACTCCAAAAGAAGCTATTACTAAATCGATTAGCGCAGGTCTGGACATGCAATTCTATGATTATAGTCATGAACTATTTCAACAATCTATTATAGAAGCCATAAATGATAAAACATTAAATACCGAAGATTTGAACAGAGCAGTGGGTAGTGTGTTATATGTTAAATTTAAATTAGGCCTTTTCGAGAACCCATACATTGATTCTACTATAAAAGCAAAGAGATATCATTCCCCAGCCCATAAAGCACTGGCATTAGAATCAGCGAATAAATCTATTACCTTGCTTCAAAATAAAAATAATATTTTACCCCTAGGTGATAAAGTAAAAAATATTGCTGTTATAGGTGAGCTTGCCAATAAAGTCTTACTTGGAGGATATTCACCTAAAAATGTAGAAGGAGTTTCTATTATTAATGCTTTTAAAGAAACAAACTACAATATTGATTTTGTCGAAGTTGGGGTTCCAGCAAATAGTATTGAGCAAATTGATGAGCGATATTTTGAAACTGAAAATGGAGACAAAGGACTACTAGCAGAATATTTTAATAATGTTGAACTTTCTGGTGAACCCGAATTTACGCAGGTCGAAACTAATTTGAATAAATATTGGCATAACTTAAGTCCGGTTCCTGGTATTTCTGATAATAATTTTTCTATTCGTTGGAAAGGATATCTATCTCCTGAATATAGCGGAACCTACAAATTTGCATTGATTGCTGATGATGTAGCTAGGTTGTCTATCGATGGTAATGTTGTTCTGGATAATTGGAAAAAAGAACAGACAAATAGTTGGTCACATTATAAAGTGCATTTGGAAAAAGGAAAAAAATATGCCTTTGAATTAGATTTTGCAGAGTATGAAGACTATGCTGGTATGAAGCTTTTTTGGAAGATCATGCCAGATAATCATAGTCAACAATCTGTATCCAATAAAATACTGGAAGCTACACGAAAAGCAGATGTAGTAGTTTTGGTATTAGGAGAGAAAGATGAAGAGTCAGGAGAAGGAAAAGATAAGATTAATCTCGAACTTAATAGTTTTAGTAAAAACTTGGTAAATGAGGTATCTAAATCCGGTAAACCTATAGTGTTAGTGCTTCAGAATGGTAGACCTTTGGCATTAGAAGATGAAAGTTTAAAGGTAGATGCTATTTTGGAAACCTGGTATGCAGGTGAATTCGGAGGAAAAGCTACAGTAGATATTATCACAGGGAAAGTTAATCCCTCGGGAAAATTGCCTATTACTTTCCCTAGGTATACTGGTCAACTACCTCTGTATTATAACCTCAAAAAATCTTCTACAGGAGGATACGTAGATGGCAGTAATCAGCCATTATTTGCTTTTGGTCATGGAATAAACTATAGCAAATTTGAATATTCTGATTTGTATATAGACAAACCTTCTATAACTAATAACGAAAAACAAAACGTAAAAGTGAGAATAAAAAACATCTCAGGTCGAAAAGGAACAGAAGTAGTTCAATTGTATATTTCCGATTTGTATAGTTCTGTGGTTACTCCAAGAATTCAATTAAGAGGATTTAAGCGTGTTGAATTGGAAGCGGGCGAAGAAAAAGAAGTAAGCTTTATCTTACATCCTGATGATTTAGCACTTTGGAATAAAGAAATGAAACGAGTAGTCGAGTCAGGAGAATTTAAGATTATGGTTGGAGCAGCATCAAATGATATTAAACTAGAATCTTCTTTCCAGGTAAAGTAATCCTTAATAAAATGCAGATAAAAAATATAGTATTATCGCAACAACAATGGGGGTTTTCTATATTGGGAATTCAGTCGATTTACTTAAAACAAACTTTAGAGTGGTTGATTAAATTTAAAAATTATAGTAGTAACATATAAGGTTTATCATTTTTTAGATCACGATTATTTATCGTTTACTACAGATTAGAAAGACATAAATAAAAATAAATTTTACAAATATTTAAAACATTAAAATGGTGTTAGGTGTTGATATTGGAGGTAGTCATATTTCTGTTGCAATTATAGATGAGAAAAAACCAAATCAAATACAGCAAATCTATACGATGAAAGTTGGACATAAGGACGACTTAAATCTTATATTAGAGAGTTGGATGTGTACTATAGATTTGGCAATTGATAATTTGGGAGAGGAAAAACTTAAAGGGATTGGTATAGCTATACCAGGTCCTTTTGATTATAAGAATGGTATTTTTCCCAAAAAAGGAGAAAGTAAATTTGATACCTTATGTAATGTAAATCTTAAAAGTTGTATCATAGAAAAATTGAATCTGGATCCTTCTGTTTTTGTTAGATTTTATAATGATGCAGCATGTTTTGGTATAGGAGAAGCTTGGGTAGGAGAATTAATTCCTTATCAAAAGAGTATTGCAATTACTTTGGGAACAGGTTTAGGAGCAACTTTTCTGAATAAAGGTGTTCCTTTAACTAAAGGTAAGGGGGTTCCTCTATATGGAGAGTTATATCATTTACCTTTTGGAGATGGTATTGCAGACACTCATTTTTCTACACAATGGTTTCAAAGGCGTTATAAAGAAATTACCGGTCAGGACATAGCAGGTGTAAAAGAATTGATAGCATGTAAAGAACATCTAAAAATAACAACGCAAATTTTTAAAGAATTTGCTCAGAATTTGGCGTTTTTTTTATCTTCCTGGATACAGGATTTTGATGCAGAAGGCATTGTCATAGGGGGTAATATTAGTAACGCATGGTCCTTTTTTGAAAAAGAATTGTACACTGCATTTAATGTATTGCGGATAGAGATACCAATTCATAAAAGTAAACTTCAAGAAAATGCGGCTTTAATGGGGGGCGCAAGACTAACAGATAATCATTTTTATAATATACTTTAAATCGCATATTAAGATCTAATCTTTAGTATTTTAAGCTTAATTAAAATTTCTCAACCTTTAAAAATATCCAAATAAAAATCAATATCATTAAAGTTGTCTGCTTAAACATATTAATAGATATTGATTAAGTTTATTTTGATTGGTTATAATGAGTTATTCGTCGAATTTCTTTCAAAAGAAAAGCATAGTTCAATTATCTTTATCATTAGTTAAACAGCTAATAACAAAGAATTATGGTTGCAGAAGTTCGATATAGAAATTTAGAAGATATAAGTTATAAAGAGGCAGGGATTTATGAGAATACTAGATTCGAAAAAATTCATAATGTCGTTTATGACAATTCTAATAATGCTTCTTATAAAGTTGCACATGAGATCGCTGCTTTAATACGACAAAAGGAGAAAGACGAGATGTATTGTGTTTTGGGATTAGCTACAGGTTCTTCTCCGATAAAAGTATATGAAGAATTAATCAGACTTCATAAAGAAAAAGGCTTAAGTTTTAAAAACGTAGTTACTTTTAATTTAGATGAGTATTATCCTATGGAAAAGGATAATGTACAAAGTTATTATGATTTCATGCATGAGTATTTATTTAATCATATCGATATTCCTAAGGATCATATAAATATACCTAGTGGGGATACTCATCCTGATAAAATTCTAGAAACATGTATTGCTTATGAAAATAAAATAAAGAAGTATGGAGGTTTAGATTTTCAATTACTTGGTATAGGTAGGACTGGGCATATAGGTTTTAATGAACCTGGGTCGCACTATAATTCAAGAACAAGGCTTATCACTTTAGATCATCTTACAAGAACAGATGCTGCATCTTCATTTTTAGGACTTGAAAATGTCCCTAAAAGAGCGATTACGATGGGAATTGGTACTGTAAAAGAGGCAAAAAGAATTGTTTTATTAGCTTGGGGAGAGAATAAAGCAGAGATCATAAAAAAAACAATAGAAGGAGAAATTACTTCTCAAGTTCCTGCAACATACCTTCAATTACATAAGAATACAACTTTTGTTTTGGATGAAGGAGCAGCTTCTTTACTTACACAATACAAAACTCCATGGCTTGTTGGCCCATGCATGTGGACCGAGGAAACAATAAGTAATGCAATTATATGGTTATGTGAGTTAACTTCAAAATCAATTCTTAGACTCACTGATAAAGATTATAATGATAATGGTATGGAGAGTTTGTTGGCTAAAGAAGGAAATGCATATGATTTAAATATTAAGATGTTTAATAAACTTCAACATACGATTACGGGATGGCCTGGAGGAAAACCAAATGCAGATGATACTTCAAGACCAGAAAGAGCAATCCCCGAAAAGAAACGAGTACTTATATTTAGTCCTCATCCTGATGACGATGTGATTTCTATGGGAGGCACTCTGGATAGATTGGTAGAACAGGGTCATGATGTGCATGTAGCGTATCAAACTTCTGGAAATATTGCAGTTTCTAATCATGAAGCACTAAAATTTGTAGAAGTGGTAACCACAATGGATTGTAATAATAACGTCTTTAATACTATAGTAGAAGCCATTCAAACACAAGAAAATTTTGAATTTAATACGCCAGAATTATTATTCTTAAAAGGAGTTATTCGACAAAAAGAATCTCTGGGAGCTACTCGATATCTTAATATTTCTGATGAGAAAGTACATTTTCTAAATATGCCATTTTATGAAACGGGAGCTATAAAAAAGAAACCATTGGGAGAAGAAGATGTAGAAATTATATCAAATTTAATCAAAGAAATAAAGCCTCATCAAATATATGCAGCTGGTGATTTAGCTGATCCTCATGGAACACATAGGGTTTGTTTGGACGCACTATTTTCTGCAATAGAAAAAATAAAGTTAAATGATTTTATGAAAGAATGTTGGGTGTGGTTATATCGAGGTGCATGGCAGGAATGGGGATTACACGAAATTGATATGGCTGTACCCATGAGTCCAGATCAAGTAATTAAAAAAAGAAAAGCTATTTTTTTTCATCAATCTCAGAAGGATAGAGTAATGTTTCAGGGAGATGATTCAAGAGAGTTTTGGGTTAGAGCAGAAGAAAGAAATCAAGATACAGCAATGAAGTATCATCAATTAGGATTGGCAGATTATGCAGCAATGGAAGCTTTTAAAAGATATCATTTTTAATAACATAAATACAATAAAATATTGTAGAAAAATGATTAGAAAAAAATGTTTATAAAAGAAGCTTGTGTAGAAAGAATTTCCCAGGCACAACTGGCAGAACAGAAAGGTGCAAATAGAATAGAGTTATGTGGAGACTTAAGTGTTGGTGGGATAACCCCTTCATTAGAGATCATAATAGAAGCAAAAGAAAAAATACATATTCCTATTCATGTAATGATAAGGCCCAGAGGAGGAGATTTTGTCTATTCTGACGATGAATTTGAAGAAATGAAAAACCAAATCCTGGATTGTCATAAGAGTAAAGTAGATGGCGTTGTATTCGGAATTTTAAAAAGAGACAATACTCTTGATATTGACAGAATTACTGTATTAGCTCAAATAGCTATGCCAATGGCAATAGTATTTCATAAAGCGATTGATGAAACACCAAATATCATCAAAGCATTGCATGACCTCATAAAAATAGAAGGTATTACTGGTATATTGACTTCAGGAGGTAAAACCAAAGCAAAGGAAGGGAAAGTTATTTTAAAAAAGATGGTAGCTTTAGCAAAAAACAAAGTAGAGATCATTTCTGCAGGATCCATTACAAATGACAATATTCAAAAACTACATCAATTTATTAAAGGGCCATCGTATCACGGAAAACGAATAGTTGGAAATTTAAATGAGGTTAATGATTAAAGAAAACCATAGCTGGAGAAGAAGATTGATATATAATGTCCGAAGAGCTTTCAATAATAATGTTTATTAAACTTCTATATATTTCTTTCTTTTTACTGATAAAGAGTGATTATATTTAACATTAAATATGAATTCTTTAAGATGTAAATTGAACTTTATGATGAGATTCACGCTTTTATTAAGCATTATTCTTTTACTATGTATTTCCTGTGATCAAAAAAGACAGACAGAAGAGTCAATCAAAACCAAGGAATCAAAAGAAATAAAGGTAGAAACACCTAAAGATGGCCCTCCTGGGATGGTTTGGATTACTGGTGATCAATTTACTATGGGGGCATTAGAAAATGATTCATATGCTCGTACAGATGAAAAACCTGCACATGAGGTAAAAGTTTCCGGTTTTTGGATGGATATTAATGAAGTAACGAATTCAGAATTCAGAAAATTTATTGAGGCTACAGGTTATGTTACTACTGCCGAGAAAAAACCAGATTGGGAAGAACTAAAAAAACAAGTTCCTCCGGGGACTCCTAAACCGCATGATTCTATGTTGGTCGCTGCATCTATGGTATTTACACCTGTAGATACAGATAATTTGTTTGATTGGTCACAATGGTGGTCTTGGGTAAAAGGAGCCAATTGGCAGCACCCTCAAGGACCAGAAAGTTCGATTGAAGGAAAAGAAGATCATCCTGTAGTTCAGGTTTCCTGGGATGATGCTCAGGCATATTTGAATTGGGTAGGAAAACGATTTCCTACAGATGCAGAATGGGAATTTGCCGCTAGAGGTGGATTACAAAATAAACTTTATCCATGGGGTAATGATACTAATATTAGTGCTTTCGGAAATACTTGGCAGGGAACATTCCCGCTATATAATAGTTTAAAAGATGGATACTTTACAACTGCTCCAGTGAGGACCTATCAACCCAATGGATATGGATTATATGATATGGCTGGTAATGTATGGGAGTGGACTTCAGACTGGTATAATGTAACATATTATAAAGAGAGCGCTGATCAAGGTGTTATCGAAGATCCAAAAGGAGCAGATAAACCTTTTGACCCAAGACAACCTTATACACCCCAGAGAATACAAAGAGGAGGATCTTTTTTGTGTAATAATAGCTATTGTAGTAGTTACAGAGCGAGTGCCAGAATGCACTCTAGCCAAGATACAAGTCAAGACCATGTAGGTTTTAGAGGTGTAATGACTCAAGAACAATGGGAAGTCCTAAAAAATAAACAATAATCAGACAAGTAGTTTGAAATGTATACCATTCTACAAATAAAAAAAATGAATTATGTCCGAAAAATACAAGAAAAGGGGATAATTTTATGAATACATACTTATTATTACGTATTAACTTTGTAAAGTAAAAATGACTAAATAATAAAGATTAAGCCCTATTTCAATAAAAAATAAGGTTGACCTTCATTATAAAAGTGTTTTAATTTTAATGATTTTATTATTTGTTTATTTAGTTTGAAATATATACTAAGGTGTAAAAAATACAATAATAACTAGTACAATATTCACCTTTATCAAATTTCAAATTAATCTAATCGTAACCTATTAAAAAAAAGATTATGAAATTTTTAAAAGGAACTAAGGTATATAGTATTTTAACAGGCAGCTGTCCCGTTTGTCAAAGCGAAAGTATGTATGTAGAACCAAATCCATATAAATTAACAAATGTATTAGCAATGAAAGAACGTTGTGGTCATTGTAGTACAAAATATAAAATAGAGCCCTCTTTCTTTTATGGGGCAATGTATGTAAGCTACCCGGTTGGGATAGCTTTTGCAGTCACTGCATTTGTGTTATCATATCTTGTTTTTAATTTGGATTTAATTATTACATATTGCGTAATCGTAGTGGTTATGGTAGTTTCATTACCCATAATATTAAGAACTTCAAGAAATATATGGATTAACTTTTTTATGAGTTATAAAAAATCTAAAGCAAATTTAAAATTATAGGATTAAATATTTGAACAATTTAAATATTTGAGAAAATAAGCTACGTCGTTATGTTTAAACAACTAATTTATAATTTGTTGACCCTAATGATATTATAGTTTATTTATACTATAAAATAACAAGTTATTTCCTTTACAATTCTATTGCACAAATAAATCTTTATCTTTGTTAGATGAAAATACTAACAATCATATTCTCGATGTATTTCTTGGGGATTACATTTGTTCCTTGTCAGGATGGTGTGATTGATAGTGATTCGGATACTACAGAGTTTATTTCAGATTCAAATCAGCATGATCATCATCAACATATGGAATTATGTTCTCCTTTTTGTTCCTGTCAGTGCTGTCATACCAAAATAGATACATATCATTTACATGATTATAGAATAACATCAATAATAATATCATCAGATATATTTACTTATCATAATGATGTGAAGCAAAATGTTGTAATCCCTTTATTGCACCCTCCCCAGGTTTAATTTAGTTTTTTAATAGGATACATACGTCCTTTTTGGTCTTTAATCAAAGACATTTAACTAAATTAAATATACTTAAATGATTAATAAACTTATTGAGTTTTCAATCAATAACAAATTAGTTATTGCATTGTTTACCATTGCATTAATAGTTGCCGGAATCTATAGTATTAAAGAAGTACCTGTAGATGCTGTGCCTGATATTACCAATAATCAGGTACAGGTAATTACTCAAGCACCCAATTTGAGTACCGAAGACATTGAGCAATTTGTTACATACCCCGTAGAAATCGCTGTTGCTAATTTGCCTGGAGTAATAGAAATTCGCTCTATTTCTAGATTTGGACTTTCTGTAGTGACTATAGTTTTCAGTGATGATTTAGATACATATTTACCAAGGCAATTGGTATCAGAAAAATTAAATGAAATAAAAACTCATATTCCAGAGGGGTTTGGAGAACCATTTATAGGTCCTATATCAACAGGGTTAGGAGAAATTTATCAATATACATTAGAGGTTACACCAGAATACAAAGATAAATATGATACCATGGCATTGCGTACCATACAAGATTGGATTATTCGCAGACAAATGGCAATGGTTCCTGGTGTGATTGAAGTAAATGCCTTTGGAGGTATCATAAAACAATATGAAGTTGCAATAGACCCTAATGAACTTAATGCTATTGGGATTACAATTAACGATGTATATAAAGCATTAGAAAATAATAATCAAAATACAGGAGGAGCTTATATTGAGAAAAACCATCAAGCAAATTTTATTAGAGGAGAAGGGTTAGCACGAAGTTTAGAAGATATTGAAAATATTGTAGTAGTAAACAAAGTTGGTATTCCTATTACTATAAAAGATATTGGAGTAGTACAATTAGGAAGAGCAACACGTTATGGAGCATTGACCAAAAATGGAGAAGGAGAAGCTGTTGGCGGTATGATCTTAATGTTAAAAGGAGCTAGTAGTGATGATGTTATTAAAAATGTTACTGGTAGGATAGATAAAATTCAAAAATCATTACCCGAAGGAGTTACTATTAAGCCTTTTTTAGATAGAAGTAAATTAATTACAAATACTACTTCAACTGTAAGGAATAACTTGTTAGAAGGTGCACTTATTGTCATTTTTATTTTAGTATTCTTTTTAGGAAATTGGAGAGGGGGTTTGATTGTTGCTTCTACCATTCCTCTTTCTTTACTTTTTGCTTTTATATTAATGAATGTTTTTGATGTTTGGGCAAACCTTATGAGCCTTGGCGCAATTGATTTTGGTATTATCGTAGATGGAGCTGTAATCATAGTTGAAAGCACTATTTTTCTTATTTATCAAAGAATTAAGAAGAAAGGAACTATTTCATCTGAAGATCGGGATGATATAACCTATAAGGCTTCTTCTAAAATGATGAATACTGCTTTTTTTGGACAATTTATTATTTTAATTGTTTTCCTACCGATTTTGGCGTTAGAAGGAGTTGAAGGAAAAATGTTTATTCCAATGGCTTTAACTTTTGGTTTTGCTATGATTGGAGCCATGATACTTTGTTTAACGTATGTTCCCATGGTTACCTCATTATTTCTAAAAACTCCAGATGTTGAAAAGAAATACTGGGGAGACAAGATTGTTCTTTGGTTAGAGCGTAACTATGAAAAGGGATTGCTAAAAGCTTTAGAAAAGGGAAAAGTTATTGTTGTTTTATCAATTCTATTACTTGGTTTGGCAGTATTTACGTTTACCAAAATGGGAGGAGAATTTATTCCTCAATTAGATGAAGGAGATATAGCATTTCATGCGATCTTAAAGCCCGGGAGTTCGTTGTCAGAAACAATTTCTACCACTACAAAAATTGAAAAAATCGTGAAGGAGAATTTCTCTGAAGCGAAAGATATTATTAGTAGAATAGGAGTTGCCGATGTACCCACAGATCCTATGCCAATGGATATTGCAGATGTATTTGTTATTCTGAAGCCAATTTCAGAATGGACAAATGCTACCAGCAAAGAAGAACTCATAAATAAGATGAAGGCAAAAATCGAACAGGTTCCTGGAGTTAATTATGAATTCACTCAACCAATTGAAATGCGTTTTAATGAACTCATTACTGGTGTTCGTGAAGATATTGCTATAAAATTATATGGGGATGATCTTATTGTCCTAGCACAAAAGGCAGAAGAAATAGGAAAAATAGTAGCTTCTGTAGATGGTGTTGCAGATATGAAAGTAGAGGCGATATCGGGACAACCACAAATTACTATTCGGTATAACAGAAAGAAGATTGCTCAATACGGTTTGCAAATAAAAGAGCTCAATAAACTAATAGAAACTGCTTTTGCAGGAGGTGTAGCTGGAACTATTTTTGAGCAAGAAAAACGTTTTGACTTGGTGGTACGCCTTAAAGAAGAATTACGTCGAGACTTAAGTAATGTAAAAAATCTGTTTGTTCCCCTATCCAATGGGACACAGATTCCGTTAAAAGAAGTAGCCAGTATAAGTTACAAACCGGGGCCAATGCAAATAAGCCGAGATAATACGAATAGAAGGACTTATGTTGGTATTAATGTAAGGGGTCGTGACATTAAATCTCTAGTTGAAGAAATTCAACAAAAAATTGA
Organism: Aquimarina algiphila; assembly: GCF_007489275.1. Lineage (GTDB taxonomy): Bacteria > Bacteroidota > Bacteroidia > Flavobacteriales > Flavobacteriaceae > Aquimarina > Aquimarina algiphila. The sequence goes on from NZ_VLNR01000034.1 coordinate 41,133, forward strand.
AGCTCAGGTTAAATTTCCAGCGGGATATTATGTTCGTTATGGTGGAGCATTTGAAAACTTCGAACGAGCAACATCCAAACTTAAAACTGTAGTTCCAATAGCTTTAGGTTTGATTTTTCTTTTCATTTTTATGGCTTTAAAATCGTTTAAACAAACGATAATGATTTATGTAGCTATTCCGTTAGCGACTATAGGAGGAGTCTTTTCTTTAATGCTTCGTGATATGCCTTTTAGTATTTCTGCAGGAGTTGGGTTTATTGTGTTATTTGGAGTAGCAGTTCTTAATGGATTGGTACTTATAAGTGGATTTAATGAACTAAAGGATGAAGGCATCACCGATATTAATGAACGAATTAGAATAGGTGCAAAAAGACGCATTCGGCCTATATTATTAACAGCACTTACAGATATGTTAGGGTTTTTGCCAATGGCACTATCCACTTCCTCTGGGGCAGAGGTACAACAACCACTTGCTACAGTAGTAATAGGAGGTCTGCTAACCTCTACATTATTAACATTGTTTATTATCCCCATTTTGTATAAATGGATAGAAAATAGAGAAGAAGATAAAATGAAATCTATAAAACCAAATAGGATTATTGCAACGGTTGTTATACTATTCTTTTTTAGTACAATACATGCACAGCAGTCAAAAATTTCTATGGATGAAGCAATTACCATGGCAATAGAAAACTACCCTACATTAAAAGCTGCACAACTTTCTGTTGAAAAAGAAAAAGCTTTGAAAACTACCGCTTGGGATTTTGGAAATACACAAATTTTTACTTCGGGTGAAGAAATACGAAATAATAGTAATGATGGTGTATATACTACCTTTGGTATTGGACAAAATAATATTGATATTTTTGGAATTGTCTCAAAAACCAGATTAACAAAAGAGAATATCAAACTGGCAGAAGCTAATGTAGAATTAAGTATGCTAGACTTAAAACAAAAAGTTCAAATTGCTTGGGCAAAAAGTTATACAGCAAAACGTTTATATGAGTCCTATGCCAAAATAGATACCGTATTTTCTGGGTTAAATAAAGCAATTGACCTACGGTTTGAAACAGAGGCAATTTCTAAACTAGAATACAATGCTACTGTAAATCAAAGAAAGTTAATACAAATTCAAAAAGAGCAAGCTTATGCATCTTATCAAATGGCGTTGCATGAGCTCAATCAATGGGTTTTGGGCGATAAATTATTCGATGTCGCAGATATACCATTGAGTACCTTTGATAATGATATTCTTATTGTAGAAGAGAATTTAGAAAACCACCCTCTTTTCAAATATTGGCAGACACAGTCTAATATTGTAAAAGCGAGGCAAAAAGTAGCAGAGTCACAATTTTTACCGAAACTGTTTGCACGGTACGGATTTCAGAAAATAGATGAACAATCAGGTTTTAAGAGCTATCAGTTAGGAGTACAATTTCCATTGATTTTTAATAAAATAAGAGGAAAGGCAAAGGCAGCCAAAATAAATACATCTATTATCGAAGAGCAAAAGAAAGCAAATGAAGAACAACTTAAAAGTAAATATTCGATACTACTAACAAACTTTGAACAATTGCAAAAACAATGGAACTATTATAAAAACAAAGCATTACCACTTGCAATAGAACAACGTAATGGAGCCATTTTATCCTATAAAGAAGGAGCAATGGATTATATCACTTTCATTCAAAGTATAAAAGATGCCGTTCAATTAGAAATAAATACCTGGCAAGTACTTCAATACTATTTAGAAAATAAAATACAATTAGAATATTTCTTAAACCTAAAGTCTTAAAAATGAAAAATAATAATAAATATGTTATACTAATCTTGAGTATTGTAATGTGCATGTCAGGTTGTAAGTATATATCCGAAAAAGACAAAGATTCTAATGTAAACAATACGGCAATAGAAAATTTAGAAAAAAATGAAAAACGTAGTCATAATGATAAACATGGAGGAGGAGTATTGTTAAACCAAGAACAGGTCGATATATTGGGGATAAAAATAGATACACTTATCAGGCGTAATATGAATGGTTATGTTCAGGTAAATGGAACACTAGGAGTCCCGCCTCAAAACGAAGCAATCGTAACCAGCGTTTTAGGAGCTAATATTAGTAATATTAAAGTGATAGAAGGGGATAAGGTAAGTAAAGGACAGGTTTTAACGTATATAAGCCATCCAGATATCATAGGAATGCAAACTGATTATTTACAAGCGTATAATAAACTTGTTTTTTTAGAACAAGATTATAATCGTCAAAAAAAGTTGTATGATGAACAAGTAGGTTCAGGACGTGATTATCAACAAGCAAAATCTATATTTTCAAGTACCAAGGGTTTGGTTAAAGGGTATGAAAGTCAATTAAGACTCTTAGGACTTTCTTCAAAAAATATTAGAGAAGGAAATATCTCACAAGTAGCCTTGATAAAAAGTCCAATAGATGGTTTTATTGAAAAAGTAAAGGTGAAATCTGGTCAATATGTAGAGCCACAAACACCTTTATTTGAAATTGTGAATACAGATCATATTCATGCAGATTTAATGGTGTTTGAAAAAGATATTAGCAAGGTAAAGAATGGACAATTAGTAAAGATTAATATTGAAGCACTGGGTAATACTGAGATGACTGCAAAAATTTATTCTGTAGGAAAATCTTTTGAAGAAGGACCGAAAGCTTTACATGTACATGCAGAGATAGAAAATAAGAACAAAAATTTAATACAAGGAATGTATGTTACTGCACGAATCATTACCGAGAATACTTTGGAGCAAGCTTTACCAGAAGGTGCTATTATTCAGGAAAATGAAACATTTTACGTGTTTGTGGCAGAAAAGAAGGATAACAATTCTTGGAATTTTGTTCCTAAAGAAGTCATTGTAAAATCGACAAGTAATGGATTTACAATTTTTGATTTTAAAGAAAAAACAAGCAAAGGAATACACTTAGCTCAAAGTGGATCATATTATTTAATGGCAGAGATGAAAAAAAGCGAAGCTGGACACTCACATTAAGCTAGTATAAAAAAGAAAAAGTGTTAGGCTAATATTTTATATGTAAAGATATTCATTTCTGAATTTTGCTTAATATGTTAAATTATATGATCGGTTTTTAACTGGTAGAAAAATGACAATTTCTTAAGAGGTAAAATCAAAAAACTTTAATATTTTCAAATTGTTAAATTTATAGAATATTATGACTCGAGATTTTATACATATTAATGACTTTGTTATTTTGCTTGAAGAAGGTAGTGCAACAAATATTGAAGTAGATGTATGCCGTTTTGAAGAACCACTTATTGCTGTTGCATTTTATGGCTCGGGTAATGTAGACTTAGCTGTAAACTATGGACAGGTAACTAAAAAATTCCAGCATACAAAGGGTCTGGCACTTTCTTTTTATGCTGATGAAAATGTAGCATTTGAACATACTATTTCCCCAGATAAAAACCTGGAGTGTATTGTGGTGGCTACTGCTTTAAAGAATCTCGATAAGTTACCAAATCAGGAAGGAGAGATTTTTAGAGATTTGCTTCAGGAATTGGTTCATCCAAAAGATCATTATGTCGAAGGTCCTAATTTTTTCATGACTCCTGAAATGGAACGTATAGTAGACGCAATTTTTGCTAACCAGTATTCTGGAAAGACAAAAATGATGTTTTTTCGAAGTCAGATAACGGCGTTACTTTCTCATTTTTTTGGACAATTGGCATTAATGCATAATTCGCGTTCAAAACTCCATTATAGAGATAAACTAAATGAAGTTAGAGAAGTTTTACTGAGGGATTTAGAAAACCCACCTTCTCTTAATGAACTTTCCCAACAAATAGGGTTAAATACTACAAAACTCAAAAAAGAATTTAAAGCTGTTTTTGGGGTGCCTGTATTCAAATACCTTCAAAATGAAAGGCTTTCTTCTGCTCACAAACTTATTAGTGAAAATAATGCTACTGTACAAGAAGCTGCCTGGCAGGTAGGTTATGATAGTCTTAGTTCTTTTTCCAATGCTTTCGCAAAAAAATTTGGCTATAGACCCAGTCAACTCAAGTAATGCACTTTTCGAACAAATCATATTTCCGCTCGAATAAATAAATCGAGCTGATAACATGCAATTTTGTGTCATCCTAATTAGTAAAACAAACAGTGATGACCGCATTAGTAAAAATTATCCTCGGACTGACACTCTCTTTTCTGGTAGCACAGAGCTCAAAAAGAGAACAAAGACAAAACTTCGTTTACACCAAATCAACTTATAGAGCAGCAGGAGATTCTATTGAGTTAAGAGCATACAAAATCCTTACGAACAAATGTAATGTCTGTCATGTTGAGCGTAATAGAAGGCGGGTGTTCACCAAAGAAAATATGAACCCTTGGGCAGCTGATGTATATGAGCAAACATTCATAAAAAAGCGAATGCCAAAGGGTAAGAAAATCAAACTCACAAACCAAGAGTACCAAGAATTATTAACCTGGATAACCTCCACAAAAAATCATAACAATGGAATATAAAATCAAACTCATTATATTACTACTTGGTATTTTATTCACAGGGCTTACAGCTGGATTGTGTTTTAACTGGTCAAACACTGTCACTTCTGGCATTGGGAGATTAGATGATCTTACGTTTCTACAATCCTTTCAGGCAATGAACCGTGCGATTATCAACCCGAGTTTCCTAATTGTGTTCTTTTCGCCTGTAATATTTCTTTCAGTAAATGCCTTTTTACATAAGAATGCAAATCCTACCACATTTTGGTCGTTTCTACTTGCAGCCATACTCTTTTTTGTGGGTGTAGGTCTTATTACAATATTTAAAAATGTACCACTCAATGAAATACTAGACAAGACCATACTAGAAAATCTCTCGGCTATAGAATTGGCAGAATTGAGAACCAAGTTTGAACAACCTTGGAACAGATGGCACATCCAACGAACTATCACTTCATTCATTTCATTTGCCTTACTGTTGATAGGAATCATTTTTACAAAATAAAATTAAATCACTCTGCGATTGGGTAGGATCAAAAAACGAACAATTATGAAGTTAGTAAGAGCAATAATCATTGGAATAATTATTTGGAGTATTGGAGTAAGCCTTTATACACTCTCCTTTTACATTTCTATTATAAAAGACACAGAACTACAGGCAAATATATTTCTTTCTTTAGGAGTAGTACCTGTGGTTTGGTTTGGAACAAAACTGTACTATAGAAAAGATAGTACTGTAAAAGGATATTGGATAGGATTAGCTTTCTTTTTAATTGCAACATTGTTAGATGTTATTATTACTGTACCCTTTTTAATACTACCCAACGGAGGAACGTATTATAATTTCTTCACTGCTGCGGGTTTTTGGCTCATAGGAATAGAATTTATCGCAACCTCAGTATTGTATTGGTATACCAAAGTTTTATCAAGAGAAATAAAGTAAATTTTTTATAAGAAGTAAAATCAAAAAGTTTCAAGCTTTTAAAAGTATAATCTCAATTAATAATTATAAAAACAATTAAAGATGAAAACAGAAAACATTTTAGTAATCGGCGGAACAGGAAAAACAGGGAAACGTATCGTAAATCTACTTAAAGAACAAGGACATCAAGTAAGAGTCGGGTCAAGAAATGCCTCACCATCTTTTGACTGGCATCAACCAGAAGAGTGGACAAAGGCTGTTGAAGGGATCGATAAGGTTTATATTACTTATCAACCTGACTTAGCTGTACCAGGTGCATTGAAAGCTATCGAAGAATTAGTTAAAGTATCAAAGAAAGCCCATGTCAAAAAGTTAGTGCTGCTTTCAGGAAAAGGAGAACGAGAAGCAGAACTGTGTGAACAAGTGGTTATTCATTCTGGTTTGGATTATACCATTGTACGTGCCAGTTGGTTTAATCAAAATTTTAGCGAAAACTTTTTGTTAGAACCTATTTTAGATGGTTTTGTGGCGCTTCCACAAGCAGATGTGCAAATTCCATTTGTGGATGTAGATGATATTGCGCAAGTTGCTGTAAAAGCTCTATTGGATGATGCTCATAATGGTCAGATTTATCAGCTTACAGGAGATAAGGCAATTACCTTTAAAGAGGCAATCAATGTCATTGCTCAGGTGAGTAATCGAATTATTACGTTTGTACCAATTTCGATATCAGAATACGGAGACGGAATGAGAAAAGCTAATTTATCTGAAGATTTCGTTTGGCTCATTGAATATTTGTTTACAGAAGTTCTTGGCAACCCTAATAACTCAGAAATTACTAATGATGTTGAAAAAGTGCTTAAGAGAAAACCAATTTCTTTTAGTGAATACGTAAATAAAACAGCAGCTACAGGTATATGGAATGTAGGAGTAAAGCAAACCATATAGATTATTTTGTTTTGGATAAGTATTCAAAATAGCGATCGTTTTATTTTTTACTTTGAGAATGAATATTAATAAGAAACATTAAGTATTTTTCTTCATTAAAAAAGTGTTCTAATCTAATTAGAACACTTTTTTAAATGATATCAATATTAAGCATATAAAGCTTAAAAGAGTTCTTGAGAGCTTAGCGACATTAATTTAGGAAATCCAATAGTATTTTAAGGAAGTTTGTCAACTCTAATTAAAATCTTTTTTGTTTATAAAGTTTAAGTTCTGTCTCCAAAATCTGTTAAATAAAATTCCTAAAGTACCTCCTAGTAACGCGAGCCGGCTTTGTGAATATAATAATCCCTCTAAGTAATCACTCCTTTCTTTATAGCAAAAATTAGCGGTGTAACCGTAAAGTAAAATACTGTCTTTTCTTGCTTGAAAAGAATAACCGTTTCTAATAGATTTCCAAATACTTTCAATTATAGGATTAGCGGTATTTTTATCTTTTAAGAAAGTGTTTTGAAGACCATGATGTAAACAATCTGTATTCGATTTCTTTTCCGAACAACTTAAGAAGAAGTAAATTATCAAAATGTAAAAAATAATCTTCATTATGTCATGTTTTATACGCTTCTATTCAAATAAAATATTACATATGGTTATATGGTATATAATTTGACCACTCCCAAGGTGTGTAGGTGTCAGCTAAAGCTATCTCTAATAATTCTTTATAAATGCTTTCTCCGTTATCACTATTAGTCATGATTAACATTCCTTTACCTGTCTCGGGAAATAAAATTGAATAATGTTGAAATCCATCTCCATGACCACTTTTTGTTACAGCTTTTCCGTAAGGCGTATCAAAATTTAACCAAGCTAGACCACAACTCAAGTTAATAGCGTCGTATTTATTAGTTGATGTTTTAGAATTAGGACCAAAATGTGCCAAGGTTTTTATTCTAATTTGAGGACTAAAAATTTCATTGTAAGAAGCTTTACTAAGAATTTTCTCGTTCAAGACAGCGGTTAAGAATTTTGTATAATCGTTTGCTGTTGTCTCTAAAGTACTAGCAGATCTAGGTTCGTTATCTATATCCTTATCATAGGTTTCACCTTTTATCGTATGCCCGTGAGCGAAATCTTTTTTAAATCTAGGTTGCCATTGATACGATGTGTTGTTCATTTCCAAAGGTTTAAAAATAAGTTCCTGAGCTAATTCTTCAAGAGGTTTTTTAGTGAGTTTTTCTATGACAACTTGTAGATATACTAGGCCTTCACCACTGTAGAAGTATTTCGAACCTGGTTCAAAATTTGCTCTTAATTTTCTATCGGCTTCAAAAAACCTCCAGTTATTAAAACCCGAAGTATGTGCTAAACACATCCTTGTTGTTATTTTATGATATAAACTATCAGATTTTAAATCAGAATAGTCATCATGCCAACGTGTTTGTGGTTCATATTCATAGATTTTCTTAGGTAAATAAGATTCAAGAGGTGTATCTAAATCAATAACCTTATTTTCTACCAATTTCATCACAAGGACACTAAAAACGGCTTTGCTTAGAGAAGCTCCATAGATGTTAGTGGTATCCGTAAGAACTAATTGTTTAGGGACATTTTTATACCCAAAAGTGTTTTGATAAACAGGTTTTTTTTCATTAAAAATAGTAATTGCCATCCCATGAACTTCAGCATTATTCATTAGCTGATTGATTGTATTGGTCAAAGAATCTTTTGAAATTTCAGTGCTATCTAGACGAGTTATTTTATTATTGTTTTTAGGAGCACAATTGATAAAAGCTAAAAGAGGAATTAAGAGTAAAGTTACTTTAGCTATTCCTCTTGTCCTACCTTTCAAAAAGGGAATAGAGAAAGGGTAATAACATTTGGACTCTTTTATTGCATATATAATGTTGATTATAACTATTAATACGCAAAGTGGAATGACTAAAATGAAGATTAAAAACCCCCATTTCTCTATGGTCAATAAAGCTACAAAAGATAATACGTATAGCAATAGTACTGTAATCTGAAAATTAACAATTTTAGCACCATGTCTATCATAAAGTGTATTGTCTTCCCTTTTGTGAATCCACAAAAATAATGGAAAAAGCACATTACAAAAAGGCAATATAAAGCCTAACAAGGGGGTCCCGTGTAATAGTAATAACCATTTTTTTTGGATGGCTTCCTCTTTTGGATTTTCAAGTTGCAAAAGGTCATCGACCTCAATTTCAAGTGCAGTTGCTAATAAATTTATAGTTTGTAGATGTGGATTGACATCTCCTTTCTCTATACGTTGAATAGTACGGACTGTCACTTCTGTTCTGGCTGATAATTCTTGTTGTGTAAAACCTTTCAATTTTCTTTGATAGATTAGGTTTTTAGCTATTGATTGATTGTTCATTGAAATATATTTTTTGTTAGAACAAAACTATCATTATTGGTTTGTAATCAGAACGACATTTAAGTGTCATGTTTATGTCATTTACCTTTTTTTGAACTATATAGTATTAAAAATGAGCGTTAAAAGCTTTGTGAGATTATTATTTAGAAGAAAATCTTAAACTCTGTTTCAATAACCAGAATTATTCGAAAACCAATGTATTGTTATAATAAAATACATGTATTTGTATCTTAGTGAAAGGGAAGTATTTGGTGAAATAAATTTGGGAATTGGAGATGAATTTTGTTCTAACCTTTTCTTTAGAAATCGTTGAATTATTTCTATTATAAAATAAAGCATTCCAATTAGCTTAGAACGCTTTCTGAAGATCTGAAGGAGAGTATTATACTCCTGTTGATTTAGAAACACCCCAAAATACTGGCTATGAAATTTTATAAGATGATTTAGCGTTTAGTCAACAGTACGATGACTATGTGAGATTAGATTTAAAATTAGGTTTTACATTAAATAGTAATAAGAAGAAAACATCTCACAAATTTTACATTGATCTACAGTACATTACCAATAGAGACAATATTTTTGTCAGAAAATGTAATAGAATAACCAATAATGTTGACCAAATAAATCAAGCTGGTTTTTTTTCTGATTTTGGTTACCGATTTCAATTTTAAAAACAAAATAATGATGCATGAACAGGTTATAGCATTTTTTAAAAACTTTATCAAGTTAGAAGAAAAAGATATTCTTCTTATTGAAGAATTAACGACGGTAAAAAAATCAAAGAATAAGTTCATTCTTACTCAAGGTAAAGTATGTTCCTTTGTCGCATTTATAAATAGTCGTGCTTTTAAGGGTGGTATTCTGTAGACGGTGAAGAGTATAATAAGCAATTTTTCTTTGAAGATGGATTTTGTACAGACTATTCAAGTTTTTAATAAGCAAAAAATCGTTGACTCATTTACAAGCCATTGAGGATAGTACGGTAAATGTACTTGAAAAAAAGGATGTAGATCATATGTATAAGACAATACCAAACTTTGTAGAGTTTGGTAAGTTGTTGGCAAAAAGTTTATATATAAAGGTGTGTGATATAAAAGCTTCTTTTATTCTAAATACTTCAGAAGAACGATATTCAAACTTAGTAAAAGACTGGCCTCAAGTAATACAAAGAGTACCGCAATACATGTTAACATCATATCTTGGAGTTACCCCCGAGGCTTTAAGTATGATAGTATGAAATAGAATCAGATAGTTTAATTGCTCTTTTCAAACTAAGGCAAAGAAAATCTTCTAAAAATTAAAAAAATAATAATGATAAAAAAGTCAAATCTGATCACTCTAGTATACATAACTTTTGGTTGTTACTTAAGTTTTGCACATTACGTTAGTTCCACGATTTTGTCGATTTATTGAAAAGATAAACTCTCCATTAACATGGAAATGTCTTCTGAATGAGAATTGATGATAATCAAATATGTTTTATCCTTCAAGAATTTTATATAAGTAAATTCAAAACTTACGTCCGGTTTCCATTCTTTTAACTCTTCAAAACTTTCTTTTATCAAATCTAACTTATGTTGGTTTTTATCTGTAACAAGGATAATCTTGGTTATTGGATGAGTCTTCATCTTTTCAATGGTAAGGGCATCTAATTTGTATTCATATTCATTGATATTCGAGTATCGATGATTCTTTAATAATTTTTTGTAGGCTTCCTTATTTTCGGAAATCACGAATCGTTGCATTAATACAAAGTCAATGTCTTCCATCCAACTCGGAAATTCTTTGTCAAAAACAGCAATGTACTCGTTTATAAAATCCTGGTCAATCGTTCTATTCTTATCAAAATATTTTTCAACCAAAGGATATATTTTCTGTGCCATATTAGAAATGAATTTGTTTCTATACCAATTTCCTTCAGGGAGCTTTCCGGTTAATTCTTGATAAAGATATCCATTGGCAATAGAAGTGGTGATAGCCTCATTAAACAGAAGTTGAGCGTAATTTGATGATTTTGAACTATTATTTTTGAACCAAGATTCAATATCCTTCTTTACACTAAGTGATTGCTCATCATATACAATATGTGAGGACTCATGAAATAGTACAGCTAAAAGTTCTTCAAAATCTTCAAATCCTTGAGGGATTCCCGCGATTGCTATATTGTAAAAAGCTGTAGCATTAAAACCTCTTTTCCGTGCATTAGGTATAGGGTACATAGAAAGTTTAAAAGGGATTGAGAAATCCCAATTGGATTCGTGAAATTTTATAGTTTGTTTAAATAGCTTGTCTATGTCTACTTTTGAAATTAACTCACGGGTTTTCTCTATCTGTTGATTGAATTTTAATCTACAAGGTTCAAAAACTAACTCGTCATAAATTGGTTGAAACTCCAGCAAAATCTTATATAGCTTGTTTAAATCATGATTCGGAATTATGCCAAATGACTTTCTTTTAAATTCATTAAGGTCTTTACTTTCAATAAGGTTTCTTCCTAAAATAAAATAGGTATTGCCTCCTATTTTATTTCCATAAGGATATTGAGGGTATTCATATTGATAAAAAATATTTATTTTCGCAAAATGATCTATAAGGTCTCTATACTTTTTTGTGTCATATTTTGAGTTTTTAAAAACCTCTTTATATGGATTGGATGGATAATTTGGAGAAAGATTATTTAAAAAATCAAGCGTTGCATAATTTTTAGAAAAATCTACATTAAAGGTCATTTTTTGAGAAAAACAGCTCAAAGTAGATAAAGCAAAAAATAAGATGAGTAAATAAGTTTTCATATATTCTATTTTTAATTCCTTTATAAACAAAGGCAAATATTAAATAAATATTGGTTGATTATTTTGTTTAATAACGTTATATATATCAATTTTTTTTGTTTTCCCTTTTAATACTCTAGTATCTATATATTCTATATCTATGTTGATTGGTGTAGAGAATTCACTCTCAAAAAAATGTTGAGATACTAGAAACTTTTTTTCAAGTGTTTTGCATAAGCCTTCAATTCTTGCCGCAACATTTAAAACATCCCCATGGTAGGCTATCATTTTTTTTATTTCACCTACTTCACTTACCATAACAGGACCAACATCTGCACCTGCTTTAAATGATGGAAGAACATCATATTTTTTTTGGTAATACTCCTTTCTTTTAAGAAGAACCGACTCATAATTAAAAAACAACTCCACTAGATATGATTTATTTCTAGGCGTGTTTTCCCAGTGTAAAACAACTTGATCTCCTACATATTGATATACTTCTGCGTCATATCTATAAATCACTTGTGTCAAATCTTTAAAGCAGTCTTGTACTAAAGAACTATAATTATAATGTCCCATTTGTTCTGCTAAAGTTGTTGAGTTGTCTAAATCTAAGAATAAAAAAATACGATTATCTTCTTTGGGTTTTCGGTATTTGCCAATTAAAAAATTTAATAATGTTTTATGCCCAAGATGTTGATTGATTTGGCGTAGAAAATTTACTAGAAAGCTAATTAAATAAGAATATAATAATAGTAATAAGAAACCGTTTTCAGTGGTTACAAATTTAAATGCATTTGTAGTCTTAATCCCAAGTTCTACAGCTTGATTTGAAAAGAAAAATGCAACCTTGTATATGACGATTATAAACACAATAACATGTAAAATACTTTTTAAAAATATTTTTAAAAAGTAAAAATCGCGTAATAAATTATAATCGAACATTACATAATCCATAGTTTCAGTAACAATTCCAGAAATTAATGCTACAGGAAAGCTTACAATTATTAAAAACAAAAGGGAGTCTATTGGATTTTGAAAATCATTTAAAACATAGGAAAGAGAAATCTGGAAGGTAATAAAAAAGGATAGCCAAACCGTCACGGTTAAAAAAAGGTATCTCACATATCTTGTACTAATCATTTTTTATTTAATTGAATAAAGCATTATGAAAATTACTCTCTAATATTTTTAAAAACAATCCGAAAAATTTAGAATTTCGCGAATTGTTTTTAAGTATTTTGGACTTTGGGTTGATAACTAAAGTGCTAATTGTTTTTCAAATTACTGTCCAATCTTATTTTTCGGATTCTCTTTCTTTAAGTACTTCTTTCAATGCAAAAGTTCCGTTTAATGCAGAAGGAAAACCTGAATATAGTGACATTAAAATCATAATCTCAGAAATTTCTTCTGACGTTACACCTACATTTAGAGCAGCATTGATATGCACTTTTAGTTGTGGCTCTGCGTTTCCCATTGCAGTCAAAGCGGCTACAACAGCAATTTCCTTTGTTCGGTTATCTAAAATGTTTCTAGAATAAACATCTCCAAAGCCATATTCAATTATATATACCCCTAAATCAGGAGATATGTCTTTTAAACTTTCAATAACACTTGTACCAGCTTCTCCATCAATTTCTTTTAATTTATCCCAACCTTTGTTAAAACGTTCAGTTTTTGTACTATCCATTTTTATTTGTTTTTGACTATACCCGCTCATTGTAATAAAGGCGAATACTAAAATTGTTAAATACTTCATATAAATTTATTTTTTTGACAAAACTACCAAGTAGTTATAATTATGAGTAGGACTTTTTATGGATTATCGGGTACTTTTAAATTTAGATGGCGAATATTTTGTTTTTTGCTTAAATACTCTAGAAAAATAAGAACTGTCTTCAAATCCTGTTGCATATGCTATTTCCTTAATAGATAAATTTGTAAAATATAACAAACGTTTAGCCTCGGTTATTTTAGTGTTTAAAATGATTTGTTTTGGGCTCTGCTCGTAATATTTTTTACAGAGTTCACTTAGTTTTTCTGCTGTTATATGAAGATTATTTGCATATTGCTCAACCGAAATGTTTTTTGAAATATCATTTGAAATTAATTTAGAAAATTGAACTAATGTTTTCGATTTAATCGATTTAATATTTGTTGATTTCGTTGAGAATCTAGATAATTGATAAAGTAAAAAACGTATACCATTCATTATTATTTTTTCACTTAATTCATCGTTATTTTTCCATTCTTGAATTAAATTATTAAGAAAAGGAATAAAAAAATTACTTGTAGTTTTATTTAAATCTATGCATGTAATATTTATTAATTCTACTGGTAAAATATTTTCAAAAAAGGAATCTAAAATAATGATAAATCCATTTGTTCCTTTTGAATAAGACCAATTGTGAACCTGTTTTGGCTGCATTAAAAAAAGTCTATTGTTTTTGATTTCATAGTCTTCAAAATCAATAACATTATTTCCTGAGCCTTTAGTAAACCATACAAAGGAGTAATAATTGTGCCTGTGTGGCCAATCTACTTTTGGATTATCTGTTTCTTCAAAGGTTCCAACATAATACCTTTTTTCTTTGGGCATTGATGTGATAATATCTGAAATAGAATATTCTGTTAACATGATAGTTCCTTTATTTATAATATGTTCCTAAGCAGCATTCCAATATCGTTTAAGCTTTTTTGAAAAGTAATGCCTATGATAAGAACTTTCGTATATTCATCATAAACCCTAAATGTAAACCTTCATGATAATTATTAAATTCAAAGGCATCTTTTAACGAACTTAAATGAAACCCTGTTCCTGTCATTCTTTCATTAAAAGTAACAAACCTCTTATTATAAAAATCTATTTCTGTTTTTTCAATTAAGGATATTAAAAGTTCTTTTAGCTCCTTAATCTCATCTGCAGTAGTTTGTTCAGTTGGTTTTGTACCTGGCTTATAAAGTTCAAATAATTCTCCAGAGATATATTCTTGGATATTAGATGACTTATATATTAAGGCCTGTTGTGCAACTATTATATGTCCAATATTCCATATTAGATTATTACTAAATCCTTCAGGAATTTTATTCAGTTGTTCCAAAGAATACTTGTCAAAGTATTCTAAAAATAAATTTCTACTTGTTTTCCAAGTTTTAAATATTGATTCCATTTTTATAATTATCTATAATTATTAAGCTAACCTAACTGCTTTGCTTTGAATTTAGGGTCATACTTAATAAAAAATACAATCCAAATATTTCTTGATAGCCTACCGATAATTGGGGAACTAATCATCAGCAGGCATACAATTACTTTGAAGCAATTAATTAATATTAAGTCAAAAACTAAGAAACTTAATAAAAAGGTTATTACAGCCAATAAAACACTTAAACCATGACCTACATACCATGCTCCAAAGAAAAATGAAGTTTTTTTAATTTTGTAGAACATAGGAAACATATTTCATGCATTCTAAAAAGTTTAGACAAAACAAAAGGGTTTGAGTTTGTATACATTTTACCTTTATGACATCTCGAACATTCCCCTTTTAATATGGTATGCATTATATTTTCATTTTCAATAATTTTAACCCTATTTATTATTATTCAGATGTGCAAAGGAAAGTTTGTTTACCCTTTTATTCCCTTCTTTTTTTAGTCTAATGACTTTCATATGAGTTTCAAGTTCATCTAGATGTAGTATTTTTATTCCATCTTCTTTTTTCAATGTTTTATTAGTGTTGAAAACCTCATAGACTTTAAGGCATATATTGTATATATGCTTCAATTCACATTTATAGCAAAATATTTTATCATTTTGATATAATAACTTTCCAATGGATTGGTTAAAGATCCCCAGTAAAATTTCAGAATTCTTATTGTTTTCAAAATTATATATTACAATCATTATCATCTATTAAAAGTTCTATCCTTCTAATGTTTCATAGTCAATGTATCCTTCTTCACCTCCTACATAGTATGAACTTTCATCCGGTACATTAAAATCTGCTTCTAACATAAACCGTTTGGGCAAGTCTGGATTGGAAATAAATAATTTACCAAAAGCAACAACATCTACAATACTATTGAATATTTCAAAGTCTGCTTTTTCTAAAGTATACCCTCCATTTCCTACAATTTTTCCTTTATAATATTTACCCAAGGTTGCACTTACACCATTTAAAAAATCAGAATTTTTATACGCTGTAGCATCTTCAATAAGATGTACATAAGCCAAATTATAAACGTTGAGTTCTTGTAATAAATAAGAATATAAACCTAATGGATTACTATCACTTATATCATTAAAAGTACTTAGTGGAGATAATCGTACTCCCACTTTTTGTAGGCTGAAATTTTTACGGACTTCTTTAATTATTTCGATTAATAAACGTGTTCGGTTCTGGAATGAGTCACCATATTCATCCATCCGTTTATTGGTGCTATCTCTTAAAAATTGGTCAATCAAGTATCCATTTGCTGCATGAATTTCAATGCCATCAAAACCAGCATCAAGTGCATTTTTTGCAGCATTACCAAACTGTTTAATTATGTCCTCAATTTCAACAGCTTTTAATGTTTTTGGAGAAACAAAAGCCTTCATTTCATTTTGAGGAGAAGTATGTATTAATCCTTCTGCTTTTATAGATGAAGGGGCTACAGGTATTTCTCCTCCTTGGGTATTGGGGTGAGATATTCGTCCCCCATGAAACAACTGTATAAAAATTTTACTTCCAGCTTCGTGTACTGCGTCTGTTACTTTTTTCCAACCAATTACTTGCTCTTTGGTGTAAATGCCTGGTGTATTTGGGTAACTTGTTCCTTGCAATGATACCTGAGATGCTTCTGATATTATTAAACCTGCACTTGCACGCTGTGCATAGTACGTTGCCATTATAGGAGTTGCAATTCCATCTGCGGTAGCTCGACTTCTTGTCATGGGCGCCATCACTATGCGGTTTTTTAATTTTAATGCTCCTAAATCAGTGGATTCAAAAAGTATACTCTCTAATTTCATTTTAATTGTATTTGGTTTAATTTTTTTTGTTTAAATAAACTTTTGTTGCAATAATTACAGGTGCTGCACATAAAAACACCATAGAAATAGCAAAAAAGGTATTTTGAAAAGCTAAAACTGCAGATTGAACGTTCAATGCAATATCAACGGTTCCAAGCGCTGCGTTTTTTGCCTCTGTTGGATTATACCCCCTTGAAATAAGAGCCTGTGTAGCCCCTTGTACTCTTTCACTAAAAAGAGTGTTGTATGGGGTCGTGTGTTGTAATAGGTTTTTTCTATGAAATGCCATTTGATGTGCTAAATAAGTGGGCAGAAAAGCCATAGCAAATGAACCTCCACATTGTCTTCCAAAATTGAACAGTCCTGTTCCTGTTAATAACTCATTGCCCTTTAATTCATTAAAAGCAATAAAAATTATAGGTACAAACAAAAGCCCCAGTCCAAGTCCCCTAAGCATAATTGCCGGAATCATATCTGGGAAACCAGATATTACAGTAACATCTGATACTAAAATCATAGAAGTTATTACGCAAACCACACCTAAAGCAGCACTTGCAAAGGGAGGAATTTTTTTGGTGTCAACAATGATAGCACTAGTTATCAACCCCAAAAGAATGGAAATGCCACTTGGGAATAACGTAAATCCTACAGCAGCGCTCTGATACCGAAGTACATTCTGAACAAAGCCAGGAATAACTGCTCCACTTCCAAATAAGGCAAAACCAGAGACAAAACTTATTAAAAATGCTAATGAGAAAGACGAATTTCTAAATACAGAAAAGTCAATTAATTTATAGTTCTGATGATCTCTTTTATTTTGAATAAAAAATAAAACAAATCCGATTAGTGCTGTAATTGATAATATTGTTATTTTTTGTTCCTCAAACCAATCGTATCTGGATCCTTCCTCCATAACGAATTGAAATGCACCCAGTCCTATTGATAGCCAAATAGCATTCAGCCAATTGATTTTAGATTGATTTTCAGAACTTTTAGGTAAAACAAATTTTGGTATTTGATTAATTAATGGGATTGCACATATCCCTATGATTACCGTAAATAAAAATATTAGCTGCCATATATAGTGATAAGTAAGCCAACCACTAAAGGCAGGAATAACATTAGGTCCTAAAACAATAGCCAAGCTAAAAATAGCTTGCACGGTTCCTTGCTTTTTAATGGGAAATATGGTGAATAAAATTGCTTGAGCAACGGTATAAAAAGCAGCACTACCTGCACCTAAAAACACTCGACCAACCATAAAAACACCTAGGGATGTAGTAGTACCGCATAAAAGAGCCCCTGTAATAAAAATTGAAAGTGAGTATATAAATAATTTTTTCCCCCCTATGGTTTTAGTAAATTGAACAGAGAGTATTAAGAAAATTAACTTGGATATAAAGTATCCAATATTCATCCAAACTATTTCGTCTGCCGTTGCACTTAAAAAACCGGCAATTTCATCAATAGCCACAGATGAAGAAGTGGCAACCAAAATATCTAATGCTGCACAAAGTGTGACTCCCAAAAGTATAAGCCACTTTTTTCTTGCAGCTAGAAATAGAGGGATCCCTAAGTTAATTGTAACACTTTTATTTTTTGTTGTAGTTGCTGTATTCATGTTACTATTTGTTAATTACTTTGATAACAGCACTCATTCCAGCTCGTAATTTTTCATCTTTTATTTCATTCTCATCAAATAGAATTTTTACAGGTATTCTTTGGGTAACTTTTGTAAAGTTCCCCGTTGCATTATCCGCAGGAAAAAGGGAGAATTTCGCTCCTGTTGCTGCCGCAATGGATTCTATTTTTCCAGTAAAATGCTTGTTAGAAAATGCATCTATTTTAATTTCGACATCTTGACCTTCTACCATTTTAGCCACTTGTCCCTCTTTAAAATTTGCAACTATCCACAACTCTGAAAAATCTGTTATGGCCATAAGAGGCTGTCCAAGTCCTATTACTTGTCCCGCCTCTATCATTTTGCGGGATACTACGCCAGACGCAGGAGCTATAATTTCTGTGTAGGAGAGTTTTAGCTCTGCGTTTTGTACTTGAACCTTGGCAGCTTCAATAGCAGCATCTATACTACTTATCTTTTGCAAGGAAGCATTATACTGACCATTAGATGCATTATATTGTTGCTGCGCAGCCGTAACTTGTGAGGTAACTACATCAAAATTGGTGTTGATATCATCAATTTTAGATTGTGGTATAATGTCATCTTTACGAAGATTGGTAAAGCGAACTATATCTGTACTTAATCTTTTTTTCTTTGCTTTTGCTACAGATATATTGGTAAAAGCCGCTTGAGATGCTGATTTAGAAGCTTGAACTACTGCTAAGGCGGCAGCTTTCTCTGCTTTTATTTGTGCTAAACTTGCTTTGGCCTGCGCGTACATTAACTCTATGTCACTCTTATCTATACGTGCTAGGATCTGACCTTTTTCAACGTATTCGTTGTCATCTACTAAGACTTCTAGTACTTGCCCGCCTATTTTGGGATTCACTTGATAAATATGACTTTCTACTTGGGCATTATCAGTTTTCTCATATTTTAAATGCCCGACGAAAAGGTAACAGCAATATATTAACGTCATTAAAAAGATAGATATAATTGCTATTTTCTTAGTGTTTTTTGTATTTCTTGTATTTTCCATTTTTTTTATTACATAAAAGTTGATTGCCAAATTTTTATTCCTTTTGCTTGTTGTAGTTTATATTGTGCCATTATGCATTTGTATTCCGATTCTAATAAGGATAATTGTGCGCCGGATAATACTACTTCGGTATCTAATAAATCCAAATTCGTAATTAATTGATTTTCATATTTTTTACGAGCTTGCTGTACTGCTATTTTGGCTTGCTGAATTAATATTTTATTGTTCTCGTATTGTTTATAGGCATTCTCTAAAGTTCCTAATGCAGAAGTTATTTCCGTATTTATTTTTGTGTCAATTTCTTTGAGATGCCATTTGCTGTTTTCAATTTTTGTTTTCGCAATTTCCTTCTCGTGCTTTACTTTGGAACCCTGAAATATAGGAACCGTTACTTTAGCAAATGCAGCATAATTAAATCTGAATTCATTTAAATCAGGTAAATATCCATTGTGAAAACCGGTAGTTCCACCTATGGTTATAAAAGGTAGATTCCCCTTATTTGCTAATTTTTGACCACTTACTAATATGGAGTCTATATGTTTTGCAATTGCTAGTTCATTTCGAATTTCTTCCGTGATGACCGCTTTTTTATTGCGTTGTTTTTCAATGTTTAGAACTCCTTTTATAGATATTTCCTTAGCATTGGTAGACCAGCCCATTAGTTCCCCTAAATGAAGCTTTAGATTATTTAAAGAGTTTTGTAGACCAACTTTTTTATTTTGCGCACTTGTTATTCTTACATCTGTATTTACTTGGTCAAAACTTGTAGCTAACCCATTGTCAACAAAACCATTAATTCGTTTTAAATTTCGCTGTAAAGAAGTTATAAGCTCATCCTGAACATTAATGGCACTTTCGGTGAATAAAATTGTAGTAAAAAGCTCTGTTGCTGCATAAGTAAGCTGCTTTTGCGCAGCTTCTAAACCTTCCTCTGAAATCAACTTTTCAATTTTAGATATGTTGATAACCTCTTTTGTTCTCCCGAAATCGTAGAGTACATATTGTACTCCTGCATATACATTGTAGTTATCATTTGGGAACAAAGGAAGAACGATGGGATTATCTCCTATAGGTAGGGCTACCTCTGAAACTGGGTCTACATAAGTGAATGAACCCTCAAATATCATTTTAGGGTATTTATAGCTTTTAGCCACATCTATGTTTGATTGAGTTATTTTAATTTTACCTTCGGATTGTTTCAATAGTGGGTTATTCTCTAGAATAATCTCTAACACATTTTGTAATGACAGAGAATCAGTAGTGTTTTGTCCGTTCATTATGTGTATTCCAAAAAAGATTAGAACACCAAACAAAACTTTAGTTTTAGCAATTTTTACAGTGACTTTATTTTTTTTCATTATAGTTAAATAGTATTTAGTGGTATAGTGTACTATTAGTTCAAATTTTTTCTATTTGAGATTTTTTTCTATTTGATTTAAGACTTCATGAAAGACGATTAACTTCTCATTAGATATATTTTTGTGGGCTTCACTTAAAGTGTGTTCAATAATAGGCTCAAGTTGTTTTTTAATATTTTTACCAACTTCGGTTAAATATATGACATTAGCCCTCCTATCTGTTGGATGAGGGGCTCTTTGAATTAATTTTCGCTTTTCAAGACCATCTATAATTTTAGTTACGCTTGTTTTGAATTTACCAACACTTTCACCTAATTCATTTTGGGTCTTACCATCACTCTCCCATAATACAACCAACATCTTAAGTTGTTCTGCGGTAATATCAAACCCTTTTTTTATAAAATTCTGATTTATTTTATTAATTAAAAGTAAAGACACGTTACGTATTTTATAACCTGTTGTTTCGTTTAAATTTTTAATCATAATTATGTGGTGTCAAATATTTTCAACAAATATAATATAATTTAGTAGTATAGTGTACTATTTTTAATATTTTTAATTAAAATGTGTGCTTAATGCATGCTTTGGATGATTTACATTTTTTAAGAGACAAGGTATATATAAGGCTACATCCTGAAACGTTTCATTTTTTTACTGATAAAGAATTCTCAACCAGTCATGACAGCAGTTGTAGCAACAATTTTAGCTTATGATATGCTTTTAATTCATCTAGAAAAAGAAACGGATAAATTAGATAATAGTAATGGTATGGAAACAGAAAATGCCTCAATTCAAAAGCAGTCAAAGCTCTTTTAGACCAGTAGCAAAACCAATTTGATTGAACTAATTTATGCCCTGTATAGCAGTGGAGCAGTTAATAATGGAAATGACGACAGCTTATGAAACAGCTATTTAATGTGGAATTAAGGAATTACTATCATACTTTTATAGAGTTTAGGTCTTCTAAATCAAACAATACAAAATTTTTGAATATATTCAGATACATGCTTTTAGCTGTTCTATAGCGTTCTGCTATTCCTGCAGCAAAGTCACTAACAATAAGTTTATTAACTTTCTTGTTATGTTCTTCAAAAATTACCAGTAACATTCGTTTATCGTAATCTTTACCTAAATAAGAATCCCTAAGTGTATCGGCTTTATATTTTTTAATATAAAAAAGTAATAAAAAATAATTATACCAAATCCTTTATTTATAGGGTTTTAAAGTTTATTCGGGGTCAGTTGAAGAGAGATGAAAGTGATCCCGAATTACCCCCTTTTTCTTTGGCGATTTTTGTTATTATTTGGCATTTAATAAAATTAAAAAACCCGTAAACATAGTGTTTACGGGTTTTTAGCGGAATTTGATAATTCCTAAGCGGAGAATGAGGGATTCGAACCCCCGGAGGTGTGACCCTCAACAGTTTTCAAGACTGCCGCATTCGACCACTCTGCCAATTCTCCAGTGTTTAGTCTCATCAGGTATTCCCTGAATGCGGGTGCAAATATAATAACCTTTTTTAATTCTGTAAAGATTTTTTTCAAATAATTTAATGTAATTCGTTTTAAGAAAATATTCACTTATCTATATGGGTCTAAATGAGTATCTTGTACGATATTAAATTAAATGTTTGTATGAAAAACCCATTATTATTAGTTGGCTCATTTATTATCTGTTGTTGTGGGAACTCTCAGAATTCTTCGACAGATTATCCAGAGGTGGATACAGATGCTATAAATATGGAGTTAGCCGCAGTTACTTATGCAGAAACTATTACTACTAATGAATTGAAAGAGTACTTGTATACTTTTGCAGGAGATGATTTTGAAGGTCGTGATACTGGTGAACCAGGTCAGAAAAAAGCAGCAGAATATTTAAAAAAGCAATACAAAAGAATGGGAATACCTTCTCCATTAGGAGGAGATGATTACTTTCAAGAAATACCAGCAAGCTTCTTTAGAGGAGGAATTAAATCATCAGAAAATGTTCTGGCATTTATAGAAGGAACTGAAAAACCAGATGAAATTGTCGTTATATCTGCACATTATGACCATGTAGGAGTTGATGGAAACGGTGGAGTATTTAATGGAGCTGATGATGATGGTTCTGGTACAGTAAGTATATTAGAAATAGCACAAGGGTTTGTGAAAGCAAAAAAAGATGGGTTAGGACCAAAAAGATCCATTTTGTTTTTGCACGTTACAGGTGAGGAAAAAGGATTGTATGGATCAAAATATTATACAGAAAACCCAGTGTTTCCATTAGCAAATACGGTTACAGATCTTAATATTGATATGATAGGAAGGATCGATAAAAATCACGAAGAAAAAGATAAGAATAATTATGTGTATTTGATTGGTAGTGATAGATTAAGTACTGAATTGCATGATATCAGTGAAAAAATGAATTCAATTCATACAAAGTTGGATTTAGATTATACTTATAATGCAGAAAATGATCCTAATCGATTCTATTTTAGAAGTGATCATTATAATTTTGCTAAGCACAATATTCCTATTATTTTTTATTTTAATGGTGTTCATGAAGATTATCACAAACAAACTGATACAGCAGATAAGATTGAATATGATCTTATGGCTAAACGTGCAAAACTAGTTTTTTATACTGCTTGGGAAGTAGCAAATAGAAAAGATAGAATTGTGGTTGATGGAATAGGTAAAGAATAAGAGTAACCCGTTGTGCATTTAGTTAATATTAATTTTTAGGTTGTTTATATTTCTGTTGAATTCAAACCTATTGATATATTGAATAATGGTCATTGCTGTGATCTTTGATAAGATTCTATTTTTAAATCCCT
>NZ_VLNR01000035.1 GCF_007489275.1 Aquimarina algiphila
AATCCTTTTAAAACCTTGAGTATTTTATCGTAATTTGCTTGAAAGTTGTGCATATGAATTATAGTGTCGTAACTACAATTTACTGCCTTTTAGCAGTTTGCGCAACTTTTTCTAAATGCACAACGGGTTGATAATTATACTATTTATACATTCCCGACTCATCCAAATTTATCTCTGGGAGATGGAGCATATATATTATATTAAAATCTAGTTGAATAATTATTTTTCAAATCTATTGTTAAGATTTTATATTCTTTTTAACTCATTGTGCATTTTTTTGCATTAAATTGTCATCAAAACGTTTTTTGATAGATAATTAAGAGTGTGAATAAAGCATCATTTGAAAAAGTAATACCTCCTGAAGGTTCTTCTTTTAAAGCATTTTATTTTAAGGCACCTTTTATGCCTTATGGTGGGCGTTGGCATTTTCATCCCGAATTTGAGATTGTATATTTGCCTTCAGGTAAAGGAAGAAGGTTTATAGGTACTAAAATTAGTCAGTTTACTGACGGAGATTTGGTTTTGTTAGGGCCCAATATTCCACATAATTGTTTTAATGTTGGTTTCGAGTCCGATAACTATGAGGAGTATGTGATCCAGTTTAATGGAGAAGATATAAAGGAAGCCAGCAAATTTTTTAAAGAATTTAATGGTATTGGAGAGCTATTAACAAAAGCACAAGCAGGATTGAGTGTTAATAATAAAGAAAAGCATATCATAGGAGAGGAAATAAAACAAATGATAAATCTTCCTCCATTAGAAAAACTCCTTAAGTTGTTTAAGGTGTTACGACAGTTTGCTGAAGTTTCCTATGAAAGTTTACATGCTAGACAATATCTGTCACTTTCTGTGGTCAATACCGGAAGAGTGAAAGAAATATATGATATTATTCAGAATAATTATCAAACTAATATTTCTACTCGTCAGGTAGCAGAGAAAACAGGAATGACAGAGAGTTCTTTTTGTAGATTTTTTGTAAAAAGCACCGGTAAAACATTTAAACAGGCTGTGACAGAGGTTAGAATTCAAAATGCTTGTAATCTATTAGTTAATAGTGATGCTTCTATAGGTACTATTGCTTTTGATTGTGGTTTTAATAGTTTGTCTCTTTTTAATCGTTTGTTTAAACGAAATATAGATGATACTCCTAATAGTTATCGACAAAAGTATATAAATCACGTACAGGTCTCTTTTCCTAAAATAGCATAACTCAATATTTTTATATACCCTGAAAACAGGGTATTCTTTTTTCACGGAAAAAGGTGTTTGGTAATAGGGTAAGATAATTCAAATTTGTACTATCAATTTGAAATAAGAATTTATCCTAATCATTAACATCAAAAATTAATCATGAAAAAAGTAATTTTAAATCTTTCACTAGTAATAGCAATATTAGCAACAGTATCATGTAAGAATGAAGCAAAATCTGATGCTTCAACTTCTGAGGAAACTACTGAGACTACAGAAACTTCTGGAGATAGAAAAGAAGACAGTGCCGCTACAGAATCAGCAGATGGTGTTCCGAATTTTAGTGACGAAAAAGTTCAGGAATATGTGAACGCTTATGAAGCATATATTGCAGAATATAAAAAAGCAGTAGAAAGTAAAGATATGACAGCTTTTGCAGCACTTGGTGAGCAAGGACAAGAATTAGGACAGAAAGCTCAGGATGTAATGGGTAATCTTTCTGGAGATGATGTTAAAAAGTTAAATGATTATATGCAAGAAAAATCAACACAGTTGCAAGAACTGTCAAAGAAACTGATGCAGTAAGTTTAGTTAGTTACTATTTTAGTTAGTGGGTTGTATCAGCTAGGCCTCATTCTCAAAAAGAATGAGGCCTGATTTATTTCCTTTATTCTGTTTGTAGTTTGTTTTGGTCAAAAGAATTACCAATAGGAATAAATTCACCAGAAATCATTTCTACTGTTTCTGTACTGTATGATTTCATATGATGTCTATTGATGATAAATGATTTATGAATCCTCATAAAATGATTGGGGAGTTGCTCCATACTCTTTTTAAGACTTTGATAGACCGTAATTTTTTTACCATCAATAGTGATATAATTGACATAATTTCCCAATCCTTCAATATGAGTAATGTCCTTAGGTTGAACTCTATAGATACGTCGATTTGATTTTAGTTCGATAGTATTAGTTACCTGGGGTTCACTTTTTGCTTTTTCGATAAAATATAAATTCAATATATATACAGAAGAAACAAAGAAAACTGTACTATTAATTAATACTATTGACCTTACAATAAGTTTTACGCTCAATATTTGGGCAATATTAAATACCTCTTGGTCATCGAAGAAAAAATAAATAAAAAACCGTTGTGCAATGCCAGCAAAACAAAGTAAAACCATATAGGATACTACAAATTTTAAAAACTTCTTAGGCAATAAGAATTGCGGAATTAAATAGAGAATAGTAAAATACACCGCAAAAATTCTGATAGGAAGTAAAATAAACTCTAAATAAAAAGAGGATTTGTAGTCAACGCCCTTAACCCAAATAAAACCAAATAATATGTAGTATAAGATCCAGAATACAACCTGGATCATTATTTTCTTTTTTTCATCTAGTTTTTCAAACACGCTACAATAGGATCATTTAAAACCGCATTTTTAAATAAAATACAGTGGTTTTGGTATAAGTTCATAATTTCACTAGTCCCAAAAATATAAATTGCCCGTGAATATAAAACGCTAATACCACATATAAATCATGAAATATTTTATAAGCATTGTATGGATCTTTTTTCTAATTAATGGAATATATGCTCAAGAGTTAAAAAGAAGAGCATCTTTTGAAGCCAAAATATCTGGCCCAAATAGAAAAACTCCCGGAGCCGAAATAAAAGAAATCACGCCAAATTCTCCTTTGGATAAAGCAGGTTTTAAACCTGGAGATCTCATGATAAAAGTGAACGATAGATTGGTAGAGAATAATGAAGACTGGAGCGCAATACAATATGGAATAAGATCGGATGAAGAAGTTGTTATTGAAGCAAAAAGAGGAAATACAATACAAAGAAAAAAAGTAAAACTATCGGCTTTGCCAAAAGAGGATAATACCGGAGTAGATACTTTTTATGAAACTATTACCAGTGATTACGGAATTAAACAACGAATAATTATAACCAAACCTAAAGGTAATGCTAAGTTTCCTGCAATCTTTCTAGTACAGGGACTCAGTTGCTCGTCTGTAGAAAAATACTCTGGCAGAAGTAATAATTGGGTTAAACTTATTAAGAATCTTGCAGAAAAATCGAATATGGTTTTATTGCGTGTTGAGAAACCTGGAGTAGGAGATAGTGAGGGTGATTGTGGAAAGATTGATTTTTTGACAGAATTAAATGGGTATGAATCTGCTGTAAAATTTTTAAAATCCAAATCCTATGTAGATACAACAAAGATTATTGTTTATGGTAATAGTATGGGAAGTGCATTAGCTCCATATCTGGCCAATACATATGATCTTGCAGGGGTAATTTCTGATGATACATTCTTCAAATCATGGTTTGAACATATGCTTGAAATTGAGAGAAGAATACTAGAAATAGAGGGTAAATCTCAAGAAGAGATTTATACACTGATGAATGAAGTATACATTCCATTATATTACGGTATGTTAATTGAAAAAAAGAGTTATAAAGAAATTTTGGATACAACTCCTTTATATAAAAAATATCATAGACAGGGATTATATCATATGTATGGCAGATCCATGCAATATTATCATCAAGTACAAGATTTTAATTTTGCAGCGCAATGGGAAAAATTAAAAGTTCCAGTTAGAGTACGTTGGGGAACAAATGATTGGATAATGTCTGAAAAAGATAATGATATGATTATTGATGTTCTCAAAAAAGCTGGGCATAAGGACCATAAACTTTACAAGTATCCCAAATTGGATCATTGGTCGACGATTCATCCTGATTATAATGCCAGTTATCACTTTAAACCAGGAAAATGGGAAGAAAAAATTAGTCAACAAATTATAGATTGGGCATGGGGGATTATAAAATAGAGAAGTGTAACACTTTGTAAGTTAAGACATCTATATTTTAAATCAATCAATATTTTTATGAAACTACTAAGTATTTATATAGTATTTGGATCATCATTCTTTTTCTTCCTTGGGCAAGGGCAAACCAAAGAAGAATTAGAAATCAATACTAATCTTATAACATATGATCTGGATAACTACTGGGAAGCTTACGAGCTTTTTCAAAAGGATACAGCAAATGCAATATCGATTTTTAATGCGTATTATTTTGATAAAGCAAGCCCAGGACTCAAGGATTATTTCTCTAAAAAAATTCACTCTACAGAAGCCTTTGTAAAGGGCCAAAGAAAGAGAGCTGATTTATATAAAGCTATCAAATCTAACACTTACAATATAAACACTAAAAAACTGCAAATTACTGAAGGGATGAATAGGTTTAAAACAATGTATCCTGAAGTTATTTTTCCAAATGTATATTTTATGGTGGGTAATTTCAATTCTGCAGGAACTATTTCTGATAAAGGCTTATTGATCGGGATTGATCAGATAGCGAGATCAGAAAATATCCCCACTCATGAACTTTCTTTTGGTGAAAAAAATAACTTTAGAGATATTGATGAACTTCCACATATTGTTATTCATGAACTAGTACATTTTCAGCAAGATATAAATTTTGAAGAAAGAAGACTTTTATACGCAGCTATAGGAGAAGGGTTAGCAGATTTTTTAGCTGATATGTTTACGGGAACGACTTCTAAAAAACATTTAAATGAGTTTGCCAAGGGAAAAGAAGTTGAAATATGGGAAAGATTCAAAAAAGAAATGTTATTAACGAACACTACTCAAAATTGGTTATCAAACGCTGATACAGCAACAGAAGAATGGCCTGCTGATTTAGGATATTGGATGGGACATAAGATTTGTAAAGCTTATTATGAAGAACAAGAAGATAAAAAAGAGGCGATTAGATATATGTTAAAACTTCCTAGTGTCAAAATCGAAGAATTTCTTAAAGAGAGTAAAATCGAAGAAAAACTATAAACTAATAACAAATACCGATGCAAAAAAGAACAAAAGACAACCCATGGAAACTAAAAACTCCTCCGCAATCATCAACATACGAAATGTATATAGATGAAAAAGAAGGTAAAGAAATCATTGTATGTACTGTAGGGAAAACTATACTACATTATGATGCCAGAATTATCAATGATTTATATGAAATGTTGAAATCTCATGGGGATTGGATGCTGTTAGGTAGTAAAGATGAAAAAGCAGAAGCAAAAGATGGTACTGTAGAGTTTTGGGGACGATCTTCTGATAATCCGATAGGAGGTTGGTACGGACTTAAAAAAGGACTTAGAGGTCGTGTTGGTATGTATATTCCTCCACTTATGGAAGCATTAGGGCTAGCTGAAGTTGAGCATAATAAAAGAAATAATAGAATAAGAGCTAAGTGAGGATTAAAACCATATCTGTAAATGATTAATAGATCTCAG
This sequence comes from Aquimarina algiphila, assembly GCF_007489275.1. Classification (GTDB taxonomy): domain Bacteria; phylum Bacteroidota; class Bacteroidia; order Flavobacteriales; family Flavobacteriaceae; genus Aquimarina; species Aquimarina algiphila. The sequence goes on from NZ_VLNR01000035.1 coordinate 5,516, forward strand.
ATATGTTTATATAGTTTACATTTAGTTTATGAAAAATACCATGCCTAAAAATTATACTGCTTATATTTTCCATCTTTTTTCGAAATAAAAAAACAATTTTATAGTTTCCCTCAGATTTCGGGAGCAAAAAGAATGATTTTTTGGTTACCCAAGGAGATTAGAAGCTTCCCCAGCTATATATTTAAGAATCTCAGCAGTCAATATTCTTTCCCCAGCATATACAGAGTAAATCCCAGCACCCAAAGCAAGCTTCCCAGCTGCAGGGACGCATCATCATAGTGTCGGGAAGTGTTACCCTATTGCAGAGGGCTATCAACCTGTTGCTGGGAAGCATCGGGTAGCTGCAGGGAGAGGTCATCTCTATGCAGGGTAACTATAAAGTACTGCTGGGGCTAGTTGTATCAGAGGATTATCCTTTGTTAAACCTCTTGTATATCCTCTAAACCGATCGGATTGGTCTTTAAACACATATTTTCCCGGATAGACACTAATTAGGATTAGGTAGTTATTCTCTCGTACTAATAACATATCGTGTATACTTTGTTATAGATTCCCACAGTTGGCAAAGCTTTTCTTTTACGTATTGTTGTAGCGTCTTGTATATAAAGAGTATGCGGCTATCTTGTTTTTTATTATTAATTTTAAACAAAAATAAAATTAAAATAAAACGGCAAACAACATCATGTAAGAGTGCATTGATAAAATAATTTGACTTCGCTAACGCTTCGCAAACGATTTGATCAACGACGCTAACGATCATCTTACACTTATCATTGTGTGGCATTTAAAGAACTCGAAATGAAATGAACGAAACCAGACGAGAATATCTTAAACGAATAAATTTCGTTCTGGATTTTATTGAAAACAATCTTGACACTGGCCTATCACTTGAATACTTGTCTCAAAAAGCTCATTATTCACCTTTTCATTTTCATAGAGTATTTTTAACAGTAGTAGACGAAAGGCTAAATGAATACGTCAATAGAAAGAGGATAGAACGCATTGCCTCAATTTTGTTGGTTAATCCAAACCCTTCTTTAAAAGACTTAGCCTACAAATACGGTTTTAATAGTGATAATTCTTTTTCAAGAGCATTTAAGAAATACTATGGCATTAGTCCAACGAAATTTAAATCTGAGGGAAAAGAACTACTTAGCAAGATTGGTATAGAACCTTTTTCATCAGAAAAATACATTTGTTCCATTGATAATATTAAACAATGGACTAAAATGAATGCACAAATAACGATAAAAGAACTTCCAGAATTAAAACTTGCTAGTATATCGAATATTGGACATTTTGAAAAAACAGGTAGTATGTTTCAAAAATTGATGGAATGGGGACATCAAAAAAGAGTATTAGACACTTCAAGTTTTAAAGCAATAACAATTTATCACGACAACCCTAATACTACGCAAACCTCAAAAGTTAGATTTAGTACTTGTGTAACCATTTCTAAAAACATCAATACAAATGGAGAAATTAAACAACATAACCTAAAAAAAGGTATTTATATCATTGGGAATTTTGAAATTAAAACAGAAGAAATTTCAAAAGCGTGGAAAAGTATGTGTGTTTGGGTAATTGAAAATGGTTATGAATTTAGAGATGGAGATTATTTTGAAATGTATCATAATGACTACAAAACTCATCCTAAACAAAAATTCATAATGGACATTTGTATTCCACTCGAAAAAACAAAGAATATTAAACTTGGAGAAAACAACAATGTAAATCTGTCGAAAAACAACTCTCAAAACCAAGAATGCGAAAAAAACTTAGATTACCATCAATTGATAAACTATATGAAAGAATTGAGACTCTTTTTTCAAAAAGAGCATGACACAATTTTTAAACTCGGAAAGATTTATCAAGGAGACCCAATTTTTTCCTACTTTTCTCTAACAACAGAGGAATTAAAAAAACAAAAGCTTAAATTCGTTATCATCTTAAATCATAAAGAATTGTATTTTTCGATTTGCTTATCGGGTCAAAACAAAAGCATTCGAAAAAAGTATTGGAAGATTTTTAAAGGTAGCGATTGGAACAAATACCATTTAGCAGAATCAATTGATGATAGCTTATCGATTATAGACCAAACAATTGTTGAAGAACCAAATTTTAACAATAAAAGAAATTTAACTGAAAAGATTGAAAAGGAATCGATGAAATTCATAAACGATATAAAAAATATTCTTGAATAAAAAACGACCACACAATAACGTGTATAAGTAATAAGTGTTAAGTGCTAAACTGAAAATTATTAGTTTTTTATTTCCCCACTCTTAATAGATCTTTTATAAAGTCTCATAGATTATATATATCTATATAACCTTGAGCCAAATTGATAATTATAGTGCATAATAAAGTGTTTAATTTTAAGTGAAATATTAAGCTTTATAGCAAAAAAAGGTTTCAATATTAAGTTTGGACACTTCACTTTTGATTTAGGTTACTTCACTTAAATGATTAGTAATTCAAAATTAATATAGAACTACATTTGTTAAGAATTCTATCATCATTTTTATTTATAAAATCATATATAGATATGTATTGTAATCATTTTATCATAGTTTTTTTGGTTTCCTTTTGTTTTTTAAATGTGCAGGCACAAGATTTGACAAAGCAACAGAAAGAAGATTTAAAGTTTAAAGTACACATGTTTACTCATAACGACGAAGAACTTCAGACTTTGTGGTATGAAGACAGAATGGATGAAATGATGCTTCAAGGTAAACTGCGGGAGCAATATCAATTAATAGTGAAATACCATGTTTTTAAAATGAAGCAGTTAGACGAAATAGCCAATTCGCATACTGGTCCAGAAATGCAGTCCAAACTTAAAGCGAGAGTGAATTTATTAAATGAAGATGTAAAGGACATTTTAAATAAAGCTCAATTCGAAATTCATAAGAATAGTTGGGAAGCAATTGTTAGAGGAGTAACTCTTAGAAAAGGTTGGGCTACGAATTAGTGCCAATAAATTACATCTTCAAATATTATTTAACATTTAATTCAATATATTATGATTTGGATAGAATTACTAGTTGTACTTTTTTTCATCTTTCTGGGTTCAAAACTGGGAAGTATTGGTATTGGTTATGCGGGTGGTGCTGGTGTTGTTGTTCTTACGTTGGTTTTTGGACTAAAAGCGGGTTCTGTTCCCGTAGATGTAATACTCATTATTATGTCTGTAATAGCAGCTATTGCTGCCATGCAAAAAGCCGGTGGATTGGATTACCTGGTTAATGTATCTGAAAAGATTCTTAGAAAAAATCCAAAGCGTGTTACCTTTATTGCGCCTACTGTAACCTATTGGATGACTTTATTGGCAGGAACGGGTCACACTGCTTATGCTGCTTTACCTGTAATTACAGAAGTGGCTAAAGAAGGCGGCGTAAGACCTTCTAAACCTTTAAGTATCTCTGTGGTGGCCTCGCAAATAGCAATTACAGCTTCTCCTATTTCAGCAGCTGTAGTAATTTTTGCAAGTTTTTTAGAGCCTTTAGGAGTGTCGTATTTGCAACTTTTGGCTGTTGCTATTCCTTCTACAGTTTTAGCTTGTATGGTTGGAGCTATTGTAGCTAACAAATTAGGGAAACCTTTAGCTGAAGATCCAGAATATCAAAGACGTGTAGCGTCTGGATTGATAAAACAAAAAACAGAGGAACGTAGCGAAAGCCCCAAAAGTGCAAAATGGTCTGTAGGGATTTTTGGTATTGCCATATTAATTATAGTAACCTATGCAAGCTTAATTTCTAAGAAAGTGGGGTTAATTCCAGATCCATCTATTGGTAGAAATCATGCTATCATGGCCATTATGTTATTGGCAGCTATGGTGATTGCATTGGTCTGTAAAATAAAGCTTGCTGAAGTTACCAATATGTCCACTTTTAAATCAGGTATGAGTGCCGCTATATGTGTTCTAGGTGTTGCCTGGTTAGGAGACACCTTTGTGAGCAATCATATTACAGAAATTAAAGCAGCAGCAGGAGGTATTTTAAATGAATATTCTTGGATGCTGGCGGTTGTTTTATTCTTAGCAAGTATGCTACTGTATTCACAAGCAGCAACTACAACCGCATTAATGCCAGCTGCTTTAGCATTAGGAGTGAGCCCCATTGCCGCGATAGCTTCTTTTGCTGCTGTAAGTGCCTTATTCGTATTACCTACATATCCAACATTATTGGCTGCTGTAGAAATGGATGACACAGGCTCTACTAAAATAGGAAAATATGTATTTAATCACTCCTTCATTATTCCTGGAGTAGTAACGATTGCCGCAAGTGTTGTATTTGGGTTTCTTTTTGGCAGTATGATATTATAAAGCAATAAAAAAACAAGAAAATATATAAAGATGAAAACGAGAGTAGAAGAAGATTTATTAGGAGAATTAGAAATTTACGATGAATTATATTACGGTGTACATACACAGAGAGCTATTAATAACTTCCATATCTCAGGTTCTAAAATTGGTGACTTTCCGATTTTTGTTAAAGGATTAGTCCTTACAAAAAAAGCGTGTGCAGCTGCTAATAAGGAAATAGGAACCATTCCTGCCGATAAAGCTGATATGATCATACAGGCTTGTGATCATATTTTAAGTAATTTAAAGAAGTATGCACAGTTTTTTCCTTCAGATGTATTTCAAGGAGGTGCTGGAACTTCGGTTAATATGAATGCCAATGAAGTGATTGCCAATGTGGGTCTTGAATTAAACGGTCACGAAAAAGGGAGTTATGATATTTTGCATCCTAACGATCATGTAAATAAATCGCAATCGACCAATGATGCATACCCAACTGGGTTCAGAGTTGCTGTTTTTTATTATATGAATCAATTACTGGAACGGATCAATGTCTTAACGACAAGCCTTGATAAGAAAGCCGCTGAGTTTAAGAAGGTTCTTAAAATGGGAAGAACACAACTGCAAGATGCTGTTCCTATGTCATTAGGAGATGAATTTGGAGCTTGGTCGACGAATTTAAAAGAAGAAACAAAGAATCTAAAGCATTGCCGAGATTTTATCTTAGAAATCAATTTAGGAGCAACTGCTATTGGGACAGGTGTAAATGCTCCCGATGGTTTTACACAACTATCAATTGGTTATTTACAACAATATACAAAAGCGAGTTTTGTTCCTGCAGAAAACTTAATTGAAGCCACTTCAGATTGTGGTGCGTATGTGATGATTTCAGGAGCACTAAAACGTACAGGTGTTAAGCTTTCAAAAATATGCAATGATTTGCGATTATTATCCTCTGGACCGCGTTGTGGTTTTAATGAGATTAACTTACCAGAAATGCAAGCAGGTTCTTCCATTATGCCTGCAAAAGTAAATCCGGTAATTCCTGAAGTAGTCAATCAGGTATGCTTTAAGATCATTGGGAATGATGTGACCATTTCTTTTGCTGCTGAAGCCGGACAATTACAATTGAATGTAATGGAACCGGTAATTGCACAATGTATGTTCGAGTCGGTTGAATTACTCTCCAACGCATGTGTTACTCTTGCAGAAAAATGTATCGATGGTATCACTGCCAATGAAGAGCATACCAAGCAAATGGTACTGCGTTAGTAGAAGCCTTTGATGCTATGGGTAAGGACATTAATAATGCAACACATCAAGAAATGCGTTCTTTGGTGTGTGCCCAATGTCATGTTGAATACTATTTCAATAAAAACTTACCAGGGAAAGAAGGGACTCCTTATCTTGTATTTCCTTGGAAAAATGGAATGGCAGTAGAAGATATGGAGAAATATTATGATGATCTGGAGTTTAAAGACTGGACACATAAAATAAGTAAAACTCCTATGTTAAAAGCACAGCATCCAGGTTATGAAACTTACATTACTGGGGTTCATGCAGATCGAGGTGTTTCTTGTGCAGATTGTCATATGCCCTATAAAAGTGAAGGAGGACAAAAATTTACCGATCATCATATCCAATCTCCATTAAATAATATGGCTAATGCTTGTCAGGTATGCCATAGAGAAGAGGGAAGTAAATTAATGGCAAATGTGTTTGAGCGCCAACAAAAGTCTACAGAAACCCGTCTAAAATTAGAAGATCTTTTAGTAAAAGCACATATAGAAGCTAAAAAAGCATGGGATCTTGGAGCTACTGAAGAACAGATGAAAGCTATTTTGATAGATATTCGTCATGCACAATGGCGTTGGGATTATTCAGCAGCTTCTCATGGAGCTTCTTTTCATTCTCCGGTAGAAACTGCCCGGGTTATTGGTGGAGGATTGAATATAGCGCAAGAAGCCAGAGTAAAATTAGCACGCCTCTTAGCTGATTTAGGACATAACAAACCCGTAGAAATGCCTGATATATCATCAAAAGAAAAAGCACAGGCTTTTATAGGTCTTGATATAGAAAAATTAGAAGCAGAAAAAGAAGAATTCAAAAAAACTTTGTTACCAAAATGGTTAGAGGAAGCAAAAGCCAGAGAAGCAAAGCTAGATGTTAAGACTGTCTCTACGCAAGAAAAATAAAACAATAAAACATAAGCTTTTATAAATAAGATACCTTCTGAGAAAAAAATATTTATGAAGGTATCTTTCTTTTTCAAAAATCACCCATGATGCACAAATTATATCGCTTTTTTGCCTCTCCCGCATTGGCAGTTTTACTATTACTCATATTTGCAATCGCAATGGCTACTGCAACTTTTGTAGAAAATGATTTTGGTACATCTACAGCATGGAAAATTATTTACGACTCATGGTGGTTTGAATTGGTGATGATAGGACTTGGTATTTGTTTTGGGACTAATATTTACAAATACAAGCTATGGAGAAAAGAAAAATGGTCCATTCTATTGTTTCATATTGCTTTTATTGTTATTCTTTTAGGTGCCGGAATAACACGGTATACTTCCTATAGTGGTATTATGCGTATAAGAGAAGGAAGTGCTTCTAATGTTATCATTTCGGATAGTAATTACCTGCAACTACATATCTCTGATGGAAGTAAAACAAGAGTAGTTCGAAAACAATTAAATTTTTCTCCTATTGGTAATAATGATTTTGTGATTGAAACAAATTTTGACAATATTCCGATTCGGATTTTTCATAATACGTTTGTTGCTGATGCTGTCCCTAAAATAGTGGACGATGTAGAAGGAGGAAAGGCACTCTTACAATTGGTAGTTTCATCTGGAAATGGAAGAGAAACGGTTTTCCTAGAAAGGGGAGAAGTAGAAAGCATTGGTGAACACCATCATAAAGTTGGATATAATAGTGATGAAGAAGGAATTATTAATATTATAGAGAAAGATGGTGATTTTAGTGTACAATCTCCCCGAGATCTGGATTTCTTTATTATGGCTTCTCAAACCGCAGGGAGAATCAAAAAGGATAGTTTGCAACGACTGACCTTGCGAACTTTATATCGTGATGGAGATGCCTCTTTTGTTCCTCTTTCTTTTCATCCCAAAGCAACGATATCCTTGGTAAGTGAATCTGAAAAACCAAAAAATAATGACAAAACCAAAGATGATGCATTGATAGTTAATGTTGAGGTTGCTAATCAAATAAAAGAAGTATCGTTGTTATATCGTGAAGGATTTTTACCAACTATTCATCAAGTTGAATTAAATGGGTTGGCTATAGAACTCTCCTATGGAGCAGAGGCACAACAAATTCCTTTTTTGTTACACCTTGATGATTTTCAATTAGATAGATACCCTGGTTCGATTAGCCCTTCGGCATATGCGAGTGAAGTAACCATTATGGATAATGAAGAAGAAATACCGTATCGAATCTTTATGAATAATGTGTTGGATTACAAAGGTTATCGATTTTTTCAGGCAAGTTATGATACAGATGAATTAGGAACTGTACTTTCTGTAAATCATGATGTTATAGGGACATGGGTCACATATCTGGGTTATTTATGTATGGGGTTAGGTATGTTTTTTACACTGTTTGGAAAGAATTCCAGGTTTAAAATGATCAATCAAAAGTTAAAAAAATTAAAGCAACATCAGGTAGCACCGATATTTGTTTTTCTTTTAGTTACCGGTTCCTCTATTGCAAACACCACAGATCCAGATATTAAACAATTTGTCAAACAACAACAAATTGACACTTATCATGCAGAACTTTTTGGCCGATTAATGGTAGAAGACCTAGATGGACGTATCAAACCTATAAACACTCTTGCTTCAGAATTTCTAAGAAAAATTTCACGAAAACCATATTTTAAGTATTCTACTAATGAAATAGAGATACATATGAATGCCAACCAGGCATTTTTGGCAATGCATGTAGATCCGAATACCTGGCAGCAAATTCCATTAATAAAGATAGACCAACAAAAAGGGGGAGTATTATTTAAACCTTTATCTATTAGTAAAGATGGATTAATACCTTTTAATGGACTGTTGGATGAAAAAGGAGCGTATATTTTATCAGAAGTGGTAGAAAAAGCTAATCTTAAAAAACCTGCAGAACGTAACGAATTTGATAAAGAAGTTATAAAAGTAGATGAACGTTTCAATATTTTATTTAATGTTTTTAGCGGAAACTATTTAAAAATCTTTCCTAATAGTAATGATGATAATAATACCTGGCATAGTTATACGCATCATTTTAGAGATTTCCCTGCTGAAGACGGTAAGTTTGTACAAACTATTATCCCCGCTTATTTTCAAGATATTGTTTCAAAGAGATGGGAAGCTGCTACAGATAAGCTTTCATATATAAAAACATATCAAGATGTATTAGGGAAAGATATTATTCCTAGTGATAAAAGAGTAGCTGCCGAGTTATGGTACAATGAACTGAATCTTAATTTTTGGCTTTTTCAGGTTTTCTTTACTCTGGGTGGTATATTATTAATAATAGCAATTGTCAAAATTTTTGCCAATAATAGAGCTATAGAATTTTTATGGAATACGCTAATTCTCATTTCATTAATAAGTTTTTTGTTTTTTACCGGGAATATTTTATTAAGATGGTTTGTAGCTCAACATGCACCTTGGAGTAATGGTTATGAAATGTTGGTTTTTGTATCATGGGTTTTAATGCTTTGTGGATTGATGACTTTTAGAAAATCGGATTTTGCATTACCATTATCTACGCTATTTTCTGGAGCACTATTATTTGTAAGTTATCTGGATTGGTTAAACCCTGAAATCACGAACTTAATGCCTGTTTTAAAATCGTATTGGTTAAAAATACATGTGGCAACCATTGTTAGTAGTTATGCGCCTTTAGCATTATCGGCTATTTTGGGATTAATGGCATTAATACTTATGATTATTAAAACGGAAAAAACAAAGGTGCCAATTGATATTCGTATTAAAGAGCTTACTTATATTAATGAAATTTCTATGACAATAGGATTGTTTGTATTAGCTATTGGCACATTTTTAGGAGGTGTTTGGGCTAATGAATCTTGGGGTAGATATTGGGCATGGGATCCAAAAGAGACCTGGGCTCTAATAAGTATTATAGTATATGCAGTTGTATTACATTTACGATTTATTCCTGGATTGCAGAATCGCTATACGCTCAATGTTGCCAGTACATTTGCATTTTGGTCTATTATTATGACTTCTTTTGGTGTGAATTATTATTTATCAGGTCTTCATAGCTATGCAGCAGGGGATCCGATACCCATTCCTGATTTTGTATATATATTAGCTTTATTTATGGTTACGATTGCTGTTATCGCTTATTTTCGAAATAAAAATCAAAAGCTAGAAAAAATTAAAAATTGACTTTTTCACACAGATTCTTTTTCTTGTCTGTGTTATCTTATATAGCATAAACTTTTGAGATAGAGCAATCTTAATTAATGCAGCCGGGAGTATACAAAACATCATCAATATCCCGACTACATTAAAGAAAAGAGGAAAATCTAAAATGTTAAGCTGAGTTCAGTAGACCTTTTAAACGTTTTTCGATTTTACGTTTTTTTACGGTAATTGTTTTCATGATCTCCATAAGTTTAGGGTCTTTAGTAATCTTATAAATTTCATTGATTTTAAGAACTAATGCCTTAGCTTCTCTGGATGCAGATACTCTATCACTAGTACTCATATGACCAATTTTCTTACTTTCGAATGCTAATGCTTCGTCTATTAATTTCATGTATATACTGTTTAAGGTTGATAAAATACGTTGTATTAAATAGCACTTTGGGTATCATACTATAGAGGCTTTAGGTTTTAAGAATATGCCCTAGAGAATTAATCATCAGTTTCGATTAAAAGAGGGGTTTTACCATCGGTAATGATAACTTTACTGTTGTTAGATCTCGATAGTTCATTAAAAGCCTCTATAGTTCTAATTTTTATAATTTCTTGTGTTAATCCTTCTGACAATATCTTTTGAGCATCCCGCTCTCCTTCTGCATCAATTATTTTTCTGTTAGCTTCAAGTTTTGCTTGTTGTATTACAAATTCCATTCGCATAGCATCCTGTTCTGCTTGTAATTTTCTTTCTATAGAACCAGCCAGTCCTCTGGGTAACTGAATACTTTTCATTAAAACAGCTATAAGCTCTATTCCGTCTCCTTGTTTTTGTAGGTTCACTGTCATTTTTGATTTTATTTCATCTTCAATTTTTGCTCGCATTCCCGAATGCATATCTTTCGCAAAAAACTGAGCACAAACATCAGAAGAGGCCGACCTAAAAATACTAGTAATAATAGATTCATAACCCTGACCTAAATTTTCTAAAACAGTTGGTATTTTATCTTGTTGTAAACGGTATAAGATTGAAATTTCAGAATTCACACTTAATCCTTCTTTACTGGGCAAGCTTAAGATCAGTTTTATGTTATTCGTTTGGGTGGATTCTTTGATTACTTTACTGATGAAAGGATTATATAATATGGTACCTTGTGTGGATACCTTATTAGAGAATTTTCCTAAAGTTTGTTTTACCCCAGCTTCTCCAGGTCTTATTACTGCACAATTGCAGAATATTATTAGTATTGCAATTAATAAAAAGAAATTATACGTTTTCATGATCTAATTTTTAAGAGTTGTCAAGCATCATTTTATCCTAATAATTTACAAAATTATAAGCATATATTTTTATTTATATTTATTATATATAGCATAAAAAAAAATTATGTATTGTGATTTATACCAATTACAGATTTTCTTATCAATATCAGAGCAGCGTAATATCACTAAAACATCATAGAAGTCAGACCTAACTTAATCTGTTGGATCTGTCCTTCTTATCAGTTTGAAATAAAATAAATTGATAGAAAATCCATTGTATCTAATAGCGAAAGAAGAACAAAAATTTACCCATAAACTGTGATATCTATTTTTGTAGAACTTTCTTTAATTTATTAGAGAATTGGGTTCTGGGACTCTTCATGCCGAGGAAAGATTTATAGAAAAGAATAGCCTTCCTGTTAGAAAAACTTGAACTTACATCTAAGAAATAGAGAAACAAGTTGTTCTAGCAGGATTAACACTAATTTAGAGATATAATGTCCCATGTCATCTCATTCTTTTCAGCTATAAATGCCTTATCCATATATTTCATAGCTAAGCTATGCAATACAATCACAGTGTTTTTATAACTGAAAATAACATCGCCTTTAATACGACATTATATCTCTAAATTGGTATAAAATATTCTATAATATTATTTATTGACGTCTATTATGTAGTTAGAATAGAGATAAATCATTCTAATAAAAGATTTCCTGATCAAATCTGATTAGAATTTAATGTGGCTAAAGAATAAAAAAATTTCTTTGATTGCCAATACGTTTCTAGAGCATCCAAAGAATGAAAAAGATGTAATTATTGGAAGTCAAATCGAAATGTAAACTACTATTTATCAATATACTTTTTATTGATGTTAACATGAAAAAGAAACCTTACACATCTTGTCCTTTTAACATTTTATTCCAGTATAAATAGGGTAGCATAACTTTTTTAAACATGTACAATCTCCAATGCTCTTTTGCACTGTTAAAGATTAACATTCGTTTTAATTTTGGATCTGGAGTAAAATTACTATCATAATCAAATTCTGCTAATGTCATTTTGCCATAACCAGTTACTAAAGGACATGAAGAATATCCCTTATAATTTTTATTAGATGCCTCCTGATGTTTTATAAGTTTAAGAATATTATCAACTACTACCGGAGCTTGTTTTCTAATAGCAGCTCCAGTTTTTGCAGTAGGAAGTCCAGCTACATCACCAAGTCCAAATATATTAGAGTATTTGTTATGTTGAAGAGAATGATGATTAACATCTAACCAACCACTAGTATTAACCAAGCTAGAATCTCTTATGAATTTAGGAGCTACTTGTGGAGGAGCGATATGCAACATATCGAATGGAATTTTAATAATGTTCTCTTCTATAGCAAGTTCTCCAATAGCAGGATCCTCATTAATAACACATTTATTTTCATCTGGATCTACATGTTTGAAATAGATAATTTTATTCTCAGAATCTATTTTATGCGGAGCATAAAAAGGCTTAAAATGTATCCCATAACGACCTATAACTTTCATTAACGTTTCTCTTATAGGTTTTACACCAAAAATTACTGAACCAGGTGTAGCAAAAATGACATTGGATTTATGAGTAAGATTATGCTTTTTAAAATAATCAGCAGCCAGGTATGCAATTTTTTGTGGTGCTCCACCACATTTAATAGGAGTTGTAGGTTGAGTAAATACAGCGTTACCTCCTTTAAAATTTTTGAGTACTTCCCAGGTATGCTCTGGATCTGTGTAATTACTACAAACAATTCCTTTGTCCAGACCTTCTTTTAAACCATCAATCATAGAAGGTTCCATAACTAATCCAGGAGCTACCACTAAGAAATCATATGTAATGTTTCCATTTGATTTTGTAGAAACTATATTGCTTTCAGGAGCAAAAGCAGTTGCATAATCCTTAATCCATTGTACATGATCAGGCATTATATCTGCCATGGGTTTTGCTGTTTTTTTGTAATCATAATCTCCTGCACCTACCAAAGTCCAGGCAGGTTGATAATAATGAGTATCTGCAGGTTCTATAATTGCAATATCTAAGTTTTTATCTTTTTTGAGTAAGCGTGCAGCTGTCATTATTCCAGCAGTACCTCCTCCAATAATGAGAATTTGATGATGTGATTTCATTTGGTTCTTCTTTTAACTAATTTGTTAAAAATACCTTCATCTTTTTGTTATTTATGTAACTCATGTTACACAAAGCAAAGAAATGTTTGTTTTCTTCAATATATTTTAGTCAGAAGAAGAACTCATCGATATTGAATTATTTCCAGTTTAGATAGCCACCTTTTAAATCTTTAATTTCCACAAATCCCATATCAGATAATTGTTTTGCAGCTTTACGACTTCGGTTTCCAGATCTACAGTATATATAAATGGGTTCTTGTTTATTCAATTTTTGAAATAGAGATTGAAACGTATCTCTTTCAAAATAATTTATATTGATAGCATTTTTAATATGACTTGTGTTATATTCTTTCGGTGTTCTAACATCTATTAATTGGGCATCTTTGTTTTCTGTTATTTCTTTTTTAAAAAAAGAAACATCAAGTATTTTAATAGCACTAGATTTTGAATTGGATTTTTTAAAAATGAAATTGAAAATTGACATGATTATATTATTAGATATTGGATATAAGGAAGAAGATGATCATTAATAACATATCACCTTCTCCTTTAAATAATAAATTTGTTTTGTGATCCTCTTTAGAATTAAATATCCTTTTTCGCGAGATAGAAATCTATTTTTTCAATAGAATCGTCATTAATACGGGCTTCCATTTCTTCTAAAGTTTTTGGAGGTGGGATAATCACCTTATCTCCTTGTTTCCAATCTAATGGCATAGCTACTTTATACTTGTCTGATGTTTGAAGAGCTTCTAAAGACCTCAGAATTTCATCCATATTTCTTCCAACATTTAATGGGTAATACATGATTAAACGTATCTTTTTTGCTGGGTCAATAAAAAATACAGCACGTACAGCAGCAGTCTCACTTTCATTTGGTTGAAGCATCCCATATAATTTTGAAACTTTCATATCCAAATCTGCGATAATAGGAAAGTCAAAATACACTCCTGTTTTTTCTCTTACATTATTTACCCACCCCAAATGAGAGTGAATACTATCAATACTTAACCCTATAAGTTCAGTATTTAAAGCGTCAAACTCTTTCTTTCTTATTGCAAATCCACTCATTTCTGTAGTACATACCGGTGTGAAATCTGCTGGATGAGAAAACATGATTATCCATTGATCTTTAGCATATTCAGAGAACTTTATTTTGCCTTTTGTTGTGAGTGCTTCAAAATCTGGAGCATCATCACCAATTCTGGGGATAGTTATTTTTTTTTCGTCTAATATATCCATGGTTTTTATTTTTTAGTAAAGTTAATTCTCATTATTATGTAATACAGTAACATGGGTTACATTGGAGCATTTTTATATAAAAAAAAGAGTCATCTCTAAAGACAACTCTTTTTACTAACCAACTAAAAATCTAAATGGAATTGGAAACTATTTTAATGTTGTGGGACATACATGGTCTGTAATATCTATATCAGAATTTTTGATCGCTTCAAAACCACCCGAAATATCAATAACATTGTGGATCCCTCTACTTTTAAGAATGGAAGAAGCAATCATGCTTCTATATCCTCCTGCACAATGAATGTAAAAAGATGTGTCTTTTGGGAATTCTACTAAATGCTCATTAAGAAAATCTAGTGGTGTGTTTTTTGCACTTTCAATATGTTCAGAAATGTATTCACTTTCTTTGCGAACATCAAAAATGGGAATGTTTTCTTCGTCCAATATTTTCTTTAAAATATCTACAGATATAGTACTAACCGTATCATATTCCATTGCCGCCTGTCTCCACGCATCAAATCCACCTTCTAGATATCCAAGTGTATTGTCAAAACCAACTCTCGAAAGTCTCGTAATAGTTTCTTCTTCAGAACCTTTTGGTGTTACAAGTAGAATCGGCTGTTTTACATCTACAATTAACGCACCTACCCAGGGAGCAAAACTTCCGTCTAATCCTATGAAGATAGAACGAGGAATATGACCTTTGGAAAAATCATGTGGACGACGCACATCTAATACAATTGCTCCGGTCTCATTAGCTAATGCTTCAAAAGCTTTTGGTGATAAAGCAGTTGTTCCTCTTTCTAAAACAATATCAATATCATCATACCCTTCTTTATTCAATTTTACATTTAACGGAAAATATTTTGGTGGAGGTAACAGTCCCTCGGTCACTTCTTTAACGAATTCTTCTTTACTCATATCTGCACGAAGTGCATAGTTCACTTGTTTTTGATTTCCTAATGTATCTACCGTTTCTTTCATCATGTTTTTACCACAAGCAGATCCAGCACCATGAGCTGGATACACGATAACATCATCTGATAAAGGCATTATTTTAGTACGAAGACTATCGTATAATGTTTCTGCTAATTGTTCTTTAGTCATATGAGCTGCCTTTTGGGCTAGGTCAGGACGTCCTACATCACCTAAAAAGAGGGTGTCTCCACTAAAAATGGCATAATCTTTACCATTAGCATCTCTTAAAAGGTATGTTGTACTTTCCATGGTATGTCCAGGAGTATGAAGTACTTTAATGATACAATCTCCTAATTTAAACTCTTGACCATCTTTTGCAATAATCGCCTCAAAAGCTGGGTTTGCATTAGGTCCATAGACAATAGAGGCCTTTGTTTCCTTGGCAAGTGTGATATGGCCACTTACAAAATCAGCATGAAAATGAGTTTCAAAGATATATTTGATTTTGGCATCATCAAGTTTTGCTCTTTTAAGATAAGGTTTTACTTCTCTTAATGGATCTATAATAGCGACTTCGCCATTACTTTCGATATAATAAGCGCCTTGTGCCAGGCATCCGGTATAAATTTGTTCTACTTTCATAATTGTTTTCTTTAAGGTTTAATGCTATAAAGCTAACTTTGATATTTCTTGTTTACAGCTACTTAGGTTACAGATGTTTCTTTGGTTTGAAGCGCTATTTTTTTCTGAATAGCTGTTTTTTGTTTTGCATGGATATGATGATCATAAGCTTCATATGTTTTTACAAAAAGATGTTCTCTTCCTATCATGTCAATTAACCCACTGCTGAATATGATGTCTCTTGCTGGTCCTATGGCACCAGCGATTAAAAATTGTATTTGATTGTTTTTAAGGTCTTTAATTAACTGTTGTAACATGTGCATAGCACTACTGTCAATGTAATTAATGGATTCTGCATTAAGAATTATTGTTTTAAGGTTATTTCCTTTTTGAGCCATATGACGGTGAAGTTCATTTTTGAAGTATTCTTTATTTCCAAAATAGAGTTGTGCATCAAAACGAATGATGAGAAGTTCTTCTGAGACCTCTACATCAGAACCAAAACGATCAATATTTCTGAAATAATTAGTGTTTTTTACTTTTCCCAGTATTGCGATATGTGGCTTTGAAATCCTATAAACTAATAACAATAAAGAAATCAGAACTCCAAGTAATATTCCCTCTTTGATTCCGACAGTAAGCGTAATTAAAAATGTAATAATCAATAGCGCAAATTCATCTTTTCTATTTTTAAATAATTGAATAGGATATTTTGTATCAATTAACCCAAAGACTGCAACCATAATGATAGATGCAAGTATCGCATTAGGTAAAAAATAAAATAAGGGTGTTAGAAATAGGAGGGTAGCTCCTACAATAATTACACTAACAATAGCTGCGATTCCTGTTCTAGCTCCGGCTTGTTCATTTACTGCCGTTCTTGAGAAACCACCAGTAGTAGGGTATGATTGGAAAAGGGATCCTATAATATTAGATGTTCCCAATGCAATTAATTCCTGATTGGCATCTATTTCATAATCGCTATGTTTTTCTTCTACAGCTTTAGCAACAGATATTGCTTCCATGAAAGCGATAAGTGCCAAAGTTAGAGCAATAGGAACGAGTTCAGGAATCCTGGAGTATTGAATAGATGGTATTTCAAACGCAGGTAATCCATGCGGAATAGTTCCTACTATTTTTACTCCCGAATCACTCAAGTCAGTACTATAGATAGCTGTAATTCCAAGAATGACAACAATCAAAGCTGCCGGCATTTTTTGATTTATTTTTTTAATACTTTTAATAAGTATAATTGCAATAACTCCAATTATTAAAGTATATATGTTGATTCGATCAATAGTGTCTAAAGCATTTTTTAAAAGAATATGTACTTGATTACTGCGTTCAATTTCAGTGCCTAAAAGATGCTTTAGCTGACTTAATCCTATTATAATCGCTGCTGCAGATGTAAATCCACTTATTACAGGTTTAGATAAGAAATTTACCAAAAAACCCATTCTAAGCACCCCCAGAAGAAGCTGTATGCTTCCCATAAAAAGAGCAAGAAAAATAGCCATTGCAATGTATTCTTCAATGCTTGATAATGCAAGAGCACCTAGTCCAGAAGCAACTAATAAAGAATCCATAGCTACAGGGCCGACTGCCAATTGACGAGAGGTTCCTAGTATTGCATAAACAATTTGAGGGATTAATGCAGCATATAACCCAAATACAGGAGGCAGGCCAGCAATCATTGCATAAGCCATTCCTTGCGGAATTAACATAATCCCAACAGTGATACCTGCAGCGACATCACCAGATATGTATGTTTTTTTATAAGTGGAAAGCCACTGAAAAATTGGAAAGTATTGTTTTAACATCTAATCAAAAGTTTATATCCATAAGATATTGAGTGTTTTTTATTGGTATTGTTAGTTATGAACTTATGATAGATCAAGGATTTTGATATGATTTCGATACAATTCGATCTTATTAATCTGTTCTAATTTTTTAAGTAACCTAGATATTACTACTCTAGAACTATGAAGTTCATATGCAATTTCTTGATGTGTATTATGAATAATATCTTCTTTATTAATTCTAGCTTTTTCTCTTAAGTAATTTATAAGACGTTCATCCATTCTATCAAATGCAATACTGTCCAACGTTTGGAGAAGTTCATTTAAACGATGATGATAACTTTCAAAAACAAAATTTCTCCAGGATTTATATTTTGCCGTCCATTCTTCCATTTTTCTAATTGGAATCATAATAAGTTTAGTATCTGTTTCTGCTATAGCGCGAATTTCACTTTTGGTTTGTCCCATACAACATGTCATTGTCATTGAACACGTATCTCCTTGTTCCAGATAATATAATAGTAATTCATCTCCTTCTTTATCTTCTCTAAGGACTTTAATTGCTCCTGATACGAGTAATGGCATTCCTCTAACATAATCCCCAATTTCCATTAACTTATATCCAGCTGGAACCTCTTTAAAAGTTCCAACGTGTAATATGTCATTTATCAAAGCATCTTCAAATAGATGCCCATAACTTATTTTTAGTTCCTGGATCATTTATTAGATTTTGGTGTTATTTGTTTAGAAACAGATTCATCATAATTGAAGAAAAAATTAGCCCATATAGATTTTGATATAGCCCCTATATATGGCATTAAAACAAATAAAGTAGTAACAATACTTACAAAAATGATCATAGGAGTTACATCAAGATTTAATAGTCTTATCAAAATATAGACAGCTACACTAATTGCAATTCCCACACCATATGAAACATACATTGAACCATAGTAAAAACTTGGTTCTAAACTATATTTTAGTTCACACTTAGGGCATTTTTCTTTTACCTTATTAAAGTTTCCTAAATTATAAGGATTGGCTTCTAAAAATTCTCCTTTATGACACCTGGGACATTTTAAAAATAGTATGCTGTATATTTTTGAACCTCTACCAAACATTATGTTGTTTTTTTGATAAAAGTAAAACTTCAAAATCTTCTTATCAGTAACAAAGGTTACATAGCTTAATTGAAATTATTTTCGAAAACTATTCAAAATCGATTTGTTTAAAAATGATATAAATCATAGTAATTTTAATAGGTGTAAATACCGGATTATTTACCTCTATTTACTGGCTAAAAATGTAAATATGATATTCGTCATAATTTACTTTTTCACTCGAAATTACCTTTGCATTAAATCATTTAAATTAGAACGGTAATGAGAAAAATTGGAGTTATTTTATTCGTTAGTTTGGTAGCATCTTTTTCTTCCTATTCACAAGAAAAAGTAGCAGATGAAACCAATAATTTTAGTAGATGGCAAGTAAGACTTAGAGGGGTAGCAGTAGCTCCTGATGAAAGTGCTTCTATTGATGCTATTGGAGGGGATGTAGATATATCTACTACATTTGTCCCAGAATTGGATTTTACTTACTTTTTTACAGAACATTGGGCGGCAGAACTTATTTTGGCTACAACAAAACATGAGGTAGAAGCAATTTCTACTGCGGTTGGAAATATTGACTTAGGTGATGTATGGTTATTACCACCAACATTAACAGTGCAATATCATTTTACAGGGGGAGCGTTTAAACCATACCTGGGAACTGGTATAAATTATACTATTTTTTATGGGGTGGATGAAGGACCAATAGCAGATGATATAGATTATGATAATAGTGTTGGTTTTGCTTTACAAGCAGGATTGGATTATGCATTAGATGACAAATGGTTTTTAAATGTTGATGTGAAAAAGCTATTCCTTCAGACCGATGTAACTGTAAATGCGACTAATGCATTGGGAGCTACTGTTGGAGCAGATGTGGATATTAATCCATGGTTATTTGGTTTTGGAGTAGGATATAAATTTTAAATTCTAATATTTGTAAAGAAGAACCCTATAAACTAATTTATAGGGTTCTTTTTTCCTTAATTTCTGTTTTTATTGTTGAATTATGCCCTAAAATTGACAATTTAAACGTTTTTTATGATTTTAAATGAAGTGTGAATCATTTAGAACATTAACTTTGCGCTCTCTTAGAAAAGTAAATTTGTGATTCAGGATATTATTATAGCTATTTTATGGAGCATTTCTCCTTTTGGGGAAGCTAAAGTTGGGATTCCATATGGAATGTTCAATGGAGTAAACATTTACTTGGTTTTTGTAGTATGTTTTCTTGCCAATGTTCTTGTTTTTCCTTTAATGATATTTTTTTTAGAAAAGGTAAATAGTTATTTATTACGATGGCATTATTATAAAAAAGCCGCAATATATGTTGCTCGAAAAGCCAAAGTAGGATCTGGTGAAAAAATTCAAAAATATGGCTTTTGGGGTCTTCTGTTTTTTGTGATGATTCCATTACCAGGAACTGGAGTATATGCAGGCAGTATTGCATCATACTTATTTAAAATCAAAAAAAGAAAAGCTTTTATGGCAAATACCGTGGGGATATTCTTTTCTTCAGTAATAGTTTGGGGCACCACGTTACTTACCATGCAAGGCATTTCTTAATTTTCCTTTTGCAATATTCTAAAACCAAAATAAAGTTATTTAATTAGGAATCTGCGCTCTTAGTACTTTCTCATATCCCTGAATTAAACTTTTAAGTCCTTCAGGACTTTTTTGTGGTTGCATAATGATTTCTAAACTACTGGTTTGTAATTGAGTATTGTTTTCAGTATTAGCTTCTGTGTCTTTTGTAGGGAAACTAACTTTTAAATCATCATTTTCTACTAAAATCTCCAGATTTGTTTTAAAACGAACCTCTGATATCTGAGATGAAGAAATAGGTATTAATGCAATTAAGGGCACATGTACATTCTTCATTACAACTCCGCTAGAAGTTTGTTCTGGATACTGAACCACTACTGTTTTTGGCTTTAGTGCATTAGATGTTTTTGTTTTAGAAATACCCTTGTCATCCTGGAGTGCCTCTTTTGCATCAGCAAAAGTTTGCATTGCTTCTTCTAACTCTTCTTTGGTAGGACGTTTTTTTCTGAGAATTTTTTTTGCTGCATGTAATGCGTCATCAAGAGAACCTGTAATTAGTTCGGTCCCACCAGAACTTTCAAAATATCGATCTATCACTTTTAGATTTTCATCCATTAATGCCGAGTTAGCAGAAAGCGTAGCATCGTTAATTGCTTTTATGAATTGATCAAAATTTATCATAAGATTTATTTTTTAGTTTAGCTCCTGCCTGCTTAAGTTCTTCATATTTTTCTATTGCATTTCTAGTTTCATCAATACTTTCGGGAGATAAAGCCACAACAGATTGACATGAGGGGCAAGCAAATTTTACACCTTGTAAAAGAGAGGTTATATCGAATGGAATTTGACCCTGACAAACGGGACATGGTATTTTTTGTTCGTTGATCATTTTGTTTGTTTTATAATATTAATTTTTATCCAGTGGCATTTCTAAAGGTTCAATAGCTTTTGTATACACATCAATGATCGTTAGAAGCCCTTTTGTAAGAGGTAAAGTACCAGCAGTTACGCCTATAGAATACGCTGCATTTAGATCATTGCTTTCATATGTGTTAATGTTAGTATCTGTATTCTTAAGCATATTATTTTTAGGAGCTATTTTACCTAACATTTCTACAGAAGGATTTTTTTTTGTCCAGTTAATATCTGAAGTATTCTCTTCTGAAAAGTCATCATGATTCCAATCTTCATCGACACTATATTGAGAAGTGACATCAATATTAAAATCAATATTAACTGTTTCTACACCTAATGGACTGAATGGGAATATTGTAACTAATGGAAGACTAAAGTATGTAGTTATCTGTTGAATTTCTGGTTCTGAATTAATAGCATCTCCGGTCTCTAATACTCCTCTTGTAACCGACATCTTCAGCATTTTTGGTTTATAATGTTTTCCATTATAATGAAAACAATTATCCAGGAGTGATCTTATTTGCTCCTCTGCCATTTTAGATTGTGCTTTGGCAACAGCAACCAATGGTTGAGATATAAGTTCATTTATCAATGAACCTGTAAAATCATATTGGTTTTCTTTTTTAGGTTTTTTAGCCATTTTGTTGTGTTTAGAGAAGTGAAATCGATAAAATAAGAATAGACATCTTATTTTATCGATTACTACTTAATTATTAAGGTTTTTCTTGAGGCATTTCATAGGGTTCTATTGCCTTGGTAAATGCTTCAATAATGGTATTAACTCCTTTAGGGAGAGGTAGCTGGCCAGCATGAACTTTCACTGTGTATTTAGCAGAGTTACTTTTTTCATAATGAGAGCTAAAACTTGAGCTGTCACTACTGTCATAACTAGCACTTCCTTTGATTGTGGCCGAAACAGGACCCCAACCTGCTTTAACTTCCCAACTAGCTTCTGCAGCTATTTTTGTTTCCTGAGTTTCACTGGTCTCTTCTCCATAGCTTGATTTCACTTCCATTTCGAAGTTAATGTCTACATTATCCACTGCTAATGAGTTTAAAGGTATTACAGTAAGAATTGGTAAATCAAACTTTGTTGTGATAGGCTTAATGTCTGGTGCAGCATTTGGTTCTTCACTTGGAATGATAACCCCTCTGGTAAGCAACATATTAATCATTATTGGACTATACCCTTTTGTGGTATCGTCAAATGAAAAACAGGTGTCGAGCATAAATCGAGTTTGAGTTAATGCCATTGCAGAATTAGCTTTTGCTGCGGCATTTAATGGACCACCAATAAGGTCATCCATAGGCAAGCCCGTAAATTGCTGTGCCATTGATACTAGTTGTTTTTCTTGTGCCATGATTTTAAAAGTTTAAATTAGAATATATTAATGTTAACTCAAATGTAGAAAATAGCTATGGTGTAATGCGTAGGTGTTTATACGTGATTTTCGCGGATATTTGGTTGAAAATCAAAGTGCTCGATTATAAGGAGGAGTTAGATTTTGGATGTAGATAACCTATTTATCTTTTCTATGTAGTTAGAGAGAAAATAATCTTGTTACAAAAAGAGATGAAGGATTTATGAGCAGATGTTACGTGGTAAGGTCAAAATTTTAAGACTAGTCATCTTTTCTAAAATATTCAGAAGGTAGTTTTCCAAATCTTTTTTTAAATGCCTGAGTAAAGTGAGGAAGGTTACTCATACCCAACTCATGGGCAATTTCACTTATACTGGCTCTTTCATTGTATTCAATCTTACGCTTTGCCGATTGTAGACGAATTTCTCTGATATAAGCAGCTGGGGTTTGCCCTGTTGCAGATTTAATTTTTCTGATTAGACTACGTTCACTGATTGAGAAATGATAAGCAAGATCGATGTTACTTAGTTTGGTGTTAGATATATTGGTAATAATGTAAGTATCTAATTCTTTTTTGAATTGTGCCATCTCTGATAATGAAAACTTATCAATAGTAGACAGCATACTTTTCTTTTGATTTAAAGAATTTTTGAGAGAAATATCGATACGTAGTTTTAGTTCTGTCATATCAAATGGTTTGATAATATAATCATCCACTCCCATATGTAATACCTCAATTTTATCATTTTGTAGTGTGCGTGCGGTTAAGAAAATTAAAGGAATCATTAAAAAATCTTCATCTGATTTTAGTTTCTTAATAAATTCTACTCCATCCATAACGGGCATCATATAATCGGTAATGATAAGGTCTGGTTTTTGGATAGATTTTAAGAGACTTAATGCCTCGTGTCCGTTAGCCGCCTGATACAGATTATATTCGGTTAAGTGACGTTCTAGGTATTGCCTCATATCGAGGTTATCTTCTACAAGTAAGATTGATGATTTGTTAACATCAATAGATTCTGTATGATTAACTGCATATGGAATGATATGCTTATCCAATTGATTTGAATCTGATATTACAGGAAAATTCAACTCAAACGAAGATCCTTTTCCTATAGTACTTTGTACTGTTACAGAACCCTCATGTAGTTCAATGAATTCTTTGACAATAGCTAAACCAATTCCGGTACCGCTTACAGACTCCTTGCCATCCACCTGATAATATCTTTTAAAAATAGCTTCTATGTCAGAAGGAGCTATACCAATTCCTGAGTCAATCACAGTAATCGACACCGATTCTTTGTGCTCTTTTACCGTTATATGAATTTCTCCAGTTGATTTGCTATATTTGATCGCATTTGATACTAAGTTGATCATCATTTTTTCAAACATATCTCTATCAGTATCTATAAATATTTGTGCAGATGAATGCGTGATATAGATCGTTTGCTTATTTTCGGCAGCATACTTTTTAAAAGATTCAATAATACCTTTTAAGATAGGAATAACATCTTGTTTTTTCTTAATAATGCTTAATTGTCCATGATCCAGTTTAGATAAATCTAATATCTCATTAACGAGTTGCAACAGGTATTTTCCATTTTTCATAGACATTTTTAATTCCTGTTCTGTTTCCTTATTTAGTTTTCCTTTGTTTAATACACTTTCTAATGGACCCAAAAGTAGGGTAAGTGGTGTTCTTAATTCGTGAGAAACATTATTGAAAAAAGTGGTTTTAAGTTCCTCAATTTTTTTGAGTTGTTTTTTTTCTTCCTGAAGTTGATTAACTTCTATTTCTTTGATGGCAATTAAGGATTTATCCTGAAAAAAGCCCCAAACTAGGTCAGTCATAAAAATTACATCTCTAAATAGTAGAGTTAGAAACAAGCTGTTAAGTGTCCAAAAATTGTGTGGTATAATTTTCTTCCATGCCATAATTATTAAAATTCCGTTTAAGACAATTGGACTAATAGCTATTAAAAAGACATTAGCTCTATGAGGGTTTTGTTTTCGAAATTTGATAAGACAAACCGAAGCTCCAATGATAGTCATCAGGAAATAAAAATTATTTAAATCACTAAGAAATGGATAATCTGAATACAGATATACAGGAATACCCAAAAGAATATATGGCCATGCCATTATTCTGTACCAAAATTTAGAGTATTTCTGTATCTCGAGGTAATGCGCAATAAAAGCAGAAAAACTATAGAGCATTAATATCACAAGACAAAATTCAATTTTAGCAAGGAATGGACCACTTAACCCCCAAATAGAGTCAAAAACTTTATTGCGGATAATAATTTCTGATAAACTTACAATAACCATAAAAGCATAGTAAATATTATCCTTTGTTGGTTTTATATAGATAAGGAATAAAAAAATCAGGAAAATAAGTATTTCCATTCCTGTAAATAGGACAAAAAAAGTATGAGTCCTAATGAAATATTCATCAAAATCCTTTTGGGAAATATATTCTAAGTCAGTTAGAGAGCGTTTAAGCAATGCTTCAGTTCGAATACATGTCAATTTGATATATAATGTTTCTGTATCATTAAAATTAAGAGGTAATGCATTTTTATTAATTCCTCTAACAATGGATCGCTCTTGGTATTCCACTATTTTTCCCGTAATAGCAATAACAGAATCAGAATGAGGACTATTATAGGATTCTACATGGTCAAACAAATTTGAAAGTAAAAGCACACCGCTTTTTATTGAATCATTTGTGAATTCTTTATGTCTTATTTTTAACCAATATACTGGGATTGTGCTATCCATAGTATCAAACCCTTGTAAAGACTCCCATTCTAAATTTTCTAAAGTATCTTTAGATGAAATATCCCCTTCATGAACACTAATAGATAACATTTCTATAGACGCCTGCCCTTTAGCAATGCTTGTGGTTATTAAAAACAATAAAATGATTATGATTCTTATCATCAATAGATACTTGTTATGGTTTTACAAGGTATAATGAATCGAACAGATTACATAGAGATACTTTAAAATTGGCAACTTTTCAACAGAGATTGTCTGGAATTTGATATGGTAAACCTCATATTTTTCGAAGAGAAGTTTCTTAAATTTCTTAGCTACAATTCGCTTTACTCATAATTAATAGACATTCACTAAAAGAATTGATCTATTCACTCATTTATTTTTTTACAGGTCTATTAATTACACAAATTTGATTCGTAATTATAGGGATACTATTGGGAGTTACTATTGGATATTAGAATAGAAGGGGGGTAAGTTAAGGTATTGATCAATCAGGTTTTATTTTGATGAATTAATTAGGAGAAGATAGATACATAACAAAAACCATATGATCTAAAAGGGGAAACCTTAGAATTGGCAGATTTTCAACAAAGATTGCCCGGAATTCAACATGCACACACCTATATCTTTGGTACTTCACATAACATCTGGTTCAAAAAACATATTCATCAAAATTAATGGAGAGCAACTCACATCAAAATAATTATTAATGAAAACTAATACTCGATTCTATACAGAAAAAAGAAACATAATATCAATGCTATTTTTTTTGATATTGATTTCATCTAGTGTATCTGCACAGATAATAAGCACTTGGGGAACTCTATCTGGTACTTTACCAGAAAACGATTTTCAAACCAGTAGTTTATCTGCCAATGCAGATGGCACTTCATTGATTACAGTAGATATTACCCAATCAGGTTCAGCAACTGTGAGTGAAGAGATTAATGCTGTTCCCCCAGGTTTAATTTTAGGGAATAGTTTTAATAATAGCAGAGCTACCATTGGGGTCTCGGGTAATACATATACGTATACATTTAGTGAACCCGTTCAGGTTATTTTAAGTTCGCAAGAGCATAGTGAATTCATAAGAACAGAAAATATTAAAATATCAAGTCCAGATACGGGGGTATTATTTTCAGGGAGTATTACAGGAGGACAGATTGGTCATTTTGTAAGTAATAATAATACTTCGCAGATTCATATTGGTTCTAATAGTACTATCACTACAGCAGGAACCTATTGGACGGTAGAAAGCAATATTGCACTGACCACTTTATCGGTTGAATATTATGTTGCAGATCCCGTAGAGGTTGTTTCTGGAGAACCGTTTACACTGGATTTAGCACCAAACCCTTGGGTCAGACTAGATACTACTAATTCTACGGGAGCTGGAGGCATTGATTTTAATGCAACCATTTGTACTAGTGGAGCGAAACCTTTTGAGGGTTCTGATATTATTTTAAATGCACCTCATGGGATTGAGCGAATAGAAGTTAATCTTACAAATATTCAGGATACTGGTTTTGAAGAATTATCGATACCTGCAGATTTTCAAGACATCCAAATCGCGGGAAATGGAACCAGTACTTTAATTGCAACAAATATAAATAGTGCAACGACTAGTGATTTTCAAGATATAATTAGTGAATTATATTATATTAATAAGGCCACAAATCCAAATACAACCATAGCTAGAGCTATTGAAATCACAGTATTTGATGCTTATGGAAGTTCATCTATTGCTGCAATGGGGAATTTAAATTTAGTCCCAGCTTCAAATTCAGGAAAAGCATCGGGTCCTTTTGTGGTTTTAAGTACCGACGCTTCAACTGATTTGGTAAATGCACTAGATGGCTCTCAGGATGCTGGTGGTACATGGGTAGATGTTGATGGAACAGCTGCTCTTACAGGTAGTATTGTAGATATTACCACATTAACAATAGGTAGTTATGAGTTTAGGTATGAAGTGACTGGAACAACTCCTTGTAGCGCATCATCCACCAAGATTGTGCTTATTATTGTAGATGCGATAGAATTAGAAATAACATCACCTTCTTCTTGTGGTTTTATACTGACCGAATACACAGATGCTACATTTTCTGCAGGCTCCAATGACCCAATCTATATTTTTGATACTCCTGGAAATAACGGAGAATTAAGTTGTCCAACGACAGCGGGAGCTATATACCATTGGTATCTTTTTGATGAACCTACAAATTCATATTTGCCTTTTGCATTAAACACTACCCCTACACAAACAAATTTGGCTGATGGAGGGTATCTCGTTATAAGAGATGATGCAGGGACTATAACAGAGGGTAGAGCCTGGATATGGAATTCTAGCCTTACCGCAGATGCAGGAACTTCACAAACGGTTTGCAATGGTAATGCTATAAGTCTAATAGGTTCAGGAACAGAATTAAATCTATCCTATACGTATTATGATCCCGTAAATACTCCTACTATAATTACATCAGCAACCATTTTTTCTGTTACTTTTGACATTACACATACCCATATTTCTGATATAGGATATTTTTTAGTATCACCAGATAATATGGTAACTATTCCATTAGGTTTAAGTGAAAGATTAAATCCGTGTTACGGGGCAAACAATGCACAAAATTTAGTTTTTACCAACGATACTTCTATTACTCCAACATCACCAGTTTTTGATGTTTGCAAGTTTTCCAGAGATAATGGATGTTCTGGTCTTGGTCCGGCATTGACAGGAACCTATAATGCATATTATACTAATCCTTCTAATAACAATACACTATGTGGAGTATTTTCTGCACCTACTGGTGCTACAGCAATAAATATATCTCCAATAGCAGGGTATGATTTCGAACAAGGAGGTTGGAAAGTGCAAGTAACCGATTGTGCATTTTTGGATGCCGGAGAGATAAGCTCCGTTACCATTACTTTTGATGACAAAGCTGGAACCATAGTCACTTATAGTAGTGGAGCTGTTAATGTACCTATCATTGATGAAGCTTGTGATCTTAATTCAGCTACAATTTATGAGCTCCCATTTACTCCACCACCTCCACCATTAGGAGCGATAGAAAATACTATTACTATCAACTTACAAAATAACATTGGTATAGGTAATACAGGAGGATATGAATGGTCATATAGCACAACGGGATCAACGGGCCCCTGGAGTGGTCCTTTTGAAAATGGAACGATAACACCAAGTGTATCACCCACTAGTACAACCTGGTATAGAATACAGGTGGATAATGGGGTAGGATGTAGCGCAGAAGATGTTGTACAAATTACAGTGATTGACAAGCCAAATTCAGGAACTGAAACTGATCTATATGCTTGTACTGGAGGTACCGTTATCAATCTTAATGATTTACTTTCTGGTGAGGAAACAGGATCTTGGAGTGTTTCTGCATTATCACTAAACAACCCAGGAAGTGATTTTAATTCTGGTATGGGAACGTATGATCCAGCAACAGAGGGTGTTTATACATTTGATTATACAGTGAATCCCATAGCTCCCTGTGTAGCCAATTCGACAACATCGGTGACCGTTTCCGTGCAAACCGAAAGAAGCGCAGGGAATAATAATACGATTAATACTAACAATCCGGATATAGTGATTGATCTATTTTCTAGCCTGTTGGGGGCGCCAGATACTGGGGGGATATGGAGTTTGGATACTACAGGAAGTATTCCCGGTACTAATTTTGATTCAAGCGCCGGAACTTTAGATACCTCAGGTTTAGTTGCCGGGGCTTATAGTTTTGATTATATGATAACCAGTTGTACTACAGATATGTCCACTGTAACTGTACTCATAAATTTTCCAAGTGTTGATATTATTACACCTATAGAAGGGGATGATATTGTTAATGATATCGAGGATAAGGATGTAACCATTACCGGAACAACTATAAGTGTAGAAGAAGGACAAATGGTAACGGTTACTTTTTCTGACGGTACAAATTCTGTGACTACAACAGCTATTGTAGAGTCTGATGGTAGCTGGATAGCAACAGATGTCGATATAAGTGGGTTTGTAGAAGGAAGTATTATCATAGATGTTGAGGTAACCGATATAGCCGGTAACCAGGCAAATGATCAGGAAACTATTGTTTTAGATAATATAGCTCCGACCATTTCAAAAACTTCGATTGCGCAGGCTATGACTCCAAATAATGATGGTATAAATGATACCTGGGTTATTAAGGATATAGAAGAATTTCCAAATTCGGTTGTAAAAGTATATAACCGTTGGGGTAAAGAAGTATTTGCTAAACAAGGATATCAAAATGACTGGAACGGAGTATACAAGTCCAAAAGTGATCAACTACCTCAAGGCTCTTATTATTTTATCGTTGACCTAAAAAATGGGGTTAAACCTTTGGATGGATGGTTATATATAAATTATTAATTCAAAAAAAGTAAGCACACAATCAATCTATCAAAAACATGAAACTACAGATATATATAGTAATCATTTTACTCTTCTTAACAATAACGGGAGTATATGCACAACAGGAACCATATTATACACTTTATAGATATAATAAAAATGTGCTAAACCCTGCTAATGCAGGATCAGAAGGTCATATACAATTTACTACAAATATTCGTAGTCAGTGGTCAAGCGTTCAAGGTGCTCCAGAGTCACAGAGCCTTTCTTTTGATACTAACATAGGTAAAAACATGGGACTTGGACTTTCAGTAGTAAATGATCAAACTTTTATAGAAAAGCAAACGGGGATCTATATTGATTTTTCATATAAATTACTGTTAAATGAGCGAATAAATCTTTTTCTAGGGTTAAAAGCAGGGGGGAATTCTTATGATGTAAATACAAATGGACTACTCACATTTGGAGCTACAGAGGACCCTTTATTATCGAATGTTAATGAGTTTAACCCCAATATTGGGATTGGTGGATATCTAAAACATGAAGATTGGTTTTTATCTATTTCTGTTCCAAGATTGTTAAATAATGATAGGATTGATGATGAGTCTGGAATAGTTACAACAGCTACAGAGCGTTCCCATTTTTATGGGATGGCCGGTTATAATCTTAAATTAAGTAACAATATAGAATTTCGACCTTCAGTATTATTAAGATATGTCGATACAGCCCCTTTTTCGGTTGATTTTACTGGAGGTTTTTTGTTTTATAATAAATTCGAACTAGGAGCAGCTTATAGAACTGATAATGCGTTTAGTGCTTTTGCTACCATAAAGATTCAAAATTGGCTGCATTTTGGTTATGCTTATGAAGGTTCTTTAGAAAATGAAATAGCAAATGTTTCCAGAGGGACCCACGAGATTTTAATTCGATTTGCTATTGGAAATAAAGAATAATCTTTAGTTGTTAGGTTAATGCTTCTTAATTATTTCGGTTTTTACGCCTTATAAAACTCTTATTTAATACTCTTTAAATGTGTAATTATTGATCAATAATTAATTCAAAGTAAATCATCTCCTGACTTTGTTTAAACTTTATAAGCCAAATTTGATATGTGTTTTGTCAGATTAAGAGTACAAAAGTTTAACAAAAGTTTAGCCTTGCCCGTACATCGTGATTTATTCATGTACTTTTATAAATGTATTCACTGTGATATTTACTTTTTTTTATTTAAGTATCTGTTTTTGAGTGATTTAATTTTGTTTTTTTATTGATTTTATACTGATAAACTTAAAAACAATCCTTCTTTAAGCGTTTTTGATGATTATTGTTATTTGATATAATTTTTCTATTTTTAGTGCAATACTAATTATAAAAAGATAAAACAATTATCTTTTTCTTGGTATTAAATGGTTTTTATTGAATTATATAAAATGATCTGTGTTTTGAATGTACACATTATGTTTCTTGAAAAAGGTTATTTTAATAGTACTTCAATGAATATTGAAAAAAGTTGGTAAAAATAGTGATGATGGAGCTTTGGGGATACTACTATTTTTAATTTTGTAATAAAGATTATATACAGAATTCTTTAAGGTAATCATAAAGAATCTTACTAATAATAAACTAATATTCACTCAATCAAAAAAGGAAGCTTATATGAAACGAAGAGACTTTGTTCAATACGCGGGATTAGGAGCAGGCGCTTTAATGATGCCATCCCTGCTCTTAGGAAATGATATTTCCGCAGAAGCATTACTACATCCGGGAATGGATATAGCAATCAAAAAAAGAATGGCAGATATAGCTCTTAATACTGCAAAATCTTTAGGAGCGACTTATGCCGATGCTCGAATCGGAAGATATTTAAATCAATATGTTTTTACAAGAGAAGATAAAGTACAGAATGTTGTTAATACAGAATCCTTTGGTATAGGAATTCGTGTAATTGCAAATGGTACTTGGGGATTTGCTTCTACCAATGAAGTTTCTGAAAAAGGGATTAAAAAAGCTACAGATCAAGCAGTAGCAATTGCAAAGGCCAATTCAAAAATTCAAAAAGTACCGGTAAAGTTAGCTCCGGTAGCTTCTCATGGAGAGGTTTCTTGGAAAACGCCAATAAAGAAAGATTTCAAAGAAGTTCCTATTTCAGAAAAGGTAGATTTATTATTAAGTGCTAACGCAGCAGCATTAAAAAATGGAGCAAACTTTGTGAATTCTGGTTTATTCATGGTAAATGAACAGAAGTATTTTGCTTCTACAGAAGGATCTTATATCGATCAGGATGTACATCGTATTTGGCCAACATTTACAGTTACTGCTATAGATCGGGCTTCGAACAAATTTAAATCACGTCAGGCAATGAGTGCTCCGATGGGAATGGGGTATGAATATATGGATGGTTTAGATTCAGAAAAACTTGAAGGGCCAGCTGGTCTAAAATTATATAGAGGAAGTTATGATATGGTAGAAGATGCTACCATGGCAGCAAAACAAGCCAAAGAAAGACTTACTGCCAAATCTGTAGACGCAGGTAAATATGACCTTGTTTTAGAACCTAATCATTTAGGATTAACAATACATGAATCTGTAGGACACCCTCTGGAGCTTGATCGAGTTCTTGGATATGAGGCAAATTATGCAGGAACTAGTTTTGCCACATTAGATAAATGGAAAACAAAAAACTTTAAATACGGAAGTGATATTGTAAATCTGGTTGCAGATAAGACACAAGTAGGATCTTTAGGTGCTGTAGGTTATGACGATGAAGGCGTTAAAACCAAACAATGGGATCTTGTACGTAATGGAGTACTCACTAATTATCAAGCAATTCGTGATCAAGTACATATGATTGGTCAAAATGAATCTCACGGGTGTTGTTACTCACAAAGTTGGAATGATGTGCAGTTTCAAAGAATGCCAAATGTATCTCTGGAAGCAGGTAAAGAGAAATACTCTGTTGCAGAAATGATTAAGGATGTAGAAAAAGGAATTTATATTGCCGGTAGAGGTTCATATTCTATTGACCAACAACGATATAACTTCCAGTTTGGAGGTACCGTGTTTTATGAGATTAAAAATGGAGAAATAGTAGGTATGTTAGATGATGTTGCATACCAATCAAATACTCAAGAATTCTGGAACTCATGTGCTAAAATATGTGATCAGAGTGATTATCGTATGTTCGGTTCATTTTTCGATGGTAAAGGCCAGCCCTCTCAGATAAGTGCAGTGTCTCACGGTAGTGCTACTACCAGGTTTAATAACGTAAATGTAATCAATACAGGTAGAGCGATTTAAACTATTGATTTACTACAAATACTAACAATATCATGGCAATATATACAAAAGAAGAAGCAAGAAAAATCATGGAGAAAGCTTTAAGCTTTTCTACCGCAGATGCTTGTGAAATTAATATAAGTGGAAGTGAAAGTGGTAACATTCGTTATGCACGTAATACGGTGTCTACAGCAGGACACAGATCAAATCAAACCTTGGTAGTACAATCAAACTTTGGTAAAAAATCTGGTACAGCAACGATTGATGAATTTGATGATGAATCTTTAAAGAAAGTTGTGAAAAGAGCAGAAGAATTAGCAAAACTTTCACCAGAAAACCCGGAGTTTATGGCTCCATTAGGTCCTCAGACCTATGATAAGTCAATCACGTTTAGTGAGGCTACAGCCAAGATTACTCCAGAATATCGTGCTACTGTGGCAAGCAGCAGTATTGAACCTGCAGCTGCAAAAGATATTACAGCAGCTGGATTTTTTAATGACTCATCCAGTTTTAGTGCAATGTTAAATTCTAGTGGACTTTTTG
The DNA here is from genome assembly GCF_007489275.1 of Aquimarina algiphila. Lineage (GTDB taxonomy): Bacteria > Bacteroidota > Bacteroidia > Flavobacteriales > Flavobacteriaceae > Aquimarina > Aquimarina algiphila. The sequence continues at coordinate 39,148 of NZ_VLNR01000035.1, forward strand.
CTTATAATCAAGAGACCAATTCTGATTTTACAGTAACTATGAGAACTAATGATGGTACTGGATCAGGTTGGGTGTCCAGAGATTATAATGATATAAGTAAGTTTGATGCTGTCGAAGCTTCTAATGTGGCAATAAACAAAGCATTGATGTCAAAAGAAGCTAAAGCTATTGAGCCCGGTAAATATACCGTAATACTGGAGCCAGCAGCATCGATAGGATTGTTGGGTAATATGGCAAGAGCGTTTAATGCCCGTACAGCAGATGAAGGAAGAAGCTTTATGTCTAAAGAAGGTGGAGGAACTAAATTAGGAGAAAAAATAGTAGATGAACGCATAAATATATGGTCTGATCCTTTACATCCTGAAGTGCCAACCAGTACATGGAACGGCGCAGGACAACCATTGAAAAAAACAAGCTGGGTAGAGAATGGAGTGGTAAAAAACCTAGCTTATAGCCGATATTGGGCAAAAGAGAAGGGAGTTGATCCTGTTCCTTTTCCTAATGGTTTTATTATGCAAGGAGGTGATGCATCTCTAGAAGATCTTATAAAAAGTACTAAAAAAGGAATTTTGGTAACTCGATTATGGTATATTAGAACCGTAGACCCTCAAACACTATTATATACAGGTCTTACCCGTGACGGAACGTTTTACATAGAGAATGGGAAAATAAAACATCCTGTGAAAAATTTTAGATTTAATGAAAGCCCGATCATTATGCTAAATAATCTAGAAACACTTGGTAAACAAGTTAGGATGAATGGTAATTTAGTCCCTTATATGAAAGTAAGAGATTTTACATTTACCAGTTTATCAGATGCAGTTTAATTCTATAGCATAACTATATACTGGTCATTTTGATGAGTTCATTATGACCAGTTTTTTCTTTTAGATTACTTCATCAGGAATGTATAGTAGAAACAATAGGGGTAATAGTAAAGTTTAAAACAACAAACTGCATTGGGTAACAAATTTTTCTTCACACGATTACAGTATGAGTCTGGGGATTGGGATGTTGATCAAAGGATGCCTTCCAATCTTTTAAACTCTCTTGTTGAGTATACAACTTTAGAGGTAGATACTCAGGAAAAAATAATAGCATTAAGTAGCGAGGAGATATTCAAAAGCCCATTTTGTTATATATCAGGTCATAAGTTGGTTCAATTTACTAAAAAAGAGCGGGAGAATTTTGAGAAGTATGTTAATAATGGAGGGTTTGTATTTGCTGATGATTGTAATCATGATATAGATGGTTTGTTTTCAAAATCATTTGAACGCCAAATGGAAGATATTTTTGGACCTGGACAATTAAAGAAAATTCCCAATAATCATGAGATATACAATGTGTTTTTCAAATTTGAAGATGGCCCACCTACTACTTCTCAAGAGCTTAATGGATGGGGGGATGATATAGTACACGATTATTTAAAAGCAATTATAATCAATGGTAGAATAGGAGTTTTATTTAGTAATAAAGATTATGGTTGCGAGTGGGATTATGATTTTAGAAATAAAAGGTGGTATAAGATAGATAATACTCGTTTTGGAGTGAATATAGTATTATATGCACTTACATCATAAAAAATATATTGATGGATAAAAATTTAGCAAGTATTGAGCAAGAGGTAAATATATTAACCGGAAAGCTTAGTGATTTAAGAAAAGAAATAGGTAAAATAATTACAGGTCAGGAAGAAACCATAGAACAATTATTGATTACTTTTTTAGCCGGTGGGCATGCCTTGTTAGAAGGTGTTCCCGGATTAGCAAAAACGTTGATGATAAGAACATTGGCAGAGGCAATTGATTTAAAATTTAAGAGGATACAATTTACTCCAGATCTTATGCCTTCAGATATTATTGGTACCGAAATATTGGAAGAAGATTATAGTACTGGAAAAAAGTTTTTTAAATTTAATAAGGGACCAATTTTTGCTAATATTATACTTGCAGATGAGATTAACCGTACACCACCTAAGACACAGGCAGCTTTATTAGAAGCGATGCAAGAGTTTGAAGTAACCTATTCTGGGAAAACATATGAGTTGGATAAACCATTTTTTATTCTAGCTACTCAAAACCCTATTGAACAATCGGGGACATTTATGCTTCCAGAAGCTCAACAGGATAGGTTCTTGCTATATATAAAAATTGGATATCCCAATGAATTAGAGGAAACTACGATTTTAAAAAATACTACAGGTGTTAAAAAGGAAACACTCAATAAAGTAATTACCGGTGAAGATATCATAAGATTACAATATCTTGTTCGAGAAGTTCCTATTAGTGATGAATTGGTCACTTATGTAAGCAGATTAATTCGTGCAACAAGACCAGAAACTACAAAGAATACATACGTAAAGGATTGGGTAAGTTGGGGAGCAGGGCCAAGAGCTGGTCAGGCAATGATATTAACAGCCAAAGCTCGTGCATTGATTAAAGGACGTTTATCTGTTACTCTAGAAGATATAAAACATGTGGCTATTCCAGTATTACGTCATAGGACTATTGTAAATTTTAGAGCAGAATCAGAAAATATAACAGCTGATGATGTTACTCGTCAACTACTAAAGGAGATTACTGTACCCAAAAATTAAATAAGTGAAGCAGGATTATCATCAATTATTAAAACCTGAACTCATAAAAAGCGTCTCTGGATTAGCATTGATTTCGCGTGTAATAGTAGATGGTTATTTATCGGGACTTAATCATAGTATTAGTGTTGGTCCGGGAATGGAGTTTAGTCAATTCAGAAGTTATGAACCGGGTGATGATTTACGATTACTGGATTGGAAAATGTTAGCACGATCAGGAAGGTATTACATAAAACAATCCGAAGTAGAAACCAATATTGCAGTAAAATTTATTTTAGATGCAAGTATGTCGATGCTCCATCAGGAGGAAGGATTATCTAAGATGGATTACGTAAGAATCTTAATAGCTTCTTTAGCATATTTATCACATCATCAAGGAGATGCTGTTGGTCTTTTTGCACTTAATGATCAGCATTTATATAATTTGTATCCAAAAGTTCAGAAACAACATTATAATCGTTTATTATTAGAGTTGATTAATATTCAGAATGAAGGAAAATGGCCAGAGTACTCCAAGGAATCAAATAATTTTCATGATCGCGGTCAGAAAGAGTTGATTTTTTTTATTACTGATTTATATGAACATCATAAAGAACTTACTTCTTTTATTAAAAAAATAAAAACCCCAAGAAATGAAGTTGTAGTATTACACCTTATGGGAAAGAATGAATTAGAATTTGATTATAAGGGGACGGTTACTTTTGAAGATCTTGAAACGGGAATGAAACTTAAAATAGATACTAAAACTGCAAAAAAGAAATACTTGTCATCCTTAGAAGAAATGATGAAAAAGACAAAAGACATTTTATTAGCAAATGGAATTAGTTATCATCTTTTTAGATTGGATGAGCATATAGGAGAAGCACTACAGGTATTTTTGAAGAAACGAAATAGATTAATGTAATATGTTCTTTCTTAACCCTACATATCTATGGGCTTTATTGGGACTCCTAGTTCCCATAGCAATACATCTGTGGAGTAAAAAAGAGGGAAAAACAATCAAAATCGGTAGTATCAAATTACTGGACGAATCAGATTCAAAACAAACCAGTAGTATTCAGATCAATGAGTTGTGGTTATTAGTACTAAGACTAGTGTTGCTTAGTGTGCTTATTATTATTATCGCCGGACCTCAAATAAAAAAGAAAGTAAGCACAATACCGATTACATATATTTTTGAATCCTCTTTATTGCAATATGAAGAAATATATACTATTCTCGATACAATAGAAGAGGGAGAATCCTTAAGAATGTTACAAACCGATTTTCCAGAACTTCAAAAAGATCAATTAGATAGTGTTGATATCAAAGTGCCAAACTATTGGCAATTAGCTAAAGAAATGGAAACTCTTGAAACCGATAGTATTGTGGTTTTTACTAATGGATTTAGATCAGGGATAAAAGGTATACGCCCTAAGGTAAATAAAGATGTTAACTGGGTAATTCTCGATCTGGAAAAACCATTTGACCAACCTATAGGAGCGGTTAAAAAAGAAAGTAAGATACAACTATTATCTGTATCGAGTGATCATGATGGTTTATCTTTTAATAAGCAGCTTCTTTCTTCTAATAGCGATAGCATAACATTAAACACATCAAAAGATAGTTTGATTTTTTCGTTAGAAAAGAAAAAAAATAGTATCCCTTTAATCAATGAAAAAACCATTACTATACTATTGTTTTATGAAGATAGTTTATCTAACGAGATGAAGTATTGCAACGCAGCATTTAGAGCAATATCAAAGTATATTAATAGACCTGTAGAATTGCAAATTGAAAAGAAAAAGGATACGATTGATTTTGATACTTTTGATTTGATGGTATGGTTGTCTAAGAATCCAATTCCAAAGACTTCTGCAAAAGTATTGGCATATAGACCAGATGAGTTGGCTCATAATATTATTGAAGAAGGACCTTCTTCCAGAACCTTTTACTTAACCTCTCCCCTTAATACAGAAAATAGTATTAATAAACATCTTTCTGAAGAACTTTTATATCTAATCGATATACATAAAGAGGCAAAGGAAAAAATTGATTTGTATGACAAACGGGTCATGGATATAAAAGAATTATCTCCTTTAGTATCTAATCTCAAAATTGATAAAAAAAATGCTTCAATTTTTGATATCTCACAATGGCTATGGATAGTATTAGTCTTCTTATTAATTATAGAACGTATAATAGCAAAATACAGAAGACAATGAAGATGACAGGAAATATGATATTAAATCGGTTTAGGAGACGTTGGCAATTCATGTTGTGGGTTGAGATTTTACTGTATTCTCTTGGACCAGCTATTTTGGTGTATTTTTTATTCTTCAAATTACTTTGGTCAATACTTGTATCGATAGTGTTAGTTGGATTTATGTTTATTTTTATAAAACCATGGAGGCCCAATTTAAAAAAAGTAAGTGGTTACATAGATCAACATCTGGATACAGCAGAGTATAGTACTGGCCTTTTATTATTACCAGAAGAACAATTATCAGGACTGGCAAAGCTTCAACAATATAAAGTAGCGAAAGAACTTGTGGAGAAATTGGGTACTATTAGTCCACCAAGCAATTTGTTACGAGGAAGTGTCATTATGGGCTTATTTGCAATAGTAGGATTTCTAATGTATCAATTTAAGATAATCAATTATTTACAAGAGGCAAAGGAACCAAAAATACCTGCAAATACAATAGTTTTCACAGCTACAGATTCAATTTCAAAAAGAGGTAAGCAACCTAAATTAGAACACCAGGAATTAATTATAGATTATCCAAGTTATACACAAATACCTTCTTTTAGAACTACAAAAATGGATGTAAAAGCAGTAGAAGGTTCAAAATTAACTTGGCGAATCAAGTTTAATACACATATAAAAGATGTAACTATAGAAAGTATGGGAAGTAGTCAATCCATGAATTATAGTAATGAAATATATACTCAAACTTCTACATTGAATGCTTCGGGGTTTTATAATTTTAGATATACCGATGTACAAAATACATCATATACTTCTGACTTGTATGCTATAGAAATGATAAAGGATAAGGGTCCTGGAGTAGAGATTATTGGACTAAAACAGTTTACTTCCTTCGAGTTTGATGAAAATAAAAAGCTTTCTTTTAAAACCTCTGTTACTGATGATTTTGGAATTGCAGATGTTTATATTATTGCTACAGTAAGCAAAGGCTCTGGGGAATCAGTAAAGTTTAGAGAAGAAAAATTAAGCTTTGATACTAAGGTTATTAGAGGGAGTAAAAATTTGAAGTTATTAAAAAGTATAGATTTAGATAAGATGAAAATGGAGCCTGGAGACGAACTTTATTTTTATATTGAAGCTTTGGATCGCAAGCAACCGATGTCTAATACATCCAGAAGTGAAACCTTTTTTGCCGTTATAAAAGATACACTCTCTGATCAATTTGCAGTTGAAGGTACTATGGGAGTAGATTTAATGCCCGATTATTTTAGAAGTCAACGACAATTGATAATAGATACAGAAAAGTTAATTCGGGAGAAATCAAAATTGACTAAAAAAGAATTTAATTTTAAAAGTAATGAGTTAGGCTTTGACCAAAAAGTACTACGCCTTAAATATGCAGAATTCATGGGGGACGAATCAGAATCAGAACTTGTTAATCAAGAAAATCCTGAGATTTCTAATGAAGACGAACATGGAGATGAAGATCATGATGAAGAAGATCCTTTGGAGCAATATACACACAAACATGATAGCGATAATGAGCACAATCTGGTCGATCATAAAGAAGAAGATAGTGAAGAAAAGAACGATCCTTTACATGAATACTTACATAACCATGAAGATCCCGAAGAATCAACGCTATTTACACAATCTCTAAAAAGTAAACTAAGACAGGCCTTAAATGAGATGTGGGATGCAGAACTATATTTAAGATTATATACTCCAGAGAAATCATTGCCATATCAATATAGAGCATTAAAACTTATACAGGAAATTAAAAACAGTGCTCGTGTCTATGTACATCGAATTGGCTTTGATCCACCGCCTATTAAGGAGGATAAAAGACTTACGGGTAAAATAGAAGAAGTATCTAATTTTAGGAAAAAAGAAGAATTACAAGAACCAGAGATATATCCATCGATACGACAAACAATCTTAAGATTAGAAGAATTGATAATAGGAAAAGAAAAGATTAATGATGATGATAGAACACTTTTTGAGAAAGCAGGAAATGAATTGGCAATCAAGGCACTTGAAAATCCAGGAAAATATCTAAAAACATTACAAAAATTAAAAAGAACTACCGAAAATAAAAAAATACCATTGTCCACATTGGTTGAAATACAAGGAGGTTTATTTGATGCACTTCCAGAACTAAAGTATAATGCAGTAAAAAGAAAAGTACTAACTGGCGAGATTAATGAATTATTATTAAAAGAACTTGAAGTTCATGATTGATAACCTTACTTTTTTGAATGCAGAATTGATGTGGCCATTAAGTATAGGAGCAATCCTGTTATGGTGTGTTTTTATTTGGAAAGAATGGTATTCAAACAAGAAGCCTAGATTTTGGATCAAAGTAATGATATCATTTTTAGCTATTGGTGCTCTTGTTATCTTGGTATTAAAGCCAGTAATAAGTGTGCCCGGGGATGCTACAAAAATGGTGATACTGACAGAAGGTTATGATCAGGTAAGGTTAGACAGTATAAAGAAAGTTCACAAAAGAATTAAAGTATACAAGTATAACATCAATCAGTTAATTTTTAAAGATATAAATATTCCGGATTCTGTTTTTATACTGGGCTATGGTGTAGAACCCTTCGACTTTTGGCAATTCGATAATTGTAAAGTAAAATACCTTAACGATTCGATACCCTCAGGAGTGATTAGATTTACCTATGATCACAAAAATACCGTGGGAAAACAAATGATATTTAATGGGCTTTATCATAAGCCTAAAAAGGAAAATCAACTAGTATTAGAAGGTCCGGGAGGAGTATATTTAGATTCAGTTTCATTAGGGGATGATGAGCAACAAATATTTGGATTATCTACAAAACTCAATCTACCAGGGAAATTTGTTTTCTCTCTGATAGAAAAGGATACTACAGGTAAAATTCATTCTAAAAATCCAATTCCCCTTCTTGTAGAAGATCCGATTCCCTTAAAAATATTAATAGTGAATGGATTTCCAACTTTTGAAACCAAATACTTAAAAAATTATTTGGCAGAAATGGGGCATCAGGTATTAGTTAGAAGTCAAATTACCAAAGGAAGATACAAATATGAATATTTTAATATGGAAAGACTACCTATAGGTACTTTCTCAGAAAAAAATCTACAGCCTTTTGATTTGGTTATTATCGATGCAAATTCATTTAAGAAATTAGGAAAAACATCCAGAGCCGTTTTGAGAAATTCGATCAGAGAAAATGGTTTAGGCCTTTTTATACAGTCTGATCAGGACTTTTTTAGATTTTCGAGAAACTTTGGCTCATTTGATTTTGTTACCCAAAAAAACGTAGAGACAAATCTTAAAGGTCAATCAAAAATAAAAATTTCTAAATCTCCTTTCTTTTTTAAAGATGAATTTTTATTACATCCAATTCATAAAAATACCAACAATCAAGTACTATCTGCATATAAACCAATGGGGAAAGGAAGAATAGGAACTACAGTATTAGAAAACACGTATGAATTAGTATTGAATGGCCGGACTAAGGTTTATCAGGAATTATGGTCAAAATTGATTAGTAGTATAAGTAATAAGGAAATTCCTTTAGCAGAATGGAGGTCAAAAGGAAATATAGCATATATTAATCAACCTTTTAAATTCAAGTTAAGAACATCTATAGCCAAACCTATGGTTAATACGATAAATGGATATAAAATTTCAATGCGTGAAGATATTGATATATCTAACCTATGGAGTGCTACTACATATCCAAAAACCTTAGGATGGGACACTCTGTTGATACAACAAGATACAACAGAAGTCTTTCCATACTTTGTTACTCATACTTCTCATTGGAGATCGCAGACTCATTATGAAAAAATAGTAGAAAATAGCAAGTATTCTGCTGTTTCCTCAAAGGAGAGTAAAGAAGAAAATAAAGCTTTTAGATTAGTAAACCCTTTAGGATTCTTTTTGATTTTTTTAATCTGTATTGGATATCTATGGTTAAAACCAAAAATGGTAAATTGACAGAAAATATAAACTAAAAAATTGTTGGAGTATTTTAGTGCCAAATTATAGAAGATGAATCGAAACCTTAAACAATATAGTACACTTTTATGGCAATCTATCTTTTTTTGGGGGATTGCCCTGGGATGTTATGTAATATTTAGATTTTTTGGGATAGATGAAGAAGTAGGGATACAGACGAATCCAGATTTTAGATTTAAAGAAGCTTTATTTGCTTTTGTTATATTAGGAATGTTTCTGGGGTTAATATATGCTACAGTAGATTTTATTTTTGATAAATTCTTTTCAAAACAAATAACTTTGGGGTTGAGAATTATTGTTAAGAGCTTCATTGATTTTACTATCACCATTACTATTTTTACCATGATGTTAAAGATTTCATCTAAAATCTTTAACGTTGACTTTAATACAGAACAAGGATGGTGGAGGGATGATAAGTCATTTTGGGCCATTATTATATATCTGGTTCTAGTTTCTTTTGTTTTTTCGTTTATTACAATTGCAGTTGAAAAATTTGGCAAAGGAGTTTTTCTAAAAATGCTCTTAGGAAAATACAAAAATCCGCAGGAGGAGAAACGTATATTTATGTTTTTAGATTTAAAAAACTCTACAACAATAGCAGAAAATTTAGGACATTATGCCTATAGCCAATTTATACAAGACTGTTTTTATGACCTTAATGATGTAGTTCCAAAATATGATGCCGAGATTTATCAATATGTTGGTGATGAAGCGGTATTATGTTGGCCTTATAGAAAAGGAATATCCCAACAAAAATGTATCGGTATATTTTTTAGTTTTAAAAACAATCTACATGAAAAAAAGGAATATTATCTAAATAAATATGGAGTTTCTCCAGAGTTCAAGGCAGGATTGCATGGTGGACAAATAATGGTTTCTGAGGTAGGAACGGTTAAAAAAGAATTAGCGTATCACGGAGATGTAATTAATATTTCTGCCAGAATTCAGTCACAATGCAACACGTACAATGAATTCTTTTTGATTTCTTCTGAATTGCTGAGTGATATACAAATAGAAGAAGAGTTTTCTGTGAAAGAAATCGGAGCTCTTAAATTAAAAGGTAAAAATGAACTAGTAGATATTTGTGCAATACAACAAATGGCTGAAATTTAAAAAAATATATAACAAACCAGTAATATTAATTACTTTGGTAGTCCCTTATAAAATTAATAGTATATGATTAAATCATTACTCATTGAAGATGAAGTATATATTAGAAAAGGCTTGCTTAATTTGTTAGAATTATTAGATACTGAGATAAATGTATTAGGAGAATGTGAATCTGTAAACGAAGCCGTTATTTTGGCAAATGCCTGTAAACCAGATTTGATTTTTTTAGACATTAATCTTGCAGATGGCACTGCTTTTGATTTTTTGGAACAAACTAAAAATCTAGAATTTAAAATAATATTTATTACTGCTTATGAAGAATATGCACTTCAGGCATTAAAAATAGGGGCAGTAGATTATCTGTTAAAACCTATAGAAATAGATGAACTTAAAGAAGCTATTGAAAAAGTAAGTAATATCAATACTAAAGACATTCTAAAACAAATGGATATTGTTCAGAATCATCTTAAGGGAGAAGGAAAGAAAATTGTTTTACGCACTCAAGAAAGTCTTCAGTTTGTGATTTTAGATCAATTGTTATATTGCAAATCAGATAAAGGATACACTACATTTTATTTAAGCGACGGCAGAAAGTTTCTGGCTTCTGGTTCTATCGTAGAATTCGAAAAACAATTACCTCAAAACGTTTTTATTAGATCACATCAATCATATCTAGTAAATCGTGATTATATTGATAGATATGATAAAAAAGGGTATTTAATATTAGCAAATGAAACTAAAATTCCTGTATCTACAAGGAAAAGAGAAGAGATTATTTCTAAAATATTCTAACTAATTTATTTGAGAATGTTATTGTCATCATAACTATTCTTTTTAGAATATAAAATTGCTGTAAGAAAACGATATTACTTAACGTAGCTCCTTATTGCTAGTGTTCTGTGTTTTGATTCAAATACTCTTATTACTACTCATTTTACATTTCTTCATAAAGTAACTATTACTTCTAAAATCGAAAAAATATTTACGTGTAGCGAATTTTAAAAAATTTGTAACGAATATAAATTTGCTGTTTTCTAAACATAACCTATGGATTAGTTTAGCATTCGATATGTGCATTATAGATAGTAAATAAAAATAAAGTAATTATAGTTTTATTGATAGATAATGAATGTTTTAGAACTTAAAAAACACCTGTTAGAAGAACATCAAAGAGATAAAAAGCTTACTGTATTAGGGTATGTTTTAATTCTTTTTACCATTATTATTATTGCATCTTTAATTTATTTTTTTGCTGCAGAAATTTTTGTGAAAACCGTAGAAGGTTTCATATCTAATTTGACAACTTCATACAATAATTATTATCAATATATACTTCCACTAGTTTTTATTGGATATCTAATATTTCCCATTCGGAAATTATATATTCTTAATAAAAGACCCGCACTTATAGCTGAGTTTATAGCACATTTAGAAGAAGGATGTATGGCAGAAAGAATACATCAAAATACAGTGTATAAAATAGTAATACCACTAATAAAAATAAAATTAAACCTATGTCCGGTAGAATTTGTAAATATTGGTTTAGTAAATAAAGAAGGTATAAAAACCAATACTTTGGGATATAATTTTGCAGTTCCTTATCACGTTATACCGGCATTGAAAGAGATAATAAGCAGTGGTAATAAAGCAAAGGATAGTAAGGATTGGTACGAATTAACTGAAACAAAAACATCAAAAGAACCTTTAAAATCTGTTGAATTATTTAAACAGTTTATGAAGAGTACCTTGATGCCAGATATAGAAAAAATAGAAGGAGAAAGAGTAAAAGGGAAAAAGAACTACATCTTATATTTTGTTATCATTGGTGTATTTATGGCCGGGTGGTATGGTTTTCAATATTTACAAGCAACCCAAACGATAAAAATAAGCACAGAAGTATTTATAGGTGCTTTTATAGGTGTGTTTGCCATATACTATTTGGTTATATATTTCACCAAAATAAGAGGAAATGGAAAATCTATAGAGGCAGATACTAACTACCAGTTTAAAAGAAAGATCTTTGAACCCATGATTCAGTTTATGAATCCAGACTTTCGATATATTCTACATGGACATATTACCTTAAAAGAATTTTTGGATATAGGCCTGTTTCAAGAGAAGCAGTATGACCTAAAAGGGAATGATCAAATTCTTGGAAATCATCAAGGCGTTCCATTTCAGTTTTGTGACCTAACGGTAGAACGAACTTTGAGTTTTTCTAAAGAAAACAGTTCTCCGGATCAGGTGTTTAAAGGACAGGTTTTTATGGCAGAGTTTAATAAAAGCTTTAATCAATCCGTATTTCTCATTCCTAAAAAATCATGGAAGTCCTTAGGAGGAAATGATATAAAAGATCATTTAAACTTTGACCTGGGGGAAAAAGTAATGCTAGAAGATCCAGAGTTTATGAAACTTTACGATGTTTATGCAAAGGATCAAATTGAAGCGCGTTACATTTTAAGTACTTCGTTAATGCTAAGAATAAAACAATTATCACAGGATAGAGAAGGTCAATACTTTATTTCTTTTAAAGATGATAGAATAACGATAGCAAATAATAACAGAATCAATCAATTTGAAACAAAATTGTTTAAATCCATTACAAAAAATGATGCTATAGAAGGTTTTTATAAAGAGTTGTATGATCAACTTTCTTTTATCGAAGAATTGAAATTAAGTACTAACATATGGAAAGTAGCATAATGATGAATACGAATTTAATAATTCTTGGAGTAGTAATAGCATTGATTGTAATGCTAATCATGATTTTTAATAAGTTGATTAGAGTAAGAAATCAGATAGAAAATGCTATTTCCTCTCTAGATGCTCTTTTTATCAAACGATCGGATTTACTACCCAATCTAATTACTTTGGTGAAACAATATATTGATTACGAGTCTACAACTTTAGAGAAAGTAACCGCTTTAAGGAATGTAAATTCAACCTCTACAGCTACAGAAGATAAACAGGGAACTGAAGTTGTAAAAGGCCTAATGCTGCAATTAGAAGCCTATCCAGAATTAAAAGCAAGTACACAATTTACACATTTGCAGGCGAGTTGGAATGAGGTAGAAGAACAGATATCTGCCGGGAGAAGATATGTAAGCAGTACTATTACCAATTATAATAATGCCATAGGTAGTTTTCCTGCTAATATAATTGCAACTGCTATAGGAATGAAAAAGAGGGAATGGGAATATGCTTCTGAAACCCAAAAACAGAATGTAGATGCAAAAAACTATTTCTAGTTTATAAATGATGTATATAACAAAACAAAAGAGTAAGAGAAAATAAATTTTAATAAGCAAAATCAAATAAATAATAAATTATGAAACAAATTACATATTGTGCAATAGCTATTTTTGGCTTTTTAGTAGTGGCTTGTAGTAATCCATTAAAGTCGTTGTCTATCAATAACCCAGAAGATTTAACAGAGTTAAAAACGCTTTTAACAGAAACTTATGGAGAAGATACAGAATTATATACATTAGACATTACAGCGGTTGACCATCTCACTAGCGATTTTGAAAGTTTTAGTGTAGATTTTAATCAAGATGATATTGATTTTCAACAATATTACTCTAACTCTAGAAAAACCTTAGACGATCCTAAAAAAGCTAGAATTGAAAAGAAAGGAAAATACGGAAAGATAAAGGCTTCAGAATTTAACTTGGATCAAATTTCAGTAAAATTTGAAGAGGCAGTTAAGTTTATAGAAGACGCATCAGACGAGTATGAAGATTTTACTCTTTACAGTTGGAAATTTGAAGTAAATAAAGACCAAAAAGTAACTTCTTATTTTTATGTAGAAGCCACTAAGAAAGGTGAAGCTACAACAAGAGAAGGTAGAAATATAGTGACTAACTATTATGATTTTCGTTTTGAAGTAGATGAGAATGGAGTTTTATCGATAGATCAATAATATGAAGAAAGTAATATATAGTATAACAATACTAGTACTGATATTTCTAGGTTCTTCATGTGCTCCTGGTCAGGGAAAAGATATCCTGATTATGACTCCAGATGGGATTGAAGATTTGAAGGAAGTTATTTTTAGCAATTTTGGAGAAGATAAACAAGTTCATAGTTTAAACCTTTTGACTAAAAACGATAAATCAGGGACTTTTGAAATGGCTCAAATCATGTATCCCGAAAACGAAAAAGTGTTTTCGCAAGTATATATCGTTTTCCTAGGAAAGGTACAAGAACCCACAGAAATTGACTCAGATATAACATCAGGAACTGTTGCATTAAAAGATATAGGTTTTGATCGTATTGAAACAGCCTTTAAAGACAGTCAAAAATTAGTTGAAGAAAAAACTCAGGAGTTTACTAATTATAGATTGGTAGATTGGGGGTTTTCTGTAGAGTCAGATAATAAAATAGTATCTAGTTTTACTATAGTAGCCACCAAAAAAGAAAAAGGAAATACGATTTACGGAGAAAGAATCATAGGGACCCAGGAATTCGAATTTGAATTCGAACTTGATGGAGATGGAACAGTGAAAAGTACATCAGGGTTAATCTTATAAAACTAAAAAATGGGAATACATAAAGTATATTATACAGAAGAGAAAATAGACATCAAAAGTCTTAATCAACTTTTTGAAAATGAATTTGGAGACAAGTATACGTATAAGTCTTCTAATGCCTCAAATAATGCGATTAGCAAAGTTGTATCTGGGAAGTCAAATGATGCATTTACCGTCATAAAAAATGCCTATCACAGAACCGTAATTTCATTACAAGATATTGATGGTAAAACATATATCAATTTTGGTGAAGATACTTTAGAATGGTGGCTAAACCTTTTAAATAATAATTTTGGATTTATTGGATCACTCATCATAAGACTTATTTACGGAGATGGTGATGGTTTTTATGATGAAATTCAGGCAACTGTAAAGAATAACTTACAAGTAGAAGAACAAGAAATCAAAGTAGGGTTGGGAGCTTTGTTTGGTAATAAATAAAGCTAAGTTTTGATATTGTGTTGTTTGTAATCCCTTTGTTTTTTAACAAGGGGATTTGTTTTATTCTTCAACATACAATCGATGTGCCCTCTCTAATTTCTGACGAATTCTTTTTCTGAGCAACCTGGGTTGTATTACTTCTATAGTATCACCAAACCCTAAAATCAAACGTTCAAATTCAAAGTTTAAATGAACATTCAACTTTATAACTATACTACCATCGTCTAATTTTTCTATGACTTCCTGAGAATGATGAAATGGCTTTGTAATTACATATGGAGCATTACTACGGTCTATTTTTAGAATTACTTCTTGTAACTGCTCATCATTAAGCACCGTAACACCAATGGTGTTTTTATAATAATTATCTCCATCAAATTTTTCTGTAGTGTATGGTATGTAAGTGTCAAAATCTATACTGATCATTCTGTCAAGCGCCAAAGTAACAATAGGTTGTTTCATTTTTGCGTTGGGTTTACCTACTAGAAACCAACGATTATTAAATTCTTTTAAAATAAAAGGGTGAAATACAAATTCAGAAGCCTTTCTTGCAGTAAAGGATTGATACGTAATTCTTAATACAATTTTTTTTAAAATAGCCTGATATAAAATGTCAAGATGTTCTAACCCCTTTAGTTTTTCATTCTTATCGAGATGTATAATAGCGGATTGATGTGTTTTCTCGGTATAAACCTTGTCTTCTAATCGTTGGATGATACCTCCAAGTTCAGAAAATAATGAAAAATCTTTGAATTGTTTTAACATCTCAACAGTTTCTGAGAGAACATTCATATCATTTTCAGTTAATGGAATATCTGTAATAGAATATTCTTCATCTGCATATCGATAATATTTTTTGTCATAAACTTCTATGGGTGCATTATAACCTAGTTTATCACTACGCATCATCTGAATATCTAACTGTACAGTACGTTTGCTTACATTGACATCCCTACCTTCATATTCGTATAAAACATCTGAGCATGCTTCTATAAGATCATCAAGTGTCCATTGCCGATTGTTGTTTTGCAGGCATTTATCTATGGTTTTATAACGTATGAGTGCATTCTTGTTCTGTGCCATGCTAAAATATTTTTAGAAAAATAGACATTATCTTTTTTCTACGCAAAAACAATGCGTAGAAGAATGTAATCTTTGTATAGTAATTGAAAAAGACATGAAAACAAGACTTAAACATATAGAAGAAAAACGTAATGTAAAGATAAACTACGCTTGTGAATCGGGTAGTAGAGCATGGGGCTTTGCTTCGCCAGATAGTGATTATGATGTACGTTTTTTATATACTCATCCATTAGAATGGTATTTAACTGTTTCTGAAAAAAGAGATACAATCGACATAATGGATGGAGATTTTGACGCCGTAGGTTGGGAACTCCGTAAAAGCCTAAGGTTACTTAAAAAATCTAATGTTCCTGCTTTAGAGCATTTATTTTCACCTATAGTATACCAAGGAGAAGATGGATTGATATCAGAGTTGCAGGCTATAGCAAAAGATTGCTTTTCACCTGTAGCGAGTATGTATCATTATTTGAGTATGAGTAAGAAGTATGAAGAAAAACTAGCTGGTTCAACCATAAAACTAAAAAGCTTGTTTTACGCTTTAAGAACATCTTTGGCGGGTAAATGGATATTAGAACATAAATCTATGCCTCCAGTAGTTTTTGACAAAATGTTATCTCTTGTATCACCTGATATAAAAGTTGAAATCAAAAACCTGATGGACATAAAGTCTGAAAATGAGGAAAGTTATCTCCATTTGAGAAATGAAAAAGTGATACGGTTTGTTTCTGAAACTATAGCCACAAATGATAAATATGCTAAGTCCTTGCCATCAGGAAAACCTAATCCCGAAAGAATCGATGCATTTTTGTTTAAAAGTATCACTGAAAACTAAATTGTCAATCTGAGCTTGTCGAAGATCAATTACACTTCGGCAAGTTCAGTTTGACTAGCTAACAATAATGAAAATGAAAACCATAGCAGAATTAAAAGCATCAGGAAACATCATATTCAAATGTATTAGTGGTAGTAGAGCATATGGATTAGCTACAGCAACATCAGATACAGATATAAGAGGTGTTTTTGTATTACCAAAAGAACAATTCTATTCGTTGGAATATATTGGTCAGATTAATAACGAAACCAATGATATTGTATACTATGAACTTAGAAAGTTTATAGAACTATTATCAAAGAATAATCCTAATATTTTAGAATTATTGAATGTACCGAAAGATTGTATCTTAAAGAAAGATCCAATTTTTGATCAAATCAAAATGGAATATTTTCTTTCTGGATTGTGTAAAAACACCTTTGCGAATTATGCGTATACACAAATTAAAAAGGCTAGAGGTTTAAATAAAAAGATCGTAAACCCGGTAGAAAAAGATAGAAAATCAGTTTTGGATTTTTGTTATGTGAGAACTGGGAAACGGTCTATAGTACTTAAAGAGTTTCTTGAAGACAAAAAACTCGAAGCGAGACATTGTGGATTAGTAAAGATTCCTCATATAAAAGATTGTTATAATCTTTTTTATAGTTCAGAAAAAGGATATCAAGGTATAGCTAGAGAAAATGCAAACGAAGTATGTCTAAGTTCGGTTCAAAAAGAAGAGGAGCCAATTGCTTTACTATATTTTAACGTAGACGGATATTCATTCTATTGTAAAAAGTATAAGGAATACTGGGCTTGGGTTGAAAAAAGAAACGAAGAACGATATAAAAATAATACTATGCATGGTAAAAATTATGATACCAAAAACATGATGCATACATTTCGATTGCTTCATATGGCAAAAGAAATAGCTAAAGAAGGTATTGTAAATGTTAGACGATCAGATCGGGATTACCTATTAAAAATCAAAAATGGAGATTTTGAATATGATACATTGGTTGATAAAGCAGAAGAGATAAAAGAAAGCTTAGATGTTTTATACGAAAAAGCCGATTTAATAGAGCGACCTGACCTAAGTGTAATCAATAAATTAATATTTAAACTGAGAAATGATTACTACGCAAAATAATTGCGTACTTAAGTGAAACATTTGTGTCAGAATTTTAAACAAGCTATTAAACATTGGTTTAGTAATGCTCCGTCGAACGAGGAGCCGGCGGAGTTCACAAATAAAAGAATTATGGAAAACAAAGTAAATATAACAGGAAAAACATTAATCAAATTAGGGTTTAGATCAGGAAAATGGTTTCCAGAAGCCATCGATTATATCAATACAAACCAACTAGATAGAGAAGCAATGCATAGCTATTTGGAGCAGTTTAAATCTCCGCCAATTGTAGATTTACTTGCTCAACCAGCTCCATTTGCTGTCAATATAAAAGCAGAAAACGAGTTAGAAGAAACCAATGTAAACTCGGTTGTAGCATCGATGCATACACTAATGAAAACTCCAACCATGGTTAATGGAGCATTAATGCCAGATGCTTGTCCTACAGGACCTAATGGAACGATTCCAGTAGGAGGGGTGGCAGTTGCCAAGAATGCTATTCACCCTGGGATGCATAGTGCAGATATTTGTTGCTCTGTGATGTTGACAGATTTTGGTACAACTGATCCTAAAAAGGTATTAGATGCAGCCCACCAAAACACTCATTTTGGACCTGGAGGAAGAGATCGAAACGCTCAGTATAGATTTCCGGATGAATTATTAAAAGATTTTGAAGGAAACTATATGCTAAATAACGAAAAGATGATTCAGGCCGCAAGGTCTCATTTAGGTACACAAGGAGATGGAAATCATTTCTTGTTTATTGGAAAATCAAGAAAGACAGGAAATACAATGATGATTACACATCATGGATCCAGAGGTGCTGGAGCTAATTTGTATACACAAGGGATGAAAATAGCAGAACGGTTTAGAAAAGAATTATCTCCAGAAACCTTAAAACAAAATGCCTGGATACCTTTTAATACTGAAGAAGGGCAAATATATTGGGAAGCACTACAAATTATTAGAAAATGGACAAAAACAAACCATGAAGTAATCCATAATGCCACATTAAAAGCTTTACAAGCTAAAGCTCAAGATCGTTATTGGAATGAACATAACTTCGTATTTAGAGATGAAGAATTGTTTTATCATGCCAAAGGAGCTACTCCTCTGGATGTTAAGTTTATGCCTGATATTACAGGACCAAGATTAATTCCTTTAAATATGTCAGAGCCTGTGTTGATTGTGAATGGTGAAACTACCAAGACAAATCTTGGTTTTGCACCACATGGGGCAGGACGTAATGTGAGTAGAACTCAACATAGAAGAAGTAAAGAAGGTAGAACTAATGAAGAAGTGTTTCAGGAAGAAACACAAGGTTTGGATATTCGTTTCTTTTCTAATGAGATTGATGTTACAGAACTACCAAGTGCTTATAAAAATGCAGAAACTGTAAGAAACCAGATGGATGAATATGGATTGGGTGCAGTTATCGATGAAGTATTACCTTATGGGTGTATCATGGCAGGTGACTGGCAAAAAAATGCTCCTTGGAAGAGAAGAAAGAGAAAGAAATAAAATCTTATACAAAATTATATTTAGATATATATAATTTAAATACCGATCACCAAGTATTATTGAATTTGAATCTTACAGAAAATAGTATTAAGACCGCTAATCAAAATCAATCTGATTTTTCTGGAAAGATAAGTAAAAGGAAAAAATGGTTTCAATTTTGGAAATAAATTTGGAAGTTAAAGTATAAATTATAAATATTTGTATAACAAAATGAAACAAAATAGAATACATACCACACCAAAATCACTGTTTAGTCAGTGTGATTATCGATGGATTAATGAATTATCCATTCGAAACAGGGCGCTATGTGATTATTTTAATCATTTTTTGGAATGATATAAATTAGAAAACTACTATAGAATAGCAAGCGTCCAAGAAATTGGACGCTTTTTTTATGAATTTTTTTTAAGAATAATGAATAAAAGTTAATTAGCACATAAAGATTAGTATTTGGAAGTAAGCATCAGGGAGACAGACGGTTACTGCAACTATCCAAAATCTGTTGAAAAACGGACAGGGATTCTTATATCTAATTTTTAACATAATGATCTGATTATCAAGCAAATAAATGAAAAAATGTTTGCAGATTTAAAATAAAGGTTTAATCTTTGCATCGCAATCAAAACAAGAAATAATAGAATTTGTCATTTTGGTGTAGACCAGAATCTATTATACAGATTTTAGATTTTAGCATTTGCTGGAATGACAAGTAAAAAAATAATATAAAACATATAAAAATGATTCCGAGTAATTCACAACATACGATAAACCGCCTCTTTACCAAACAAAGAGAATATTGTTCTGATGTGAACATAAAAGGTGTCTATTTTATAGAAAGGATGTGTATAAGAATATAACATATACATATACTAAAATATATAAGAAGACGCCCGAACAAGGCGTCTTTTTTTTGGATGAAACTTTTTTTGAAGATTAATTTTTTTAAATCGGAAAAGAAAATAGTTGAATGCATTCCGATGAATATCGGAAACTTATTTCTAAAAGAATCTAATGTTTCTAAACAACTGAATTTTGAAAAAGGAACTAGGGATTAGTTCATTGACATATTGAAAACTAAACACATTGACGTGTAGCTGTCCCAAACTTGATTTGGGACTTAAAAAATATACGTCAATTTTACGGAAGGACAAGCCAATAGGTGGTGGCCGCAGTCTTGAAAACTGTTAGGAGATAACGACTCGTGTGGGTTCGATTCCCACTCCTTCCGCTATAGAGCGTAGAGTAAATACTGGCTTTGTTACGCTCGCCTGCTAAGCGAGTTCACGTCTAGAACGTGATGAAGGTTAGAAATGCTTCGCATTCACGAATACCAAAATATAAAGTAGCAACCGATGAGTAATCCTTTACTCTACGCAATAAAGATACTATAGCTTAATGGTTAGCGCTGATGAGCTGTTATTCATAAAATAGTAGGGCCTGTGCCGGACTTGATCCGGTATTCGAATCCTGCCAGTATCGCAACGACAAGGTGGCTGAATGGTTAAGGCTGCAGACTGCAAATCTGTTTTTTATGAGTTCGAATCTCATCCTTGTCTCAATGATTGGAATAGCATCAAACTTATTTGAATGCTGTGAAAATCCACTTTGTGACTTGATGAGAAAGCGTAGCAATCTCATCCTTGTCTCAAAAACTATGGAAGTATTGAGCAATTGGTTGGCTCTCCAGACTGTAAATCTGGTCTCTTCAGAGCTTGTAGGTTCGAGTCCTACTACTTCCACTATTTAGTACCGTAGCACAATGGCTAGTGCACCCGACTGTCTCTCGGAAGGTCGCGGGTTCGAATCCCGTCGGTACTGCAAAGCAGAACCTGGGGTGAGAAGTTTATCCTGAGCCCAGTCGAAGGGAATCCCGTCGGTACTGCAAAGCAGAACCAGGGGTGAGAAGTTTATCCTGAGCCCAGTCGAAGGGAATCCCGTCGGTACTGCAAAACTAGAGATATAACAATGGTAGTTTACCCGCCTTGGACACGTGAGGTTGTAGAGCTTGTACTGAACTTGTTTCAGTATTCGAGTCCTGTTCTCCAGACAAATTGCTCATTAGCATAGTGGTTTAGTGCATTCGACTTTCTACTGGAAGACAAGGGTTCGATTCCCTTATGGAGTACAAAATGAGGTATAACTCAGTTGGTAGAGTACTGTGCTGATATCGCAGAAGTCTTGGGTTCGATCCCCAATGCCTCAACTAATGCAGGGATGGCGAAAATGGTAAACGCACCTGACTTAGAATCAGGATTTTGAGAGTTCGAGTCTCTCTCCCTGTACAGGACGGAGCATAAAATGTCTAGTAGACATTTTTAGCAAACGGGCCAGACGATGCGCTGGCAATTATTCCACTAGCCCAATTGGAAGAGGCATCGGGTTTAAGCCCCGTACAGTCTTGGTTCGAATCCAAGGTGGAGTACGACTATGGGCTCATGGTGTAACGGAAGCACCCAAGGCTACGAACCTTGGAGTATAGGTTCGAATCCTATTGAGCTTACAAATTGACCTGTGATGTAACGGCAGCATCCAAAACTTTGACTCTTGGTGTAAAGGTTCGAATCCTTTCATGTCATCAAAATGATGTCTCTAGCTTATCAGGTAAAGCACCCCGATGTGAACGGGAGGAACAAGGTTTGAGTCCTGGAGCACATCTAAAAAGGAATATAGTTCAATTGGATAGAACATTGGGTTACGAACCCAAAGATGCGAGTTCGAGTCTTGCTATTCTTACTAATTTTTTAAAGCAATGTATAACCAATTCATTTAATTATTATGGAAACTCACTTTACTATTACCAAAAGAAAAATGAACACTATGAAGCTTTTGATTACTAGAGTGTTATCAAAGTGGGCTTCGAATTACATCAATGCGATGAGTAAAGCTTTATATCCTCAGGAAACCAAGGGGATAAAAAGCAAAAATGACAGACATCGCACTTTTTATAAATGATTTTTGATCTGCGCAAAAAGACTGCGTAGTATAATTTCATCTTTGTGGTGTAATTAAAAACAAACCCTCATGTTTAATGGGGTATAATTGAGGGTTTGAAGTAGCGCCCTGCTGCAATATGGGGAAAGTAGCAGGGCTTTCATAAAAGAAAATAATATGAGTTTAAGAAAATCAAAAAGTATAAGTGGTATAGATGAGTTTTTAGAAAATAACAAAGAATTCTGGCAGCATCTGCAAACGTTTTGTGTTGCTGAGTGTTGTGGTATAGATGCTTTTGATTTTTCGAAAGAAAATATAGAAAGAATAATAAGACAGTATAATTATCAAAACATCTTAAATGATATTAATGAATCAATAGAATTCATTAATAAAAGTTCATCAAAATTAATAAGTAGTTCAATTTTAAATCATTGTGTTCTAAAAAACAAATTTATTGAGCTTCTTGAAGATATCAAGCGAGTCTTGTTGAGTGTTTCTGTATAACACCATTGTATGAGGTATTGCATTGTTTGTATCATCACTTCATATACAACTTGATTTGAAGGTTTGACTGTTACCAAAAATAGTCTCCATTCTATGTGTTGAGGGTTCGAATCCCTTCGGGGCGACTATTTTTAAAATCCATTAACGCCCCGTAGCTCAATGGTAGAGCAATAGATTGTTTCATGTGGGTTCGAATCCCACTATCCTTACGGATATGGCGAAATTGGTAAACGCACTAGATTTCGGTTCTAGCGAAGTAGACACTTTAATGTCTTTTTCAAATGCACAGGTTCGATTCCTGTCAAGGCCACTTTTTTAGGCTTTGTAGCTCAGTTTGGTTAGAGCACTACACTCATAATGTAGGATATGGACTAAAAATCCATTCTTGATAAGCTGATCATCTTTTAAAAACTGATCACCAGCCTGTCACGCTGAGATCCCGATCTTCATCGGGACAAGATATGACAAGAACCGTGATGGCAGATCAGTTGTTGTAGCACTCTTGCTATATTAACAATCTCTAATGTACTTTGAAATATTGGTATTGTTAATATTCGAAATAGCTACTTTTTTGGATTCAGATTTTAGAACTATATGATCTTTTTTAAGATAATATTTTCTTTTTTCTCTTTGCTTAAAACTGGTTATGGAAAATATGATAAAATAATATTTCCGCACAGGAAAGACGATTTGCCTTCACTGTTTTTTTAAGAAAGAATCGCATGAGGGATAGAAGCGGCATCCTTTTTTTAATTACGTACCCTGAGCAGTTATACTGAGCTTATCGAAATATTGTAAAAGGGTAAGAAGTAAAAAAAGATATAGCAAATAGCCCGACCTCTTATTGCTAAAGCAAAAGAGGGCATGCCTAGAAAATATACATTGAGAAAGAACTATACCCGTGGTTCTTGATTAAAGTAGGCAAGGTCTCCGTTACAGGAATTGCCGTTTATTGAATGTTTAACCTGCCTGTCGGAAAGACAGGTTTTAAAAAGTAAAAAAATGAAAAGAGTAAGAATTAATGCGGGCAAAGTAGGTTTAGTTTTCAAAAAAGGAGATTATCATCGTGTACTAACCAAAGGAATTCACTGGTTAGGATTTAATGAAAAGGTAATACAATATGATTTAACCAAACCTTTTGCAGCACCAGTGGCACTGGAACTCTTACTACAAGATGAGGAGTTGGAGGCCATGCTATATCTAATCGAAGTAAAAGATAATGAGATCGTGCTCATGTATGAGAATGGTAATTTCAAAAATACTTTATCTGCCGGTCGTTATGTCTACTGGAAGGGATTGATCGATTATGAATTTGCTAAGGCAGATTTAAGTAAGATCTATATCACCGAAAAGATTGATAAATCATTGTTTAGTCATTATGCATTGACTAAATATATCAGAGCATTTGAAGTAGCTGCTTATGAAAAAGCAGTATTGATTGTAGATGACGTATATACCAAAACTTTAGAAAGTGGTACATACCGTTTCTGGAGAAATGATATCTCTATCAAGATAGCTAAAGCAGATTTACGTCAATTACAACTAGAGATTGCAGGTCAGGAATTGTTAACCAAAGATAAAGCAGCAGTTCGTATCAACTTCTATACGCAATATAAGGTTATCCATATTGAAAAGGCTTTGTTGGATAATAAGGACTATGAAAAACAATTGTATATCGCTATGCAATTGGTGTTACGTGCTTATGTAGGTACATATACTTTGGATGAGCTTTTGGAACGTAAAGAAAGTATTGCACAAGCAGTATTTGAAGATACTAAAACCGAAGCTACAAAACTAGGGGTAAAAATCCTGAACTGTGGTATTCGTGATGTGATTTTGACAGGAGAGATGAAGGATATCATGAATCAGGTATTGGTGGCTCAAAAACGAGCTCAGGCCAATATTATTACACGTCGTGAAGAAACCGCTTCAACCCGTAGTTTGTTGAATACAGCAAAACTTATGGAAGAGAATGAGATGCTTTATAAGCTTAAAGAAATGGAGTATGTAGAGAAAATTGCAGACAAAATTGGTGAAATTAGTGTTTCTGGAGATGGCGGTATGGTAAAACAATTGAAAGATATATTCTCTGTGAATAGGTAGGTGTGAAGAAAATGCGTCAGTCTTTTAATAAGCTGGCGCATTTTTTATTCATCGATACTTCTACTCAGGTTAAAGCCTAAAAAACCGATTTTAAAAAATAAAAACAGCTCTCTGTCTTTTTATGGGTAACAATTTATATTGGTTATATGGAGATTCCTATGAAATTGACCCGGGTATTCCTGTTTAAATAGAGCATAGCAAAACAGTTCCCAAAAGCGTGTTTATTTCAGTGTTAAAATTACGATTTTTTTCTTTTTCTTCTCATCGACTCTCCTTTAAGCTCAACTCTGTGAGCAGAGTGTACCAATCGATCTAAAATTGCATCTG
>NZ_VLNR01000036.1 GCF_007489275.1 Aquimarina algiphila
AGGGATTTAAAAATAGAATCTTATCAAAGATCACAGCAATGACCATTATTCAATATATCAATAGGTTTGAATTCAACAGAAATATAAACAACCTAAAAATTAATATTAACTAAATGCACAACGGGTATTAGCTTATTAAGTTCTATTGGCCTTTTAACTCTGGTTTGGGGAATGTTAGGACAACTGATAGGTTTGGTAGAAATGTTTGATCAGGTCGAACAGATTGGAGATCTTTCTACTGGTATTTTTGCCGGAGGATTAAAAGTATCGGCACTTCCTCCCATCTTTGGTTTTTTTGTATTTATAATTTCAAGAGCTGCGATTATTGTATTTACCTGGATCGGTAAGGAAGCAGACCAAAAATAATTCCTAAAAAAATAATTTGTAAAATTCCTTTCAATTGAACCTGTATCAATTGTTAGGTGAACTTCTGAAGCGTAATGAAACTATGAATTCTAACTTTGTAGCTTCACTTTTTCAACATTAATTTTTACTAAGAAAATACAAATAAAATATGATGAAAAAAATAGTGCTAAAAATAATTTTTGGAATAGTAGCGACTATATTAATAATGATTATAGGCTTTTACTTTTTTCTATTTCTTAATCCTTTACATATTCATGAGGTAAATTTATTGAAATGGATTCCGATTTTGATAGGAGTAATTGGTATGTTTTTTAGCGGTACAATAAATAAAAAGACACCACCTAAATTTCTACCGTTTCTTTTTTTACCTTTTTTTATTTTTGATCTTTTTGGTTTTTTATATATCCCTTTTATTTTTATCCTTATCGTTATAGGCTCACTTACCTTAGCTATTACCAGAGATTCTATTAAAAAAGGATACAGATTTTTATCTGGTCTAGGAGTCTTGGGTGTTTTTTTCTATTTTTTGTTTTCCCAGCCTCTTATCGTATTAACTGAGAATTCAGATTATAATGATCATGGAGAATTAATAAACGCTAATACTCTTTGGGATTTTACGGAAAAGGGAAAGTTAATCCTTCCAGATCATACATTATATGATCAAAAAGATATTGAATTTAATTTAAAAAATATCAAAGAAAAAACATACTTGATTACGTTTTGGGCTACTTGGTGCCCACCATGTATGCATGAAAAACCAGAACTGGAAAAACTAAAAAAAGAACTAAGCAAAAATTCTAATATCGAGTTTATAGACATTTCATTTGATTCTGATATCCATAAGTGGAAACAGTTTGTAAATGATAAAAACCCAATAGGAATGCAGTTTATTTCTAAAAGAGTAAAAGAAACAAGAAGAGTATTGCAAATTAGTTCAATCCCGATGCATTTCATTGTAGGTGAAGATGGAGTATACAGCGCATATAGTTCATTTGAAATAGCAAAAAAAGAACTCAAAAGATTATCAGTTAAAAACTAAAATATTATGATAAAAAAGATATTAATTATAGCTTTTTTGATAAGCTATACCATAAATGCACAAAAGATTAATAAGGCAAAACTAGATAGTTTGTTTTCTGTGATTGATCATAAAAATAAAGGAATGGGAAGTGTTTCTGTTTTAGAGAACGGAATAGAAATCTATCAACATACTATGGGATATGCAGATCTTAAAAATAAAGTAAAGGCTAGTCATAATACCAAATATAGAATAGGTTCTATTACCAAAACATTTACAGCAACAATAATTATGCAATTGATCGAGGAAAAGAAGCTGAGTCTAGTAACTTTTCTTAGTGATTATTTTCCTAAAATTCCTAATGCTGATAAAATTACAATAAAACATCTTTTAAAACATCGCAGTGGTTTATATAATATAACTAACGATAAAGACTTTAGGAAATGGATGGTGGTTCCTAATACGAGACAACAAATGTTAGATCGAATTGAAAAAAAAGAAATTCAATTTAAACCCGATGAGAAAGGTAAATACTCTAATACAAATTATGTCTTATTGTCTTATATAGCCGAAGATATCGAAGGGAAAAGTTATGCCGAAATTCTTAAATCGAGGATAATTATTCCTTGTCATTTAAAGAATACATATTATGGAAGTAAAATAAATTCAAAGGAAAATGAAGCGTTGTCATATCACATGGATGAAGAGTGGGTGTTACAACCAGAAACAGATATGAGTGTGCCTATAGGTGCAGGAGCTATAGTTTCTACATCAAAAGATGTAGCCATTTTTTATCATAATTTGTTCTCTGATAAACTGGTGTCTAAAGAATCCTTACTTAAGATGAAAGATCTTGAAGATAGTTATGGAATGGGACTTGTTCAATTTCCTTATGACCATAAAGAAAACTTTGGTCATTCAGGAGGAATTGATGGCTTTCAATCTGTAGCGATTTATGTGCCAGAAGATAAACTGTCAATTAGTTATTTGTCTAATGGTGTAATATTAGGGTTTACTGAGATATTAGTTGGGGTCGCTAATATATATTATGACCTGGAATATAAACTTCCAGAATTTAAGCCTGCATTACATCTAAAAACCGAAGAACTTGATGCATATTTAGGGGTTTATAAAGGAGAAGAACCTCCATTTGAAATAACAATGACTAAAGAAGACGCTACACTAATCGTAAGTGCAAAAAATGGTCCGACATTTCCAGTAGAATCACATGAAAAAAACAAATTTCAATCAAATCGAGCAGGAGTACATATTGAATTTTTTCCAGAACAAAATAAGATGATCTTACAATTAGGCGGAAAAAAGGCAGAATTTAAAAGGAAGTAGGAGGAGATAATTCCTGATTCATCAAGATGAATCAGGAATTTTTCATTTTCTAATTTTTATGAGACCCATCACAATACGGTGGGTTTTTAGTTTCTTTGCAGGTGCATAAATAAGCTTCTTTAGCTTCATGGACACTAAAAATCGTTGGTGGAGTACCTCCTTCTTTTTTATGAGTACCATTACAAAAAGGCTGATCTGCACTATGTCCACAACTACACCATGCATAATTCTTATCTGCTTCTAATTGACAAGGGATAGGCGCATCACCACCTCGTATATTATTTTTCATAACTATGTTTTTATCTTTAAAAATATCAAATCCTACGTTAAGATTGGTTTTAAATAAGTGATAACAACCTTATTTATTTTGGATAAAAAAATAAATTATGATGATAATGAATAAAGCTTATTTGATCAATTTCACATTTGGAAAAGCAGCATGATAACCAAACCAAAACGCATTATGAGTAGGTAATCGTTGTAAAGTTTTACCGCTTTTAATATTTTTAATTTGATTTTCATCTAGTTCCCAAGTTTCACCATTACTGTCTTGGGCTAATGATGTTTTGTCATATGAAGTAAATTCAATCTCCTTGGTGAAATATACACGATGCGCGCCACTTTGATCTGTAAATACGGTGAAATTATTGTGATTTATTACACCTTTATAAATATGATTTTTCTTTAAAAAATTGGATGAAATGGCAATATTCTCTTCAGTTTTATCAGGGAGTCGTATGGCTAGAATTTCTTCCTTGTTTTTTAATCTGGTATCCTTTTCTTGCACTGTAAACATTAATTCATCGGTCGAAAAGTAATCTTTATAAGCAACTCCTTCATCATAATCTCTACGATGTCCTGTTTTTAACGATAAAACAGTAGTTTTTGGATGCCGTTTTTTCCATTCTCCCCAAGTTGTTGTGACCACACTAAGGTATTCTAATTCAATACCCTTGCCTACCAAAGGTCCTATAACAGGTTTTCCCCAAAGCGTATTCCAAAGCGATTGTGTTTTTTGATCGTACATTAATTTATTAGATCGATATAAAAAACCACTAGTACCCATTTGATAGCGAATTCCATCTTTTTCTGTTTTATATAAAATTACAGTTCCGCATAATGTACAATATACTCCGGCAACGGGAATATTTCCGACTTGATCGGTAAACATTTCATGCCAGGCTAAAATACGTTTTGGATATGCACGCGTATCTCCATTAATAGAAATGCCAAAAACAATATCCTTATCATCGAGATAAGTCGCATCTTTTGCATTGAGCATTTTGGGATTTCGAAGTGGCGGGATACCATCTTGTTTTACACCTCCCCAACGTACTTCATCTAATCGAATGGTAGATTGATGTTCGCGATCCAGGAAATATCTGTCAAAACGAGAATCTATAGCTTTATGTAGGATAGCTTTAAAGGTATAGTAAGCATCTGGATAAGACGATTGTTTACTCCATATGTATTCATACCATTTATCAAAATCGCGAGGATAATATTTTTTAGTTTTTTTCTGAAGAATGTTTAGAAGTTTAAGTGAAGTCGAGGGGCTTCTTAAAAAGTACATGGTTTCAACTGCCATGACTTCAAAACTTTCTTTCCAGTGATCTTCAATATATTTTAGTGCTTCTTTATGGACTTGAGTATTTCCAGAAGTAAAGAAATCCAGAAAATATTCATAGTCTTGTTTTTCTAAGGTATTATTAACCGTATTTTGAGCATTGGTCACACCAATATTGAAGATAAAAACCAAGGTAAATATAAATCGCATCATCCTAATTACTTTAGAAGTAAGTCGTATTAAGATGGTAATTTCTACACCGATAAAAGAATTTTAAGATTTTATTCTTTTACTAGATCCTTGCTTGATACGTATATAAATCAAAATACCTACCTTCTGAAGCGATGAGTTCATCATGAGTGCCACGTTCGGCAATTTTTCCTGATTCTATGACCAAAATCTGATCGGCTTTTTTAATGGTACTTAGTCTATGGGCAATCACAAAAGTGGTTCTACCTCTCATTAATTCACTAAGGCTTTTTTGAATCAATGCTTCACTTTCTGTATCTAGATTAGAAGTAGCTTCATCGAGAATGATAATTTTGGGATCTGCTAGTATTGCTCTTGCGATTGCAATTCGTTGTCGTTGTCCTCCAGATAATTTTACCCCACGTTCACCTATTAGCGTATCTAATCCTTCATCAAAACGATCTGTAAATTCATTAACGTATGCAGCTTTAACTGCTTGAAGTAATTGTTCTTCTGTAGCATCTGGTCGTGGAAATAAGATATTTTGTCGTATAGAACCCTCAAATAAGAATTCATCTTGTAAAACTACTCCAAGGTTCCTTCTGTAGCTATTTAGTTTGACTTTTGATAAATCGTGACCGTCGATAGTAATAAGACCCGATTTTGGATTTAGAAAAGTGGCTGATAGTCCAGCAATCGTAGACTTTCCTGATCCCGAACTACCTACCAAAGCAGTAACTGATCCTGAAGTAGCTTTAAAACTAATATTATGCAATACATCTTTTCCTTCCTCATAAGAAAAAGTAACATCATCAAAAATAATATTTCCATGTATATCAACTAATTCTACCGTTCGATCTTCTATTTCCTCTTCTGGAGTCATATTCATGAGCTCTTCGGTACGATCTAATCCGGCTAATGCTTCAGTCAACTGACTTCCTATATTGCTCATTTGTACTATTGGAGCAATCATAAAACCAAGTAATAATGTAAAAGAAAGAAAATCACCAACAGTAAGTTCATCAACCATAATTTTATAACCACCAATCCCCATAATTCCGGTAGAAGCAATACCTAATAGAAATGTAGACGAGCTAGTGATCAGCGCAGTAGTTGTTAAACTTTTTTTCACATTTTGAAATAAGCGATCAACTCCTTCTTCAAAAGTTCTATTTTCTTGCTCCTCTGCATTAAATCCTTTTATCACTCGAACTCCGGCAAGGGTTTCTGTTAGTCTGCCTTTAACTTCAGCATTAATAACTCCTCGTTTCCTAAAGATAGGTCTTATGTATTTAAAAGCTTTTAAGGCAACTACGCCAAATACAGATACTGGAACCAATACAAATAGAGTCATTGATGGACTAATTCGAATTAATAAAACTAATGAAATGATTGCTGTAATTGTACCTCCGACCAATTGTACTAATCCCGTGCCAATAAGGTTTCTAACGCCTTCTACATCACTCATGATACGAGATACTAGGGCTCCTGATTTGGTATTGTCAAAAAAGCTAATAGGTAGTGATAATACTTTTTTCTGTACTTGTGCTCGTAATTCTGATATTAAAAATTGAGCTTGCACACTAAGTATCCGAGTTAGAAGAAATGAAGTAATAGCCTGTATTAGAATTGAAATTCCTACTCCTGTTAATAATAACTTCAGCATTTCGTAATCTTTTTTAGCGATTACGTCATCCATGAGATATTTACTAGCTACAGGTAATACTAAACTAGCTAACCTGCTTATGACAATGAGAAGTAATCCAATAAAAACAAGATTTCTTCTTGGCCAAATAATGGTTTTAAATGCTTTTCCAATAGTTACTTTTGACTTTTTTTTGTCTTTAGAAGTAGCGGTGTTTTGAAATTCTCTCATGCTTGTTGTTCAGTTTGATTGAATCTTACGTTTTTTGACATAATACATCGTTAATATATAAATACCACCTGGAATTCCGACCCAAATCAATTCACTTAACAATACTTTAATGCCCCAAATGCTAAAAAAATTACTAGCTCCAATGGGAGAAACTTTAATGGGCCTCCACGGAAAAAAATAGCGTGTATCATCAAAAGGAGAA
Organism: Aquimarina algiphila; assembly: GCF_007489275.1. Taxonomy (GTDB): domain Bacteria; phylum Bacteroidota; class Bacteroidia; order Flavobacteriales; family Flavobacteriaceae; genus Aquimarina; species Aquimarina algiphila. The sequence goes on from NZ_VLNR01000036.1 coordinate 6,563, forward strand.
AAAAAAGCAATACCCAAACCTCCTGTAGTCATAGCATCCAAAATACCATGTGATGCTGTACAAACTGAAAAATAAGTAATTAATATTAAGCCAGTTTTAGTCATTAGCTTCTTACGATAAAAAATAGAGGTCATGGTTATTCCGAAAAATAAAGCAAAGACTAATGAATGAGAAAATCCTCGATGTCCCCAAAAATCTTCATATGCTATATTGAATTTAAAACCGATAACATCAGCATCGGGCATAATAGCGCAAAGGATTCCGAGGAACCAGAATTTCCAATTGATAACTTCTTTTGAAAAACTTTTACCAAAAGCAAAAGCAGTAAATCCGTGAGCAAAGATGGATGCCATAATTAGAGTAGTCTAAGTGTCTTTTAATGTTTATTCCGGTTTTGCTTTTTGTTTCTAACGTAAATTAGTTTAGATCTCCCCTTTGTAGTTTCACGTTGTTCTATTTCAAAACTTTTAATGGATTGAATTAGCGGAGTTAGTTTTTGAAAACCATAGTTTCTAGAGTCAAAGTTGGGTTGTTTCTTTTGTAAAAGACTTCCTACATCACCAAGAAAAGCCCAGCCATCATCGTCTGCCAAATCAGATATTGTATATGAAATTAATCTGATATCTTTTTGCGTTATTTTATCTACATTACTCTTAGATATAGGTTTACTATCTGTAGATTCAGATTCATTCTCTTCGGCTTCATGTTTTAGTATTTCAAGATAATTTATCACAAGCAACAATAAAAGGATTAGGGGTTTTCTTTTCTCCAATTCCAAAAACTTTCATTCCTGCTTCTCTAAGTCGAGTAGCTAAACGGGTAAAATCACTATCGCTGGATACCAGGCAAAACCCATTTACTTTTTCTGAATATAAAATATCCATAGCATCAATAATCATAGCAGAATCAGTTGCATTTTTTCCTTTGGTGTAACCATATTGTTGAATAGGAGTTATAGCATTTTCAAGAAGAATTTTCTTCCATTTGGTAAGATCCGGTTTGGTCCAATCGCCATAAATTCTTTTTATGGTGGGATTACCATATTTAGCTATCTCTTCCATCATTTCTTTGATATAGGTAGATGGTATATTATCACCGTCGATTAGTACTGCAAGATTTAAATCCATATAAAATGATTAAGGTATACTATCAGGATAATGTATAAAATAGCGGGATAGTATTGACTTTAAACGCTATCTTTTTTTCTTCTTATTCTTTAAATTATAGGTTTTATCACCTTTTGTCTTAGGTTTTTTGTATTTCTTTTTAATTTCACGTTGATATGATCCTCCCAGGTTTACTTTTCTATTTTTTTCTTTTTTCTCGTGAAAAGCTGGTCCAACTTCATCATTAGGACGTTTATGAGGATTATTAATCTCTTTTACAACAGGTTGTTCTTCAGGAGTAAGTTGATCAGAAATTTCTACGCCTACTGGCATATCCAGTTGCTCGATTTTCATTTCCATTAAATTCTCGATACGGTCAAGATGTTCTTGTTCTTTTTCGGTAGTAAGCACAAAAGAAACTCCTTCTTTTTCTGCACGACCTGTTCTACCAATACGATGCATGTAATTTTCAGGATATTCTGGAGTGTCAAGGTTGATTACCTGACTTACATTTTCTATATCCAAACCTCTAGCCATAACATCTGTAGCAATTAGAATACGATTTTCTCCTTGTCTAAATTGCTCAATACTACGTAGTCTATAATTCTGAGTTTTGTTAGAATGAATAATGCAAATTTCATCGGCATATTGTTTTTCTAACTGTTCGAATAGTCGATCTGCTATTTTTTTAAAACCGACAAAAATTAAGGTTTTATGAAACGTTTCTTTATCTGAAAGTAAATGTTCTAGTAAATTAACCTTAGTATAAAAGTTTGGAACCTTATATCCAAACTGTTTAATGTTTTCTAAAGGAGTTCCACTTTTTGCAACAGATATTTTTTGAGGTTTGACAAATGTTTCTGAAATCATTTTATCTACTTCATCGGTCATAGTAGCAGAAAACATAATATTTTGTCGTTGCCGAGGAAGGATATCAAAAATATTCATCAATTGATGCCTAAAACCAAGGTCTAACATTACATCAACTTCATCGATTACTATTTTTTGAATAGATTTTAATTGTAACACTCTACTCACAGCTAGATCATATAAGCGTCCCGGAGTAGCTACAATGATATCTAATCCTTGAGAAACAGCTTGTTTTTGAGTATTTATATTTGTCCCTCCATATACTCCTGTAATTCTTACATTGATATATGTGGATAGTTTTTCAATTTCATCAACTACCTGAACTACTAATTCTCTTGTAGGAACCAACACTAATACTCTTGGGTTTTGTTGTACAGAATACTTTAGCATTCTTAAAATAGGAAGCATATAAGCATATGTTTTTCCTGTACCTGTTTGTGCAATACCTACTACATCTTTTCCAGACATTACTACAGAAAAAGCTTGCTCTTGGATAGGAGTGGGGGTCTCAAACCCTAAATCGTCAAGGGCATTAAGAAGTTGCGTGCTTAAATTTAAATCTTGAAAAGTCAATTGATTTGTTTTTTGATGATACAAAGGTAGCCTTATTTTGTGACTGTTTTGATTTTAGTTACTTTTGGTTTCTTAAGATATAGCAATGAAAAACATTATCGCCTTTGCAGGTTCTAATAGCAGTACTTCTATCAATCATAAACTTGTAGAATTTGTAGCATCAAAAATAGAAGGACATAAGGTTAAAATTGTCAATTTAACAAATTATAATATGCCAATGTATAGTGAAGATGAGGAAAGAAATAATAGTTTTCCCGGGATGGCAATGGGACTTAGACAGGAAATATCTGATACAGATGCATTGATAATTTCAGTAAATGAACATAATGGTAGTTGGGGAGCCTTTTTTAAAAATATAATAGATTGGTTATCCCGTTTGGACCGTAATTTTTTAGAAGGCAAAAAAATTCTTTTAATGAGTACTTCTCCTGGAAAAAGAGGAGGAGTAAGTTCTTTAGAATATGCCAAAAATGTATTTCCAAGATTTGGAGCAGAAATTATAGAAAGCTTTAGTTTTCCTTCTTTTTATGATAATTTTTCGGTAGAGTCCAATACCGTAACAGATGAGACACTTTTATTGGGATTAAATCAGGTTATAAGTACTTTTGCACATCAAATTTAATGAGTAGGTGCGAAGTATCAAAAAATATACATTAGAAAACCCATCAGAATTTAAACTCAAACTCTTACAATGGGCACAACAGTTTGATGAAATCACCTGGATGGACTCTAATGATTTTACTCAACAATATTCTAGTTTTGATGGTATTTTGGCTGTTGAGGCTTTTACCGCAATTAAGACAGATTATCATAATGGATTTGATAGCTTAAAAGAATATCAAGAACAATCGGGAGATTGGATTTTTGGATATCTCTCCTATGAGCTTAAAAATGATACAGAAGAACTTGTTTCTAGAAATAAAGACGAATTAGAATTTCCAGATTTATATTTCTTTCAACCCAAAAAATTATTTTTTTTTATTGGAGATGTATTAGAAATGCATTACTTAAGAATGGTTGATGATGAAATTGAAGAGGATTTTAAAACCATTTCTACCACTTTATTGACAACACAAAATAAAGCTGAAGAATCTCCTTGTGGTAAGATTAAGATAAGTCTTAGGATAACCAAAGATATATATAAAGAAAAAGTCAATGCTATGTTGACTCATATTTATAGAGGGGATATTTATGAAGCCAATTTTTGTCAGGAGTTTTTTGCAAAAGAGAGTTGTATTAATCCTTTGCAGACTTATCATCACCTTAACGCTATTTCACGACCTCCTTTTGCTACATTTTTAAAAATAGATAAACACTATTTATTGTCAGCTTCTCCCGAACGCTATTTGCGTAAAGAAGGACAGAAAATTATTTCTCAACCGATTAAAGGGACTGCAAAAAGATCTAAGAATAGAGTAGAAGATGAAAAATTAGTATCAGCTTTAAAAAATGATCCAAAAGAACTTTCTGAAAATGTAATGATAGTAGATTTGGTTCGTAATGATTTATCAAGAACCGCTGTAAAAGGTTCTGTTACTGTTGAAGAACTTTGTAAAGTATATTCATTTAATCAAGTCCATCAGATGATATCTACTGTAGTTTCAAAAATAGATGAAACCACTTCACCTGTAGATATTATTAAAACTACATTCCCTATGGGAAGTATGACCGGAGCGCCTAAAATTTCAGCAATGCAGATTATTGAAGATTTAGAAGAATCTAAACGAGGCTTGTATAGTGGAGCCGTTGGATATTTTACTCCCACGGGAGATTTTGATTTTAATGTAGTGATTAGAAGTATACTCTATAATGAAGAAAAAAAATATATCTCATATACCGTAGGTGGCGCAATAACAGCAGAATCAGATCCAGATAAAGAATACGAGGAGTGTTTACTAAAAGCTAAAGCAATGCGTGAAGTTCTAGAAACTTCATAGTTTAAACTAAATATGTAAAAAAGCTGTCTTAGAAGACAGCTTTTTTATAATTTTCAAGGATCTAAGCAAACATCAGAAGGCTCTTCCTTAGGAATACAAAATCCACAGGAAACATGATGTCCAGGAGAACAAGGGTCTTCGGTGCCTCCGTTAATTTTACTTTGCTCTGATTTCTTTAGTACCCTAATATTTACAGGGTTTAGAAAGTGATTTAACATAATGATTAGGTTTTAAGATTAAAAGTAATTGGATGATGTTAATTACATTCTGATTTAAACATTTTTAAGGTACTATTTTTTTTAGATTATTTACCATTCATTTTTGATAGTTTTACTATGTATTAGGCTAACTAATATATAGTATCAATGTTAAGCTGTACACTCTTGTTTAGATACCTTTTTTTTAATTGTACTTCATATAAAATTTTAAGGAGTTTATTTCTGTGATAAGAAACAGAATATATATTGCCAGTTACTGTCCATCCTCTATGTTTGTTATAAATAAATTGTATCACATGTTTTGGTAAAGCTATATTTTTGAACTCTTCTTCTGCAGCTATTAGTTTTCCATTTTTGTCATAAGTTACAGCGATTTGCCCTTTGTCGGATTTAAAAGTAGCATTAAATGATTTTTTAGGTTTATCATATTTAGATACTTGTTGTATACCCCATTGTGAAGCTAAGTTTTCAAAATGTTTTGCATGATTGGGCGTATTTCTGTTTTGGACTTCTTTGATAAAATGTGGGATTACATTCTTATTTGATCTAACTTTATATGTTGTGTTTTCTAACTCAGCATTTAGATTTTGAGCATAACTTATAGTCGTTATACTTATTGTTATTAAAAGATGTATGATTAATGTTTTCATGTTTTTTGATTTAATAAATTAATGTGTTACAAATCAATAGCAAATGAGAATGATGGTAAAATCAAATTGATTACAGGTCGTTTATACTTGATTAAACAACTATTTTGCTCTATTAATTCCCTATCATGTCCAATTCATATTAAATAGACATCTTATCAATAAAAGTTAGCATCTTGTCAATAAAACTAAACTGTTGATAATGAGTGATGGAATGTTTTTATTAAAATATTGTAAGTTTGATTTTCATTGGTTTAAAAAACAGAAAGCTGTTGAATGCGATAAAGTCTATATATGATTGGGTAATTAAATACAAGATTTACCATCTTGTATTTTGGTTTGCATATCATTTTACCTGGTGGATAGTTTTTAAAGGAGGTTTTATTAAAGTTTTTGATCAAATTAGTCAACCTTCAGTTTTTATTTGGTTTTTCTCTTTTGTGATTTTTCAAGCTATAGGAGTATATTTTTGTTTATATTTTCTCATTCCCAAGTATTTAGAGAAATCAAAATATTTGAAGTATATCGTACTGGTTATCATTACTATTATAACAATGGCTATACTTATTCTTACCCCAAATATCATGGGTTATTATTTTTTTCCTGAACTACAAATTTCTTTGTCAGGATTATACAAGATTTTTCTGCAGAATACACTCCCTTCTTCCATAGGTTCAATGACGCTTGGTATGAGTATCAAACTGTCTAAAAATTGGCTGTCATCACAAAAACAACAACGAGTATTGGAAAAAGAGAAATTAGAAACTGAACTAAAGTTTTTGAAATCACAATTTAATCCACATTTTCTGTTTAATACAATCAATTCTATTTTTGTGCTAATTAATAAGAATACAGTTATGGCAACTGAGTCGTTAGCTAAATTTTCGGATCTACTACGGTATCAATTATATGAATGTAATGAACATCAAATTTTGTTGGATAAAGAATTATCCTATTTAAGAAGTTTTATAGAATTAGAAGAACTAAGGCAGAATGATAACTTTGTGATTACGGCAGACCTACCAAACTCGTCATCAGGAAATCTTGCCGTAGCTCCATTTTTACTAATGCCTTTCATAGAAAATGCTTTCAAACATATATCTCAACATAACAATAAACCTAACCGTATAGAGATCAAGGTACGTTTGGTGGATAATCAATTTATGTTTAAAATATCGAATACAGTAGCACAAAATGAAAAAATCTCGAGAGACGCAGTTACCTATGGCGGACTTGGTTTAAAAAATGTAAAGCGAAGATTAGAGTTACTATACCCTAATAATTATACATTAGAACTAAATCAGGAGAACGACAAATATATTGTTGTACTAAAATTAAATCTAGAAGAGCATATCTCTCCTCAATTAAAACCATACCAGTTATGATAAAATGTGTCGTTATTGATGATGAACCTTTGGCAAGAGAATGTATTAATAATTATATAGCTGAAATAGGTTTTTTGGAACAAGTAGGTGAGGGGAATAGTCCTGTTGAATTAACCAATATACTGAATCAGAAAAAAGTAGATCTTATTTTTTTAGACATTCAGATGCCTGTGATTAATGGAATAGATTTTCTGAAAATAACGTCAAATCTTCCTATGGTTATTCTAACTACTGCGTATCCTAGTTATGCCTTAGAAGGTTTTGATCTGGATGTATTGGATTATTTATTAAAACCTGTTACATTAAAACGTTTTATAAAAGCAGCAAATAAAGCTAACGATTTTTTTCAATTACAAAATACATCAGGTCAATTGGTTTCTGATAAGTACACAGAAGACTATTTTTTTATAAAGTGTGATCATAAATTTGAAAAAATTTATTTTAGAGATATACTTTTTGTTCAAGCGCTACAGAATTATGTAAGTATTCATACATATGATAGAAAATACATATCCTTATTACCACTAAAAAGTGTTGAGGAAAAATTAAAAGATAAGAATTTCATAAGAACTCATAAATCCTATATTGTATCTATTCCTAAAATCGATTCTATCGAAAGTCATGAGGTTTTGATTGGTTCTGATAGTATTCCTATTAGTCGAAATTATCGTAAAGAAGTTAAAGAAAAAGTACTATCAGATAAACTATGGAAAAATGATACAAACAACTATTAAAAGAAATAAGAATTACTTTTACATCAATACTATAACGCCTAATTTACAGCAGGACAATAACAAGCATAGCGTTTCTTTCTGCATGAAAAATCAATTCCTAAAGTGATTTGATGAAATCCTCCGTTATTAAATACTACTGGGTTTGATTGATATGAATAGGTATAAGCAAATACATATTTTCCATAATTTACGCCAATAAATGGAGTAATATAATTTAGAGTTTGAGTTTTTAACTCGGTACCATCTGCAAAATCTATTTTGTCCAGACTGGTTCTGTATGATAATCCTCCCCAAATTTTTCCAACGCTTACATTGCGATAAAATTTAAGATTTAAATCGATATTAGATTGCTTAACACCATCTCTGTATGAGTATAATATGGATGGTTCAAACGACCAGTTTTTATTACCTCTTTCAAAAACATACCCGACAGATATTAATAGATTTCTAAGATTAGGTGTAGCTTGAAAATCAGAATTAACTCCGGAGTTTTCCAATACATTTTTCATGGTCACATGTGTATAGAAATTGTATAGATTATATGATAATCCAAAATCGATATTAAACTCTGCAGAACTTAAAGACCCTGCGGATATTAAGGGGTCTCCGTTTGAAATAAAACTACTTTGATCAAGTCTATATTGAATAACTCCAGCGCTTAATCCAAACGATAACATGTTTAGGTCCAATTCACTCCTCGAAAACATTAAATGATGCGCATAGGTAAGAAAACCTCCTGTTTGTGAAAAAAAACCATTTTCATCGTTGTATACGGTAGCACCAATTGCAGACTGATCTGTTAGTCTTCCATTAAAAGCAGCCGTAAAAAGCCCTGGGGTATCCTTTTCTCCTACCCAATTTCTTCTACCGGTTAATCGTATTTGTGAACATTGTGAAGCACCAGCCATTGATGGATGTATAAGATAATAGTTATCGGTAAGATAATCCGAGTATATTGGTAATCCTTCCTGAGCGATGCCAATTTTTGTACATAACATCAATATTCCGAGAAGGGAAATGCTAATGAGTTTCATATGATTTGTATTGATATAAAAAATGAGATCACGGCTATCGCTTTAAAGTAAAATGACTACGATAAGTTTCTGAACCATCTTTAAATTGAGCGGCAAACCAATAATCTGTTGAAGGTAAAGTTCGCCCATTATAAATACCATCCCATCCAGGTCCATTGGGATTAAGTTGACTTAAAAGCTTACCATATCTATCGAATATATAAATTATCATTTCTGGTAAATTTTCGTCAGCAATTACATTCCAGGTATCATTAATGCCATCGTTATTAGGAGTGAAAAAGTTAGGGAAACCCATGACGAAAATTTCTTTAGATAGGTTTCCACAACCATAAATATCTCTAACCGTGACTTCATGTAATCCCAAGGCAACATTCCTAAAAATATTTTCAGTTTGAAAAGATCCATTATCCAGACTAAATTCATATTCACTATTACCAGCTACTGTGGCAATAATATCATTATGATCTGCAAAAGTTCCTAACGATAAAGAAAGATCTAACCTTTGCGGACCTTCTATAGCATTTATGGTGACGCTTGAAGTATCTGAGCACATTGAAACCTTATCAGTATATTGTACTGTATAAGTACCTGGTAACAAGGTTTCAATACCAGAAGAATTTTGTCCGGGAATTACTGTGCCCTCAAAACTCCATATAAATGTAAAATCTGTAGTATTTAAAAAAGTATCAATAAAGGGAAAATCATTAGTAGGTAAAGGTACTCCATCTTCAGAAACACATATCGCACTGTCACTAGATAATGTTATCTCAGGAGCAGTTACAATATCAAAAAATACAGGTATTCGATCACTTGGGCATTTTTCGTTGTTATCAAAAGCTTCTACAGAATAGGTATAGGTCCCGATAGCAGTTTCTATTGGAGTATACGTAGTAGTATTTGCAACTAAAAGAGTGCCGTCTTGAGTATACCAATTTGCTGTTTGATCTGTCAAAACTGTTACAGACAATACAGGATTAGTATCACCAGCACAAATTCGTTGATGAATAGGGTTAGTGGGTTCTGTAATATCAGGACAGGTGCAATCAGGAGCAATGATATTTAAAGTATCTTCACAAGTAGTATTAGCTGGGTTTGTGGCAGTAATTATGATATTGGTATCACTAGCAATACCTGTAATCATAGAATTTGTAACATCTATGATACCGGCATTAGGTGGATCAATGGTTATAGACCATGTTTCGTTAGAAGTAAATGATACACTATAACTATTGCGATCATCAGAACAAGTAGTTTTATCAAAAGAAATACTTGGTGTTGTTTCAATCACCACGGTGATTTTAGCAATATCTGGTATTGTACATTTTCCAGTAGAAACAGTATAGGTATAATCTCCAGATAGGGTAGTTGTTGCTGACGGGTCTATTATTCCTTGATCGGTTGTTCCGAAAGGATTTCCATTTGGATCTGTCCATGATCCACCGATGTTTGGCGAACCACCTAAACTATCAAATAAATTCATAGTTGTATCAGTAGAACAAAAAGAAACCTTATTATCTTCACCTGCATTAGCTGCAGGATTAATAGTTACGGTTATCGTTGCTGTATTATTACACGCTATTGTTCCTGTGGTATAAGTATATGTTCCGGCAGCATCGCTAGCCGGGTTAAACTCTCCTTTATCATTAGTTCCAAAAGTTGCTCCCCCAGGCCCTGTCCATGTTCCTCCTGTTGTTGGAGCCCCCCGAAGGCTATCAAACAAATTAATAGCAGAAGCATTGGTACAGATTTCTAACGATGAGTTAGTTCCTGGGTTTGGAGCAATTTCTATGGTTACTGTAACTATAGCAGTGTCCTGAATAGGACAAGTCGTTGCAGAAACGGTATAAATATAATCACCCGATAATGTAGTTGTAAGTGATGGATCCAACACTCCTTGATCGGTTGTTCCGAAAGGATTTCCATTAGGGTCAATCCATGATCCTCCTGTGTCTGGAGTACCTTCAAGACTATCAAATAAATTGATGCTACTTTGTGTAGAACAGAATGATACTTTATTATCTAGTCCTGCGTTAGCTCCAGGGTTTATAGTAACCTCTACGTTAGCACTACTACTACAACCTGTTGTTCCTATAGTATATACATAAGTACCTTGTAGTGTGCCAGTAGCAGAGGGGTTAAGTACTCCTTGATCAGTGGTTCCAAAAGGATTTCCGTTTGGATCTGTCCATGATCCTCCAGTATCTGGCGTACCTCCTAAGCTATCAAACAAATTAATAGGTGTTGTGACCAATACGCATGTATTCAATGTTCCATTTGTTCCTGGATCTGATGTACTTATAATAGATACTTTAACTTCTCCTTTTCTGGATGGACACAACCCAATTGTTGGAAGTGTATATGTATATGTTCCTGCTACATTGGTAGTTGCATTAAATGTTCCTGATTCACCTCCTGTTAAAACACTAGGTCCTGACCAAGTTCCACCCGGAATTGCAGCATCCACCAGACTATCAAATAGATTAATAGTTGGTATTCCGCTTGCACATCCGCCAGCGGTTTTCTTTTCATCTACTTTTTTAAATTCTTCTCTAAAATCAACATCTCCCCCAATGTTATGATTGTTTGGTAAGTCGGTAGGTAATTCACCATTATCTGTGGGGTTTGTAATAGCTGTGAGTGCATCTAATATTACAATGTCAAAGGCATTATCCATACCATCATTGTCAGTATCTGTTCCAATAGCGGTGATGTCAGAAATACCATCTAGGTTAAGATCATATGCTTCTACAGTATCATTTAAGCAATCATCATCAGAATTTAGGTCTAAATAATCGGGTAAAGTATCTGTATCCGTATTTACAGGAGTAATTGAACCAACACCTTCATATGCATCATCAACTCCATTTTTATTCAGATCATTTCCACTTGGGGCTATATAAGTTAATGTAGCTTGTCCTTCAATATTATCCTGTATACCATCATTATCAGCATCGATATCTAAATAATCAGGGAGTCCATCTCCATCACTACTTATTGGAGTTAACCCTCCAGATGCTGCTATAGGAACACCATTTACATCAACTCCAACATCAGCGATTCCATCTCCATCTGTATCGCGAATTCCATCGACAATTCCATCACCGTTGGTATCTAAATCAGAACGACCAGCTTCGATAATATCAAAAATACCGTCATTATCACAATCAAGATCTAGAAAGTTTGGGACTTCATCTCTGTCAGAATCACATTCTAAAGGAGCAAAACGAATATTGTCAATTCCGATATCATTTCCATTACTCCCTTGCAACTGTTGATTTCGTATACGTAATGTCAATAAGGTATTTGTAGGAACCGTAATATCGTCTAATAATGTTCTCCAAATATCATCATTGGCAACTCCCAGAGCTGCAGAAGTAGTAGAAAGTATTGTATTTCCTGTTGTTTGATCTATGATTTCCAGGTCTAATGCTGGAACATCTGCGCACCCTCTATCACATAGTCCAACCATGTCAATTCTAAAATTGTATTGTATTCCGGCAGAAATAGGAATGTCTTTTAGCTCATATAATACTTTATTTCCGAAGTTTGAAGCAATATTGACCGCTAAAAATCGACCATTAACGTCTCCGTTTCCATCAGAATGTGGTACTGGATTTGTATCTGTCGTTATAAACCATACATCAAAATTGGCAGAATTAAACATGTATAAAGAATTTGCTACATTATAGAATCCATCATCCGGCCAATTAGGATTATGTTGGTGTCCTTGTATATTAGGATCTGTAGTAGGAGTATTGCCTGTTCCAAAATCTATATCTACGACAGGACTCGATTCAGTTAAAGTAGCAGAAGTACAAGCAGAGTTTTCTACGGAATCTAGGATTCCGTCATTATCATCATCTAAATCATCTTTGTTGTTAACTCCATCATTATCAAAATCATCATTAAAACACTCTTTTACTACTACACGAGATTCGCTATCAGAACAGGGAGCTGTTGCCGATATCATATATCGATATATCCCTGGAGTATCAGTACCAATGGTAAAAGTACCTCTATCTCCATTGGCCAATGGAGGATCCCAAGTTCCTCCTCTGTCAGGGTTTCCTTGAAGTAATGTAAACAAATCAATATCTCCTGTTTTATTACATAAAAGGAGGTTACCTTCTGTACCTGGGTTTGCAGGCTGTTGCACTATAATGTCAATGGTCTGTGATAGGTTTCCTCCTGTTCCGCCAAAAGCTTCAACTCTTATGGTGCTATTTGTGAGAAGTCTATCTACACCAGTAAAAAGATGAAATGTTCCGGCATTGCCATTTACACTTTTAATAAATTGACCAGTAGTTACATTTGTCCAATTATATCCACTGGCTCCATTTGGAGGAGTTATATTTACATCAACCTGAATAATATCTCCTCTACAAATGGTATTTGAAGGCGCATTTGAGGTTAATGTCATTGTTTGTGCGAATAAGCCCTTTGATATAGTCAAAAGAATGACTACAATCAAATATGTCTTTTTGTTCACGGTGAGTTGGGTTTGTGTTAGGTTTTATTCTTTCTATAATTTTGAATGGATTTGATTAGTTAAGTCTTTTTAATTGCCATTCTATTATAAAAACAACTCAACAAATGAATATCCTTTTAAAAACATTATTTTTCTTTTTAGTTTAAAACAGATAGATAAGTCTTACCGTAATTAAGATTTTGAAAAAATAAAGTTTTGTTTCTAAGTGTTTTTTGGATAAAAAAGGAGAGGAATCCAGGGCTTTGTATGGAGAATTTTAAAACAATAAACCTTGTATTAAATAAAGTCTACTATAGTCAATAGACCTTATCTTAACCACAGGCTTAAAATGAGATATAAAGTGATTTGATATAATAGATCAATATCAATTATAGAAGGGTGTTTCCTATATGTGAAATCTCATAATCATATTAGATTACGTCTAAAACTTTTTCTAACATCAATAATAGTTTCTTTAACTTCTTTTGCCGTAATACCTTTAATAATAGCTATTTCTTCAAAATTTAATCTACCAAAGACAAAAAGATCAATTATTTTAGAGGCTTCCATTGGTAACCAACTATAGAACTTACCAAGTAGTTTTTGTTTTCTGAAATCTGATGAGGGCTCTGAATTTATAACCTTAAGAATAGCAGAATCTTTATCATTATAAATAAAGTTTTGTTTATCTTCTGTATTTTGATGATAACAAATATCATCTAATTCTTCTTTCATGACCAATTCATTATCTGCTTCTGCAGTAAAGTTTTCTTCTAGTTTTTCTAATTCTTCTTTTAAGAAATGACTTGTGCTAATATTTCTTTGATGCCAGCCTTCTCGTATGTGTAATTCGTCGATAAGTTCGTCTGCTATTTTAAAAAGTTTTAGTTCTAGAGATAATGTATTTATCTCAAAGTCAATTTCATCATGATGTAGTTTTACAATAGCGTCGTCAATAATACCATTGGAACAATACATATTTTGTGGGAGGATACCGACGCTTTCGGCAATATATAATCTATGTTTTACATAGGGATGTAAGTGAGGAACAATTGATAATAACTTCTTGCTGAATTCTCTTTGATCATCAGCCTCATTAAATTTTGATAATTCATGCGTCCTATTCATTGGTAAATGATTTAAGAGTTGTTTCCTAAAAATAACGAAAACAAATCAATTTAGGTGTTAAAAACTTGATAATCAATGATTGAATCTGTTTTTAAGAAGAATTGCAATAGCAATTCAAAATCGTATATTTGAAAAACTAAAAAGTTAATCGAGAATCCGTTGTTACAAGCGTTCAAAGATCATATTACAACCAAGCTCTCATTTCTTTCAGGAAGCAAATTATTAATTGCCTGTAGCGGGGGGTTAGATAGCGTTGTGCTTATCGCCCTTTGTAGATTAATAAACCTCGAATTTGATATTGCGCATTGCAATTTTAATTTGAGAGGTAAAGAGAGCGATGAAGATGAGAAGTTTGTAAAGGCATTGGCAGATTATATTCATGCTACTTTTTTAATAACCAGCTTTGATTCATCGAGTTATGCCAATAAACAAAATATATCGATTCAGATGGCGGCGAGGGAGTTGAGGTATGATTGGTTTAAAGAACTCGCATTAGAACATCAGTTTGATTATATTCTTACAGCCCATCATGCAGATGATAATCTCGAAACTTTTTTGATTAATCTATCTAGAGGAACAGGAATAGAAGGATTAACAGGTATACCTGAAGTTAATGATATTTTTGTTCGCCCACTTTTACCATTTTCAAGAGATCAAATTTTAGAATTTGCGAAGAAAAGCAAATTAGAGTGGAGAGAAGATAGTAGTAATAGCAGTACAAAGTATTTAAGAAATGCTATTAGACATAAAGTGGTGCCCGAATTAAAGTTAGTGAATCCTCAGTTTTTGCAAAATTTCATGACAACTTTAGAACATCTTAAGCAAAGTAATGAATTTATAAAGAGTCAGGTGTTTCGGTTAAAAAATGAGCTATTTGAAATTCGTGAAACAGATTGTATCAAAATACCGATACATAGATTACGAGAATTTGGAAATCCAAGAACATGTCTTTACTTTTTGTTAAAACCATATGGGTTTAAGGCTTGGGATGACATTGAGCAAATGATAGTGGCGCAATCAGGAAAGCAAGTGTTTTCAGAGACGCATAGATTAGTAAAAGATCGTGCTTATTTACTGTTAAGCCCCATAATCGAAGATATTTCGGATCGCACTTATAAAATCTCTGAAGCAGAGAGTATGCTAATGATTCCTTCTGGGACACTAAAATTTAAGATTGTAGAAGAAATCTCTGAAGTAGACCTTAAAACTATTTATGTAGATAAAGAAAAGTTAAAGTACCCTTTATCTGTAAGGAAATGGAAAGAAGGCGACTATTTTTATCCACTTGGAATGAAAGGTAAAAAGAAACTTAGTAAATATTTTAAAGACGAAAAATTATCTTTACTTGCCAAGGAAAGAGTATGGTTACTGTGCTCTGGAAAAGAAATTGTCTGGATTATAAATTATAGAGCAGATAATAGATTTAAAATAATGCCCCAAACTAAACAACTACTAAAAATTACAATAACCTGATGCGTTACTTCCTAATTTTACTGACCACATTATTATTTTCAACGACACTTTTTTCTCAGACGCTTGACCCCATTAAATGGAAAGCAAGCGTAGAAAAAGAGACAGATGACTCTTATACATTATATTTTGAGGCTACCCTGGATGAAGGTTGGCATTTATACTCACAAAATGAGGCAGATTCGGATGAAATAGCACCTACACCAACAGAATTTGGATATAATAATACTCCAGAGACATATGAACTTATTGGCGAGACTATAGAGCCAAAAGGAATAGAGAAATACGATAATATATTCGAGATGGATGTTAAGTATTTTGAAGATAAGGTTACATTTTCTCAAAAGATAAAGCGTATTGATAAAAACTTAAAGTCTATTAAGGCAGAAGTATTCTTTTCTGTATGTGATGATGAAAAATGTTTGGCTCCCGAGACTATAGAATTTGATATCAGTCTTTCTGGTGAAGCAACAGAGAATAAAGGAGATTTGTCGGCAATTACTGCAGAAGATCAAAATAAATCAGATGCATTATATATCGATATTAAAGGTAAAGATGTTTTTCCTTCAGAAGAGGTAGAAAAGAAAAGTTACTTCAATATATTTATTTTAGGTTTTTTAGGTGGATTAATAGCATTGTTGACACCTTGTGTATTTCCTATGATACCACTTACCGTATCGTTTTTTACAAAGGGAGCAAAAGATCGTAAGAAAGGGTTATTTAATGCAGTACTTTATGGATTTTTTATCTTTTTTATCTATGTACTTTTAAGTCTTCCATTTCATCTTTTGGATTCTGTAGATCCAGAAATATTGAATAATATTTCAACAAATGTTACACTTAACGTTATCTTTTTTGTCATTTTTATTATTTTTTCAATATCCTTTTTTGGATATTTTGAAATCACATTACCCGCATCCTGGAGTACAAAGCTGGATAGTAAAGCTACAAGTATAGGAGGAGTAGTGGGGATCTTTTTTATGGCATTAACATTAGCATTGGTATCATTTTCATGTACTGGTCCAATTTTGGGATCTTTGTTAGGAGGTTCTCTTAGTAGTGATGGTGGAGCAATGCAATTAAGTTTTGGAATGGGTGGTTTTGGATTGGCATTGGCATTGCCATTTGCATTATTTGCATTATTTCCAAACTGGTTAAATTCGTTACCAAAGAGTGGAGGTTGGTTAAATGCTGTAAAAGTCGTTCTTGGATTTATAGAACTTGCACTGGCATTTAAATTTTTATCTAATGCCGATCTTGTAGAACATTGGGGAGTTTTAAAACGTGAAGTATTTATTGCAATTTGGATATTAGTAGGAATAGGAATGGTATTATATCTTTTTGGAAAAATACGTTTTCCTCATGATAGCCCAATACAAAAACTAAGTGTAGGAAGGAAAACACTGGGAATACTGACTCTTATATTTGTACTATATTTAATACCGGGATTAACCAATACGGCATACGCTAACTTAAAACTACTTAGTGGTTTTCCACCACCGTTATTTTATAGTATTTATGAAAAGGAAGCACATGGTCCTTTAGGCCTAAATGCCTATACAGATTTTGAAGAAGGAGTTAAGGCAGCAAAGGCTCAGAATAAACCAATTATAGTTGATTTTACGGGCTGGGCCTGTGTAAATTGCCGTAAGATGGAAGAACAGGTATGGAGTTATCCTGAGGTTATAGATATTCTCAAAAATAAATACGTATTAATCTCCTTATATGTAGATGATCGTAAAGAATTACCTGAAGAATCTCAATTCAAATTTTTAAAACCAGATGGAAGAGTTAAAAATATTCGAACAATAGGGGATAAATGGGCAACTTTTCAAACCTTAAATTTTCAAAATAATTCTCAACCTTATTATGTGTTACTAGATACAAGTATGAATCTTCTAAACCATACTACTGCGTATACTCCTGATGCAATTGAATATCTAAAGTGGCTCCAAACTGGTTTAAAGAATAATAATAAAAAATAGTCACTTATAACTGTATAGATTTTTGTTATAATAAAATTGTAAGGATGAGATATATTATCGACTTCTTGTATGTATTAAAACTAATAATCTATGTCGGTCGAACAAATAGAACTTTCTCAATGTTTTCCTTTTATCGAAAAAGAACTTGAAGACGAAATAATTTCTTCTGGTGCATTTAAAAAAATCCCTAAAGGCGAATATGTTGTAAAACAAGGAAGCTACATGAATTTTTTACCGATCATTTTGGATGGTTTAATTAAAATGTATGCAGAAGAAGATGAAGTAGAGTTTCTGTTGTACTACATACATCCAAATGAGTGTTGTATTCTTAGTTTTAATCATTTATTTAACCAGGAAGCGGTTCGGTTTTCTGCTAAAACAGAAAAAGATACTAAAGTTCTTTGTTTACCAATAGAAAAAGTAAAAGAATGGTTTGTAAAATACCCATCTTTTATTAGAATTATATTAAAAGATTTTCAACGCAATTACGAAGATTTACTAAATACAACTAAGCAAGTTGTCTGTTATAAAATTGAAGATAGGTTGGTAAATTATTTGAATGAAAAGGCAAAACTTCAAAATTGTAATATGATTCAAATGTCTCATCAACAAATAGCATCTGATTTAGGAACTTCGAGAGAAGTGGTATCGAGGATAACAAAAAAACTACAATCGACAAATTTATTGATTCAACATAAAAGACATATAGAACTTTTAGCCAGCAATTAGATGTAAAAAAATAACAGATATTATATAAAAAAACAGAACAAAAAACCATGCTTTTTAAGTATTGGTTTTTTGTTCTGTTTTTTTTATTTTAAATAATTGATATTCAGGTATTTGAGCGCTTATTTTTTAATCTTTTTTTAACGTTTTTCAGTAACTTTTGTCACCAAATTTAGTGGTTTTGTGCTTTTACATTTGTACCAAATAAATGAATAAAAAAATAAAATCATGAAAAAGAAATTAACGTATTTAATTATGGCTATGGTCGTTTTCGCTTCGTGTAGCGATGATGATGATGTAGTAACACCAGATGGTGGATCAACAGAAATTGATGTGGTACTAAACGAAGTAAAGTACCAAGGAACAGACTGGGTCGAAATCTTTAACAAAGGAACTGAAGAGGCTGATATTAGCGACTATTGGTTATGCCTTGGACCAGGAACTTATGTGCAATTAAGTGATGTAACTCCATTAAGTGGAACTACTACAATTCCAGCAGGAGGATATTTGGTAGTACCTTATGAACTAAATGATACTAGCGGAGGTCTGGGATTATATTCAACCGATCAATTCGCAAGTGCTGATGCTATTGTAGATTTTGTTCAATATGGAGAAGCAGGAAGTGCAAGAGAAAATGTAGCCGTTGCAGCAGGAATATGGACCGAGGGAGAATTTGTCCCAACAGTGAGGAACGAGGATAATAGTATTGTGTTTGATGGAGATGGTAATGGTGCTGCTAATTGGGCAGAAACGACTACGGTTACTCTTGGAGAAGAAAATGTTCTTACAATGCCTAACAATGATGTGCGGTCTATTGTGATCAATGAAGTTAACTATGGAGAAGGTAAACAAATAGAATTATGGAATAATGGTACTGTTGCTGTAGATTTGGCACCATATTGGTTATGTCTTGGACCAGGTAGATATGTGCAAATTGAGAATGCTACTGTAATTAGTGGTACGGCACAACTAGCTGCTGGAGAATTTTTGGTTGTAAACTGGGATCAATTAGGCGATAGTGAAGGTTTAGGGTTATATTCTTCGAATAGCTTTGCAAGCGCTGATGCTATTATTGATTTTGTACAATGGGGAGCTGCAGGAAGCGCAAGAGAAAATGTAGCAGTGACAGCAGGAATATGGACTGAAGGAGAATTTGTTCAATCCGTAAGATTGCCTAGTTATAGTATCGCATATGATGGAGAAGGAAACGCTGCTTCTGATTGGTCTGAAGTAATTAATCCAACATTCGGAATGGGAAATGCAACTCCTATTAATAGTACTACGTTTTCTATAACAATTAAGAATACAATTAACTATCTTAATGTACATACCTTTACTACTCCTGTTGGAGCAGGAAGTCCAGGTCCATTAGCGACTAATAATGCACAGTATCAGATATCTTTTAAAGCTGTTCCTGGGACCAAATTTACACCAGTAACTATGATGGGGAATAGTAATGACTGGTTTCTTGCACCAACAGACCTTGCAGGAATTGATTTATTCCCTGGAGGTACAGCACTTAATGGTGTTGATATTGCAGATCAACTTTCTTTATATGACCTAGGAACAGAGGCAGATGGTGATCCGGCTACTTTTCCTACAGCAGGAGAAAATGTAGGACCAGCAGATTCAAATACATCAGTACGTTTGGTACCAGGAAGAGGTACAGGAGATATATATATGACGGCGATATTAAATTATGCAGCAAGCGGAGGAAATGAAGCTGGAACGTTTACATTAACTATTACTGCAATTAATGCTCCAGATGCTGGCATGCCGGCAAGTCAGAATAATGGATTTGTAATTACTCCGGGAATTGTAGTATTGCATGCTCAGTCAGATCCATTATTTACTTTGGGAGAAGTAGATAGAGGAGTAGGTCTCGAAGGTATCGCAGAAGATGGTATGCCAGGAGCATTGTACGATTGGTTCACAGAAACAGGATCTCAAGGAACACCTTTACGTTTATCTTCTTCATTAACGCCTTTCTCTCCAGCCTTAATATATGCTTTTAATACAGAAAAAGATCCATGGTTTACGCAAGGAGATGCGGCCAAAGGAGCAAGTGGTATAGAAGAAATAGCTGAAGACGGAAACAGAATGGTTGCTTATAATTATTTAAAAGACTTCGGAATTCCTGTAGCTCTGCCAGCAGAGAATGGACCAATTGGCCCAGGTGGATCTTATACTTTTACAATTGAAGTGCCACAAGGACAAAATTATAAACTTGGATTCGGGACTATGTTTGTAAAATCTAATGACTGGTTTATAAGTAACAATAATGTTGGTTTGACATTATTTAATGAAGATGGAAGTGCGTTTTCAGGTAACAGCATAAGTTCGAATACATATTTATATGATGCGGGAACAGAAGAAGACCAGCCAGTTGGATTTGGAGATAATCAGGTAATGAATCAGGGATCTGATAATATGGGGCCAGCAGATGCAAATACTATGATTAGAAGAGTATCATCATTAGATGATGTGCAATTTGGTAAAAGAGTTATTAATAGCGCCCCAGGGGTAACTTGGTCTGGAGATCCAAGAGGAGGATATAATATAATAGATATAAATATCCAACCACAATAAGATATACCCTTCCTTAGAACTAAACCATTTATATTGGGGGATATAAATGTTCGTAACCTAAGATGATAAACCTTTGACTTCACAGTCAAAGGTTTTCTTTTCTTTTATAACCTGTATTTAGGTGTTAAAATCTCCTTAAAACTATCTCACCGAGATTCCAATTTTTTATCTTCAGCCATAAACTAAACTCAAACCAATGCGATCAGTCAGATTTATTCTTTTAAGAAGCATATGCTTTTTTTATTTTATCACTGGGTTTTCTCAGGAAACTGCCTCTTATGATGTAAAGAGTCAATATACTAAACAGGAAGTAGATATTGTTATGAGAGATGGGGTCAAGCTTCACACTACAATTTATTCTCCAAAAGATACGTCCAAAAAGTACCCTATTTTAATGCAAAGAACGCCATATAGCTCCAAGCCATATGGAGAAGATAAGTTTAGATCTAAAATAGGTCCAAACGAATTTCTTATGAAAGAAGGTAATATTATTGTTTATCAGGATGTTCGAGGGCGTTGGATGAGTGAAGGAGTATATGATAATATGAGAGCGTATATTCCTAATAAAAAAGGAAAACAATTTGATGAAGCTAGCGACACTTATGATACCATAGACTGGCTGGTTAAAAACGTAGCCAATACTAATAAAAAAGTAGGGATATGGGGTATTTCTTATCCAGGGTTTTATGCAACATATTCATTACTAGATGCTCATCCGGCTCTTAAAGCAGTATCTCCACAAGCATGTATAGGGGATTTCTTTTTTGATGATTTTCATCATAATGGAGCCTATTTGCTAAGTTATTGGAGAGTCACTGCATTATTTGGTCATGAAAAGACACAACCTGTATCTGAAGCCTGGTATAAATTTGCAAAATTGCCAAGTGAGGATCAGTATCAATTTTTTTTAGATGCAGGACCTCTAAGTAATTTGGATACCTATTACAAGGAAGATAATGTATTTTGGACTCAGTTGAAAGAACATCCTAACTATGATGAGTTTTGGAAAAAGAGAGGTATTATTCAACATTTAGAAAAAATAAAACCAGCTGTTATGGTCGTTGGAGGGTTATTTGATGCAGAAGATTTATATGGCCCATTTGAGACGTATGAGAATATAGAGAAACGAAGTGATAACTATAATATCATGGTTTTTGGTCCCTGGAGTCATGGGGATTGGTCTAGACCTAAAAAACGTCAGGCGGTTAGTAATGTGTATTTTGGAGATGATCTTTCAATAAACTATCAAAAAAATGTAGAAACTAAGTTTTTTAATCATTTCCTTAAAGGGGCTGCAGATGGAAAAACAGGTTTACCAGAAATTCAAATTTTCGACACTGGGAAAAAAGAATGGAATTCTTTTGAAAAATGGCCACCTTCAAATACAGAAAAGAAAACTTTATATCTTTCAGAAAATGAAAAACTATCAAATTCGTCAAGAGGAGGTGCCATAGAATTTGTAAGCGACCCTAAAAAGCCCGTTCCATATTCTGAGGATATTAAAATGGTATTCACTCCTAGAAAATATATGGCAGATGACCAACGATTTGCTGCTCGACGCCCCGATGTATTAGTTTTTGAAACCCCGGTTCTTACAGAGGATATGACACTATCGGGAGAAATTTTAGCAAAGCTAAAAGTTGCTACTACAGGTACAGATGCCGATTGGGTGGTGAAATTGGTAGATGTTTATCCTAATGATGTAAAGGACACAGAAGAGACTCAAAAATACCTAAAAATGGGGAATTACCATATGATGGTACGTAGTGAAGTAATGAGAGGGCGGTTTAGAAACGATTTCAGCAAACCAGAACCTTTTATAGCAAATAAGAAAACTGATGTGAATATAAAATTACAGGATATACATCATACTTTCAAAAAAGGACATAAAATTCAAATTCAAGTTCAGAGTACCTGGTTTCCTTTAATAGATTTAAATCCTCAAAAATATGTTCCTAATATTTTTAAGGCAGAAGCCTCAGATTTCACTAAACAAACTCATAAGGTATATTATGATTCTGCAATAGAAATCTCAATTTTAAAGTAACTAATTAACCCTAATAATTATATTATGAATAAATTGAAAGTCAGTGTATTACTGTTTTCTTTACTTTTTGTAGTAATTGGCTGTAAACAAGAAGCAAAAGAATCAAACATGGATGTAGTTTCTTCAGAAGAAATAATTGAAGAACATTCTAAACATCTAAATGATTGGTTCGAAACGCAATTCAAAGAAGAAGTAGCCAACTCTCCCATGACACAAACATACTTAGGAATAAAAACAGATTATGGTAAATGGGATGATATTTCATCTAAGCAGGATGCGAAAGATCTGGAACGAGCAAAGAGAAGGCTTGTGTATCTAAAAGATTCTATTGATGTATCTAAACTAAATGCTGCAACTGCGCTTAGCTATAAATTGATGAAACAAGATCTTGAGAATGAGATAGACGATTTTAAATATCGTTTTTATGACTATCCTGTAAATCAGATGCATGGAATGCAAGCAGAAATACCTGCTTTTATGATTAATATGCACAGGATAGAAAATAAAAGTGATGCAGAAGCTTACATTTCTCGACTTAATGGTATGAATGATATGTTTGCACAGGCTGTAGAAAATATGAAAATCAGAGAAAAAAATGGTATTCTTCCTCCGAAGTTTGTATTTGCAAAGGTTCTGGATGATAGTCGTAATATAATAACTGGACGACCATTTGATAAATCTAACCAAGAAAGTACATTGTTTTCTGATTTTAAAGGTAAAATTGAAAAAATTGAAATTACTCCAGAAGAAAGACAAGAATTAATTGCCAATGCAGAAAAAGCATTATTAGAAGGAGTAAAACCAGCTTTTGATAACCTGGTTAAATTATTAAGTGACCAACAGAAAAGAGCAACGACAGATGATGGAGTTTGGAAATTTCCTAAGGGAAATGCATTCTATAATAATGCCTTACAACGAACTACAACGACTAATATGACTGCAGATCAGATTCATGAACTTGGCTTAAAAGAGGTAGACCGAATTCATAATGAAATGCGGGATATCATGAAACAAGTTAAATATGAAGGGACGTTACAGGATTTCTTTACATACATGAAAGAGGATTCAAAATTCTATTTTGCTAATGACGATGCAGGAAAAGCTGCTTATCTTGAGCAAGCTGTTGGATTAATAGATACAATGAAATCAAGGATGGATGAACTTTTTATAACCAAACCTAAAGCAGATATTATAGTAAAGGCAGTCGAATCCTTTAGAGAAAAAAGTGCAGGAAAAGCCTTTTATCAAAGAGGTACTCCTGATGGATCAAGACCAGGAACATACTATGCAAATCTATATGATATGACAGCGATGCCAAAGTATCAAATGGAAGCTTTGGCATACCATGAAGGTATTCCAGGTCATCATATGCAAATTTCTATAGCTCAGGAATTACAAAATATTCCTAAGTTTAGAAAATTTGGCGGCTATACGGCTTATGTAGAAGGTTGGGGTTTGTATAATGAGTTATTACCCAAAGAAATAGGAATGTATAGTGATCCATACTCAGACTTTGGCAGATTAGCAATGGAACTTTGGAGAGCATGCAGATTAGTAGTAGATACAGGAATTCATAGTAAAAAGTGGAGTAGAGAACAAGGGATTAAATATTATACAGATAACACTCCAAATGCAGAGAGCGATGCTATAAAAATGGTAGAAAGACACATTGTAATGCCTAGTCAAGCAACGGCATATAAAATAGGAATGAATAAAATCCTTGAATTACGTGAAAATGCAAAGGAAAAACTTGGAGATAAATTTGATATACGAGAGTTTCATGATGTGGTATTAACTAATGGTGCTGTACCACTTACCATATTAGAAGAATTAGTAGAGCAATGGATTGCAAATACAATTTCTAATGAAACTAAAGAATCGAAAAGTTCTTAGAGTTTGTCTTTATCAAGATAACAAAAGTGCTTCCTAAATCTCTTAGGAAGCACTTTTATTATTAGATGATATTATTTTGTTTATTACTTATTTATCCATAAGATTTCTAAACTGATAAAAGAAACGTTCCATAAGGCGTAGGTCTTCTGTTATGATCTCTACTACGCCTCTCATCTCTTGTTTAAAAGGAATTTCTTTATTATAAGTAGTGATAAGTTTATCTGGCAGAGCCACATCAATTAAGTATAAACCGTCTTTATCAGGAAGTAGAGATATGTGATTTACTTTACCTTTCAGAGTTCCAAATTCATCATCAGGAAAATTCTCTAATCTAATGTTAGCAATTTGTCCAATTTTTATTTTTCCAGAGTTTTGAGAAGGTGCTTTGATTTTTGCTAAATATGAAGAATCTTCTGATGGAATAACAATGAAGACAAGATCTCCTACAGATACCGTCTGATTTTCTACCCAAAAATTTAAGAAAGATACACGTCCTTCTAAATCTGATTTAAGGACATATTGTAACTCCCAGTCTTTAATACTTTTTTTTAATTGATCAAAGGACTGTAATACTTTTTTAAATAGATTAATTTCTTCTTTTCTTTTATTAATTTCTGTACCCTTAGATGTTTTGTTGGCATTGCTAATACTCTCATTGATTTGGGATATCTGAACGTCATTATTTTCATAAGTACGTTTAGCTTGAAGATAATCGAGTTCTTTACTTTCATATTCTTGAGCAGAGATAACTCCTTTTTCAAATAGGTTCTTTTGGCGCTGAAGTTCTTTTCGTTTAAACTCAAGTTCAGTTTTACCAAGTCTTTTTTGTGCTTTAAGACTTTCAAGCCTTCTATAAAGTTCAGAAAGAGATACTTGATTTGCTATTGCTTCATTAGAAAAAGGTTGAAGCTCTTTGTTTAAAATATACTCAGAATAACTATTTTCAAATAAAGCAAAACTAGTTTCAATATCTCCCAGAAACAAAACAGGTAGGTTTTCTATAGGAAAACTAAACGATTTATTATTTATTTTAATAGTATCTATAATAGATTTAAGCAAGAACACATCTTTATAGTTTGCACTACTTTCTAATATTGCAAGAGGAGTATCCTTTGGAACAATCTGGTTGTCTTCAACTAGGATCGATTCAATTTTTCCGCTCACTTTGGCATATTCCTTTTGTGGTGGTATTCTGGTGGTTATAATAGCTTCTGCAGGTATTACATCAGGGTATTTAACCAACCAGGAAAGAAATAAAAGCATAAGCACTAAGGCCAAAATTAAAAGATTACCCCACCTGATCATCCAATGTGGAACCCTTGTTAAAATCTCTTGTACTTCTTCACTACGTAATTGTATATCGTCTAATGTATCTGGCATAATATCTAGTTACGAATCAATAAATTTCTAATTAATAATTCTTAATTCATGTATTACTTTCCTAATTCGAGTTGATTTTTTACTAAATTATAGTAATTACCCTTCTTTTCGATTAAAGTTTCATGATTTCCTACTTCTACAATTTCACCTTTGTCCAGGACGACAATCTGATGTGCATTTTTAACAGTACTTAATCGGTGGGCTATTACCATAACGGTTTTATCTTTGAAAAAGGTATCTAATTTTTCCATAATTACCTTTTCATTGTTCGCATCGAGGGCAGAAGTTGCTTCATCAAAAAACAAATATTTTGGATTTTTATATACCGAGCGAGCAATAAAAAGACGTTGTTTTTGACCGGTACTTAATCCTACACCTTCCATTCCTATTTTAGTATTATAAGAAAGCGGAAGAGATTCGATAAAATCTTTAATATTTGCTACATCCACAGCATGTGCTAATTTTTTCTTGTCCACATAATCTTCTCCTACAGCAATATTATTTGCAATGGTATCATTAAAAATATACCCTTCTTGCATTACCACACCAAATTGATCTCTCCATGATCTTTGGGATACATTTTTTAAATCATGGGAACCGATAAAAATTTGTCCTTCATCAGGTTCGTAAAACTTTAGTAAGAGTTTCATCAAGGTGGTTTTTCCACTTCCGCTAACTCCAACAATAGCAGTAATTTTATTGGCAGGAATAGATAGGTCAAGATTTTCTAATACAGGTTTATCAGATCCTACATATCTAAAAAGGAGATTTTTGATTTCAAAACCAGAATTTTCTGCTATTTCTTTTATTTTCTCTTGTCCAGCTTGTTCCTCATCTTCCTTGTTATGTATTTCTCCCAGACGCTCTAATGAAATTTGTGCATCCTGAAGTTCTCTTAGGAAATTAATCAACTGAGAAATAGGAGCGTTTAACTGTCCTACAATAGCCGTTATTGCCAGCATCATACCTAATGTGATATCTCCATCAATAACTAATTTGGCAGAGAAAACGGTAATTAGAATATTTTTTAATTCATTTATAAAAGAAGATCCAACACTTTGGTATTGCTCTAATGCCAGGTTTTCTATTGATATTCTAAATAGTTTGGCTTGTACAAATTCCCAATTCCAACGTTTTCTTTTTTCGGCATTATGGAGTTTTATCTCCTGCATACCGTTAACTAATTCTATCACTTTACTTTGTTCTTCACTTATTTGAGAAAAGCGCTTATAATCAAGTTTTTTACGTTTCTTAAAGAACACGAGTATCCATGCAAAATAAAAAGTACTACCAATAGCAAAAATACCAAAAATCGGAATGCTATAATAAATCAAAACGATGCTAAACACAATAAGATTTACCATTGAAAACAACACGTTGAGTGATGACATGGTTAATATTTGTTCTATTCGCTTATGATCGTTAATCCTCTGTAAAAGATCTCCTGTCATTTTTACATCAAAGTAGGAGATAGGTAAATTCATAAGTTTGATAAAGAAATCAGATATCAGTGAAATATTTATTCGAGTACTTAGGTGAAGTAAAATCCAACTTCTTAGAACATCAATTAAAGTTCTACCTATAAAAAGAGAAAGCATTGCAATGAGAACAAGGTAAACAAAATTAAGGTCTTGATTTTTTATACCTACATCAACAATACTTTGTGTTAAAAAGGGAGTGATAAGTTGCAGCAAACTTCCGGCACCGAGCCCTAAGGCTAATTGAAAAAGGAAGGCTTTATATTTGAATATATATTTAGAGATAAATTTAAAACCAAATTTTTGATCTTCTTCATCCAGGTTGTCACTGTAAAATTTTGGTGTTGGTTCTACCAATAGCGCTACACCTTCTTCTGTGTTTTCGTCTGCATTATTACCTATCCATGCTTTTATAAATTCCTCTTTTGTATACGTTATCAATCCATGTGCCGGGTCAGAAACGTATATTGTCATTTGGCCTTTACGAGTAGTTTTGATTTTATATACAACTACATAATGAACTTTATTCCAATGAACAATACATGGTAATGGTACTTCGTCTAATTTTTTTAATGAAAGTTTTACTCCCAGAGACCTAAATCCAATTTCTTCTACAGCATCGCTTAGTCCTAAAAGAGAACTTCCTTCTCGAGTTGTTTCGCTCAATGTTCTTAATTTTTGAGTATTAAGAACTCTTCCATAATGCTTAGCGATAATTTTAATACAAGTAGGTCCGCAATCTTTAGATTCAGCTTGTTTGTAGAAAGGAAATTTTGGCATTAAGTGTTATTATTAAGTTGATTTTGTGTGATAAGATATCTTACAAAGAAAAGTAATTCTTTTTGATTATACTATCGAAATTATAATACTAAAATTATCAACCATTTTATTGACTCTTTTTTGGGTTTACTTTAACGGAATAAAAAAAGAGTGCTAAAAAGCACTCTTTAATTGTTATTGGCTAACACTATAAAATTATATGTTTTATTATTCTTTAGTAATAGACCAGATAGAATAACTACCCGGGGGGGCTTGAATAGTAGCGTTACCTTCTGCATCTGCGGTAGGCGTTGCTCTAGAGTTATCGGTGTAGTCTACTAGAGTTTTACCCGCCCAATTGGTTTTTACAACACGTTGTTTTGTCTGTTTACTAATATTCATGTAAAGAATTAGACCAGGGTTATCACCACTACCACTTCTTTTCATTATATACTCATCTTTATTAGCTTCAATGATCTCGACATCACCAACAGCCAAAGTATTGTAAATCTGTATTAATGTTTTTAACTGTCCTTTAAAAGCTTCGTAGTCGAGGTAGAAAATTGTAGGATACCCATCATGCGTAAGAATGTAAGAATATGCTAATAATTTATTTCCATAACTAATTCTATTATCAGGGTTTTCATCTTTTTCGGTATCATGATTGGCAACAAATGTAACCGCCATATTTGGATCCAGTTTTCTTAACATATTATCTGCTTCTCCCAATGGAGTAAGATCTTGTGCTCTGTCAAGTGTTTCGTCCAATCTATAGAAACATGCAAAATCAAATGCTGGTGACCCAGATGCATCAACCCAGTCCTTTAATACTTGTTGGTTTCCATCAAAATTTTCTCCAACAGAAAACCCTCCAATTTTATCATTCCATGCTTTTACCCATTTTGGAGCAAAACTTTTTACATAATCAAAACGCCATCCATCAAATCCTAAAGATTTATAAAATTCTCCTACAGAATCATCCCTGCCCCATAACCATTCTTGTACATAAGGTACTGCGTGGCTAAGATCTGTTTCAGCAAAAAACAGTGCTTCTTCATCAGAATCAACAATTGCATTAGGGTGAAAATGTTCAAAATTTCTATTGAATTTACCAGAAGCATTTCCATTTTCTTCATTAAATAGGCTAAATACCTCTGCATCTCTATATGGATTATATTGTAACCCGCCACCAGAGTTATGACCCATAACAACATCTGCGATAACTTCAATATCATTTGCATGGGATTTTTGGATCAAATCCTCTAATTCTTGTCGTGATCCGAAACGAGTTTCAACATTATCTTCACCACGTTGACTAAATTCACCTACGTCAAAATAGTCCATCGGGTCGTACCCCATAGAAAATGATCCTGAAGCACCTTTACTTGGAGAAGGTAGCCAGATTCTATTTATACCAGAATCGGCCCAATCCTCAACTTTTTCGCCTACTACATTATACCAATCTCCTATAGGTTCAACATCCCAATAGAAAGCTTGCATAAAAACACCTGCGTCTTCTTTTTCAAATTGTGAAAGGTCCATTTTTAATGATTGACTAGTAATAACAGCTTCACTATTATTTCCAGAATCATCATCTTCAGAACACCCTGTCAATCCAAGAACCAACCCTCCTAAAAGGAGGATTGCTTTGGTTGATATATTTGCTATTTTTTTCATTTCAACTTTTTAAGTTTGTTAAATTCACTTATTCTACAGGAACTAATAAATAACGTCCATCAAGGTCATTAAACCAGATGTCATATGTACCTGCAGTCACAGGTATTGCTGGTGGATCACCATCTGTAATTCCAACACCTGCAAATTCAGTTGTTCCTCCCCAGTTTCCAGGCCAGTCATCACTATGTCTGAATTTTAAAGGTCCATCAAATAAAGTTTGCCCTTCTAAATACCAAATATGCGGGTTAAAAGGAGATTGAGTCATATCTGTGTCAGGAGTATTCCATCCGCTATCATCACCAGTTCTTGAAGCACCAATAATACCAATAGTAGTATATGTAGGTTCAGTAGTAATAGTGAAAGGCGTAAAAGAGTGAGTTAAATCATCAATATTCACTGTCAAATCATAATACCCAGATGCTGGAACTGTAAATGCACCAGGATCACCTCCAAGAATATCACTGCTGGTAAATCCACCACCATCTAATCCCCATTGTGGTTGCCACGACCCTTGAGTTTCTAACAATTTAAATTCATTTTCTCCTGGATCAACTTCAAAGTATCCTCTAAAATGAAAAATATTAGGATCATCTGCATCTCTAAATATGTAAGTGTTTATAGAACTAGGATTGGTACCATTTTCCCAATCATCATTATCAGCAGCACCACTTTTGTTAGTATCAACGGTATTTCCAACTAAAAATAAGTTTTTCACAGGAAGTATTGTGGAGTAAGGAGTAACTGTTACAGAAATCACATTAGATTTTATAGCACTGCCTCCATTTGTTCCAAGTGAAGAGACAACACGTAATTCTATTGAAGCTTCTTCATCAGGCAATAAACCAACTAGTATTGCCATAGTATTTAATTCTTTTACTGTCCAGCTATAAAAGCGGTCAGTAGTAGAAGCAATTGTTTCTGGAGTTTCAAAATCTGTACCTGCACGGGCAGCTTCTATTGTATATGTAATCGGAGAATTAATATTATATCCAGCGTCTTCCCAAACAAAGGTAAAGGCTTGATCGTTTTCGATATCTTTGTTAAGAGTAACAGATGAATTAGCAGTTACAATTAGTGGTCCTTCTGATTGTTCTTCTTGTATAACAAATGTAGGCTCATCATCTTCCACACATGCATTAAAACATAGTGCTGCTACAAATGCAAACAATAGTATTGATATTTTTTTCATGACTGTATAAATTAAATTTGTTGTATTGTTTTTTTTAGAATCCTCTGTTCTGACCAAGATTTGGGTTAGCAGATCTACTAGAAGCAGGGATAGGGAATAGTTTAAAATTATCAGAAATTGAAGATCCGTTTTGTGGTCCACCTTTGTATGACCAATTGTAGGTTCCTCCTGTATATCTTTCAAATCGTATTAAGTCCTGTCTTCTATGACCTTCCCAATATAATTCTCTTGCTCGTTCATCTATAATAAAATCTAAAGTAAGATCACCTATCTCAATATTACCAGTGTCATCACCAAATGCTCTTTCTCTTAAAGCATTTACATATCCAAGTGCTATATTAGGGTCACCACCTCCACCATTGAGATGAGCTTCTGCATACATTAAATATACATCTGCAAGTCTGAAAAGAGGAAAATCTGTATCTACAAAAGTGGCATCCTTACCGGGTTGTCCACCAGAAGTAATATTAGAAAATTTTGAAATAAGGTATCCACCAGATGTATCACTGATGTCTGCAATTTCTATAGGACGATCTTCTTCGGTAATAATATTTCCTTCGTCATCCAATTCTATATCTTTAGAAACTACGGTGTTTCTATGATCATTAACAAAGAGTGGGTCATTCACAAATAACTCTGCAAATTCTTTTCTTGTTCTATAAAGGTTACCAAAACCTCCAACACCCAAAGACTCTGGAGTTGGTTGAAAACCGGCTCTAGCATTTTGTTGCCCTTGAATTAAAATTCCGGCACCACCAAAATTTCTTACAGAAGCTCCATCTGATACAATAGGAAAAATAACTTCATTTTGCGCACCATTAGAATCATTATCAGCATTGAAATTATTTAAGTAGTTTGCAGTGAGAGAGTATCCACTATTAATAATTTCCTGACAAGTGTTAAGACAATCTGCAAAACGTTCATTTTCTTCTCCTAAATATACACCGGCATTTAGATAGAGTTTAGCAAGAATCATTTTTGCTACTCCTTTATTTGCACGCCCGTAGAGTGAAGCATTACCAGGAGCTACGTCTAATAAATCAGTATCAACAGCAAGCAATTCAGCTTCTATATAATCGAATAACTCCTGATCTTTGATTTCTGGTACTCTGGTAAATCCAACAGCATCATTTTCGGTAGCAAAAGGAGCTCTTCGAAAAAGATCTAATAGATGATAATTTGCTAATGCACGAAGTACACGAGCCTCTGCTCTATAAGTCCTAACTTCGTTTCTTAATTCCCCAGAAACCCCTCTACCATCTAATTTATCATCGGTAGTTTGACGTAAAAATTCGTTAGCCAAAGAAATTTGAAAAGTAGCTCTTGCAAAGAAACCAAGAACTACCACATTATTAGCATTCCAAGAATTTCTTTGTATTTCACGAATACCAGGGTCATTTTCAAATGTAAAAATCATCTCATCTGTAGCCAAGTTTTGTAGGCTAAACAAACCTCTTACGTATTGTCCGGTTCCTGCATCTATTCCTGCAATGTTTGATGTTCCAGGAGCATCCAAACCTACCACAGAAAAGTTTGCATAAACCCCAGCTATTGCTCGTTCATAAGCATCAGGACTACTAAATACGTCCTCAGCGAGTAAGTCATCATCATCTTCTAACTCGATATTTAAGTCATCTTCACAAGACGCAAATATACCGATGAAAAGAAATGCGTATAAAAAAATCTTATATAGTTTCATTCCTTATTTTTTTAGTATTTATAGTTAATTCCTAATAACAAAGTGCGTCCTCTTGGAAAGATTGTGTTATCCACACCGTTATTTTGGATTTCAGGATCTAATCCAGAATAATCCGTAATAACGAATGCGTTCTGGACCCCGGCCCATATACGTAAGCTTGATATCCCTTTCATTAGGTCTCGCATTGTATATCCTACTGTAATATTATCCATTCTTACAAATGATGCATCTTCTACATAGTAATCTGATAAAATCACATCAGAAGTATTTTGGAAATTAGTATCTAATACACTTACTGGAGTATTATTAAATACATTTCTAAA
The DNA here is from genome assembly GCF_007489275.1 of Aquimarina algiphila. Taxonomy (GTDB): domain Bacteria; phylum Bacteroidota; class Bacteroidia; order Flavobacteriales; family Flavobacteriaceae; genus Aquimarina; species Aquimarina algiphila. The sequence continues at coordinate 39,878 of NZ_VLNR01000036.1, forward strand.
TACATTTCCAAGTTGTGCGTTTGATGAAGCTACATTGTTGTAGATTTCGTTTCCAATACTAGCTCTCATGTTAAAGCTAAAGTCAAAATTCTTATAATTGAAACTTGATTGAAGTCCCATTGTGATATCTGCAGTTGCATCACCAGAAACATATCTGTCATCGTTGTTTATGACACCATCTCCATTTAAATCTGCATAAGCTCCTTCTATTGGTCTACCATTAGAATCATAAAGCTGAGCAAATGTAAAGAAAGAAAAAGGGGCTTCTCCTTGTCTTTGAATTTGGATAGTATTACCTGTACCACCTCCAATACCAGTAGTTAATATGTCTTGTCCAAATGCTAACTCTTCAATTTCTCTATTAATATAAGTAGCATTATAACTAACATTCCAATTTAAGTCATTGGTTTTAATGATATCAGCACTGATAGAAAATTCTAATCCTTCTGTAACAAACTTACCGATGTTTTGAAATCCTTGATTAGAAAAGTTCGCACCATCTGGTACAGGGGCTTGAGAAAGTAAATCATCAGATTCTTTTCTAAACACATCTACAGAACCACTGATTCGATCATTCCAGAGACCATAGTCTAAACCGATATTATATTCAGTTATCTTTTCCCATTCGATTTCTTCATTTCTAAATTGAGCCTGAACAATATTTACAACTTCTCCATTAAGGATATATTGAGTATTTGGCCCACTACCTCTGTAACGTTCTAAGTAATCATTTGCAGAAGGAATATCTTGTTGTCCGGTAATACCATAACCTAATCTTAATCTTAGATTACTTACTAAAGATGAGTTTTTAAGAAAATCTTCTTCATTAATTTGCCATCCAAAAGATGCTGAAGGGAAATAACCAAACCTGTTATCTTCACTAAATCTAGAAGTACCATCTCGACGTATAGATCCAGTTAAAAAGTACTTGTCATTAAATTTTAAATTTGTTCTTAAGAAATATGCTAATAATACTACATCGGCATTGATAGTTTCTTCAGGTTCTATATTTGGATCTCGTTGATCTCCTGTTAGCAATTCTTCTACTTCAAATTTTTGATAAGAATATCCTCCAGTTGCTTCGATATCTAAACCGCCAACTTTTTTGTTATATACCAAATATGTATCCAATAATTTGTTTTTAGCAATAAAGTCCGTATCAGATTTATAACCATTGAATTCTCCTTGAGCAGCATTAAATGTATTTGCACTTTCTGTAGAGCGTTCTTCAAATCTATCTGTTTCACTAGTATCTAACCCAAGGTTTACTACAGCTCTTAGATCTGGAAAAAAATGTAGTTGATAATCGAATTTAGCATTACCATAATACCTTCTCACATTTGCAACATCTCTGGTTTGGAGTAATTGAGCAACTGGATTTAGTTGCACATTTGCTCTTGCAAAACCAGTACTAGGATCTAGGTACTCAAAGAAACCTCCATATTGCGAGCCTGGCTCGAGTACTGGTTGAGTAGGATCGAATGTAATAGCAGATCCCTCTACATTGGGAGCAAATCTATTTTTCTCAAAATTAAGATTTGCATTAACATCTATCTTTAAATGATTATTGAAAAGTCTAGGGTTTAAAGAAAGAGAGGTTGTTGTTCTTTCAAATTTTGAAGTTTTTCTAAGACCTTCTTGATCTGATCTGCCTAGGGTCAGCCTGGTAGGTAATACTTGTAATATAGAACCACTAACAGATAAATTGTGATCTGAAGAAAAAGCATCTCTATAAATCTCATCTTGCCAGTCTGTATTAGCAGAACCTAAATCGTCAACTCGAGAAGGGAAGTTTTCTGCTATAAACGTTCTGTATTGACTAGGAGAGAATACGTCTACCACATCGGTTACAGAATTTATACCAGTTTTGGAATCCAAGCTTATTTGTAAATTCTTTTTACCTTTTTTGGTTGTAATGATAATTACTCCATTTGCTCCACGGTTACCATAGATGGCTGCCGCTGAAGCATCCTTTAAGATAGAGAATGATTCAATATCATTTGGGTTGATGGCAGAAAGAACAGATCTAGAGCCGTTATCAGTATCTCCAGGATCATTTAATGGTAGACCATCAACAACTATTAGGGGGTTGTTGGAGGCGTTTAATGACGCTCCTCCTCGAATTCTAATTTCAGAATTTCCTGCAGGACCACCGTTGGTATTAATGTTTACCCCAGCTACTCGACCATTAAATAGAGTTTCTGCGGTAATGTTATTACCAGTATTAAAATCCTCTGAAGTTATCAGAGCAACAGATCCTGTTAAATCCTTTTTTCTGGTAGTACCGTAACCAATTACAACTACTTGCTCTAATTCGGCGGCATCCTCTTCTAATACAATGTCTATTGTGGCTTGACCACTGTATGCCATTTCCTGAGGTAAAAATCCAACATAAGAGAATACAATAATATCCCCATCGTTAACATTGCTTAAAGTATAATTTCCATCAAAATCAGAAGTTGTTCCGTTTGTAGATCCTTTAAGAATGATATTTACACCAGGAATGGGTTGACCATTTCCTGCGTCAGTAACTGTTCCATTAACAGTCGACTGTGCAAAAAAGCTCATTGGTATCAACCACAATAAAAACAATGCGCTTTTAGTAAATGTTTTCATAAAATTAAATTAGTTTTTGATTGTTTTAAGTCTTATATTTTCGCTTTCCGCAACCAAAGTATGTAAATTTTGTGTTAAATTTTAAGTAGGGTTTAACCATAACCTTACGCAAACGTTTGCGTGTGGAAAACTTTTGAAATTCCGTTAAAATTTTAAGTTTAATTCTGTCCATATGACATATTTTCGCTTCAAAATTTGACTTTTAACCAAAATTATTAGGGAATGAAACAAAAAGTTACGTTAAAACAGATTGCAAAAGAATTGGATGTTTCTATTTCTACAGTATCAAAAGCGCTAAAAGATAGCGTAGAAATAAGCTTGGATACACGACAAAAGGTAAAAGCATTTGCAAAGCTTTATAATTATAAACCTAACAATATAGCTTTAAGCCTTAAAAATCGTAAAACGAAAACCATTGGTGTTATTATCCCAGAGATTGTACATCACTTTTTTACTACGGTTATTGGTGGAGTAGAGAAAGTAGCAAATGAAAAAGGATATAATGTAATTATATGTTCATCTAATAACTCATTTGATAAAGAAGTGATCAATCTTGAGATGTTAGCTAGTGGCAGTGCCGATGGATTTATTTTATCTGTGGCAAAAGAGACTCAACTTAAAAAAGATTATCACCATATTGAGGAAACCATGAGTCAGGGAATGCCTGTGGTTCTTTTTGATAGAATTATAGATGAAGTGGTTTGTGATAAAGTGATTATTGATGATACTAAAGGAGCACAAACCGCTACAAATCATTTGCTCTCTATAGGTTGTAAGAAAATCGCAATACTCACTACCGTAGATTACATAAGTGTTGGGAAATTAAGAACTAATGGGTATTTAAGAGCACTAAGAGCATACGATATTACCGAAAAAGAAGAGTTTATACTTAAGATAGAAGATATAGATAATTGTGAAGCTGAAATCTCTGAGTTTTTAAAAGATAAAGATATTGATGCTATTTTTGCAGTAAATGAATTATTTGCTGTTACTGCTGTCAAAGTCCTTGATGTACAAGGAAAGAAAGTGCCTGATGATGTTTCTGTTATAGGTTTTACCGATGGGATATTATCAAAGCATTTTATTCCTAGTTTAACAACAGTTAGTCAACATGGAGAAGATATGGGCATAAGAGCTGCGAAGCTTCTCATAGATAAATTAGAAGGAGATGATGAGGTGACAGAAGAGTATAGGACGGTAATTATTGATACTAGCTTAATCCAAAGAAAATCTACAAAAAAAATAGGGAGTGATCCTAATAATTGAAAAATTATAATATCTTTGGCCTCTATTCAAAACTTATATTTTCGCTTTCTACTAAAATAAGTTTTGATAAGTAGTTTCGCTTATCAGAGTAATAATTAAATTTTTTACTTGATGAACAAGCGTAAATTAAGTTTCTGGGAAATTTGGAACATGAGTTTCGGTTTTCTAGGAATTCAATTCGGTTTTGCTTTGCAAGGCGGATTTATGTCTAGAATTTTTCAAACCTTAGGTGCAGAAAAAGATGCAATACCATTATTATGGATTGCTGCTCCTTTAACAGGTTTGTTGGTTCAGCCTATAATAGGATATTTAAGTGATCGTACCTGGAGCCCAAGGTGGGGTAGAAGAAGGCCTTATTTTCTAATAGGAGCTATATTAAGCTCTATAGCTTTGTTTTTGGTACCTCATTCTCCAACATTATGGGTTGCAGCAGGATTTTTATGGATTTTAGATGCTTCTATTAATATTTCAATGGAACCATTTAGGGCTCTGGTAGCTGATAAATTACCTGAATCTCAAAGATCATATGGTTTTGTTACACAAACACTAATTATTGGAATAGGAACTTGGGTAGCAAGTAATTTACCTTGGGTGATTTCTCAAATAGGAGTAAGCGATTCTGCTCCAAATGGTGTTATTCCTATGTCAGTAAAAATAGCTTTTGCTATTGGAGCTTTTATATTTCTTATAAGTATTCTATATACAGTATTTACAACCTCCGAATATCCTCCAGAAAGTATGGAAGAATTCGAAAAAGAGAAAAAGAAAAAAAACCAATTCATTCCTGATATATTAAATAATATAGGAAGTATGCCACTTACTATGAAGAAACTGGGATTGATTCAGTTTTTCAGTTGGTTTGCTTTTTTTACAATGTGGAGCCTTGCTAATCCTGCATTAACAGAACATGTTTTTAAAACACCAGTTCCCACCGAATCCTCATTTGATATGAGTATCCCCAAATCCAAAGAAGCATTTGAATTAGCAAATACAGCATTTCAAAAATCATCTAATGAGGTTGGTAGATATATGGGTACCTATGGACTGTCATCAATGGCTTTTGCTCTAATATTAACCTTCTATACATCCAGAAAAAGGATTAATAGAAAGTTAGTTCATATGGGGTCACTATTATTAGGAGGTATAGGATTTGTATCTATGTATTTCATCCCTTCTCCTGATTGGTTGTTCCTTTCTTTTACACTAATAGGATTTGCCTGGGGTAGTATTCTATCAATGCCATATGCGATGTTGTCAAGCTCTGTCGATCCAAAGAAAATGGGAGTTATAATGGGTATATTTAATATGTTCATTGTGATACCACAGATTGTAGCGGCTGTAGGAGGAGTTAATTTTGCTTATAAACTTATTGGAAACGAAACAATTTATGCCATGGTAATAGCAGGAATGAGTTTGACAATAGCAGCTTTTTGTAACCTGCTAATAACTAATAAAGACGCCATAACCTATAACCCAAAATAAGTAGTAGAATAATGAAGAAAGCATTTATATTTGATTTAGATGGTGTTATTGTGGACACCGCTAAATATCACTTTTTAGCATGGCAAAATCTTGCCACTAGTTTAGAAATTTCTTTTTCAGAAGAACAAAACGAACAACTTAAAGGAGTTAGTAGAGTTCGTTCTTTAGAAAAAATATTAGAGTGGGGAGGTAAAACGATATCAGAAGAAAGATTTACCAAACTAATGTCTGAAAAGAATGAAGAATATCTAAACTACATATCTAGAATGGATACTAGTGAAATTCTACCAGATGTACCAAGAATTTTAGATTATTTAATATCAAAAGAACAAGGCGTAGCCTTAGGTTCTGCCAGTAAAAATGCCAGAATTATTTTAGAGAAAGTAGAGCTCTATGACAAATTTCATAGCATAGTAGATGGTACTAATGTTTCAAAAGCAAAACCTGATCCAGAAGTATTTCTTATAGGTGCAGAAGCACTAGGGGTTTCCCCAGAGAATTGTGTGGTGTTTGAAGACTCTGTAGCAGGTATTCAAGCCGCTAATAGCGCCAATATGATCAGTATTGGTATTGGTAATCCTAGTGTGTTACATGAAGCAGATTACATTTTTAAAGATTTTACAGAAATAAAAGAAGAGTTTATAGATACGTTAGTTACAACTCAAAAAGTTTAACAGTTTATAGTATGAAATGAGCCATAAGATCAAATGTAAAGAAAATGTCTTGAAGACATTTTTAGAGAAGAGACCAGCTAGTGCGTTGGTTGATACTTATATAGTTGATGTAGTGGCAAATTCCATCTGACATCTAAAAAAATATTAAAAGCAGATGAATCAGGATTATATAAAACCAGATAACTGGTCAATAATTGAAGAAGGATTTGATGTAGAACGAGTTAAATCCTCAGAGAGCCTTTTTAGTATAGGCAATGGAGCAATGGGACAACGAGCCAATTTTGAAGAGGCGTATTCAGGTCCTACTTTTCAGGGAAGTTATGTTGCAGGAGTATATTATCCTGATAAAACCCGAGTAGGTTGGTGGAAAAATGGATACCCAGAATATTTTGCCAAAGTTCTTAATGCACCAAATTGGATCGGTATCAATGTAGAAATAAATGGAGAGAAACTCGATTTATATAGATGTAGATCGATCACTAATTTCAGAAGAGAATTAAATATGAAGGAAGGCTGGTATCAGCGTTCTTTTGATATTACTTTATTAAACGGTATTGAAGTATCGGTTAAATCTGTACGGTTCCTAAGTCTTGATTTGGATGAGGTTGGTGCTATTAAATACGAAGTGACTCCTATAAATCATGATGCTACCGTTGTGTTTACGCCCTATCTTGATTCGGGAATTACAAATGAAGATACAAATTGGGATGATAAATTCTGGGATACTTATGATTTATCACAACAAGGAGATTCAGCATATATTTTGTCAAAAACAATGAAGACCGAATTTCATGTGTGTACAGGAATGTTGAATCAAATCTTTCTTGAAGGAGAACAAAAAAATATCTATCCCAAAGTAGAAACAAATAGTACATATGTCAAATTAAACTATTCGATTGTTATACCTAAAGGAAAAACAGCAGGTATAGTAAAGTTTGGTGGATATACGGTATCACTTAATCACAAAGAAAAAGATTTAGCTTCCGCTAGTACTACGGTACTTAAACAGGCCTCAGAATCAGGATTTGATGCATTATTAGATTTGCAAAAGAAAGCCTGGTCAAGAATTTGGGAAATGGCAGATATCACAATTGAAGGTGACGTAAAAGCACAACAAGGAATACGCTTTAACATCTTTCAACTGAATCAGACTTACCTGGGCAAAGATGCCAGACTCAATATAGGACCAAAAGGATTTACAGGCGAAAAATATGGAGGTAGTACGTATTGGGATACAGAAGCATATTGTATTCCTTTTTATATGGCAACCAAAGATCAGGTTGTAGCACGTAATTTGTTAACCTATCGTTATAACCATTTAGAAAGGGCTATAGAGAATGCCGAAAAACTTGGTTTTACTAATGGAGCAGCGTTATATCCTATGGTAACTATGAATGGAGAAGAATGTCATAATGAATGGGAAATTACGTTTGAAGAAATACATCGTAATGGAGCTATGACATTTGCTATCTATAATTATCATCGTTATACCGGGGATTATAGTTATATACCAGAAAAAGGTCTTGAAGTTATGATAGGGGTTGCCCGCTTTTGGCATCAGAGAGCTACATTATCAACAGATAAAAATAAGTATGTCATTCTAGGAGTTACTGGACCTAATGAATATGAAAACAATGTCAACAACAATTGGTATACTAACTATTTAGCAAAATGGAGTATAGAATATTGTATTGAAAACATCAATAAAGTAAAAGCAGAATACAAAAGTGACTATACCAGGATTATAGAAAAAACGAATCTAAAACAAGAAGAGATTAATGCAATGTCTGAAGTTGCAGAAAAAATGTATTTCCCATTTTCAGAAAAGCATAAAGTGTATTTACAACAGGATGGATTTCTGGATAAAGAATTAATAAGTGTTTCTGATTTAGATTCATCACAACGACCAATTAACCAAAAGTGGAGTTGGGATCGAATATTACGCTCTCCTTATATTAAGCAGGCAGATGTGCTTCAAGGATTCTATATGTTTGAGGACCAGTTTACCAAAGAAGAATTAGCACTTCACTTTGATTTTTATGAACCGTTTACAGTACATGAATCTTCATTGTCTCCTTGCGTTCATAGTATTCAGGCTGCGGCATTGGATAGAATGGATCAAGCATATACATTCTACTTGAGAACTTCTAGATTAGACCTTGATGATTATAATAAAGAAGTAGAAGAAGGATTGCATATCACTAGTATGGCAGGTACCTGGATGAGTATCGTAGAGGGGTTTGGAGGACTTAGAATTAAAAACGATACTTTGTCTTTTGCTCCTAAAATTCCTAAAGAATGGAAAGGATATACTTTTAATGTCAATTTCAGGAATCAAATTCTAAAAGTTAATGTTTCTCAAGAAGGAACATCTTTTAATCTTGAGGGTGACCATGAACTATTAATTTATGTTGATGATAAGGAGTTTAAAATTTCTCCTAATAGTCTAATTACAATATAAATTTTAGTGTTGATTAAGGATAAAATACCCCAAAGACGCTCGATGTTTTTGGGGTATTTATTTCTGTACCGAAATACTTTTAAAGTATTGATTTTACATAATAATTTATTTAATAAAAATATAAAAATGAAGAGTACATTAATAACCCTATTTTTCTGCTTTGTTTTTTCTTTAACTCATGCACAAATAGAAAGAATTGAACCTCCATTTTGGTGGAGTGATATGAACATAGGAGAGTTGCAAATACTTTGCTATGGAAAAGATATTGCTAAATATGATCTTCATATAAAAGATATTACTATTAGTGATGTTACCAGAACCGAAAACCCTAATTATTTGTTTGTTACAATAGATACTAAAGGAGTGAAGACCGGAACAATTTCTATTGACTTTACAGAAAATGATAAAGTAGTGTTTTCACAACCTTATGAGTTTAGGTCCAGAAAAGAAAACTCTGCTAAAAGAAAAGGGTTTGATAGTAGCGATGTGATGTATCTTATTATGCCAGATCGTTTTGCAAATGGAAACCTTAAAAATGATTCACATAAAGATACGGCCGAGAAAGCAGATCGCTCTAATCCGGGAGGGCGTCATGGAGGTGATATTCAGGGAGTAATTGATCATCTTGATTATTTAAAAGATCTTGGAGCTACCGCATTATGGAGTACACCATTATTGGAAGATAATGAACCAGCATATTCATATCATACCTATGCACAAAGTGATTTTTATAAGATTGATCCTAGATATGGAACAAATGAAGATTATAAAAGATTAGCATCAGAGATGCATAAGAAAGATATGAAACTGATTATGGATTATGTTACTAATCATTGGGGGTCCAAGCATTGGATGATTACAGATTTGCCAACCAAAGATTGGATACATCAGTGGCCAGAAGGATTTAAGCGTAGTAATTATCGTATGACGACACAGTTTGATACAAATGCTTCACAAGTTGATAGTAAGGGCTGTATGGATGGATGGTTTGATACTACCATGCCTGATATGAATCAAAGTAACCCATTATTACTCAAATATATCACTCAAAATGCAATTTGGTGGATCGAATATGCCGATTTAGATGGATTTAGAGTGGATACCTATTCTTATAATGATAAGATAGGGATTGCCAAATGGACTAAAGCAATTATGGATGAATATCCTAACTTCAATATTGTTGGAGAAGTCTGGATGCATGATCAGGCTCAAATGGCGTATTGGCAAAAAGATAGTAAAATAGGAGCTATCGATAATTATAATTCTCATTTACCATCAGTCATGGATTTTACACTCCATGATGCAATTACAGTAATGTTTAATGAGGATGAAAATGCTTGGGATAAAGGAATGATACGGGCATATGATAATTTTACAAATGACTTTTTATACCCTGATATTAATAATATTCTTCTATTTTCAGGAAACCATGATACCAACCGTATCAATGAAATTTACCAGGAAGATATCAATACATATAAAATGGTAATGACATTGATACTCACTACTCGCGGTATTCCTCAGCTATATTATGGGGATGAAATAGGGATGTTGGGAAATAAAGATAAGAAAGGTGATGGAGATATTCGTAGAGATTTTCCGGGAGGATGGCCAGAAGATACGCAAAATGCATTTTTATCTTCAGATCAAAAAAACGGAAGAACAGAAGATCAGGAAGCTTTTCATGCTTTTACAAAGAAAGTATTACAATGGAGGAAAAATACCAAGGTGATTCATACAGGAAAGCTATTGCAGTTTATTCCTTTTGATAATGTATACGTATACTTTAGACATAATGCAGAGAAAAGCGTTATGGTGGTCATTAATAATAGTTTAAAAAATCAAGAATTAGATATTAATAGGTTTAGAGAAGGGTTAAAAAGCTTTAAGATTGGAACAGATATTATTACAGATTCTAATATAAATGTAACAGAGAATTTTGGCGTGGCGGCAAAAACCTCAATGATAATCGAATTAAAATAAACGAATACTTACAGATATAAAATTTTTTGAAATGAAGAAAATAATACTAAGTTTTATCGCAATAGGAATTCTATTTTCTTGCGGAAAAACAAAAGAAGAGAATGTTATAGCAGAGGCTGAAACTGAAATTAAGGAAGAGGTAAAAGAAGAACTTCAACCAATTAGTGATACCGTGATGGAAAATGCTATTATCTATGAAGCAAATATCCGTCAATATTCTGAAGAAGGTTCATTTAATGCGTTTACAAAAGATATTCCTGTTCTTAAAGAACTTGGAGTAAAAGTATTATGGTTAATGCCTATCTATCCAATTTCGACAACCAAAAGTAAAGGTTCTTTAGGAAGCTATTATGCAATATCAGATTATACAAAAGTAAATCCAGAATTTGGAACTATCGAGGATTTTAGAACACTGGTAAAAACTGCTCATGATAACGATATTTATGTAATTCTAGACTGGGTAGCAAATCATACAGGTTGGGATCATATTTGGTTAAAAGAACACCCAGAATACTATACCAAAGATACTGAAGGTAATATTACCCATACTGTGGATACAGATTGGACAGATGTAGCTGACCTCAATTATGACAATACCGCCATGCGGGAGCAGATGAAAAACGATATGATATATTGGTTAAAAGAAGAAGGAGTAGATGGTTTTCGTTGCGATGTAGCAGGAATGGTTCCTGTAGATTTTTGGAATAGGACGGTTACCGAACTTAAGAAAATTAAACCAGTATTTATGTTAGCTGAAGGATGGGAGCCAGAATTATTAGAAAATGCTTTTGATATGGGATATGGATGGGATACACATCATAAGATGAATGATATCGCTCAAGGTAAAAGTAATGTTAGTGAATGGGATAAAAGAATGGTACAAATAGACACTATGTATGCCAAAGATGATATTCTTATGAATTTTACTTCGAACCATGATGAAAACTCCTGGAACGGAACAGTAAAAGAAAGAATGGGAGATGCAGCAGAAGTATTCGCGGCACTGTCATATGTTGCTCCGGGAATGCCGCTAATCTATTCTGGACAAGAATATGATATGGATAAGCGCTTATTGTTCTTTGAAAAAGATACAATTATTAAAAAGAAAAATAAGTTCTTTCCTTTATATAAGAAGTTAGGAAAACTTAAAAATACTAATCCTGCCTTACATGGAGGTAAAAATGCAGCTTCTTATACTCGTATTATAACTTCAGATGACAATAAAGTATTAGCATTTGCAAGGAAAAAAGACAATCATGAAGTTGTTTTTGTGGCTAATTTGACTAAGGAACCAGTAAAATTTACAACAGAATATAAAGGAGAATTTACAAATTATCTTTCAGGAGATAATTTTGAAATAAAACCCGGACAAGAATATGAACTTGCAGCTTGGGACTATTGGATCTTGATTAAAAAATAAAATTGTAATAATTTATATATCACAATTAAATTAAGGGAAATAATCTGTTAATTATTTATTAATTAGCATGATATTAGAAGATTGCTTCTTTAATGATTTTTGTTTTTAAATTTCATGTAATCAATGGGTTATGTGTTTTTTAAGACAAAACATCAGGAGAGTCAATCTTTTTTTTGTTGTTATTCCATAATAAGTTTTTTGAGGTTTATGGTATCTTAGGAAAGCTTTAAAGTTGACTAAATCGGTATACCAAAACAACTAACTTTTTAATTCTTAAAACCTTTTAATCATGAAATCTCTTAAAACACTAGTATTAACAATTCTTACAGTATTTAGTTTTATCATTATTCAAGCTCAGGTAAAAATAGGCCAGGGAGTAACCTCTCCAGATGACTGGGTAGATTATAATACAACAGGTATTTATGTGGATATTAATACCTCGGCTTGTGGCTTTAATACTACTCCTCATTATCTGGTAACCTTAGAATCCACAACTAATAAAGGCTTTCACTGGTATATTTCAGGTACTCCGTCTTTATATAATGTTACGCCTACAGGATTTAGAGTATATCTAAGATGGACAGATGCTCCTTCTGATTTGCCAACGGTAGGATCTTTAAATTTTGCAAATCCATTAAGAGCAAGTACAGCAAAGAATAGAGATTGGGTTATAAGATGGACAGGAATCGAAATGCAGCATTGTGCCCAGACAGTACCGGCAAGTACTGTAAGCCAAATATTTTCTGGACCAAATGGCCCAGAAAGAGATGTGCAAACTCCTAACATCGAAAAGGAACGTTCTATTCAAAACTTAAAGATTTACCCAAACCCAGGTAATGAAGAAATTAAAGTACAGTATTCTGGAAATATTATAAAAAGCGAAATTTATGATCTAAATTCTAGGTTGTTAGGTGTTTCAAATACGAATACCATAAATATTGAAAAATTATCAAAGGGAAATTATATCGTAAAAGTATATGTAGAGGATGATAAAGTGATTACTAAACAGTTTATTAAATAAGAGTATATTATAAAATAATCAAAAACAAAAGCAATATTTTATAAAAGCGACTTGTCTCGACAGGTCGTTTTTATGTTTTATATAATCTATTATGATATTATAATATTTAAAATTTGTGATTTAATATATTGTTTTATTCTTAACGAAAAGTATGAAAATGTGTTAAAATAATGTCTTTTTTGTCGGTAAATACTGAATTTATCAACCGAAAACGTTTTAGTTTTTTAGCAAATTAGGTTATTACTTCCAATAACGATAGATTTGGCTCGATGACAAAAAAAGTTAAAAATATAGCTGTGCTAACTTCTGGGGGAGATGCTCCTGGAATGAATGCTGCCATTCGAGCTGTGGTCCGTGCGTGTAGTTATTATAAAATAAATTGTTTTGGTGTTTATAAAGGATATGAAGGCCTGATACATAATGAGATTGAAGAGCTAAATGCACGTTCTGTTCGTAATATTATAAATAAAGGAGGAACCTTTCTTAAATCTGCTAGATCCAAAGATTTTAGAACTGTAGAAGGCAGAAAAAAAGCATATGAAAACCTAATTAAGAATAATGTTGATGCATTAGTTGTAATTGGTGGAGATGGAAGTTTTACAGGCGCGCTAAAATTATCAGAAGAATTTAATTTTCCTGTTGTAGGTATTCCTGGTACTATTGATAATGATATTAATGGTACAGATTATACTATTGGATATGATACTGCATTAAATACAGTGGTTGAAGCAATCGATAAGATTAGAGATACTGCAAGTTCGCATAACCGATTATTTCTTATTGAGGTTATGGGTCGTGATGCAGGAGATATTGCACTTAATGCAGGTATTGGAGCAGGAGCAGAGGAGATATTAATCCCAGAGGAGGATATGGGTGTAGAACGACTTTTGGATTCTCTTAGAAAAAGTAAGAAAACAGGAAAAACGTCAAGTATAATTGTCGTTGCAGAAGGAGATAAATCAGGAAAAAATATTTTTGAACTTGGAGAGTATGTTGAAGAAAACCTTGATGATTACGAAGTACGAGTATCGGTACTAGGGCATATACAAAGAGGCGGACCACCAAGTTGTTATGACAGAGTGCTGGCAAGTAAATTAGGAGTAGGCGCTGTAGAAGCACTTTTAGAAGGAAAGAGTGAAGTAATGATTGGTATTGTTCATAAGGTGGTTACTATTGTGCCTCTTAAGACAGCATTAGACACAAGATTACATAAGCATGACGGATTAATAAAAGTTGCAGATATCACCTCGGTGTAAAGTTTATATTATAACCACATTTTATTTAAATCAAAAACAACTAAAATTTTAGATATGAGTACGTTAAAAATTGGAATTAACGGTTTCGGAAGAATTGGAAGAATTGCATTTAGAATTGCTTCTAAACGTGATAATGTAGAGATTGTAGCAATCAATGATCTATTAAATGTAGAACATTTAGCTTATTTATTAGAATATGATTCCGTACATGGAAGATTTGACGGTACAATAGAAGTTGCAAATGGAAACCTTGTAGTAAATGGAAAAGAAATCCGTGTGACTGCAGAGCGTAACCCAGAAGAGTTAAAATGGGATGCTGCTGGAGTGGATGTTGTAATGGATTGTACAGGGATTTTCACAACTTTAGATAAAGCTAATGCTCACTTAGTAGCAGGAGCAAAAAAGGTGGTAATCTCAGCTCCGTCTGCAGATGCTCCTATGTTTGTAATGGGAGTTAACCATACTCAGGCAAAAGCAACAGATACTATTGTTTCTAATGCTTCTTGTACAACAAATTGTTTAGCTCCACTAGCTAAAGTGATTGATGATAATTTTGGAATTGAAGAAGGATTAATGACCACTGTTCATGCAGCTACTGCAACACAAGCTGTTGTGGATGCTCCATCTAAAAAAGATTTTAGAGGAGGTCGTTCTGCATTGAATAATATCATACCATCATCAACAGGAGCAGCAAAGGCTGTAGGTAAGGTAATCCCTGAACTAAATGGGAAACTTACAGGTATGGCATTTAGAGTCCCAACGGCAGATGTTTCAGTAGTAGATCTTACGGTAAGAACTAAAAAATCAGTATCTTATGATGACGTAAAAGCTGTGCTTAAAAATGCTTCTGAAAATGAACTTAAAGGAGTTTTAGCATATACTGATGAAGATGTAGTATCCCAGGATTTTGTTGGAGAAGCACATACATCTACTTTTGATGCAGGAGCTAGTATTGCATTAAACGATAATTTCTTTAAACTAGTTTCTTGGTATGATAATGAATATGGGTATTCCTCTAAGTTAGTTGATTTATCAGAGTACGTAGGTAACCTATAAGAAGACTATATAATTTTGGCCCCGAGGCTTTTTTCGGGGCTTTTTTCCCTTTTGTAAACAACAAATAAATTTTCAAATGATTTTATTAGCTGACGGTGGTTCTACTAAATGCGATTGGATTCTTCTAGATAACTCTGGAGAAATCGTTTTTAAAACCCGAACAGAGGGGTTAAATCCTGCTGTATTTGGAAAATCTTTACTAGAAGAAAGAATAAGAGCCAACGAAGAACTTTCTTCTTATAGAGAAAAAATAGATATCGTCAAGTTTTATGGAGCAGGGTGTGGTACACCAAAACCGGCTGCAATGCTAAAGAAAATTTTTGAAGATTATTTCGAAAATGCAGAGGTTGATGTACAAGAGGATATGGTAGCTGCAGTTTATGCTGCTACAACAGAACCTGGTATTGTTTGTATTTTGGGTACAGGATCTAATAGTTGCTACTATGATGGTGATGATATTCATATGACTGTGGATTCTTTAGGGTATATTCTTATGGATGAAGCAAGTGGTAATTATTTTGGGAAACGTTTAATACGTGATTACTATTACAAAAGAATGCCTCCTGAAGTAGCATCAGAATTTGAAAAACGTTTTGACCTTTCTTCAGATACGATCAAAGAAAATTTGTACAAAAAAGATAATCCCAATACGTATTTAGCTTCTTTTGCTGAATTTATCTTTACCAGCGAACGTAATGGATATTTTTATAAAATTGTAACTGAAGGTATTCAGGAGTTTGTAGAGAATAGAGTATTGTGTTTTTCTGAAGCGCAAAATGTACCTATTCATTTTATTGGCTCAATAGCACATTTTAGTGAGGATATTATTAGAGCTGCAGTATGGCCATATAACCTTACTGTTGGAAATATAGTGAGAAGACCTATAGATGGCATTATTGATTATTACCGTAATGAAATTATAAAAGGTAAGAAAGATAAAGTGTAAAGAAATCTTATCGCTAAATAGAGTAATTTAAAGTAATTCGACTTCCCTCACCTGGGATAGAGTTAATAAATATTCTGCCATCAATATAATTCATACGTTCTTTCATAAAGAATAAACCCATGCCACCTTCGGCGTTGTTTTTAGGTTTAGAAGGAATACTATCAATGTCAAATCCATCACCATTATCATCAATAATGATGCTAAGTATCGAATTAGAATGATTTACTGAAATCATAACATAATCAGAATTGGCATATTTAATAGCATTGTTAACGGCTTCCTGAGTGACCCTATACAAGTTGGTTTCGACTAAAGTGTCAAACCTTTGTTCAAAATTTGATTTGTTTTCAAAAATGATGTTCTTTCCTGTCAATTTAGAAAGCTCCCTAGCCATTTTCTGCAGAGCGATAGGTATTCCGTAGTCTTTTAATTCTGGTGGAGTAAGATTAAAAGTTGCCATTCTAATTCCTTGAATTAAATCTTTAGAAACTTTCTTTAAACCTTCAATTTTTTGCCCTGCCTTTTCAATATTCTTTAGATTTATAGATTCTATATTAAATTTAAGAGCGGTTAGCATTTGACCAATACTGTCATGAATCTCTTTTGCGATGCGTTTTCGTTCTTCTTCTTGGGCTTCTACTATTTGACTGGCGTTAGATTTTTGTAATTCTTCTTTTTCTTTGTATTGTTTAGCATTTAGTCGTTCAACTTCATTTTGAGCTTCTTTTCGCTTAGAAATATCAGAACATAATACAAGTCGTTCAGATTTTCCTGATTCTTTAAATACAGTGTATATAGATACGTCCAACCAGATTTTTTGGTTAGCAACGATTTGTAGTTCAAATTCTTCGTTAAAAACACCTCCTTTATTTTGTGAAATAAGCTCAAGTAATCTACTTTTTTGAACTTCATTAAGTCTCATAAGGTCAGCAAGGCTTTTTTGCTTGTTATCTTGGTCAACTTGAAGCAGTTTTCCAAAGCGCTCACCTAAATCGATAACTAAGCCTGCTTTATCCACTCTGGCATACAAAAGAGTTTGATTGATTGCTTTAGTAAGTGTAAGTAATTCCTGTACGTTTTCTTCTTGTATTTTTCTCAATACTTCTGTTCTCGAAGCCATGCTTTCAGCTTTTTCCTGAGAAATTAATAGGTTTGAAATTGTCTTTTTAATACGTATTGCCGCTGGTCTAAATAATAAAAAGAATTCAGAAACCAGAATTAAAATTATAATACAAAAAAGTAAATATTCAATTCTTTTTAAGCTTGAGACTTTTTGTTTTGCATCTTTATCATATTGAAAAACAACTGCATTCATTTGTTCTAAAAACAAAGGTTCATTGAGAAGTACAGTATCAAGATTTGTTTTTAAAGCTATAGCATCAATAGAATCGTTTTTCACAAGATTAAGGACTTCGGTGCTACTTTGTAGAATGTTTTGAAAATAGGGTTCCAGAACAGAAAACATTTTTCTTATTTCACTACTATCACGATTTTTTTTCTGTACAGATTCGTTATATTGAAGAAGTACTTCATGAGATTCTTTCCAGAGATCAAGGGTAGATTCTAAATCACTAGCGTATTGTATTTTTGATTCTTCATCTTCTAGATGGCACAGCACAAGAATATCCTTTGATATTTTTTGACTTAGCATTCTTTGTCTACCTGATATATTAATGATTCGTGAATCATCAATCTGAGAGTTTAAGTATTTCTGTATAAAAAATTGACTTCCAATAGAAAATAGCGCTATAGCACCTAATGCAATACTATATATTTTGCTTAGGCGTCCAAAAGTTTGATGATCTAATGATTCTTGTTTGTTCAATTATAATTATGCTAATGCCTTTTTAACCAAATCTAATGCTTTTTCTGAATATGACAGTTGTAATGCTGCTTTATGACCTTTTTCAGACATTTTACGCCATGTTTTTTGTAAAATATCAATCACTTTCTCAGGAGTATGTTTGTTTAAGAAGTCTTCATAGTAGAAATTTAGAAAAACAAGACAAATTACATCTTCTAATGTTTGTGTATCCTCATCTTTTTTTAGTTTCTTTTTTTGCAGTAAAAAAGATACTCTGTCAATAATTTCTGAGTCATATCCAACTTTTTCTAATATCTCAGAAGCTTTTGCGGCATGAAATTTTTTTAAGTCTTCTCTCCATTTTAGGTATCCAATACGATCCATAGGATAGTCTTTACGAGGAATTTCCCACCTACAGATGTGTTGAGATCTTGCAGCTAATTTTAATGCCTCAGAAGCATTGGGTTCGAATTTTTCAATAGTTTGAGACATTCTTTGGCCATAAATTAATTCTTTAGGAACAAGTTTTCCATTTATAGTATGCTGATTTGGATCTTTTGCGTTTGCCTGATCAAATAAAGCATAAGCCTCAACTAATAAATTGCTTGACATAAAAAGTATTGTATTGATATACCTACAAAGTTAGTGCTTTTTAAACCAGAATTCAAATGAGACTCTTACTTTGAATTCCCATTATATATAGCTCAATCCATAACTTTTTTATAAGATATGTAAGGTGTATTATCTCAATTATTACTAAGACTTATACCACTAATGATCATGCTTTTAAGGTACGCTTAACTATTAATTAGGAAGAGAAGGAATGTCTTCGTTGTAAAGATAGATTTTTAAGAATAGAATACTCTTCCTCTTTGTAAAAAATCAAGAACTTTCTGAAAAGTAATTTTCTTATCATTGTTTTTATTTCATTGTTTAATGTATTTTCTTCTTTTAAGTCATTAATATCAAACACTTTTTTAAATTCATTAATTACTTCTATTAATACTACTGGGGTTTCAGAAAGTTGAAGAAAATAGTACTCTAGTTTGTGAAGTGGAAATTCCAAAATTGATGTCTGTGTTTCCCTGTCAAACATTCCTGTTAACTGAAAAACAAAATAATAATCTCCTTTCATTTCTATTGTAGAGAACTTTTTTTCAGTGGCATTATTTATAAACTCCCATGAAGATTCATAAGTATTTACAAAAGGGTTTTGTACGATTTTCTTATTACACAATTCATCATAAGAGATTGATAAAATTTCTTCTCTTTGTATATTTAGTTTTACATCATTTTCTTTAATCTTATCTAAATTAGAAGGTGTATAAAGTTGTGCTTTTTCGAATTCGATAGAAAGAAGTTCTTTTAGCATATTGTGTTTGGGATCATTTTTCTTTAGAGAAGTAATCTTGCTTTTGTAATACCCTTTTATGGGATTATTTTCATCTTTGATTTCACCGTCATGAAAATCTAATAAATCAGGAATGAATATTCCTAATGTTTTTGATAAAGCAATACTTCTGGAGTAATATATTTTTAATTTACCTATTAAATCTTGTGACATATTCTTTCTATTTTATCCATATACTCTGGAAACTCTAATTCTAGTTGGTTTTGTAATTCATAACACGAATCCATATATCGTTTTTTGGTTGATAATAAATGAACATATTTTAACGAGGATTCGTATTTGTTACTAAAGTTGGATATGTCTTTTACATAATTGGTGTGATTAGGAGTATCTGAAACTAGATATTCAATCTTGATCCCTTTTTTGTGTGCCATACAACTAAATAAATATTGCTCATAAATTAATGCATAAGATGTGCCATTTAAATCAGAATTTTTAATTTTCTGATTAGCCTCTATAAGCTTAAAAGCATGTTCACAATATTCGTCAAAAAAGTCTAAGTCATTTCCTCCAAAAATACCAGCATTAGCTGCAACTATTTTACTTTCTGATGATAATCTATTGGTAATTAATTTTGGTAAAATATAATTGTTTTTGTGAATTTCTTTAATAGCATATTCATAGTGACCTTCATCAATATCTTTACTTTGAGCAATTAATGTTGCGTTCTCGATTCTTGAGCCAAAACGATCCCATATATAGACATCACCATCAACATGAATAAAAGCATCTCTTTGTAAAGAATAAGCCGCAATCTTTCCTAAAGCCCAAAGATTAGCAGGATATTTATTTAAATTGTCTAGCTCAATAGTAATATTCGAATATGGTAAGTCTAAATTCTTAATTAATATGTCATAGCCTTGTCGATCTGTTACTAAAGAGATATTACCGTAGATTTTATTTAGAGTTAAACAACTTAATGCCCAACTCATATAGAAAAAACGATTTTGTCGCCAACCTCCAATATTTTTGTAGTTCTTATTAAAAAAATAGGGTTTTGACCAAAAACTGTGGAGTATTTTCATTGTATTTTTTAGGTTTCAGTCATTAAATTTAAGGAACTATTTATGATATTCTTCCAGTGTTTAACGTAATGTTAATGAGGGTAATAAACTTTTGTTAATTGAAAAGATATGTTAGATTTTTTAAATAAATTTAAGATAACTTTTAAAACTAAATTACATGAAAAAAAAGAAAAATTTAAAACTGTCTTTAGGTAAGCAAAAAATTAGTAGTCTTAGTAACTCTAACCAAAGAAAAATAGTAGGAGGTGGAAATTATCCTACAAGAGGTAAAGATTGTGGAGGTGGCGGTCATTGGACTACTTGCACAGCATCTTATTCATGCGGTTAAGGATTTTTTGGCTTAAGTGCACTAGAAAAGGAATTATTTATAATTTAAATAATACTTATGAATTATTAGATTAATTTTTTAATAAAGGTAGTAACCTTAGGTTGCTACCTTTTTCTATGAAATTATAATTTTAAACAAAAGAATTATAAATACTACTTTTTCTCACTCCGAAAAACCAATATAAACTTTGTTACCTTCTATTTTTACCGGGTAAGTGGCTATAGGAGCAAGATCACCATTTAAATTCTCTCCGTTTTCCAGAGAGAATGTTTTTTTATGCATTGGACACGCAACTTTTGGTATTCCATTCTGATCACCAATCATACCACGGCTTAGTACCATTTCCATTTTATGCGGACAAACATTTTGACAAGCGTACCAGGTATTTTTTCTTTCAAAGTTAAAAACAGCAATTTGCTTTTCTTTGTATTTGATACAGGCTCCTCCATTTTTTGGGAAATCACTTACTTTGGCTGCTTCGAACCATATGGTTACATTTTCTAATGAAGTAGATTTATATATTTCTAAAATTTCTTCCATAATAAGGTTTTGTTTAAGTTATTTCCGTAAAAACGGAAACCCCATTCTATTTTTTTATTTCCAGTGTTGTGGCATTTTTTGTTCACGTAACGGAACAAATACCAAATTATCATCGTCATCATCACTATTTAAAAAGTGACTAAAGCGTTTCATCATTTCTGGATCTTCAATAGCTTGTTTCCACTCGCATTCAAATTTATTTACCAGTGTTTTCATTTCTCGGTCTAGATCTTCAGCAATACCTAATTTGTCGTTGATCACTACTTCTTTTAAATGTTCAATACCACCTTCTAATCTATCCAGCCAGGCAGCTGTTCGTTGTAAAGGTTTTGCAGTTCGCATATAAAACATTAAGAAGCGATCTATGTATTTAATTACAGTTTCATTGTCAATTTGTTCTGCAAGTAATTCTGCATGTCTAGGGGTTGCTCCTCCATTTCCACCAACATATAAATTCCAACCACCTTCTACAGCAATGACCCCAAAATCTTTTCCACGTGCCTCTGCACATTCACGAATACAACCCGAAACTCCACCTTTAATTTTGTGCGGTGAGCGCATTCCGCGATAACGGTTTTCTAATTCGATTGCAAAACTTACACTTTCATCCATTCCATAACGACACCATGTAGAACCTACACAACTTTTTACAGTACGTAATGATTTCCCGTAAGCATGCCCACTTTCAAAACCTTTATCGATTAAATCTTTCCATATTTTTGGTAATTGATTTAGCGTTGCGCCAAAAAAGTCAATACGTTGTCCTCCAGTAATTTTGGTATATAGATCATAGCGCTTTCCTATTTCGCCTAAATCAATTAATTGTTGTGCGGTTAGTTCACCTCCTGCTATACGTGGCACTACAGAATAGGTTCCGTTACGTTGGATATTCGCTAAAAAACGATCATTAGAATCCTGAATAGTATATTCTTTATTGGCAGTATCTGCATGAATAGTAGCCATTAATGAGGCGATAAGAGGTTTGCACAGCTCACAACCATGCCCTCCGTTTCCGATGTGATCTAAAACTTCGTCAAAGGTTGTGTATCCTTTTATTTGAATAATATCGTATAATTCTTGCCTGTTGTAATCAAAATGCTCACAAATATGATCTTTTACTTCGATCCCTAAGGATTTTAGCGTGGCATCGGTTAGATCTTTTACCATAGGTTTGCATCCGCCACAACCTGTTCCGGCTTTAGTACAACTAACAACATCAGCTAAGTCTTTAGCTTCTCCATTTTGTATGGCACCGCATATTTGACCTTTAGTAACACTTTCACAAGAACAAATTTGTGCATCATCAGGTAAATCCATAACATCCCCTAATAAAGAACCACCATCTCCGCCACGACTTCCTAAAATTAGATCCTCTGGCCCTTCAGGAAGCTTCATCGCCGTATTATAAATCTGAAATAAGGCGTTATAATCTGAAGAATCACCTACGAGAATACCACCTAATAATTTTTTTCCATCTTTAGTGACATTTATTTTTTTATAAACTCCGTTACGTTTATTTACATACGTAATTTCATCAATCTCTTCTTTAGCTTCATTTAATGCATCACCAAAGCTAGCTACTTCTGTACCAATAAGTTTTAATTGAGTAGACATATCGATATATGAAGGCATTTCTTTTTCTCCGCCTATGATTTGATCTACAACAACTTCTGCCATATCATAACCAGGAGCTACCAAGCCATAAATCATATTGTTGAGTAAGGCACATTCTCCTATTGCGTAGATGTTTGGATCTGTAGTTTGCATTTGATTGTTTACCAGAATACCACCACGAGTACCTACCTCTAAACCACACTCACGAGCAACTTCATCCCGAGGACGAATACCAGCAGAAACTACAAGCATATCTACTTTTAATTCTGTATCATCTACATATTGTAAACCTTCAATTGTTTTATCCCCTTGAATATATTGTGTTTGTTTTGATAAGTGTACTTTTAAGCCTAGGCTCTCAATTTTTGATTGAAGCATATCACTTGCTCCTTTGTCTAACTGTCTGGGCATTAAACGTGGGGCAAATTCTACCACATGAGCATTTAACCCTAAATTTTTGACTGCATTTGCAGCTTCTAAACCCAAAAGCCCTCCACCAAGAACCGCAGCTTCTGTTTTGCCAGCAGCTTTTAATTTTTTTGCAAAAGCTTCTGTTGCTTCTAAATCCTCAATAGTACGATATACAAAAACTCCTTCTTTTTCGACACCTGGGATAGGAGGTACAAATGCCGAAGATCCTGTTGCCAGAATTAAATAATCATATGAATATTTGATTCCTCTATGATTTGCAATTGTTTTTTCTTCTCTATTAATTTCTGTAATCATTTCTGAGATATGAAGATCGATGTTGTTCTCTTCATACCAGCCTGGCGAAGACATACTTAAATCTTCTGCTGTCTTTCCTGAATAATATTCGCTTAAATGGACTCTATCATATGCTCTTCTTGGCTCTTCTCCAAAAACAGTAAGTTTATATTCGCTAAATTTTTCTGAGGCTACAAACTTTTCACAGAACTTATAACCTACCATTCCATTACCGATCACTACTACATTTTTCATAAATTACGTATTTATAAGTCAAAATTAAGTATTAATACTTATTAATGTAATAAGAATTACGTAATTATGAATATGGTAAATTATGAATCTCTAAAAAATATAGACAAAAACCTGCAAAATTGATTTTGCAGGTTTTTGTCTATAGTATAGTGTTTTATAGCTAACTTATTGTGAACTAATTTTTTTTATTCTGAGGGAACCTCAGGTTTTGGACTCCATTTTAAGAAGTTAGGTTTTACGACTAGCATGGCCCATCCCCAAAATTGATTATCTGCAGGTTCAGGTACTCCTTTAAGTATTTCCATAGAATCAGAGGCAAACATATGAGAGTATCCTATTTTAAGTGTTGCAAAAGCTAATAGTTTTTGTGTAAATACAATATCTATTTCAGTTCCCAGGTAAT